>NZ_PDCP01000189.1 GCF_002553505.1 Mycolicibacterium agri | reverse complement strand
CCCGAGCCCCAACGACAAATTCTGACCAGCCTCAACATCCCCGAACCGGGGCACTAAGCAAAATGTCCTAACTCAGGTGGTAACGCGATCGTGGTGAGCGATGTGGAAAAGGCACGGGTGGACGTGTCAGGTGGGGATCGGGAAGGCGAGCGTAAGCGAAGCGCTGTTGACGTGTCGAAAGAAACTACAGGTGGCATCGAAACCGGGGTGTCAGACGGATCCCGGGATGAGTCTGGCGGGTGCCCGTTGATTGGCCAGGCGGTGTCCGGCATGGAGGCGACGCGAGCCCGGTCTGCGGCTTTTGCATGGAACGGGAGAAGGCCGGAACGACACTTTCTGCTCGGGTTGTTGAGCGGGAGACAGGGAGTAGCCCCGGGTGTGCCGGGGTGTGAGTACCGTTGCGGTCCGGCCGGCGGACCGGCTCGTAGTAGTGATGAAGCTCCTGTAATGGGAGTGGAGCGAAGGGGCCGGGTCATCTGTGACTGTGTTCGTTGGATCAACCGAAACCCGGTGGGGTTCGGGAGGAGTCGGATGAGCGAGTTGAAGTCGCCGGGCAAGCCGTTCGAGATTTCGAAATGGGCGGTTGCGGAGGCGTGGGAGAAAGTCAGGGCGAATAAGGGCGCACCGGGCATAGACGGGGTAACCATCGAGGCGTTCGAGGCCGACCTGCAGAACAATCTGTACAAGGTCTGGAATCGGATGTCTTCGGGCAGTTACTTTCCGCCTCCGGTGCGTGCGGTGGAAATACCGAAGCCGCACGGCGGCGGGACCAGGATGCTGGGGCTGCCCACAGTGGCCGATCGGGTGGCGCAAACGGTGGTGGCCGAGGAGTTGACATCGAAGGCCGAAGCGATCTTCCATGATGACTCCTATGGTTACCGGCCGGGCCGCGCGGCGGTCCACGCGGTGGAGTTGTGTCGGCAGCGGTGTTGGAAAACCGACTGGGTGATCGATTTAGACATCCAAAAGTTTTTCGACAGCGTGTCGTGGGACCTCATGCTCAAAGCGGTGCAGGCTAACACCGATCAGCCGTGGGTAATGCTGTATGTGCGCCGGTGGCTGGCTGCCCCGGTGGCATTGCCCGACGGCACCTTGCAGCAGCGAGACCGGGGCACCCCGCAAGGGTCGCCGGTCTCGCCCGTGCTGGCAAATCTGTTCCTGCACTACGCGTTTGATATGTGGATGGCCCGGGAGTTCCCGACCGTCCGATTCGAACGCTACGTCGATGATGCGGTCGTGCACTGCGTCAGCGAGCGCCAAGCCCACCGGGTGTTGGCTGCGCTGCAGGACAGGGTGGTCGAAGTCGGGCTGCGGCTGCACCCCGACAAGACCCGGATCGTGTACTGCAAGGACGGCACACGGCGCGGCGACTATCCGCACACGTCGTTTACCTTCCTCGGGTTCACGTTCCGGCCACGCGGAGTGCGGGCCAAAAACGGGCGCAGGTTCGTCTCGTTCACCCCCGCGATCAGCCAGGCCGCCTTGACAAAGATCGGGGGCGAGGTGCGGTCCTGGAGGCTGCACCGCCGCACCGGTCAATCCTTCTTCGAGCTCGCACGATGGATCAACCCCATTGTGCGGGGCTGGATGAACTACTACGGCGCCTTCTATCGGTCGGCGCTGTATCCCCTCCTGACGCGCATCAACGCCTACCTGATGCGTTGGGTCCGCAACAAATATCGGCGGTTCCAAGGCCGTGGGGCATTCCAGCAGGCGTGGCGGCGGGTCACCGCACAGTACCCGCGCTACTTCGCGCACTGGGCATGGACCACAGCCGTTCCGAGAGTCTGGTGATCAAGATGGCAAGAGCCGTATGAATCGAGAGATTCACGTACGGTTCTGTGGGAGCCGAGGGGTGCGACCCCCTCGGCTACCCGACCGACCACCTCCGGGATACCGCCCACATTCGATGCGACTACCGCGGTACCGCACGCCATCGCCTCCAGGTTGACGATGCCGAGCGGCTCGTACAGCGACGGACACACAAA
>NZ_PDCP01000188.1 GCF_002553505.1 Mycolicibacterium agri | reverse complement strand
CAAGCATCCTCAGTAACGCGCCACGGTGGTCCCATCCCCCTGGCAATCAGGTGGTCCCATCACCCTGGCAAGCGACACCGACGACTTGGAGTCACTCCTAAACAACCTGCTACAAGGTGCGTCGTTTGTTATCGACGGCATAACGAATGGCGGTTACGGACCCGACCTGGCGCCACTGGTTACGCCGACCGCTGCGCTGATCGCGCTCGCTGAAATTCCCCACTGACGCTCATCGAAATTCCCCACCCGTGTGGCTCCGCCGAGAAGGGCGGGCCTCCCTCGAAGCTGCTGGTGTCTGACGCCAGTTGCTCCATCGAAGGAGGCCCGCTTTCTCATGCTCACATGGGAGGACGACTTGGAAGTACATGCCCTACGCCGTCGTGGCTGGTCGATCTCAGCGATCGCCCGCCACACCGGCTTCGACCGCAAGACGGTCCGCAAGTATCTCAACGGTGACGGCAAACCGGGGGTTCGTGCGCGCTCCGGACCGGATCCGTTCGATCCGTTCGTCGACTACGTCACCGCGAGGTTGACCGAGGACCCGCACCTGTGGGCGCGCACCCTGCTCGACGAGCTCGAGCAGCTGGGGTTCGGCTTGTCGTATCAGAGCCTGACCCGCAACATCCGGGCTCGCAATCTGCGCCCAGTGTGCGAGGCGTGCCGCACGGCCACACAGCGCCCGAACGCGGTGATCCCGCACGAGCCGGGTGATGAAACCCAATGGGACTGGCTGGAATTGCCCGATCCGCCGGAATGGTGGGGGTGGGGCAAGACCGCGCATCTGCTGGTGGGCTCGCTAGCGCATTCCGGCAAGTGGCGCGCAGCCCTGGCGCCCTCGGAAGACCAGCCGCACCTGGTCGCCTGCCTCGACCGCGTGACCCGCGGTCTGGGCGGGGTGACGCGGGTGTGGCGCTTCGACCGGATGGCCGCTGTGTGTGACCCTGGCTCGGGTCGGGTGACCGCGTCGTTCGCCGGGGTGGCCAAGCACTACGGGGTGGCGGTGGCGATCTGCCCGGCTCGGCGCGGCAACCGCAAGGGTGTGGTGGAGAAGGTCAATCACACTGCCGCACAACGCTGGTGGCGCACCCTGGCCGACGAGGCCACCGTGGAGCAGGCTCAGGTGAGTCTGGACCGCTTCGCCGCAGTGCGCGGCGACACCCGGCTGCGGGCCACCGCCGACGGCCGGTCCTCGGTCGCTGTGGTGGCCAAGACCGAGCCGCTGACGCCTGCGCCAGCACGGCCCTACCCGGTGATCGTTTCCGAGACCCGCACAGCGTCGCGGCAGGCATTGGTGTCCTATCGCGGTAACCGGTACTCGGTGCCCCCGGAACTGGCCGCCGCCCAGGTCGTGGTGTCACACCCGGTGGGTGGCCAGTTCTGCGACATCGCCACCGCCAGCGGGATCGTGATCGCCCGACACAGGATGGCCGCCGACGGGCTCGGGGTGATGGTGCGTGACAGCGGCCATGTCATCGCCCTCGACACCGCCGCGATGGCCACCGCCGCGACCGGACGACCGCACCGCCGCAAAGAACGCATCCCACCCGGTCCGGCGGCCAAAGCCGCTGCCGCACAAATACTGCGGGTCGACACCGAAGCAATCCAAACATCAACTCCATCAACCGATTCCACCGTTATCGACCTATCCGCCTACGAGCGGGCCGCCCAGAACAGGACCATCCAATGACCCCCACCCCACGCACCCCGAAGACCACCACCGAGGAGGCACCGACGGCAGCCGCAAGCCGCTATCAACAGCTGCGCTCACATCTGGCCGAACTCAAACTGGCCGCGGCCGCCGAAGCCTTACCCGCCGTCTTGGACCAGGCCAGCGCCGAAGGACTCTCGCTCACCGTCGCCTTGGAGCGACTGCTGGCTGTCGAAGTCGAGGCCAGCACCGCCCGCCGCCTGGCGGGTCGGCTGCGGTTCGCCTGCCTGCCCACCCCGGCCACCCTCGCCGATTTCGATGTCGATGCCGCCGCCGGGATCGACCGCAAGCTCATCGACGAGTTGGGCACCTGTCGCTACCTGGAATCGGCGACCAACATCTTGCTCATCGGCCCGGGTGTTATCGCGGGTTCGAGAGTGAGAGTGCCGCGTTCTGCCTGTTCAGGACGTTGTTGCGATTGATGCGACGTTCGGTG
>NZ_PDCP01000187.1 GCF_002553505.1 Mycolicibacterium agri | reverse complement strand
GAGCTCGATATCTACTTCTGCGATCCGCACTCGCCATGGCAACGCGGCAGTAACGAGAACACCAACGGGCTGCTGCGTCAATACTTTGCTAAAGGCACCGACCTATCAGTGTTCCCGGCCGACTACCTCGACTACGTTGCCGCCCAACTCAACACCCGACCCCGCAAAACCCTCGGCTGGAAGAAACCCGCTGAAGTCCTCGACGAGCTACTCTCAAACCCGCCAAAACCACCCGCTGTTGCATCCACTGCCTGAAATCGCCCCAGGAACTAGCGTGCATTAGCGTCTGCTCGCGCAGAAAATTGAAGGTGGCGGTGCACCATGGCGATCGCGATGCCGCCCTCGCCGACCGACGCCGCCACCCGTTTCACCGATCCCGACCGGATGTCGCCGACCGCGAAGATTCCCGGTGCGCTCGTTTCAAGCGCCAGCGGTTCGCGGTCGGTTGTGTTGCGCGCATCGACTCCGGTCAGGACGAAACCGTGCTCGTCGCGGGCGATTTCGTCGGGCAGCCAGTCGGTCGCGGCTTCGGCGCCGATGAGGATGAAGACGACGCTTGCCTCACGCGTTGAGGTCTCGCCGGTTCCTCGGTCGATCACGTCGATCGTTTCGAGACCTTCGTCTCCGGCCACCGCTACGATCTCCGATTGCGTCTGCACGCTGATGTTCGGCTTCGCGGCTATCTGCTCGATCAGGTAGTGCGACATGCTCTCCGCCAGCGATTCGCCCCTAACCAGCAGCGTCACGGAGCGGGCGTGATTGGCGAAGAAGATCGCCGCCTGCCCAGCCGAATTGCCCGCACCGACCAAGTACACGTCCTTGCCTTGAGCAAGGCCGGCGTCGCTGGGTGCGGCGCCGTAGTAGACGCCGGAGCCGACGAAATTGTCGATGGAATCCACTGACAGCCTCCGCCATTGGACGCCCATCGCGAGGACGATGGACTTGGTCCGCAGGACGTCACCGCCGTCGAGGGTGACGGTCATCTCAGCGGGATCGATGCTTTCCACCCGGCGGGTGACGACGATCTCGGCGCCGAGCCGTTTGGCCTGCGCCAGCGCCCGGCTGGCGAGTTCGTCGCCGGAGACGCCGTACGGGAACCCGGTGTAGTTCTCGATGCGGCTCGAGGTGGCGGCCTGTCCGCCGGGGGACTCGATCAGCCCGGTCTGCAAACCCTCGGACGCGCCGTTGACCGCGGCGGTCAGGCCGGCGGGACCGCCGCCGACGATGACCACGTCGTAGCGCGCGTGGCTGGGTGTGACGGTCAGTCCGGCCACCGTCGCAACAGTCCGCTTGGTCGGGCCGATCAACTGTGTGCCGTCCCGCAGGACCACGAGTGGATAGGGGCCGGGCACCGAATCGCCCGCCGTCCCCGTGCGCGCGATGGCATCGGGATCAGCGGGATCCAGTCGCTCGTACGGGATCTGATTGCGGTGCAGGAAGCCGTCGCAGTCGTGCACGCCAGCATCGAGGCGCGGCCCGATGACGAACAGCGCGGCATCCTTGGGTTGCGCGGTGGCGCTGCGAAGCATGTCCATGCGTTCGACCGCCGCGGCGCCGACGGTCGCGGCCACCTCGGGGGCCATGGCGGCCAGCGTGTGGAACACCTCGGTGGTCAGCTTGATCACCCGTGACGCCTCGACGGCTCTCATGCTGGCGGGCAGCGGGGTGCCGAGGGTCATCGGGACCTCGCCGCCCAGTTCGCCCGGCCCCCTGATGCCGATCACCCGTTCGGTGCCGTTCACCAGTTTCGTCAGCTCGGTCTTGCCCTCGGCCACCACCGCGAGGAACCGGCGTTCGCCTTCGTGGGCGGCATACTCCCCGGGGATCAGGTGAAGGTCTTCGACGGCGCCGGCAAGGTACTCGAGTTCCTTGTCGCCCAACGCCGCGAACAGCGGGATGGTGGCGAGCTCATCGGTGGTGAACATGACTGCCTCCTGGGAGTGCGGCATTGCGCGTGCAGTCATGGTCGTGCTGCCGACCGCAGGAGCACATGGGGCAATCGCCTCAACCCGGATGAGGGGGTCACCCCATTTCCCGCGAGCAGACGCTCGTGCCCGCAAAAGCCCAGGCGATTTCTGGGGGTGATTGCAACAGCCACCTTGTTGGAGGTTGTTGTGTATCTGAAGGCTTATCCCTGGATTATG
>NZ_PDCP01000186.1 GCF_002553505.1 Mycolicibacterium agri | reverse complement strand
CCAATCCCCGGTGGCCAGCTGGTGGATGGTGGCCGGGTTGATGTTGGGGTTGGCATCGAAATCGAAGTCGCCCAACCATTTCTGGCGTGGGAACCCGGCGGCTTTGACCCGGCGGATCGTGGAGCGGCGGTCCCGGTCGTCACATTCGGCCAGCAGCAGCTCGGCCAGGAAACCTTGATACGAGAGCTGTTCGCGGTTGGCCGCGGCCAGGGCTTCGTCGAGGACGGCCCGGATGGTCGGTAGCCGAAGGCGGCGGCAGGCCTGATCGATGGCGGCCAGGGCCGCGGGTTCGGTCAGGCCGCGTTGCCGGCGCAAGGTGGTGGTGACGGTGGTGGTGCGGCTCATGACACGTGGCTCTCTTCGTTGGGCGGGCTGGTGGTGGGTGAAGTGCTGCCAGAGCTGGCGCGCTGCGCCAGCAGTTCGTCGTAGGCCCCGACGCTGGGCAAAGGCCGGGTATCGGCCGGCAGTCCGGCGATCACCGCAGCAGGGTCAGCCAGTCGGCGTTGGGTCAAACTGACAACCCGATGCTCGGGTGCAACGGTGTGAGCAGGAAGGTGACGGCCCGAATTGGCCCCACCCGTGCCGGCATGGCGGCGGGCTTCCAGCGCGACCACATCGGCGCTGACCGCCCCGACCTTCAGCGCCGCGGCGATCCCCGCGACCACGTCGGCCTCGGTCATGCTGCGGTGCAGCAGCAGGACGTCGATGAGTTCGCGGGTGCCGGCGGCGTCGCCGTTGACGCGCCGTGCTGCTGCCCAGAACGCTTCGTGAGCGGAGGTGAACGTTCCGGTGGCCCGGGCGGCAGCCAACGCGCTCGACCCGGGGAACGCGCCGGGTTTGATCTTGAGCACTTCCAGGTAGTGGTCCAGTTGCACGCTGGTGCCGGTGCGGGCGGCGATGCGCGGATGGGCCGCGATCGGGGTGCGTCCGTCGAACACCACCACCTCGTTGGCCCGTAGGGAGACGCGGACCTTGCGGCCGATGAACCGCACTGGTACCGAGTACTTGACCATCCGCACCGTGATCAACGACGAGCGATCCACCCGCGGGGTGAGCACCAGACCGGGGTCGAACGGTTCGACTGGCAGCGGCGCCAACAGCGGTTGCTCGGTGGCGAAATCTTCACCGACGGTGCGGATCCGATCTGCGATGCGCCGGTCATCGTCCTCGGCTTCCCAGCCGCGGATACGCTCGTTGAGTTCGGCCAGCGAATCGACTTCGGGCATCGGGCTCAACCGGTTACGCCGGAAACGCCCGACTTCGCCTTCCACTCCGCCTTTTTCGTGCGCGCCAGCTATACCGGGCTGGCAGTAGAAGGCATCGAACCCAAAGTGCGATCGGAACAAAATCCAGCGCTGGTTCTCGGTCCGGCGCCGATCGGTGGTGCCGTGCAGCACCGAGGCGACCGCGCTAGTCAGGTTGTCGTAGCGGATATGGCGGGTCGGGATCCCGCCGATCGCGGTGAACGCTTCGATGTGGCCTTCCAGGAAAGCCTCTTGGCCCTGAGTCGGATAGACCCGATGGATGGCCTTGCCCGAGTGAGCCAGCCAGAACACGAACATGTGACACCGGGTTTTCACCCCGGCCAGCACTACCCAGACCTCACCGAAATCCACCTCAGCTTCAGCGCCGGGCGGGTGCTCCTGCGGGACAAATACTTCCACCCGGCGCCCGGCCTCGACATCAACCTGGGCCCGCCGGATCCGCACATAGTCACGGACAGTGGAATACGACAACTCCTCACCGGCGTCGTGCTCCTCGATCAGCCGGTGCAGGATCCGCCGCGCGGTATGGCGTTGCTTGCGTGGCGCAGTGGTATCGGCCCACAGCATCGCATCGATGGCGGCCTTGAACGGATCGAGCTTCGGTGAGGACCGCGCCGGGGTCTTGCGCGGCGGCGGCACCGGGTCAGCCAATGCCTGGCGCACCGTGCGGCGATGCACCCGATACTTCGTCGCCAACTCCCGGATCGACAAACCCTCCACGCGGGAATCACGGCGAATAGCTGCGAACTGCTCCATCCGATCCTCCACCCCTGGCTCCTCTCCATCGCAACTGTGTTCGATGGATCAACAGTGGAGTGGGGCCAGATCAAACCGTCACAACCGCACCGGCGAGTCGGGCGGACGGGGCCAAAACAGACCGTCCTACCGGGGCCAAATCAACCTGTCACAGCCA
>NZ_PDCP01000185.1 GCF_002553505.1 Mycolicibacterium agri | reverse complement strand
CAGCCGACGATCATCCGCGAGTAGGCATCGACGATGAAGCACACGTAAGCCACTCCGGCCCAGGTCGGCACGAACGTGTAGGGGTCGGCCCGGGGCGCCCTGTCAGCTTTGCAGCTGGTGGGTTTCCCCGGCCCGCCCTCCGAACCGGACGTGCCCATTCCTGAGCATCCGGCTCTCCATTTGATTCATGCCGCTGGGGTGCTCGCCCAAATGTTGGGGATGCGGGTTCCTCGGTAGCGGTACCGGGTCACGGGGACCGTGGGTGCGCGGAAGAACTCGATGCCCTCCGCCGCGATATGCCACCCGGGCAGATAGCGGCGGATCACGGTGTGCACGTTGAGTTTGGGGTGGCGTTTCTTCAGCCAGCCGACGATCCGCCAGAAGGCGAAGTGGTCGACGTAGGAGAAGGTCCGCTTGGACACCCCATGCTGGAAGTACGTGCACCAGCCTCTGATGGCCGGGTTGAGCCGACGCAGCAGATCTGCGAGCGTGCGATGGGCGTTCCGACGGGTCAGGAGTCTGATCTTGTCCTTGATCGAAGCAACGGACTTCTTCGATGGATAGGTGTAGACCGTCTTCTTGATCCCGCCGCGTCCTTGCCAGGTCCGGCGCTGGATGCGCCAGCCCAGGAAGTCGAACCCGTCCTCGATATGGGTCAGGTGGGTCTTTTCCTCCGACAGGCGCAGGCCCATCGGAGTCAGCACTGCGGCTACCTCGCCGAATAACGCTTCAGCCTCGGCGCGGGATCCGCGGACGAGGACGACGAAGTCGTCGGCGTAGCGGATGAGCTTCATCGTCGCGCCCCCGGCGCGCAGATGCTTGGCGCGTGTCCAGTACGGTCCGAGCGCTTCCCATTTCGCGGCGAAGTGCTCGTCGAGCACGGACAAGGCGATGTTGGCCAGCAGCGGTGAGAGGATCCCGCCTTGCGGGGTGCCGGTGTGGGTGCCCCTGTTGATGCCGTCCTCGGACAGGACGCCGGACTTCAGGAACGAGCGGATCAACGCCAGAACACGTTTGTCGACGACCCGATGTCGCACCCGTTCCATCAGAGCGGTGTGGTCGATCTCGTCGAAGCACGCCTTGATGTCACCTTCGAACACCCACTCATAGGAGCGGTTTCCCGTTGTGAAGTAGTGAATCTCGGCGATCGCGTCCTGGGCTCGTCGTCGAGGCCGGAACCCGTAAGAACTGGGTTGAAAGTCAGCCTCGAAGATCGGCTCCAGCACCAGCTTCAGGGACGCCTGAACGATCCGATCGGTCATCGTCGGAATCCCCAGCGAGCGAGTCTTCCCGTTCGCCTTCGGAATCCGACGCTCTCGCACCGGAAGCGGCGTGAACTGTCCGGACTTCACCTGTTGGCGAAGCTCGGCGAGCATCCCAGTCACATCCTCGGTGGGGACACTGCGGGGCACGACCCCGTCCACACCGGCTGTGCGACCGCCCTTATTTCCCCGTACCCGATCCCACGCCGCCAGCAGGAACGCGGGATCGTGCACGAGGTTGAACACATCATCGAACCGACGGCCGGGATCGGCCGACGCCCAACGGTGCAGCTTCGTCTGCATCGCAAGTACCCGGTGCCACGCCCACATCGTGTCAACGACATCGGCAGGCCACGAATCACCCGTATTCACCGGTGACTCCTTCACACGCATCGGTTGCTGCGCAATCAAACTGAGCCCCTTCGCCCTGTGACCGGCTTTCCCGGCCTCCGACTACTACGAGCTCTCCGCCCCCTGCCGCCGGCATCAGTCGGCGACGGACCTTCCCCCGTGCGCCGGGCTGGTTGCCCGGCACCACAAGGGACCCGCGGCAAGGTTCCCGCGTTCACTGTTGACCGTTCGACGGGACCGGCATCCAGCTATGCCCCTGCACCATCGCCATGACTACGCCGCAGGCCTTCACCATGGCCTCCCGGATCGACGACATTCTCCAATCCACGAGTTCCCCACCGGCACAGCAGAGATCGCTGTGCCGGTGGGTGCGCGGTGCGACCCAGCCCATGTCCGCCAGGTTCGGGGCTGGTGGGTGCACTTGAGGGGCGTTCAGACACTGGTTCCTCACGTATGCCTCTCCGTCTTGCTAGCCGAGCCCGCACCATCTGGCAGTTCTGGTACGACTCGTCGTTGTCAGGGCTGCTGTCCACCCTCACCCCCGTCCCGGGGATCAGGCTGCCCTCAGCTTCAACCCGCTGCTGCGACAGCGGGAACGTGATGGTCTCTCACCTCCACTCGGTCAAACAGCGCCTCGCGGCGCACCAGGTCGGTCACCCAGAGCTGGTTCGGTGCGGTCGCGGTGAACTTGCGCTTCACCAGATCCGGGTGACGGGCCGCCG
>NZ_PDCP01000184.1 GCF_002553505.1 Mycolicibacterium agri | reverse complement strand
CATAATCCAGGGATAAGCCTTCAGATACACAACAACCTCCAACAAGGTGGCTGTTGCAATCACCCCCAGAAATCGCCGAGGTAATCGCGGCCGATCGAATCGGGCGACGAGGCCGCGACCCCGCTGGCGAGGAACGCCGTCACGTTGAGCTTCTGCCACGTCTGCAAGTCGGTGCGGACGACGATCGCGATCTTGGTGGTGGTGAGTGTGGTCGGCACAGCGTGCTCTTCGCGGGTCAACTGATCGGTCATACCGCCAGAGATTAATGACTAATTGTCAACTAGTGGAGACAAGCCGAATATAATTCGGACAACGACGCGTGGGAGGCCGCGATGGACGCACTTGATTCGGCGATCGTGGGGATGCTGCAGTCAGATGGTCGGCAGAGCAACCGTGACATCGCGAAGGCTCTCGGCGTTGCGCCGTCGACGACGCTCGAGCGGATCCGTGCCCTGCGGGCGCGCGGGGTGCTGACCGGGGTGCACGCCACCGTCGACCTCGCCGCGATCGGCCGGCCCGTGCAGGGGATGGTGACCGTGAGATTGCGGCCCCAATCGCGCCAGACGGTGCAGGGATTCCGCGATTTCGTGCTCAAACTGCCCGAGACACTGCAGGTGTTCGTCACCACGGGCACCGAGGATCTGCTGATCCACGTTGCGGTGCCGTCGACGGAGGCGCTGCGGGATTTCGTGCTCGATTCGATCACCAGGCGACGCGAGGTCGCGGGTGTGCGAACCGAAGTGGTCTTCGACCATCGGCGCAATCACGTCCTGACGCCGATGTAGGTCGACTCAACGCCACGCGGGCCGACCGCGCCACGCCCGCGGCGATGCGCCGTGCACCCTGCGGAATATCCGGCTGAAGTAGCCCGGGTCGGGCATGCCGACGCGCCGGGCGATGTCGGAGATCGGCAACTCGGTCTCGGCGAGCAGGGCGCGCGCTTCGGCCATTCGTCGCTCGGTGATCCATTCCTGCACCGTGCGCCCGGTGCGCTGGCGCACGACCGTCGTCAAGTGCCCCGGCGTCATCGAGACCTCGTCAGCCACATCGCGGAGCGACAGCGGTTCGCTGTGACGGCGTTCGATGACCGAAAACACCTCAGCCAACAGCGGTTCGCCGCTGCGGCGCAGATCGCCGACGACGTCGCCCGCCAACCGCGCGATGTCGATCAGCAGCAGCGTCAGGTGGGCCAGCAGCGCCTGTCGGTACCCGTCGCGGCGAACGGCCAACTCCTCTTCCATCGACGCGACACCGCCGTCCCATGCGACGCGCCTGTCCGCTGGAAGGCGCAGTCGCAGCAGTCCGCCGGACTTCCCGTGCACGAACGGAAACAGCAACGGATGCGCACGCCACGACGCCCACGGCGGCAGCGTGTCGCCACCGACTGCGGCGGGGTCGAAGAAGATCCCGACGCCTTCGGGGGTGCGCACCACCTCGTCCGGGTGCAGCACCACACCTGCAGCGGCGACGTAGACCAGCGCCGCCTCGGGTGCATACCACAAGGCGGGAAACGTATGGATGTGCTGACCGCGCTCCAACACGTTGTCGTCGCGCGGGCGCACCAGCAGAACCGGGGGTATGTCGACGCCGGTGGGGTAGCGATATGTCGGCACGCCTGCGCGGTGTCTCGCCGGTGCCGCGACGTCCGTCATGGCTCCAAAGATAGTCCAGCTTTTTCCCATTATCGGTCAACTATGTTGATTCGCCGCTGTTCATCATGGGAGGCATGACCGAATATCGTCCACATAGTGACACGCGCGACTACATTCCCGCGGCAGGGCGGGACGCCTTTCTTCCCGGCTACGACCTTCTGACCCGCTTGATCGGTATGGCGTCGGTCTACGACGCGCTGCTCGAACAGGCCGAGTTGACCGACGGGTCGCATGTTTTGGAGATCGGATGCGGAACGGGCAACCTCACCGTCCGTGCGAAGCAGATGTGCCCGGGAGCCGAACTGGTCGGCCTGGATCCGGACCCACGGGCCTTGGCGCGCGCACAGCGCAAGGCGCGGGGGCTCGGCGGGATACGGTTCGAGCGCGGCTACTCGCAGCAGTTGCCGTTCGGTGACGGCGAATTCGACCGCGTGTTGTCGTCGATGATGCTGCACCACCTCGACGAGCAGACGAAACGAGCAACGGCCGCAGAGGTTCTGCGCGTGCTACGGCCCGGCGGGACATTGCACATCGTCGACGTCGGCGGACACATGACGCCAGCGGACGGATTCATGGCGCGTCGGATGCTGCGCAACAAGCATGCCGCAGGCAACCTCGGCGACGCGATTCCCCGACTGCTCACTGAAGCCGGATTCGATTGCAGCCAAACGGCTTCCCGGCAGCACCGTTTCGTGGGACGGCTGACGTTCTATCGCGCCACGCGCCCCGAGTGACCCACGCCCCTGGTGACCCC
>NZ_PDCP01000183.1 GCF_002553505.1 Mycolicibacterium agri | reverse complement strand
CGGTCTGCCTTGAAGAACCACTCCAGGAAATCGTCCGCGCCCCCCTCTGGTCCGCACTCGAAATCAATCAGGGGCCAATGGACGGCGACCTTCGGCAGACCGGGAAGGGCGCCAAGAGCGATCTCCTCGATGCTGGGTTGGGTGGCGGCAGTCAACGCCACCGAATCACCGTCACAACTCAAACCGGCATTAATCCACAGGACATGGATCAAGGCCTCTTCCGCTTTGACTGCAGCTTCAGTAGGCATATGTCACAGCTTTCTGGGACGGGCCGCGTCCCTGCGCCACCGGAGTCGACCGTCGGCCCACTTGCGCAGCGCTACCTCGGACTTACCCCCTGCAGAATGACATGTCAAGTACGCGTTGCGGTACCTAGAATGTTTGGGCAAACTGGACGGCATTGTTCGGCTCTGCTGTAATATGCGTTGGGCCGGAATCTTAACGTTTTGGTTGATAAATCAGGCCGAAACTCTGCCAAATTCATAGCCTTTCGCGGCGGACAGGGTTCGTATGTTGACGATTGCATCCGTTCGCGGCCACAGTGGCTCGTGAAGCCAGGGAGATCGCACGCTGGCCCAACTCGCCACTCGTTCACCACTTCGATGGACGTTACGCACGGCGCTCTCAACGCCTGTCGAGAGGGCCAAGAGGTACGCAACTTCCGGGCCGCTACCCCAAGAGCCACGATTACATCTCGGCTGACGAACGCGTAGGTGAAATGTGATGATACCTAAGGGGTTTGGCCGCCAGGGTATTTCGCCGGGTCCGGCGCTACACGCTCCGCCGCGCCGACATGGCGGGTGGGCGTCCGCTCAACCTGCTCTGCTGCGTAGTCGGCCTGAGATACTTCGCCGATGCTGTGAATCGGGGTGAAGGTACATAAGTGGGGCCTGCAGGAGTTCATCTAGTTCATCGACATCGCCACCACCGCACGACGTCGACGAACAAGGATTTCGTGATCACACGCGCGACGTCTGCTGCGGCTGGCTGTCGAGGTTCGCGACTGCTTCGTCGATGCCCTAGACCCCGGCTGCGTGGTCACTTCTCCTCAAACACCGAATCAGTCGGCCTCACAAGCCCGTCGGTCGCTATTCCGCCAATACCGTCAGCGGTTGGCTGGTGCTCGCACAGACCTTTCGCGGTGAATCACGCACCGCTAGCTTCCTGCCCCACGTGTGGGTTGTCTTGCTGCACAACGCATTTAGGCATCATGGCCGAACCGGGAACCTGAGGGAGTGGCAACGGGGAGCCAGCGGCGCGCATCCGCGCCTGATATAGACGACAGCGGGGGTTCGCTGTTCAGATTTTTCATCTGCCGCGTAATCGACTACTTATCGGTCTACTTCACGCCAGCCTGCGACGACCTCACGCGCCCAAGTCGGTGTCGACAAAGGCTGCAACACGCTTCACGTCGGAGCCGACCGTTGCTTTAGCCGGCTCCGGGCACGTGGGGCGCCTGCCCGGTGCGCTCGTAGTCCGTCAAGATGTCGATACGCCGCTGGTGGCGTTCGCCTTTCGAAAACGGTGTGGCGAGAAAAGTGTCTACGATGGCCAGCGCCTCCTCGACGGTGTGCATCCGCGCACCGATGCTGACTATTTGGGCGTCGTTATGCTCACGCGCCAGCGACGCAGTCTCGGAGTTCCATGCCAGGGCGCAGCGGATGCCTTTCACTTTGTTAGCCGCGATCTGCTCGCCGTTGCCCGAGCCACCCAGCACAATGCCCCGGCTGCCCGGGTCACCGACGGTGCGCAGGGCCGCTGCGATGCAAAACGGTGGGTAGTCGTCGCTGGGGTCGTCGGCGTAGGCACCGCAGTCGACCGGATCGTGCCCGTTCTTCTGCAGGTGGGTGATGATGTGCTGCTTGAGTTCATATCCGGCGTGGTCGGAGCCCAGGTAGACGCGCATGCCGTTATTTTGGCAGACGCTTCGATCGCGTCGGATGGTGACCTGAATGTGCCGCTGACGAAAGAGCATCAACTCGGCGTTTCGGCCAGGGCGGCTGTGTGGCTGCCTCCGCAGCCCATGGGAGGTGCTCGCCGCGTGAATCGACGGCTGTGCGGTGACCATCAAAACAAGCAGTTGCCTGTCCTGATGACTACGTCCTGTGCGGTCGCCGCTGCCCCGTGAAGATAGAAAACTCGGTTGTCGGCCTTGACAGCGCGCGTTTGGCAGGTTCAACTGGCATCGTATTGAAATTGGTTTTTCACGATGCGAAATTTGTGGTTGTTTCAGCTCGCGCGCGGTGGGCGCCTTGGCGTAGAGGAAGTCACTATGACGGGGGTCGCGTACACGGTCAACTGCTCGATTCTGCTAACCGACCGTCCGCTTCTTGAACGGCCGCGAGCTGTCCGTGACGCGGGATTCGACGCAGTCGAATATTGGTGGCCGTTCGTCGAGCCCGTGCCCTCCGATCGTGAGACGGAGGCGTTCATCCGTGCGATCACCGACGCCGGGGTGACGTTATCTGGACTCAACTACGCTGCAGGCGACATGGCCGGCGGCGAGCGCGGCATTTTGTCGGCGATTTCAGGCAGTGGATGCAACAGCGGGTGGTTTTGGCGGGTTTGAGAGTAGCTCGTCGAGGACTTCAGCGGGTTTCTTCCAGCCGAGGGTTTTGCGGGGTCGGGTGTTGAGTTGGGCGGCAACGTAGTCGAGGTAGTCGGCCGGGAACACTGATAGGTCGGTGCCTTTAGCAAAGTATTGGCGCAGCAGCCCGTTGGTGTTCTCGTTACTGCCGCGTTGCCATGGCGAGTGCGGATCGCAGAAGTAGATATCGAGCTC
>NZ_PDCP01000182.1 GCF_002553505.1 Mycolicibacterium agri | reverse complement strand
CGGAATCCAACACCCAACAGGGGTGTCGACCAACTACGGCCACCTCACCCCTTGACTCGACCTACAGCCAGCTAGATCTCCGATAAGTGTGAACCCGATTCGGCCAAAACGTCGGCGAATTGACTCGTAGCCCAGTCGATCTCCTCGGCGGTGATCACCAGTGGTGGCGCGAACCGTAGCGTCGAGCCGTGCGTGTCCTTGACCAGGACGCCACGTGCCGCCAGCCGCATGCTGATCTGCTTGCCGGTGCCCAGCGACGGGTCGATGTCGACGCCTGCCCACAGCCCCAATCCGCGCACCGCCTCGACACCGTGCCCGATGAGGTCACGCAGCCGGGCGTGCAGTCGCTCACCGAGTTCGGCTGAGCGGGACTGGAATTCGCCGCGACGGAGGATGTTGACGACGGTGGTGCCGATCGCCGCGGCCAGCGGGTTGCCGCCAAATGTCGACCCGTGCTCGCCTGGATGCAATACCCCGAGGATGTCTTGGTTGGCGACCACTGCCGAGACCGGCACGACGCCGCCGCCGAGGGCCTTGCCCAGGAGGTAGATGTCGGGCACCACACCCCAGTGGTCGCACGCGAAGGTGCGCCCGGTGCGGGCCAACCCGGACTGGATCTCGTCGGCGATCATCAGCACGTTGCGTTCGCTGCACAGCGCGCGCACGCGGGGCAGGTAGTCGTCGGGCGGGACGATGATGCCCGCTTCGCCCTGGATCGGCTCGATCAGGACGGCGACGGTGTCGTCGTCGATGGCGGCGGCCATCGCGTCGGCGTCACCGAAGGGCACCGAACGAAAGCCCGGGGTGTAGGGGCCGAAGCCACGACGGGCTGTTTCGTCGTCCGAGAAGCTGATGATTGTCGTGGTGCGGCCATGAAAGTTGTTGTGCGCCACGATGATATTGCCGCGTCCCGCTGGAACTCCCTTGACATCGGTGCCCCATTTGCGGGCCACTTTGATGCCGCTTTCGACGGCCTCGGCGCCGCTGTTCATCGGCAGCACCATCTCCTTGCCGCACAGCTCGGCCAGCGCCCGGCAGAACGGTCCGAGCCGGTCGGAATGGAAGGCCCGGCTGACCAGCGTGACGGTGTCGAGCTGCGCATGCGCGGTGGCGATGATCTCGGGATTGCGGTGGCCGAAGTTCACCGCGGAGTAGGCGGCAAGGCAGTCCAGATAGCGCTTGCCTTCGACGTCGGTGATCCAGGCGCCTTCGGCACTGGCCGCGACCACCGGCAGCGGGGAGTAGTTGTGGGCGACGAACTGGTTCTCGACGGCGATCGCATCCGACGTGGGGGTCACGGCATCAAGAATGGTCACGAATACACCTCCAGCGTGCAGCATTTGATGGAGCCGCCGCCTTTCAGCAGCTCGGAGAGGTCGACGCCGATCGGCTCGAACCCGGCGTCGGCGAGTTGGTCGGCGAAACCGGTCGCGGCAGCGGGATGGACGACGTGCAGGCCGTCGGAGACGGCGTTCAGCCCGAGCACATCAGCGTCGGCCGCGGCGACCTCGATGGCGTCGGGGAACAGTTCGAGCAACCGGCTCCGCGACTCGTCGCTGAATGCCGGCGGATAGTAGGCGACGGTGGTGTCGTCGAGCACCGCCAGGGCGGTGTCGAGGTGGTAGAAGCGGGGATCGATCAGCTCGAGGCTGACCAGCGGCATCCCCACCGCGGCGGCGATCTCGTCGTGGGCCCTGCGGTCGGTCCGGAAACCGTAGCCCGCCAACACGATCGAGCCGACGACGAGCAGATCGCCCTGGCCCTCGTTGACGTAGTGGGTCTCGACTGGTTCATAACCGTGCCGGGCCATCCAGGCCGCGTACGCCGCCGACTCCCCGGCGCGCTGCGGGTAGGCGAACTTGGCGACGACGGCCTTGCCGTTGACGATCAGCCCGCCGTTGGCGGCGTACACCATGTCGGGCAGGCCTTCCACGGGCTCGACCAGTTCGACGGTGTGCCCCAGCTCCTTATAGGTCTGTCGCAGGCTCTCCCACTGGTTCATCGCCAGATGGGTGTCGACCGGCTTCGAGGTGTCCATCCACGGGTTGATGGCGTACTCGACGGTGAAGAAGGTCGGCGGCGTCATCGCATAGTGGCGCGGCGACGCCTTGCGCGGGGTCTTCGCGACATCGGATACCGGGGCCGTCTGGGAAACCGGGGCCCGCTCGGTGGCGACATCTGAAATGCTCATAATTCAACGATAGGAGCGCACCGATTTGCAAGCAATCACCGTTTGTTGCGTATGATGGCGCGATCTGTTGTGCCAAAATGGCAGAAGCAGCGATTTGTTGCACGGAGGTGATCATGGAGCGGTTGGACGAGACCGACGAGCGAATTCTGGCCGAGTTGGCCAAGGACGCCAGGGCCACCTACGCCGAAATCGGCCAGCGGGTGAACCTGTCCGCTCCTGCCGTCAAGCGGCGGGTGGACCGCATGCTCGACAGCGGCGTCATCCGCGGCTTCACCACCGTCGTCGACCGAAATGCGTTGGGCTGGAACACCGAGGCCTACGTTCAAGTGTTCCGCCATGGCACGATTTCGCCCGACGAGTTGCGCAAGGCGTGGATCGACATCCCCGAAGTGGTGAGCGCGGCGACGGTCACGGGCACCGCGGACGCGATGCTGCATGTGCTGGCCCGCGACATGCGCCACCTGGAGGAGGCGCTCGAGCGGATCCGGTCGGCCGCCGACGTCGAGCGCAGCGAAAGCATCGTGGTGCTGACCAACGTCATCGACCGGATGCGGGGCTGATCTAGCTGTACCGAGTCATGACGTTGGTGTCAGTCGGCTGATCGGTGGGAGGCCGCCGAGTGCGCTGTGGCGTCGTTGAGTGT
>NZ_PDCP01000181.1 GCF_002553505.1 Mycolicibacterium agri | reverse complement strand
TGCTGGTGAACGTGTCCCGGCCACCGTTGTTGGCCGCCTTGCGGGAGACGACGGTCCGGGAGAAAGTGGCCACGCTGCGCCGTCGGGGTATCGGGCCACCCGCGTGGACGCCGCATTGGTTCCGCCACACCCACGCCACCGCCTTGTTGCTTGCTGGAACACCGGAATGGGTGGTTTCCCGGCGTCTCGGCCACGCCCACGTCCAGACCACCCTGGACCTCTACGGCTGGGTCCGCGACGACGACGCCCTGCGAGCGGCCGCCAACTGGGTGTCCTACGCCAGCAGCTGGCAGGTGGCCGAATGATCGACGAGCATGACCACCTGCGGTTGCGCAGCGCCGAACATATCGATCCGATCTGGCGGCTCTGGGAGGAACTACCAGCACAGTGGCGTGGCCCCGTCCTCGGGCCCGGCATCGGGAACTGGGCCTCGATCACCGAGAACGATTGGCCGCAGCTGGATCTGAGCGGACTGCCCGACCCATTCGCCGCGGAGCTGGCGTGGATGGCGCACTGGCAGGCCAGTGACGGCACCCGCGTCTCGGTGTTGGCGATGGCGCAGCTGGCCAACATGATTCGCCGGGCCGTCACCGAGGGCCGCGGCTACGCCCCGTCGATCCGGGCGATGGATTACGACGCCGCCGCAGCGTTGCAGAGCTGGTTCTATCTCAGCCGGGGCAAGAGACTGCCCTCTCCCCGAGGCCGGGGGCGGGTGCACGCACTGTTCGGCTTCGCCCGCCACGCCCTGATCGCCGCCAGTCACGACGGCCCGTGGTGGCAGCTGGACTTCTGGCACCCGCGCTGCGACGCGCGGATTCCATTGACCGATCGTGAACCGGTCGCCAACTACGGCTGTTCTCCCGGAGACCTCCAGGTGCCGTGGCTGCGGGCCGCGGTGAAGTGGCACCTGGGCACGATGCTCGAATCCGGGGCGCTGCGCTGGACCACGGTCAGTCAGGAACGGATGCGCAGCTTTCGCCGGTTCGACAACTGGCTGGCCGGGAGCTTCGACGACCCCACCGAGATACTGGGCGACCCGACGACGGCGGTCGAACAGGCGGCGGCATTCGCGCGGTGGACCGCCGTGGCCGCCAACCGGGTCACCCGCCAATCCGACACCGCCACCTCGGGAGAACGGTGCCGATCCGGGGAATCAACGACGACCTGCGAGCCGTCGCCGGCCTGCTGGACTTCATCGCCGCCAATCCCGGGGAGGCTCGCCGCGTTCTCGGCGCCGAACCCTGGCAACGAGTGACCACCGCACACGCGGCCAGCTGGTTCGGCCGCGTCACCCGAATCCCGCATCACCGCGGTTTCAACGATGCGAACTACATCGACGATCACGCCCTCGCGCAGATCACTGCCGCGCTGCCGCTGATCGGGCTACCCCGCACCGAGCAGATGACCATCACCCGCGGCGATGGCACCACCCTCACCGCCAATGGGCTCGATGATCCGCAAGCGATGCGGATAATCCTGCTGCAGATCCTCACCGGCCGGCGAGCCAGCGAAATCCGCACCTGCGACTTCGACTGCCTCTCGGCTGCGCCCTGCACCACAGCCGCGGGCGACGGCCAAACGCTGACCCGGTTCCGCTATGCACAAAGCAAGATCGACGTCGCACCCGACAGCATCCTGATTGACCGCGAGGTCACCGAAGTCATTGCCGAACAACGCCGTTGGCTGCAAGCCCAGTATCCCGACGGCAGCAGGCGGTATCTGTTTGCCCGGCGCCTGGGCAACCGCCGTGGCGACAAACCCTATCCTTCAGGCACCTACAACTGGGTGCTGCGCACCCTCAGCGAGCTTGTTCAGATCACCGACGCCAAGGGCCGGGGCGTGCGGTTGAGCCACACCCATCGCTTCCGCCACACCCGGCTGACCCGACTGGCCGAACTCGGGTTGCCGATCCACGTCCTGCAGCGCTACGCCGGCCACGCGACCCCCACTATGACGATGCACTACATCGCCGCCCGCGACGAACACGCCGAGCAGGCGTTCCTGGCGACAGCCAAGCTGCGCTCCGACGGCACCCGCATTCACCTCTCCAGCGACGACCACGACAGCCTGCACCTGTTCCGCCGCGCAGACCGGTTCCTACCCAACGGGTGGTGCACGCTGCCACCGCTGCAATCCTGCGACAAAGGCAACGCCTGCCTGACCTGCTCGGTCTTCGTCACCGACCACACCCACCGAGACGTGCTGCAACGCCAACAGCGCGAAACCGCCATCCTGATCGACCGGGCCACCATGGAATTCGAACAACGACACGGCCACCCCATGCCCGACGACAACGTCTGGCTGATCCGCCGCCGCGCCGAACACTTTGCGCTCACCCGCCTGCTGGCCGCCCTGCACGACGCGCCCGCCTCCGCGGCCCACGGCACCACACCCCAGTGTCATCAAGCCAGCGCTGGACCGGTACCGCTGACGCTCGACCTGACCGCCCACCGCAGGAGCATCCCGTGACCGACTCGCGACAACGCCGCATCACCGCCCTCACCGACGCGGCGAAAGTCAAGTCGCTGAACAAAACCCGTGACGCCGAACAGGCCATCAGCCAACTGATCAAACGTGGCGACCCGATCACGTTCCAAGCCGTGCAACGCGAAGCCGGCGTCTCCCACGCCTTCCTCTACAACCATCCCGAACTGCGCACACGCATCGAGCATCTACGCGGCACCCGGCGCAAACCCGCCGCCGACCAGCCCGTCGACACCGACAGCACCCTGGTCATCACGCTGACCCGCCAGATCGCCGAACTCAAGAAGCAGCACCGCCAGCAACTCAAGGCGCTCCGCGACGCCCTCGAGCGAGCACACGGCGAGAACCTCGATCTACGACGCGAACTGGCCCGCCGCGGCACCCACTCCCCACCGAACGTCGCATCAATCGCAACAACGTCCTGAACAGGCAGAACGCGGCACTCTCACTCTCGAACCCGCGATAAC
>NZ_PDCP01000180.1 GCF_002553505.1 Mycolicibacterium agri | reverse complement strand
CTACGATGCATCACGGACCGACCAACCCCTGGTCGGAATCCAATAGCTCGAGCCTCCGGCGAATCCAGGGCGATTCACCACAAGCTGCGCGCCACGTCCAAAGCGAAGCTCGAATACGACATGCAACCGTTGATCGAACGCCACGGCGACGATCCCGTGCAGCGGCTAACCAAGGCTCACGTCGACGAGCTGGTTGCCGACCTGCTGGCGGGTGGCACCAAGACCAGCAAGGGGCGCACGCGGCGGCCGTGGGGCGCCATCGCGGTCAACAAGTTCAGTCAAACCGTCTCGATGGTGCTCGCCGACGCCCAGCGTCAGGGCCTCGTTGCGCGCAACGCTGCCGAGCACGTCGATCCCGTGGCAGTCAGCCACCACAGTGTTGACACGTACACCGAGGGCGAGGTTCAAACGCTGCTCAAGTCGATCGCTGGTGATCGACTCGGCCACGCGTGGGAACTCGCGCTGTGCGGTTTGCGGCGGGGCGAGATTGCCGGGCTGCGGTGGCCCGACGTCGACCTCGAATGCAAAACGCTGTCGATCGCCAACAACCGGGTCGATGCTGGCGGCAAGGCCGTCGAGAACGATCCAAAGTCGGCGATGTCGCGGCGGACCTTGCCGCTGCCTGATCGTCTGGTGTCGGTGCTGAGGACGGCGAAGGCGCGTCAGGCCGCCGAACGGCTAGCGGCGGGCTCGTCGTACCGCTCAGGCGAGTACGTCGTAAGCAATGAAAGGGGCGACCCGTACCACCCCCAGGTGCTCTCGCGGTACTGGCAAGACGCCGTGAAGTCGGCCGGGCTGCGTCCGATCAAGCTGCACGCCGCCCGGCACACCGCGGCCACCGCGATGCACCTCGCCGGAGTGCCGGTCGCCGTCATCGCCGCGTGGATCGGACACAAGGACGCGAGCCTCACTATGCGGCTCTACGCGCACTCGCAGGACGACGCTTTGAAGGCCGCGGGTGACACTTTCAACCGGGTTGTGACAACGTCGTGACACCGAGGCCAGGAATCGAACGGATCGAACGGCGTTGTCGCAGTTCATCGTGGAGCCGATGACGGGAATCGAACCCGCGTTCTCAGCTTGGGAAGCTGATGTTCTGCCATTGAACTACATCGGCATGGCCACGGGGGCCGGTGATCACGAAGGTTAACATCTCAGCCGTTACGCTCGTCGAGTGCTGCTCTCCGATCGTGACATCCGCGGCGAGATCTCTGCGGGACGCCTTGGCATCGATCCATACGACGAGGCACTCGTGCAGCCGTCGAGCGTCGACGTCCGGCTCGACAACCTGTTCCGCGTGTTCAACAACACCCGCTACACCCATATCGACCCGTCGCTGCGCCAGGACGATCTGACCTCGCTGGTGGAGTCCAAGGAGGAGGAGCCTTTCGTCCTGCATCCCGGCGAGTTCGTGCTGGGCTCGACGCTGGAGCGCTGCACGCTGCCCGACGACCTCGCCGGCCGCCTGGAGGGCAAGTCCTCGCTGGGGCGACTGGGACTGCTGACCCACTCGACGGCGGGCTTCATCGACCCCGGGTTCAGCGGCCACATCACCCTGGAGCTGTCCAACGTCGCCAACCTGCCGATCACCCTGTGGCCCGGCATGAAGATCGGCCAACTGTGCCTGCTGCGGCTGACCAGCCCGGCCGAACATCCCTACGGCAGCGCAAAAGCCGGGTCGAAATATCAGGGCCAACGCGGGCCGACGCCGTCGCGCTCGTACGAGAACTTCATCAAGCTGACCTGAGCCGCAACCCAGCGCCGATCCACCCCGGGAATTCGAACGGCGACCGCCCGGTTGCCATATTACGCGAGTAGGGTCTGGAGTACCGGCGTCGGGCGCCGTTCTGCCGCGCGATCCGGCCAGTATTTCACCGCCATCAGCAAACGCGGTTGGATGTAACGCCAGGCTTGGCAGTGGCGATGAAGTAACTAGTTGTCGGGTCGCGGCGAAAGATCGCGCATCGACGTCCTAGATAGCGTAGCAAACTTTTGGAGGGGTCAGTGGACATCGTATTAGGTGTGTCAATGACACCTACGACGGTCCGCATGGTGCTGGTCGAAGGTGAAAAGGCGGACGGTGTCACCGTCGACCACGACGTCTTCGAAGTCACTCCCACCGACGACTCAGCAACTTCCAGCGCGGCCGAACAAGTGGCCGCCGCGGTGCTCGGAACCAAGGAGAGCGCCGCCGCGAGCGGACACCATCTGAAGTCCATCGGCGTGACGTGGACGCATCACTCCGACGCTGCGGCGCTGCGCGACATTCTCACCGCGCGCGGCATCGACGACGTCATGCTGGTTTCCGCGACGCACGCGGCCGCGGCGCTGGCCCAGGCGGTCGGCCGGGCCATCGGTTACGACACCACCGCGCTGCTGTTCATCGAGAAGGACACCGCCACCATGTCGGTGGTGCAGACCGACGACGGCTCGGTGGTCAAGGTGCTCAGCCGCGACCTGCACGACACCGATGCCATGGCGGTCTTCACCGAGATGGCCAAGGCCGTCGAAACCTCGGACTCGCCGCCGCAGGGGCTGTTCATCGTCGGCTCCGGCGTCGACGCCCGCGCGGTGAAAGCCCACGTCGAGAACCTCGTCGCATTGCCCGTCAGCGCACCCGAAGAGCCCGAGTTGGCGCTCGCTCGCGGCGCGGCGCTGGCATCGGCGCACGCACCCGAGATGGAAGCGTCCACCGCCGGCCTCGCGTACTCGCAGGATCCGGATGGAACCACCGCGGCCGACGCCTTCCAGATGGCCGCCGCGGCCACACAATTGGCTCCGGTCAACGGTGCCGAGGCGTATTCGGACCCGCTCGCCTACTCCGAAGAGATCGAGCCGGCCGCCGACGAGACCTACTACGACGACGAGAGCCGCAAGCCGTTCCTGCTCGTCGGCAGCGCGCTGACATCGATCTTCGTGGTAGGCGTTGTGGCGCTGGTGATTTCGTTGGCGGTCAGCATCCGTCCGACCGTCGACCAGCGGCCCAGCCCCGGCGAGGCGCCGGTGATCCCGAGCCAGGCAGCTCCTGCGCCTCCGGCCCAGAAGCTGGCGCCCCCGCCTGCGCCCAAACCCGCGCCTGCGCCCGC
>NZ_PDCP01000017.1 GCF_002553505.1 Mycolicibacterium agri | reverse complement strand
ATAATCCAGGGATAAGCCTTCAGATACACAACAACCTCCAACAAGGTGGCTGTTGCAATCACCCCCAGAAATCGCCCCAGGAAAGCCCGGACTTTAGCGTCTGCTCGCGCTAAGAAGGTCAGGAGGTGGCCAGGCCGCGGGCGATGACCAGCCGCTGAATCTGATTGGTGCCCTCGAAGATCTGCATGATCTTGGCTTCGCGCATGTAGCGCTCGACGCGGTAGTCGCGGGTGTAGCCGGCGCCGCCGAACACCTGCACGGCGTCGGTCGTCACCTTCATCGCGGCGTCGGTGGCGGTCAGCTTGGCGATGCTGGCCTGCGCGGAGTACGGCCGGCCCAGGTCGCGTCGACGGGCCGCGTCCAGATAGGTGGCCCTTGCGCCGGCCACCGCGGCCGCCATGTCGGCGAGCAGAAAGCCGAGGCCCTGGTGATCAATGATCTTGCGGCCGAACGTTGTTCGCTCGTTGGCGTAGCGAACCGCTTCGTCCAGCGCCGCCTGCGCCAGCCCGGTAGCGACCGCGGCGATGCCCAGCCGGCCGGAATCCAGTGCGCTGAAGGCGATCTGCAGGCCTTGGCCTTCGTCGCCGATGCGGCGATCGACGTCGACGCGGGCGTTGTCGTAGAACGCCGATGTCGTCGGCACCGCGTGCAGGCCCATCTTCTGCTCGGGCTTGCCGAAGCTCAGCCCCGGCAGGTCGCCGGGCACAAGGAAGCACGACACGCCGCGCGAACCCTCGCCCGTGCGGGCGAACAGTGTGTAGAAGTCGGCGCGGCCGCCGTGGGTGATCCACGATTTCGAGCCGTTGATGACATAGCCGCCCTCGGTCGGCGTCGCCTTGCACTGCAGCGCGGCGGCGTCCGAGCCGGCCTGCGGCTCGGACAGGCTGTAGGCGCCGATCTGCTCGCCGGACAACATGCCGGGCAGCCAGCGCTGCTTCTGCTCGTCGCTGCCGAAGGCCAGCAGCGGATGCGACGACAGGCTGTGCACGCTGACGGCGACCGCGACGGCCGCCCAGCGCGCCGCGATTTCCTCCAGCACCTGCAGGTACACCTCGTAGGGCTGGCCTCCGCCACCCCACTCCTCGGGCTGCGGCAGGCTCAGCAGCCCCGCCGCGCCCAGCTGCTCGAACACCCCTTCGGGGTACGTCTCGGCCTTCTCGTGCGCATCGACGATCGGGTCGAGCACCTTGTCGGCGAGGTCACGCGTCAGCGCGATGAGATCCTCGGCTTCTTGAGTCGGCAGCAACCGGTCGACAGGCATGGGACGACGATATGCGGGCCGCACCCGACTCAGCCAACCGACTTACACCCGCGAGCAGGCACGTATGCCCGCAAAAGCCCCCAGGAAAGTGCGAACATTTGCGTCTGCTCGCGGGGAAGGGGTGACCCAAGCGCTGAACAAGGCCGACGCTGAGAGGTTGTGTGTCAGACCTTTTCGGTGACCGAGAGCGCCGCGTTGATCGCGTCGACACGGTCCTTGGCGTCACCGAAGAGCATCTGCGTGTTCTCCCGGTAGAACAGCGGGTTCTGCACGCCGGCGTAGCCCGACGCCATCGACCGCTTGAACACGATCACGTTGGCGGCGTTCCATACCTGCAGCACCGGCATGCCGGCGATCGGGCTGCTGGGATCCTCTGCGGCGGCCGGGTTGACGGTGTCGTTGGCGCCGATGACCAGGACGACGTCGGTGTTCTCGAAGTCGTCGTTGATCTCGTCCATCTCGAGCACGATGTCGTAGGGCACCTTGGCCTCGGCGAGCAGCACGTTCATGTGGCCGGGCAGCCGTCCCGCGACGGGATGGATGCCGAACCGCACGTCGATGCCGCGCTCGCGCAGCTTGCGGGTCAGTTCGGCGACGCCGTACTGGGCCTGCGCCACGGCCATGCCGTAGCCGGGCGTGATGATCACCGAGTGGGCCGAGGCGAGCAGTTCGGCCGCGCCTTCGGCGTCGATCTCCCGATAGTCGCCGTAGTCCTTGTCGCCTGCCGGTCCGGCTTCGATCCCGAAGCCGCCTGCAATCACCGAGATGAACGACCGGTTCATCGCCTTGCACATGATGTACGACAGGTAGGCACCCGAGGAGCCGACCAGTGCGCCGGTGATGATCAGCAGGTCGTTGCCGAGCAGGAAGCCCGACGCCGCGGCGGCCCAGCCGGAGTAGCTGTTGAGCATCGACACCACCACCGGCATGTCGCCGCCACCGATCGAGGCGACGAGATGCCAGCCCAGCAGCAGCGCCAGCACGGTGACCACCACCAGCACCCACAGCTGCGGGTCGATGACGAACCACACCGTCATCGCAAAGAACACCACCAGCGCGCCGACGTTCAGGAAGTTCTTGCCGGGCAACATCATCGGCGCTGACTTGATGCGTGCCGACAGCTTGAGGTTGGCGACGATGGAGCCGGTGAACGTCACGGCCCCGATGAACACGCCGATGATCACCTCGGCCGAGTGGATGCCGAGCATGCCCTCGCCGGCCAGCGTCGCCGCCTCAGAGCCGGTGGGATCGCCTTCGACGTGCAGATAGCCGTTCCAGCCGACGAGCACGGCGGCGAGGCCGACGAACGAGTGCAGCAGCGCGATCAGCTCTGGCATGCCGGTCATTTCGACGATCTTGGCTCGCCACAGGCCGATCGCGGCGCCGATGGCCATGGCGCCGAACAGCAGTGCGACGCCGAGGGGTTCGATGTGGCGCGCAAAAGCCAGTGCGATCGTTGCGATGAGCGCGACCGCCATCCCTGCGATGCCGAAAGTGTTTCCGGCCTTTGACGTTTCGTGCTTCGACAGGCCGGCCAGCGCGAGGATGAACAGGATCGCCGCGACGACGTACGCCGCGGTTGCAGTGGTTTCCAGGATGGACACGTCAGCTCCTCGAGAACATGGCCAGCATGCGGCGGGTCACGGCGAAACCGCCGAAGACGTTGATACTGGCGAGCAATGTCGCCAACGTGGCCAGCACGGTGACGATGACCGGGCCGTGGCCGATCTGCAACAGCGCGCCGACGACGATGATCCCGGAGATCGCGTTGGTCACCGACATCAGCGGGGTGTGCAGCGCATGGTGCACGTTGCCGATGACGTAGTAGCCGATCACGATCGCCAGCGCGAACACCGTCAGGTGCACCTGCAGCGCGGACGGAGACAGCGCGATGAGCGTGAAGAGCACCGCCGCGGCCGCAAAGGTCAGCCCCAGCCTGCGGCCGGTGGTCAGCGGCTTCTTGGCGGGCTCCTCGACCTTGGGCGCGGTCGCCGCCGCGGCCGCGGGGGCCGCCGAGACCTGGACCGGCGGCGGCGGCCAGGTGATCTCACCGTCGCGCACCACCGTCACCGAGCGCTGCACCACGTCGTCCCAGTCCAGCATCAGCTTGCCGTCCTTTTCCGGAGTCAGCAGCTTGAGCAGGTTCACCAGGTTGGTGCCGTACAGCTGGGAGGCCGTCGCGGGCAGCCTGCCCGCTAGATCGGTGTAGCCGATGATCTTCACGCCGTTGTCGGTGACGACCAGCTCGTCCTTGACGGTGCCCTCGACGTTGCCGCCGTTGGCCGCGGCCATGTCGACGATGACGCTGCCCGGCTTCATCGAGGCCACCATGTCGGCGGTGATGATGCGCGGCGCGGGCTTACCGGGGATGAGCGCGGTGGTGATGATGATGTCGACGTCCTTGGCCTGTTCGGCGTAGAGCTGCGCCTCACGAGCCTTGTAGTCGTCGCTCATCTCCTTGGCGTAGCCAGTGGCCGAGACCTCGGCCTCCGGTGATTCGATCGAAAGATATTCGCCGCCAAGCGATTTGACCTGGTCTGCCACCTCGGGCCGCGGGTCGGTGGCCCGCACGACCGCGCCGAGGCTGCCCGCGGTGCCGATCGCCGCGAGACCGGCGACGCCGGCGCCGACGACGAGCACCTTGGCGGGCGGCACCTTGCCTGCCGCGGTCACCTGACCGGTGAAGAACCGGCCGAATTCGTGGGCGGCCTCGATGACGGCGCGGTAGCCCGCGATGTTCGCCATCGACGACAGCACGTCGAGCGACTGGGCCCGCGAAATCCGCGGTACGGCGTCCATGGCCAGCACCGTGATCGGGCGGGTGGCCAACTTCTCGACGAGTTCCGGCTTGAACGCGGGGGAGATGAGGCTGATCAGGGTGGCGCCGTCGCGCAGCTTGGCGATCTCGGCGTCGTCCGGCGCATTGACCTTGAGCACCACGTCGGCGCCCCACACCTGCTCGGCGGACCCGACGCTGGCGCCGGCGTCGGTGTAGGCCTCATCGGAGAAGCTCGAGGCGGCGCCAGCGCCGGACTCGACCACCACCTCATAGCCCAGCTTGATGAGTTGGCCGATGGTTTGCGGCGTGGCGGCGACGCGTGTTTCCCCGGGCAGCGACTCGCGCGGAATCCCGATGATCATCGATTTCGATCCGATCTAGGTTCTTGTCACGGTCCGGTCGCAGCGAGAGAGCGCTGCGACGCAGCCTCGTCGTGGGACGAGGGGGATACGTCAGTCTAAGAGCCCACCGAATCCGACAGCGCGCCCCACCCTGCTCCGGGGTTTCGAGGGGCGGGTCGCAGGGAACTTGAAATTGGCGGGCACGTTAACGGGCGTGCGGGCGCGTCACCGACGTCCCGGGATTCCCGCAAAGATGAAAGGGACCGCCATGGACAACACCACCGTCGTCTGGATAGTCGTCGCCATAGCGGCGCTGATCGTGATCGCGGCGCTGATCTTCGCCGCGCGCAACGCTCGGAACAAGCGCAGGCACGCAGAGGCCCAGCGGATTCGCGAAGACGTCAACGCGCACAGCTCGAAGCTGGAGAAGCGGCAGGCCATCGCCGACGAAACCGCTGCTCGTGCACGCGCCGCCGAGGCCGAGGCCGAGGCGAAGGCCGCCGAGGCCGCACGGCTCAAGGAGCAGGCCTCCGATCACCACGACGCCGTGAGCACCACGCGTGAGGAGATCGAGGAGCGGCGCAGGCATGCCGACCGCATCGACCCGAAGACGAAGGTCAAGGGCGACCGCGTGGACAACCCCGACACCCCGGGCCATCAGAAGGGCGCCGCGGACTCGCACGGGATGACCGATCCGCACATCGTCACCGATCGCGACGCCGCGCAGCGCCAGGGCGATACGCGGCCCCAACCCGACGTGCGCAAAGTGAGGTAGTCGTCTACTTACGTCCCCGCACCGCGGACCGGAAACGATTGCTTTATGCAAACAACTCCGGACGAGGTGCGGGACGGTGCGCCTCCCACGCTGAAAGAGTCGACGATCAAAGCGCTTCCCGCCGACGGCGAACTCGACCTGCTGCGCAAGCAGCGGATCCGCTTCGACGGGTATTTCACCGGCCCTACCTGGTAGACCCTGGTAGACCCGCCTACCTGGTAGGGCGGTAGATGCTCAGCTCGACCGATCAAACCGGGGGATACGCCGGCGGTGGATAGACGCCGCGAAGGATCCAGCCGAACCAGTTGGCGCCATACTCGAGCTCATCACTGGCGTCATAATCAGGGTTCGGATCCATGAGCTCACCCTCTCGCGGTTCGGCCGATGCGTTTGCAAGTCTAGACCCGCGGCGTCGGCATAGACACCCTCTGCACTTAGACTGGCCAACCAGTTGATTGATTAAATCCCGGACGGTCCGGGCCTGCTGCAGAGTGAGTCGCAATGTCGGATACGCCGAACGGAATGTCGCGCCGCGAGGAATTGCTGTCCGTCGCCACCAAGCTGTTCGCCGCGAGGGGCTACCACGGCACCCGGATGGACGACGTGGCCGAGGCCGTCGGCCTGAACAAGGCGACGGTGTACCACTACTACGCCAGCAAGTCGCTGATCCTCTACGACATCTACAAGACCGCCGCCGACTTCACCGTCGGGGCCCTGCACGACGACCCGTCCGCGTCGGCGCGCGAGACCATCTACCACTTCACCCGCAGGCTCCTGGTGGGCATCGCCAGCGACGTGGAACGCGCCGCGGTCTACTTCCAGGAGGGGCCCTACATCACGGAGTGGTTCACCGAGGAGCAGGTGGCCTACATCCGCGAGAAGGAAACCCAGGTCTACGAGCACGTGCGCGACGTCATCGACCGCGGCATCGCCAGCGGCGAGTTCTACGACTGCGACTCCCATGTGCTCGCGCTGGGCTACATCGGGATGACGCTAGGCTCGTATCGCTGGCTGCGCCCGCAGGGCCGTCGCACCGCGCAGGAGATCGCCGCCGAGTTCAGCACTGCGCTGCTGCGCGGGCTGATCCGCGACGAGACGGTGCGGGCTCAGTCGCCGCTTGGCATCGACGTAGACGACGCGGAGAAGGCTGCACAGTAATGCCGTTGGTGAGCAAGACCGTTGAGGTCGACGCGTCCGCAGAGGCGATCATGGGCATCGTCGCGGACTTCGAGAAGTATCCCGAGTGGAACGAGGAGATCAAGGGCTGCTGGGTGCTGGCCCGCTACAACGACGGGCGGCCCAGCCAGCTTCGCCTCGACGTGGTGGTGCAGGGGCAGTCGGGCACGTTCATCACGGCCGTCTACTACCCGGGCCCCAACCAGATCTACACGGTGCTTCAGCAGGGCGACCACTTCGCCAAGCAGGAGCAGAAGTTCTCGGTGGTGCCGATCGGATCGACCTCGCTGCTGACCGTGGACCTCGAAGTGGAAACCAAGCTGTCCATCCCGAAGACGATGGTGAAGAAGGCGATCTCCGACACACTCGACTACCTCGCCGACAACCTCAAGACGCGCGCCGAACAGCTGGCCGCCAAATAGCCGTCGCTCAGCGGTCGTTGGACAACAGCGGCCCGAGCGGGCCCAGGTCGATGTTGAGGTCTTCGGGTTCGAGCCCGAAATGCTCGCGAAGCTCAGTCATCTTCTCTTCCAACAACATCAGCGTGGTGCCGATGCGCTCGACCTGTTCATCGCTGAGGTCGCCGTGGTCGACCCTTCGGATCGCCTGACGTTCCATCAGCTGGCGCAGTAGCTCGATCAACGTCAGCACCAGGCTGGCCAGACCGCGTTCGACGGTCGCGGGATCGGCGTTGATGCGGTGCCGCGGCGCGGTCATCCGGTGTCCTCCAGGTCGAGATCGGCGAGCAACGATCCGACGGACGAGACGAGGGTGCGCAGCGAGATCACCACAAGGTCGACGTCGGCGATGGACAGCGTGATGTCGCCGCTGATGACGACGCCGCCGGCCAGCACGCGGTCGAGCAGGTCGACCAACGCGACTTCCCGGTTGTTGTCGGCAGGCAGCATGTCAGTCCTGGGTGACGACGTCGCCGGCGAACGAGTAGGGCGGCCACGGGCCCGTCACCTCGACATCGATACCGGGGATGTCGCGATCGAGCGCGTCGGCGACCTCAGTGAAGGAGTCGATGTCGTCGACGTTCACCAGATACGTGCCGTTCAGCACCGTCCAGTCGCTGCGGCCGGACAGGGCGCGGTCGCTGGCCGGCTTGCGTTTTCCGTCGACGGCGTGAGCGAGCAGTTCGGCGTGGATCCGCTCGGCGTGCTGCGACGCGACGCGGAAGGCGTCCTCCCGTGCGGTGAGGGCACGCCGTCGACGCATCAGATACGCCGTGCCGGACAGTTTTTCACCGGCGGGTACCGACTCCTGCGCTCCGGCGACGATTTCGGGATCGGCGTAGGCCTTGACCCCGAGCTCAGCCCGCCCTGTCACATGACGAAGTGCTGCGGCGAAGTCGTCCCGTCTGGTCTGCAGCAGATGTGCCACTCGGGTGTCGTCGAGGTAGACGGTCGCCATGCGCATGGGCACCACCGGCCCGAACCGGGCGATCGCGGAGATCACCGCGTCGTGCGCCCTCGCGGTGGCGGCCAACCAGTCGAGGTCCTCGAGGTTGCGGCGCAGTGCGTCCTCGCCGAACTGATCCAGGCCGACGGTGCCGACCACCGCGGCGATGTCAGCATGCCAGACCACCCGTACGGGTTCGCCTGCCACACCGTGCAATCCGGCGATGCGCGGCCCCGCATCCTCACCGCCGACCACCGCGTATGCCCAGACACCTTCAGTCGGCATCCTCGTACTCCGTGGTCTTGCCTCGCAGCGCTGGCCGCTGCCCGTTACCCGCTTCGAGCTCTTCGATCCGCTCGCGCAGCCGCTCGTTTTCCATCTGCAGCCGCGAACTCTTACCGCTGAGCCACGGATCGTTTTCCCACCAATCGATTCCGGCTTCTTTGGCCGTCTCCAGTGACGCGACGACCAACCGCAACTTGATTGTCAACAGTTCGATATCGAGGAGATTGACCCGGATGTCGCCGGCGATGACGATGCCGGTGTCGAGAACCCGCTCCAGAATGTCGGCGAGGTTCGTGCCACCAGACGCCGCCTGACCGCCCACCCGTTGAACCGGTGAGAAGTCGTCATTGGGAGAAAGTGTCACTACGCGCCACCACCATCGCCGGTCTGGCCGCGCATGTAGCGGCGAGTTCTGTGGTAGGCCAACATCTCTCCGTTCGAATCGAGCTCCACTTCGTAGAGCGCGAGAATGTCGGCCGACGATGGGATGCGGCGGTCCTCGACTGTCTCGACCTCGATGATCCAGCCGCCCTCGTCGGTCGGCGCCGCCGACGTCATGCGGGCCGGTTCCGCCTCGGTCATCTCGGTGATGTACTCCCGAACCAGTGCGACTGCTTCCCGCGCCGTCAACGGCTCCTCTCCATCAGGATCGGGCCGCGACCGCGATCGGGTGCGTTGTGTCATCTTCCTCACCTCGTATCCGGCGGAACGTCGGTCTCCGCCTTAGGAGCAACTCGGGTCTCGAGGATCTCCTGCTGCATCTCGCGTTCCTCTTCAGGCGTGATCTCGCCGCGCTCGCGCGCCTCCTCGAGGGCCTCCAGTTGGCGCCTCGTGTTCGCGGGATTGCGCATCTCCTGCTCGACCTGGCGCTGAATGACTTCCGCAAGCGCCACGACGCTGCGCACCGGAGCGAGTGGCAATTTGGCGATGCCGGAAAACAACCCCACGCTCAACCCCCAGGCTTGGCAGCGACGACGAAGTCATACGGCGCAAGCGGACCCAGCAACCGCACGCTGATCAGGTCGCGCCACTCTTCGTTGAGCCGCTTGACGACATCTTCGAGGTCGGCCTGCCGCTCGACCTCGGCGAGCATCGCGAGGTGCACGGCGTCCCATTCGTGCGTCGGGTCGCGCGGGTTCACCTGGGCGGCAAGCTCACCGAGAACTTCGATGACCTCGTTGGTGTGGGCTGCGCGTTGCTGCTCGATGACGTTGGCGATGAGCTCGCCGAGCGCGATTTGCGAGTTTCGGGACGCATCTTTCGGCTTGTTCTGGATGTCGTCGCGAAGCTGCGCAGCCTGCCGGTCCTGGGAAAGCAGTTGCGAGAGAAACTCTTTCTCGTTATAGCGGCCCTTGATGATGTATTCGGCCAGGCCTTCCAGTTGTTCCAGCGCCGCCGCGAATTCGTCGTGATGGGCTTGCAGCAGCTCGTCGGCCACGGAATCGGCGTCGGTCATCACGGCGCCGAACCGCAACGGCAGAACCGGAGCCACGCTCGCTGTGCCGTCGAGTAACTGCGCATGGGCCTGCAGATCCTCTGGTCTTCCGAGCGGCTGATCGAGCGGTACCTCACTGACCAGTGCGGCGATATCACCTTCATGGATGATGTCGACCGTGGCAGGCGGCTCGCCAACGCCTTTGGCGTTCTTCTGCACTTCCACGTCTCCCGGCACGATCCCGTACACGTAGACGGCGGTCTTGCTCTCCGAGCGAGTCTCCGTCTCTTGCGCTGTGCTCATCGGTCCTCCCGCCTGCTGCGAACACGAGTCCTCTTCCGTTCCGGCTCCTCCTCCGGATTGAGAATTTCGCCGAGCTTGTCGCCTGCGGCGTCGAGCACGCCCTTGGTCTTGCTTTCGGCTGCGCCGGATGTGACGTCGTCCACGATCTCCGGCAGGCCGGATTTCGGATCCTCTTTCGCGATGTCGAGCCGGTTGACCGCCTCCGCGAACCGGAGATAGGTGTCAACGCTGGCGATGACGACTCGCGCGTCGATCGTCAGCAGCTCAATCCCCACGAGTGAGACCCGTACGTAGGCATCGAGGACCAGACCCTTGTCCAGGATGGTGTCGATGACGTCGGCCAGGCCGCTCGAACTCGGGCCGCCGGCTGGGCCGTTGGCACCGGAAGCGGGTTGTACTGCTGTTGTCATGATCGGCTCCTCGACTTGGCTGCGGCGGCACGACGGCCGGAACCGGTGCGGCTCGAACTGCTTCGGCTGGACGCGGATCCACCGGTCTTGCGAGCCGGCGCGGTCTTGGTCGCCGTCCGGGCTGAGTCAGACCCGCTCGACTTGCGCGCGGCCGCCGACTTGGCGGTCCGTTGAGTGCTCGTGCGTCGTTGCTTGCCGTTCGACTCGGCTGACGATGACGTGTCGTCTTCCTCGCTTTCGTCGCTTTCGTCGCTGTCGTCGTCTTCGTCGGACGAGTTCTCGACGACTTCACCGTCGCGGATCTCGCCCTGCCAACCCTCGATGTCGTCGGGGTGCAGCAGCGCATCCGTCATCAATTGCCGCTGGAAATGCTTGAGCTCCAAACGAACGCGTCGACCTTGGGCCCGCCACAGGTTGCCGGTCCGTTCGAAGAAGCCCTGCGGGTGGTATTCCAGGACGACCACGACGCGGGTGAGGTTGGGTGCCAGCTCGTGGAAGGTGACCGCCCCGTCGATATGGCCTTTCTGGCCCTTCGAGCGCCACACGATCCGCTCGTTCGGGACCTGCTCGAGGATGGTCGATTCCCAGGTCCGGTGCGACCAGAACACCTGCGCCTTCCACTGCATCTTCTCGTCGGACACCTGCTCGACCTGCTCGAGTTTCTTCATGAATTTCGGCCAGTCCGCGAATTGCGTCCACTGGCGGTAGACAAGGTCGACAGGTGCGCCCATGTCGATGTGTTCGACGATGTTGGTGACCTTCGACTTCTTGCCGCCACCGCCTTTGCCCTTGCCGCCGAACAGCGATCCTGCGGCGTCCTTCACCTTGCTACCGGCATCGCCAAGTCCCTTCTTGACCATGGACTTGACGGGTGATGACACGTCCTCCAGGCCGGTGATCGCCGACAGAAATCCCTTTCCCCCGTCGCTTTCCGCATAGTCGGTTAGGCGAGTGGTGGCACTGCCCAAGCCGTTCGAGAGCGACGACATGGCGCGGTTGGTGACCGTCCCCGCGAGCTGCTGCAGGGAGGCCTGCAGTGGGCTGGCGGGCGCCGCATTCTGTGCTTGCTTACCGGCTTGATTGGTGGCGCGACCCGCTTGGCGTTTCGCCCCTTTTACTGCCTGCGTCATCGTTCTCACCGTCCTCGCCGTGCAGTTGACCGCGCAGCGGTGCGCTTCGTCGTTCGTGCCGATTTCCGTGGCGCACTGGGCCGCCGGGCCGTCCGCCGCCGAGTCACCGGGGGTTCGGGGGCCTCCTCGGGCTCGTCCTCATCGACGTCTTCGTCGTCGAAATCCGCGTCGTCTTCATCGGACTCGTCGAAGGCGGAATCATCCTCGTCGACGTCGTCTTCGTCGTCGTAGTCGTCGACCTCGTCGACGTCGAGTGGTTCGTCGTCCTCATCCGGTCCGCCGTAGTCCTCATCCTCATCGAGGTACTCGTCGTCCTCGGAGCGTGCCCGTCGCCGACTGACCTTGCCCACCGCTCCGCCGACGCCGTCGAGCGCCTCGTCCGCGCCGACGGCGGACGTCACGCCCTGCAGCCTGTTGTTGAGCGCGTCGATCTGACTCGTCGCCGCTGTCAGCGCGGCGGCTCTACCCGCATTGAGCAGTTCGCCGCGAAGCTGCTCGGTCAACTGGGTGACGTCGGCGTTCGCGCCAAGAGACTTCAACCCCTGCGCCACAAGAGCGGTCGGGGTCGTGGGGAACTTCCCCGTCACTCCGGCCGCCGCCAGCATGAGGGCCAACCGCATCTTGCGGGTTCTTCCAAGCATATAGCCGGCCCCGACGGCCAAAGCGACTTTCGCTCCGTTGGACATATCCCACTCTCCTTCTCCCATATAGGTATCTGTACGGCGCTGAAAATCTAAGAGACGCTTTCCGATCATTCCTAGCTCCACGACTCGCAATGCAGGGCTACCCAAATGCGGAACCGGCGAATCGGCTAAAACAAAAATGCCGTTAATTACCTCCGGTCGATCTCGACATTTACCGCTGGAGGTTGTCAACGTCGTGTATCCGCACGTCAACGTCCTCTTGGAAGTTGACATATCGGCGGTTATGTCGAGAGATTAGTGCTACCTAAGTTGAGTCAGCTAACGCTTTGAGCGGTTAAATTCAAAGCTGACCATAAACGTCTGTGGCCGCGGCAGAGAAATTAGAATTGCCTTTTGCGACGTTCGTAAGAAATTCAAGAAAGGGAAGAGTCCGCCCTGCTGAACCAGGCGAATAGGACGGAACTCGAGGGATTGCTGCGCGTGCTAACAACCACTTGCTGCGTAATAAGAGCATCAAATGCGCCGTGCGCGCCGCAGCGCCGGACGCGAAAACCGGCGATACGAGAACCCGGGACGCGCGCGCCGGTCGTTCCGGCCCAACGGGTGCCGGTCGAGCCGCCACCGAAGAATTGGTGAAACTCGGTGTATCGCAATAGGAGTCGCGGCAGACATGCACTGGCTGATGGAGAGACGACGCTCGCGGTGCGACTCAAGAACCCGTGCGGGCCGTACCCGCGACGGCGCTCGCGGTCGCCGGCTCTCGAACTGCCAAGAGTCCAGAAACCGACGCTGCCGTCAATTGTGACGGCGCTCACGTCGATAGCTGAACGAATGTTGCGTAGTCGCCTGACGTTTTGCCGGTACCGCCATACGACAAGTGGGCCTGTTCGCCGATGTGCGACGAGCGGAGCACTCATGATCGCGCGCCCCTGCTGACAAAAACCTGCAATGGCGTAAATAAATGACCTTGACCGGCGGAACCATGCGGCGCCGAACATGTTCTAGGTGGCAAACGCCGGCTTGTGCAACCGCGTCAGGCGCGACATCGATGAGCGTCGGCAAGAGGAACAAAGACAACCAAGTGCACCGGGGCGCCACTCGGCACGCCAACGCCCCTGTGGTGCAGGGTCTTTCAGGCGATGCGCTTACGCATCCTGCGCGCCGTCTTGCGGGCGCTCTTGGCGGTATCACTGGCTGTGCTCGATGCCGCCGATTGGATCTTGCGGTTCTGCTTCTTGGCGGCCTTGACCGGATGGGCCACTGCGCGGGGCAGCATCAGCTGCGCAGCGGTTCGCAACAAGTTGGCGGACAACCGCACCAGCGGTATGCCCAACGGAAGCAGGATGATCGTCACGCACAGGATCAGCCCGACGAGGCCGAGCAGCCCGCCGAGGATCCACAGCAGCGCGCCCCCGAGCCCTCGTAGTAGGCGCACGGCGGCCTCCTTCGATTGCGTTATATATGCATCAGGTCCCCGGCGAGCGACAGCAGGCGACGGCCCAACTTCATGACCGGAATCCCCAGGGGGATCAACAGAACTGTCACGCACAGCACCAAGCCGACGATCCAGACGAGCGCCGCCACGATTCCGAGCACCACTCCGAGCACGGCCCCGAGGATCCCCAGCACCACACCGAGTAGGCCATTCAACGCATGCATGATGACCTCCTTCTTCGGATGGAGATACCCGCCGGACACGAAATTAACCGCTCCGTCAGTCCACGCGCTCGCTCCGTCAGTCACGCACCCGGTCCGTCAGTCACGCACCCGGTCCGTCAGTCACGCACCCGCCCAACGTGAAGCCCTTGCGAAAATCCGGCACGAATCTCGCAGAGACTTCACGTTCGGCAGTTGATCACACCGGGTACTCCCTGCGGACAACACCGCAGGGAGGCGACATGGCCAAGGACCACGGCTCAAGTGTCAAGAACGACAAACAGTACGAGGGCCTACGCAAGAAGGGCATGAGCAAGTCGAGGGCGGCCGCGATCGCCAATACGCCGGACGCCTCGAAGAAGGGCGGCAAGAATTCCGGCAAGGGCTCGAAGAAGTCCAACTGACCAACTGAGGCCTCAAGCAACCAAGAAGCAACCAACGCCTCAGCTCCAGGCGCCGGCCTTCTCGAGTTGGGCCGTCAATCGCCGTGCGCCGTCGTCGAATTGCCATCCGGTCAGCCGGACGACTTCGTCGACATCGCGCCGGCGCAGGGCGGTGATCAGCTGGCGGTGGTTCTCCACCGCATCGACGCCCCACTGCGGATCGGACACATAGATCAGCGGCGGCATGTAGCGCGCCACGTGAAGCAGGAACCACGCCAACTTGATTCGGCCGGTGGCGTGGTTCAGGCAGCGGTGAAACGCGAACTCCGCGGCCGTGATGGCTTCGGCGTCACGGGTCGCGACGGCGGCGGCCAACTCGTCGTTGAGCCGCGACAGCATGTCGATTTCGTCGTCGGTGATCCGCTCCGTGGCCGCAACCGCCAGCTCTTTGGCGATGGTCGACTGCAGCCAGAAGATGTCTTCGATGTCGCGTCGGCTCAACGGCGCGACCACATGGCCGCGGTGCGGCTCGAGCAGCACCATGCCCTCACCCCGTAGCGTGCGCAGCGCTTCGCGCACCGGCGTGATGCTGACGCCCAGTTGAGCGGCTGTTTCGTCGAGCCGGATGAAGGTCCCCGGCAGCAGCGCGCCGGACATGATCGCAGCCCGCAGATGCCCCGCGACCTCGTCGGACATCTGCTCGCGGCGCACCGTCGGCCGGCGGCGGCGGACTGCTTTCGCCGGTGCGTTCACGTGGCCTCCATTCGAGGGGTTGTCCCCTGACCGCCAAGGCCATAGTGTGACCGGGACGACACCATGTTTGATCAAATATAAACACCCTGCTACCGGGAGCGCAGCCGTTGACCGATCAGCCGTCGCCGACCGATCAGCCGTATCTCGCGAGAAGGCAGAACTGGACCAATCAATTGGCGCGGCACGCGCTCATGCAGCCCGACGCGACCGCACTGCGCTTCCTCGGTCAAACCACCACCTGGGGTGAGCTCGACCGCCGCGTCACCGCGCTCGCCGGTGCGCTCAGCCGTCGCGGGGTCCGCTTCGGTGACCGGGTGATGATCCTGATGCTCAACCGGACCGAGTTCATCGAGTCGTTTTTGGCGGCCAACAAGCTCGGCGCCATCGCCGTGCCGGTGAACTTTCGCATGACCCCGCCCGAGATCGCCTTCCTGGTCAGCGACTGCGACGCCAAGGTGGTGATCACCGAGGCCGTGCTGGCCAGGGTGGCGACCGCGGTCAAAGGCATCGAGCCGACCCTCGAGACCGTCATCGTCGCCGGCGGGTCCACCGAGGACGGCGTGCTCGGCTACGACGACTTGTTGAACGAACCCGGTGACCCGCCCGCGCCGGTCGACATCCCCAACGACTCGCCGGCGCTGATCATGTACACCTCCGGCACGACGGGGCGGCCGAAGGGTGCGGTGCTCACCCACACCAACATCGCCGGACAGGCGATGACGTTCTTGTTCACCAGCGGCGCCGACATCAACAATGACGTCGGCTTCATCGGTATCCCGCTTTTTCACATCGCCGGCATCGGCAACATGATCATCGGTCTGCTGCTCGGCTCGCCGACGGTCATCTACCCGCTCGGCGATTTCGATCCCGGCGCACTGCTCGATGTTCTGGAAGCAGAAAAGGTCACCGGCATCTTTCTCGTGCCCGCACAGTGGCAGGCCGTTTGCGCCGAACAGCGCGCCAATCCACGCAGACTGCGGCTGCGTGTGTTGTCATGGGGTGCCGCGCCCGCATCGGACACGCTGCTGCGCGCGATGGCCGAAACCTTCCCCGGCTGCCAGATTCTCGCGGCTTTCGGCCAGACCGAAATGTCGCCGGTGACCTGTATGTTGTTGGGCGACGACGCAATTCGCAAACTCGGTTCGGTGGGCAAGGTCATCCCGACCGTCAGCGCCCGCATCGTCGACGACGACATGAACGATGTGCCGGTCGGTCAGGTCGGCGAAATCGTCTATCGCGCACCCACGCTGATGGCCGGCTATTGGAACAATCCGAAAGCCACCGCCGAAGCTTTTGCCGGCGGCTGGTTTCACTCAGGCGATCTGGTGCGCCAGGACGAAGAGGGCTACATCTGGGTGGTCGACCGCAAGAAGGACATGATCATCTCCGGCGGCGAGAACATCTACTGCGCCGAAGTCGAAAACGTGCTCGCAGCCCACCCCGCGATCGCCGAAGTGGCGGTGATCGGACGACGCGACGAGAAGTGGGGCGAGGTCCCGGTTGCGGTCGCTGCAGTCACGCAACCCGACCTCAGCCTGGCCGATCTCAAGGACTTTCTGAACGAACGGCTGGCGCGCTACAAGCACCCGAAGCATCTGGAAATCGTGGATGCTTTGCCGCGCAACCCGGCCGGAAAAGTGCTCAAGACAGAACTGCGAAACCGGTTCGGCGCCGCAAGGTCGGTTGACGCTAGCGAAAACTCCTCTGCGGCAACAGTTTCTGCCGGTAGGACCGAAGGATGAGGGAAAGCGGGGGGTTTGCTAACGGTTCAGGTCTCAATCCGCCGGATGCGGTGCGACTCGGCCGTGGCATCGGGTACAGTCCTGTGGTCCGTCTTACTACCCACGGGTAGGGAGAGGGTGCTCACATACATGGGTTTGGTGCAAGGAGGGGGCGTGCGACAGGGGCTGCCGTACCGCCGCGCTGGCCGTGGCGTGGGCGCAGGAGCGCGCTGGTGACAGCCACACAGCCGCGGCTTGGTGAGTACGTCACCAATCAGGCCCGGCCGGCGCTGGAGGCTGTCGGTGGCTTTGTGCGGATGTGTGTGCTCACCGGTAAGGCCCTGTTCCGTCCGCCGTTCCAGTGGCGCGAGTTCGTGCTGCAGAGCTGGTTCTTGATGCGGGTGGCGTTCCTGCCCACCCTTGCGGTTTCCATCCCCCTGACCGTGCTCCTCATCTTTACCCTCAACATCCTGCTCGCCGAGTTCGGCGCGGCCGATGTGTCGGGCGCGGGCGCGGCGATCGGCGCCGTCACGCAGCTTGGTCCGTTGGTCACGGTGCTCGTGGTCGCCGGCGCGGGCTCGACCGCGATCTGCGCCGACCTCGGTGCCCGCACCATCCGCGAGGAGATTGACGCCCTCGAGGTCCTCGGCATCGACCCCATCCACCGCCTCGTCGTTCCCCGCGTGGTGGCCTCCACGTTCGTGGCAGTCCTTCTCAACGGCGCGGTGATCACCGTCGGCCTGGTGGGTGGCTTCATATTCGGTGTCTATCTGCAGAACGTGTCCGCGGGCGCCTACGTGTCCACGCTGACGTTGATCACCGGCCTGCCCGAGGTCGTCATCTCGATCATCAAGGCGGGCACGTTCGGTCTGATCGCCGGGCTGGTCGGCTGCTACCGCGGTCTGACCGTCGCGGGCGGCGCCAAGGGCGTCGGCACCGCGGTGAACGAGACGCTGGTGCTCTGCGTGGTGGCTCTGTTCGCGGTCAACGTCGTGCTCACCACCATCGGTGTCCGATTCGGGACGGGGCGCTGATATGGCCACTACGAACGTCAACGTGCTGCGGGCACGCTTCCCGCGGGGCTATGCCCGCACCGAGCGGGCATTGGGTGCGCCGGGGCGGTTTCTCGACAGCGTCGGTCATGTCGCCTGGTTCGTCATCACGGCGATGGGCTCAATCGGCCACGCCCTGCGCTACTACCGCAGGGAGACGCTGCGGCTGATCGCCGAGATCGGCATGGGCACCGGCGCGATGGCGGTCATCGGCGGCACCGTCGCGATCGTCGGCTTCGTCACCCTGTCCGGTTCGTCGCTGGTCGCCATTCAGGGCTTCGCCTCACTGGGCAATATCGGCGTCGAGGCGTTCACCGGGTTCTTCGCCGCGCTGATCAACGTCCGCATCGCGGCGCCGGTGGTCTCGGGTCAGGCGCTTGCGGCGACGGTCGGCGCGGGCGCCACCGCCGAGCTCGGTGCCATGCGCATCGCCGAGGAGATCGACGCCCTCGAAGTGATGGGCATCAAGTCGATCTCGTATCTGGTGTCGACCCGCATCATGGCCGGCTTCATCGTCATCATCCCGCTGTATGCGATGGCGATCATCATGTCGTTCCTGTCGGCGCAGGTGACCACCACGTTCTTCTACGGCCAGTCGATCGGCACCTACGAGCACTACTTCCGCACGTTCCTGCGCCCCGACGACGTGTTCTGGTCGTTCGTGCAGGCGATCATCATCTCGGTCATCGTGATGCTCAACCACTGCTACTACGGCTACTACGCCAGCGGCGGCCCGGTGGGCGTCGGCGAGGCCGTCGGCCGGTCGATGAGGGCCTCGCTGGTGGCGATCGTCTGCGTTGTTCTGTTCGCTTCGTTGGCGCTGTACGGCACCGACCCGAACTTCAACCTGACGGTGTAGCGCATGACGGCACCGCTGAACGCTCCGAGGACCCCGCCATTCAAGCTGGCGGGGTTGGTGTTGACGCTCCTGACGATCGTCGCGATCGTGCTGGTGTACATGCAGTTCCGCGGCGACTTCCTGGACCGCGACAAGCTGATCCTGATGTCGGGTCGCGCGGGCCTCTCGATGGACCCGGGCGCCAAGGTGACCTTCAACGGCGTCGAGATCGGCAAGGTCGGCGCCGTCAACGCGACCACTGTCGGCGACGAGACGCGGGCCGAGATCACGCTCGAGGTGGATCCGAAGTACCTGCGGCTGATCCCCAGAAACGTCGACGCCAACATCAGCGCGACGACGGTGTTCGGCAACAAGTACATCTCGTTCTCGTCGCCGAAAGACCCGTCGCCGCAACGCATCGCGCCGGGCGACGTCATCGACGCGACACACGTCACGACGGAGTTCAACACTTTGTTCGAGACGGTGACGTCGGTGGCGGAGAAGGTCGACCCGATCAAGCTGAACCAGACGCTGAGCGCGACGGCGCAGGCCCTGCAGGGCCTCGGCGATCGGTTCGGCCAGTCGATCATCAACGGCAACGAGATCCTCGCCGACCTGAACCCACGGATGCCGCAGATCCGCGAGGACAACCGGCTGCTCGCCGACCTCGGCGACACGTACGCCAACGCTGCGCCGGATCTGTTCGACGGCCTGGAGAACGCCGTCACCACGGCCCGCACGCTCAACGAGCAGCAGGGCAACATCGACCAGGCGCTGATGGCCTCGATCGGCTTCGGCAACACCGGCGGTGAGATCTTCGAGAAGGGTGGCCCGTACCTGGTCCGCGGCGCTGAGGACCTGCTGCCGACCTCGGCGCTGCTCGACGAGTACAGCCCCGCGCTGTACTGCACGATCCGCAACTACCACGACGTGGAGCCGAAGTTCGCCTCGGTCCTCGGCGGCAACGGCTACTCGCTGAACACCCACTCGTTGGTTCTCGGCGCCAGCAACGCCTACGTCTACCCGGACAACCTGCCGCGGGTGAACGCCTCGGGCGGTCCGGAAGGCAAGCCGGGCTGCTGGCAGCCGGTGACCCGTGACCTGTGGCCGGCGCCGTACCTGGTGATGGACACCGGCGCCTCGATCGCGCCGTACAACCACATCGAGCTGGCTTCACCGTTCGGTTGCGCCGGCCTGCCGCCGTGCCTCATCCCGGCTGTTATTCCGGGACCGCCGCCGCTGGTGGCCGTCCCGCTACCAGTGCCGCTCATTTTCCCCGGCAGCGAATACATCTGGGGCCGTCAGTTGGGGGAGTTCACGATCAACCCATGAGAATCACCGGAACCATCATCAAGCTCGGCGCCTTCTCAGTGGTGCTGCTGCTCTTCACTGCGATCATCATCGTGGTGTTCGGTCAGATGCGGTTCGACCGCACGACCGGGTATTCGGCGATCTTCAGCAACGCCAGCGGGCTGCGTCCCGGCCAATTCGTCCGTGCCTCTGGTGTAGAGGTCGGCAAGGTGTCCAAGGTCGAGCTGATCGACGGCGGCAAACGCGTCAAGGTCGACTTCAACGTCGAACGCGACCTGCCGCTGTACCAGGGGACGACAGCGTCGATCCGCTACCTGAACCTGATCGGCGACCGCTACATGGAGCTCAAGCGCGGCGACAACGACCAGCGCTTGCCCGCAGGCGGCACCATTCCGATCGAGCGGACCGAGCCCGCGCTGGATCTGGATGCCCTCATCGGCGGCTTCCGGCCGGTGTTCCGCGCGTTGGACCCCGACAAGGTCAACAACATCGCCGAGTCGATCATCACGATCTTCCAGGGCCAGGGCGGCACCATCAACGACATCCTGGACCAGACGGCGCAGCTGACGTCCGCGCTGGCCGACCGTGACCAGGCCATCGGCGAGGTGATCCGCAACCTCAACGCCGTGCTGGACACCACCGTCAAGCACCAGAAGCAATTCGACGAGACCCTCGTGGACTTCGAGAAGTTGATCACCGGCCTGAAAAACCGGGCCGACCCGATCGCGACGTCGGTGGCCGACATCAGCGACGCGGCCGGCACGATCGGCGACCTGTTCGCCGAGAACCGGCCTCTGCTGCAGAGCACCGTCGGTCATCTGGAGGTCATCCAGCAGCCGCTGGTCGACCAGAAGGATCAGCTGAACGACATCCTGACCCGGTTGCCGACCGCGCTGAAGATCATCGGCCGCGCCGGCGGTGTCTACGGCGACTTCTTCAACTTCTATGCCTGCGACGTGACGTTGAAGCTGCCGGGTCTGCAGCCCGGCGGGCCGGTGCGCACGGTCAAGGTCTGGTCCCAGCCCTCGGGTAGGTGCACGCCGCAATGAGAGTCCTCGAGGGTGAGAACCGGGTTCGCAACGGTCTGAAGGGCATCCTCATCCTGGTCCTGGTGATCGGGGTGGGGCAGAGCTTCGCGAGCATGCCGATGTTGTTCGCCCAGCCGATGTACTACGCGTACTTCACCGACACCGGCGGGTTGAGCACGGGCGACAAGGTGCGCATCGCCGGCGTCGACGTGGGCCAGGTGCAGTCGTTCGCGATCGAAGGCGACAAAGTCAAGATCGGCTACACGCTCGGCGGCACCCAGATCGGCACCGAGAGCCGGGCAGCGATCCGCACCGACACCATCGTCGGCCGCAAGAACATGGAGATCGAGCCGCGCGGCACGGAGGCGCTGCGCTCCAACGGCGTTCTCCCGCTGGGGCAGACGACCACGCCGTATCAGATCTACGACGCGTTCTTCGACGTGACGAAGGCCGCCTCGGGCTGGGACACCGAGACGGTGAAGCGGTCACTGAACGTGCTGTCGGAGACGATCGACCAGACCTACCCGCACCTGAGCGCGGCGCTGGACGGGGTGGCACGGTTCTCCGACACCATCGGCAAGCGCGACGAAGAGGTCCGGCAACTGCTGGCCAACGCCAACAAGATCGCCGGTGTGCTCGGCGACCGCAGCGAGCAGATCAACGCGCTCCTGGTCAACGCGCAGACCCTGCTCGCCGCGATCAACGAGCGCAGCTACGCGGTGAGCATGCTGCTGGAACGGGTCAGCCAGTTCTCCGAGCAGGTCGCCGGGTTCGTCAAGGACAACCCGAACCTGAACCGGGTGCTCGAACAGCTGCGCAACGTCAGCGACATCCTGCGGGACCGCAAGTTCGACCTCGTCGACGTGCTGTCCACGCTCAGCAAGTTCACCGCGTCGCTGGCCGAGGCCATCGCCTCCGGCCCGTTCTTCAAGGTCATGCTGGTCAATCTGCTGCCGCCGTGGCTGCTGCAGCCGTTCGTCGACGCCGCGTTCAAGAAGCGCGGCATCGACCCCGAGAAGTTCTGGCGCGACGCGGGCCTGCCGTCGTGGCGGTTCCCCGATCCGAACGGAACCCGGTTCCCCAACGGTGCTCCCCCGCCAGGTCCCGAGGTGTTGGAGGGCACGCCCGAGCATCCCGGGCCCGCCGTGGTCGCCGGCCATCCGTGCTCGTACACGCCGGCAGCCGACACGGTGCCGCGGCCGGAGGACCCGCTGCCGTGCTCGCATCTGTCGACCGGACCGTTCGGACCGAACCCGTGGTCGAATCCGCCCGGGCAGGGCTACACGCCGCCGGATGTGGTGGCCTCACCGCCGAATCCGGGCGGCCCCGGCCCCTCGCCAGGGGTGCCCTCCGCGGCGATCCCCGGCCAGCTGCCGCCGGACATGCCGGGGGCGCCTGCGCCGTTGCCGCCCGCGCCGCCGGGTGCGCGCACCGTGCCGGTCGGCCCGCTGCCGCCCGAGGGACCTGACTTCACCCCGGGCATCGCTCCGCTGCCGCCGGCCCCGGTCGGGCCGCCGCCACCACCCGGACCGGGGCAGCAGGTGTCGCCCGCCGACACCGCCCCGCTGCCGGGCAATCCGCCGTTCCTTCCACCGGGTTCGCAGAACGGGTAGGGGGGTAACAGATGTCAACCATCTTCAACGTGCGAAACCTGAAGCTGCCGAACGTTTCTCGGACAGCGGTGGTGATCGGAACGGTGGTCGTGATCTTGGCGTTGATCGCCGCGATCGTCGGGTATCAGCTGTACAAGAAGCTGACCTACAACACCGTCGTGGCCTACTTCCCGCAGACGCTCGCGCTGTATCCGGGTGACAAGGTTCAGATCATGGGTGTCAAGGTCGGCACCATCGACTCGATCGAGCCGGCCGGCGACAAGATGAAGGTCACCTTCAACTACGCCAACAAATACAAGGTGCCCGCCGACGCGACAGCCTCGATCCTGAACCCGAGTCTCGTTGCGTCGCGCACGATTCAGCTGTCGCCGCCCTACACCGGCGGGCCGGTGATGCAGAACAACGCGGTGATCCCGATCGACCGCACCCAGGTGCCGGTCGAGTACGACGAGCTGCGCGACTCGATCAACCGGATCCTCACCGACCTCGGCCCGACGCCCGACCAGCCGAAGGGTCCGTTCGGCGACGTCATCGAGTCGTTCTCCGACGGATTGGCCGGCAAGGGCGATCAGATCAACCGCACGCTGCGGGGGCTGTCCGAGGCGGTCACCACACTCAACGAGGGCCGCGGCGACTTCTTCGCCGTGGTCAAGAGCCTGGCGCTGTTCGTCAACGCGCTCTACAAGAGCGACCAGCAGTTCGTCCAGCTGAACAACGATCTCGCGCAGTTCACCAGCTCGTTCACCAACACCGACCAGGAGCTGGCCACCGCGCTGCGGGATCTGAACGATCTGCTGTCGACGACGCGCCAGTTCATCGGCGAGAACGGTGAGGTGTTGGCGCACGACATCAACAACCTGGCCGAGGTGACCAACGCGATCCTGCAGCCCGAACCGCTCGATGGTCTGGAAACCGGTCTGCACGTGTTCCCGAACCTGGGCTCGAACCTGATGAACATCTCATCGCCGAACGCGGGCGGCATCGTCGGTCTGCCCGCGGTCACCAACTTCGCGAACCCGATCCAGTTCATCTGCAGCTCGATTCAGGCGGGCAGCCGGCTGGGCTATCAGGAGTCCGCGGAGCTGTGCGCGCAGTACCTCGCGCCGATCCTCGATGCGATCAAGTTCAACTTCCCGCCGATCGGCTTGAACCAGTTCGTCACCGCGATGACGCTGCCCAAGCAGATCTCGTACTCGGAGCCGCGGCTGCAGCCGCCGCCGGGATACAAGGACACCACCGTGCCGGGCATCTTCTCGCGCGACACGTTGTTCTCGCACGGCAACCACGAGCCGGGCTGGGTCACCGCACCCGGTATGCAGGGCATCGAGGTGCAGCCGCACACCGAGCGGAACCTGACGCCGGAGTGCCTGGCCGAGCTGCTGGGCGGACCGGACTGCGTGATCCCGCCTGCGCCACCGGCATTCGGCGTCAACAACGGCAGGCTGCCCGGCCCGCCGGACGCCTACGACGAGACCAACCCGCTGCCGCCGCCGTGGTACCCGCAGCCGGGACCGCCGCCCGGCCCGGCGCCGGGGGTGATTCCTGGCGATCCGCTCGGCGCGATCGCACCGGCACCGCCCGCCGCGCCTGCGGCCGCACCGGCGCCTGCCGGCCCGCCCGGACCGCCGCTGCCCGCTGAAGCAGGAGGGGGCTGATGACCAGACGGAGGTTCAGCCGCATCGCACGGCGCGCCGCCGGGCTGCTGGCGGTCGCACTCGTGCTGACCTCGTGCGGCAACTGGCGTGGTATCTCCAACGTGCCACTGCCGGGTGGTCCCGGCACCGGATCGGACCGGATGACGATCTACGTGCAGATGCCGGATACGTTGGCGCTCAACGTCAACAGCCGGGTGCGCGTGGCCGATGTCTATGTCGGCCGGGTCCGTTCGATTGATTTGAAGAACTGGGTCGCGACGCTGACGTTGGACCTCGAGCCCAACATCAAGCTGCCGAAGAACGCGTTGGCCAAGATCGGGCAGACCAGCTTGCTGGGCTCGCAGCACGTGCAGCTCGACCCGCCGCCGGACCCGTCGCCGGAGCTGTTGAAGAGCGGCGACACGATTCCGCTGAAAAACGCGTCGGCGTTCCCGACGACGGAGCGGACGCTGGCCAGCATCGCGACTATCGTGCAGGGCGGCGGCATCCCGAACCTGGAAGTGATCCAGACCGAGATCAACAACCTGCTGACCGGCCGCGCCGATCAGATCCGTGAGTTCCTCAACCGGTTGGACACCTTCACCGCCGAGTTGAACGAGCAGCGCAACGACATCACCCGGGCGATCGACTCGACCAACAGGCTGTTGGCGATCGTCGGCCAGCGCACCAACACGTTGGACCGGGTGCTGACCGAATTCCCGCCGCTGATCAAGCATTTCGCCGACACCCGGGATCTGTTCTCCGATGCGGTGGTGTCGCTGGGTCGCATCAGCAAGGCCGCCGATGCGGCGCTTGGCCCGGCCAGCGACAACCTGCACACCAACCTGCAGAACCTGCAGCGCCCGTTGCGGGAGCTGGGCAAGGCGTCGCCGTATCTGATTCAGGCGCTCAAGCTGCTGCTGACCGCACCGTTCAGCATCGAGAACGTGCCGAAGGTGGTGCGCGGCGACTACATCAACGTGTCGCTCAACGTGGACCTGACGCTGAGCTCGCTGGATCAGGGCTTCCTGTCCGGCACCGGTGTGGCAGGCATGCTGCGGGCACTCGAGCAGGCCTGGGGCCGCGATCCGAACACGATGATGCCGGACCTGCGTTACACGCCGAACCCGCACGACGTGCCGGGCGGACCGTTGGTGGAAAGGGGTGAGTGAGCGGTGCTGACACGGTTCATCAAGTTTCAGCTGGTGCTGTTCACCATCCTGACGATCCTGGCGCTGGTCGTGCTCGGTTGGTACTACCTGCGGATCCCGAGCCTGATCGGTATCGGGCAGTACACGCTGTATGCCGAGCTGCCCCGCTCGGGTGGTCTGTATGCGACGGCCAACGTCACCTACCGCGGCACGCAGATCGGCAAGGTCACCTCGGTGGTTCCGACGGAGACCGGCGCGCGCGCGACGATGAGCATCGACAACCGCTACCGGATTCCCGCGGATGCCACGGCCAACGTGCATTCGGTGTCGGCGATCGGTGAGCAGTATCTCGACCTGGTGTCGACCGGAAACCCGGGGCAGTACCTGCGCGACGGGCAGACCATCACACAGGGCACGGTGCCCAGTGAGGTGGGTCCGGCGCTGGACTCCGCCAACCGCGGTCTCGCGGTGCTGCCCAAGGAGAAGATCGACCAACTGCTGACCGAAACGTCGAAGGCCGTGGGTGGATTGGGCCCAGGGCTGCAGCGGTTGGTCGACGGCACGACGAATCTGGCGCAGGGCTTCCAGGAGAACCTGCCGCAGATCAACGACATCATCGAGAACTCGACGCCGATCCTGCGCAGCCAGGTGGACTCCGGCAACGCCATCGAGCAGTGGTCGCGTGACCTGAATATCCTTGCCGCGCAATCGGCTGCCGAGGATCAGGCGCTGCGCAGCGGGCTGCAGCAGGCGCCGCCCACGCTGGATCAGGTGACGGCGACGTTCAGCGATGTGCGCGAGTCGTTGCCGCAGACGTTGGCGAACCTTGAGGTCGTCATCGACATGCTGAAGCGCTACAACAAGGGTCTCGAGCAGGCGTTCGTGATCCTGCCGCAGGGCGCCACCGTCGCGCAGGCAGGCACGATCTTCGAGAACGAGGGCCTGCTGCACTTCGGCCTGTCGATCAACCAGCCGCCGCCGTGCCTGACCGGGTTCGTGCCCGCTTCGGAGTGGCGCTCGCCGGCCGACACCAGCATGGCGCCGCTGCCGTCGGGCACCTACTGCAAGATCCCGAAGGAGGCGCAGAACGTGGTCCGCGGCGCGCGCAACTACCCGTGCGCCGACGTGCCGGGCAAGCGCGCGGCCAGCCCGAGGGAATGCCGAAGCAACGAGCCGTACCAACCGGCGGGCACCAACCCCTGGTACGGCGACCCGAACCAGATCGTGAACTGCCCGGCCCCGGCCGCACGCTGCGACGAGCCGGTCAAGCCCGGTTATGTGATTCCGGCACCTTCGGTCAACAACGGGACGAATCCGCTGCCCGCCGACCAGCTACCGCCGGGCGGATCACCCCAGCCGGTCAGCGACCCGCTGACCCCGCCCAATCAGGGCACCGTGCAGTGCAGTGGACAACAGCCCAACCCCTGCACGTACACTCCGGCTCCAGGCAGTGCGGTCTACAGCCCACAGAGTGGCGAGGTCGTCGGGCCCGACGGTGTGAAGTACTCCGTCAATTCGAAGAACCCAGGAGACGACGGATGGAAGGAGATGCTGGCACCCGCCAGCTGAACCCCACCGATGCTGAGGGCGCGCCAGACGATTCGGTAGCGGTTTCCGAACAAGAGCAAAGCGACCCGACCAACCAGGACCCAGCCGCAGAGGAAACTCACGAGGTACCCGACGACGGCGCCGAGCGCCGTGCGCCCCGGCTGGGCCGTGGCTGGATGGGCAGCATCGCCGGTGTGCTCGTCATCCTGGCCGCCGCCGCGGTGGCGGGTGGCATCTGGCTGATCCGCGACACCCGCGAGACTGAGGCCATCGCCAGGGCGGACGAGGCCGCGATCGCGGCTGCCAAGGACTGTGTGGCCGCCACCCAGGCGCCGGACACCGCGGCGATGGCCGTGGCGCAGCGAAAGATCATGGAGTGCTCGACGGGCGCGTTCGGCGCCCAGGCCGCCATGTACGGCGGCGTGCTGGTGGAGGCCTACCAGGCCGCCAACGTCAAGGTCGCGGTGTCGGACATGCGTGCGGCCGTGGAGCGCCACAACCCCAACGGCTCGGTCGACGTGTTGGTGGCCTTGCGGGTGAAGGTGACCAATTCCGAAGTGGCCGACCAGGAGTCGGGTTACCGGCTGCGGGTGACGATGGCGCCCGACGAGAACGACGGCGGCAAGTTCAAGATCGACAAGCTGGAACAGGTCACGTCGTGACCGCTGTGCTCGACGCGAAGACGAACACGATCGCCGACGACGGGTCGTCGACGGTCGACTTGGCGTCCTTCGGGGCACGCGCCGGGGCCTTCGCGATTGACGTTCTGCTCGGCATCGGTGTACTGGCGGTGCTGGCCATCCTCGGAGTTTCGGCGATCACCGTGTCGCGGCCCGGGTGGTTGTGGATCGTCTACGCCGCGGCCGCTGCCGTCGTCTTCCTGCTGATGGCGATCAACCGTCTGCTGTTGCCCGCGACCACCGACTGGAGCCTGGGCCGCGGGTTGTTCGGCATTGCGGTCGTGCGGCGCGACGGTGGCGCCGTCGGCGCATGGCGGCTACTCGCGCGGGACGTGGCACACCTGCTCGACACCGCGGCGCTGTTCGTAGGTTGGCTCTGGCCGTTGTGGGACAGGCGGCGGCGCACTTTCGCGGATCTGTTGCTGCGCACCGAAGTTCGACGGGCCGACCCGCCGCAGCGCGACATGCGGCGGCTGACCGCGAAGGTGCTCGTGGCTGCGGTGGTGGTGTGCGCGGCCGCGGTGGCGTTGAACTTCTTCGTCGTCTACCGCCACGAGCAGGCCGTCAACCAAGCCCGGCAGGACATCACCGAAAACGGCCCGCGGATCGTCGAGCAGCTCCTGAGCTACCACCAGGACACGATGCAGGACGACTTCAAGCGGGCGCAGTCGTTGGCCACCGACAGCTACCGCTCGCAGTTGGCCGCCCAGCAGGAGACCGCCGGAAAGGCCGGCGCCACCACCAACGAGTACTTCGCGGTGAGCAGCGCGGTGCTCTCCGCGACGCCGGAGCGCGCCGAGATGCTGGTGGCGCTGCAGGGCCAGCGCGGCAATGACGTCGAAACCCTGCAGTTCATCACCGCGACGGTGCGCGTCGACTTCGTGAAGTCACGCGGCTCAGGCTGGCGCGTCTCCAACTTGACCGTGCTGAAGAAGCCGAACATCGGACAGGCGCCGCAATGAGCCCACGTCGCAGGATCACGGGGAAAGAGCCGGACCTCTACACCGCACCACCGCCGAAACCGCCACGCCGGTGGGGGCTGCCGATCATCTCGATGGTGGCGGGAGTTCTGATCGCGGCGGCGATCACCGCCAGCAGCCTGATGCTGGTGTCGCACGAAACCGACCGTCGCACCCAGAATCGCGACGTCGAGGTCCTCGGCTATGTGCAGTCGTTCATGACGACCTACACGACGCTGGACCCGTACCAGGCCAACTATTACGGCGACCGGATCCAGTCACAGGCCACCGGCGAGTTCGCCAAGATGTTCAAGGAGAAGATCAACGAGATCCTTGTGCAGGTGGCCCGCTCCGAGCCGACGCAGGGCAGCGTGATGGCCGCGGGCGTGCAGCGCTGGAACGACGACGGCAGCGCTGACGTTCTGGTCGCCACCAAAGTATCGACCAAGATGCCCGACGGTAAGACGATCGAAAGCGGAAACCGTTGGGTGGTAACGGCGAAGAAGGAAGGGCCGCTGTGGAAGATCAGCAACCTGATCCAGGTGATCTGACCACGGACACCGCCGAGGCGCCGCAGACACCACGCGGGCGTCACCGGATGCCGAGTGGAAAACGGCGCCGCGCCGCTGCGGCCTCCGCGAAGCCCACCGATGAGTCGATCGCGGAGTCGGCTGAAGAACCGGCCGCAGAGTCGGCTGAAGAACCGACCGCGGAGCCCGTCGACGACCCGACCACTAAGGCCGTGGAAGAACCGGCGGCGAAGGCAGACGACGAATCCAGCGCCTCGGAAGAGCCCGCCGCATCGGAGAAGCCGGCCGCATCGGAGAAGCCCGCCGAGGAAACGCCGACGTCCGAGGACGCGCCGGCCGCTGTTGACCAGGCGGACTCGACTGGAAAGAAGCGGCGGTGGAACCTCCTGCGGCGCCGTAAGAAGGAGGCGTCGACAACAGGCGACACTCCGCCGGAGTCAGCGCCCGTCGCCGAGCAGGCAGAAGCCGCAGCCGAGGACGAACCCGCCGCCGAGACGCCCGCGGTCGAGACTCCCACTGTCGAGACTCCCGCGGGCGATGGACCGGCCGAATCAGCCAACGATGAATCAGTCACCGAGGAATCGGTCAGCGACAGCGAAACCGGCACGGACGCAACCGAAGCCGAGTCCAAACCGGAATCGGACCGGGAGGCAACCCCGGAGGAAGCGCCGATGCTGGTGCCGCACCGGCCGGCCGGCAAGAAGTTGAAGATCGCCGCAGCCGTGGCAGCGGTGTTGTTCGTCGGCGGCGGCGCATTTCTGGGCGCGACTGCCCAACCCGTGATCGCGAACCGCGCACTGGTGGAGACCAAGCTGAACATCGCCCGCACGGCCGCCGATGCGATCACGACGCTGTGGTCCTACACGCCGGAGAACATGGACTCGCTGGCCGACCGCTCGGCGAGGTATTTGTCGGGGGATTTCGCGGATCAGTACCGCAAGTTCATCGACTCGATCGTGGCCACCAACAAGCAGGCTCAGGTCACCAACACAACGTCGGTGCTGGGCACAGCGGTGGAGTCGGTGAGTGGTAACGAAGCTTCGGCCGTTGTGTACACGAATTCCATTGCCACCAGCCCGGTTTCGAAGAACATACCGTCCTTGCGGTATCTGTCTTACCGATTGGAGATGAAGCGCGACCGCTCTGATTGGCGCATCGCCAGGATGACGACAATCACCACGCTGGACCTCACCCCGCAGCTGTAGGGCAGACGCTCGTGGCCGTCACCTCACCGGTCTCCGAACCGTTGACGGTGACGGGGCTGCTGGTACTGACATTCAGCACGGGCCTCGTCGACGCGATCAGCGTGCTGGTGCTGGGCCACGTGTTCGTCGCGAACATGACTGGCAACGTGATCTTCCTCGGCTTCTGGTTCGCCCGCCAAACCGTGGTGGACATGACCGCCGCGGTGGTCGCTTTCGGCAGCTTCCTGATCGGCGCCGCGATCGGCGGCCGGTTCGTTCGGCACCTCGCGCATGACACCCGCCGCTGGGTAAGCGTCGCGTTGTTGGTGGAATGCGTTGTGCTGGCGGTGTTGTCGATCCTGGCGGGTACCGGTGTGCTCGACTATCACGACAACACGAAGCTGATTCTCATTGCGGGCCTGGCGCTCGCCTACGGAAGTCAGAACGCGACGGCGCGCCAGTTCGGCATTCAAGAGCTCAGTACCACGGTGCTGACGTCGACGATCGTGGGCATCGGAGTCGACAGCAGATTGGCGGGTGGGCGCGGAGAGCGCGAGAAGTTGCGCTGGTCGGTCGTGTTGACGATATGCGCGGGCGCGGTGGTGGGAGCGACATTGTCGCGGTTCACCGTCGCGCCGGTGATCGCGCTCGCAGCGGTATTGGTGGCCGTGGCGGCCGGAATCTTCATGTTCGGACCACCCGCCGCGCAGAACGACTAGGGTGCGGCCATGCCGTCAGTACTTGTCACCGGGGCCGCGCGGGGGATAGGGAAGGCGATCGTCGAACAGCTCGCCTCGTCGGGATGGGACGTCATCGCCGGAGTCAGAACCGAAGAGGACGCCGCAGCGGTCACGGGGGTGAACCCGCAGCAGGTGTCGGCCGTCATCCTCGATGTGACCGACGCGGGCCACATCGAGAAACTGCCTCAGGCGCTGCCGCCACAGCTCGATGCGGTGGTGAACAACGCCGGCATCGCCGTCGCGGGCCCGGTGGAAACGGTCACGCCCGAGCAGTGGCGAGAGCAGTTGGAAGTCAATGTGATTGGGCAGATCGCGGTGACCCAGGCGGTGCTGCCGCAGCTGCGCAAATCACGCGGGCGGGTGGTATTCATCTCCAGCGTGAACGGCCGAATATCGATGCCACTGTTGGGTCCGTACTGCGCGTCGAAGTTCGCCCTGGAGGCGGCGGCCGACGCGCTGCGGCTCGAGGTGAAGGGATGGGGTGTTTCGGTCGTCGTCGTCGAGCCGGCTCAGACCGACACCGACATGTGGCGCACCGCCGACGACATGGTGCGACAGATCGAGGATCGGATGTCAGCGGAGCAGCGCACGCTGTATGCCAAACACATCGCGGGGATGAAGAAGTTCGTGCCCGCGGCGCGCAAGATGGCGGTGCCGACGGACAAGGTGGTCGCCGTCGTCTACGAGGCGTTGACCGCGCGACACCCGCGGGCGCGCTATGTCGTCGGCCTCGGTCCCAAGGTACAAGCGGCACTGGTGACGAACTTGCCGACGCCAATTCGGGATCGGCTGATGGCGACGATGGTCGGACTGCCGCGCAGAGTCCGTGGCTGAGTTCGTCAAGACGAATCACAATGCGCCGCCGGGCTTTTTCGCGTTGGAAGCGGCCGGTCTGCGGTGGCTGGCAGTCCCGGGCGGGGTCCCGTGTGCGCGTGTGATCCGCTATGACGACCATTCGCTGACATTGGAGCGGTTGGCGTCGGTGGTTCCCACGCGGGATGCCGCGCGGGACTTCGGGGCGCGACTGGCGGTGACGCACGACGCCGGGGCACGGTACTTCGGCTCAGGGCCCGACGGTTGGTACGAGGACGGCTATTTCGGCCCGTTGTCGGAGCCGCTGCCGATGTCGTTGTGGGGTCACGATTCGTGGGGAGAGTTCTACGCCGAGGAACGGCTGCGTCCGATGGCCGAACTCGCCGGGTGGCGGCTCAGTGAACGGGCGAGGCGGCTGATCGAGACGGTGATCGGCCGGTGCCTGGTGGGCGACTTCGATGACGGCGATCCGCCGGCTCGGATTCACGGCGATCTGTGGAGCGGCAATGTGATGTGGACGCCCAATGGCGTCGTGCTGATCGATCCGGCCGCGCACGGCGGGCACCGGGAGACGGACCTGGCGATGCTTGCGCTGTTCGGTTGTCCGTATCTCGAAGACGTGTTGGCGAGCTATCAGCAGGTCCGGCCGCTGCGAAAGGGGTGGCGCGAGCGGGTGGCACTGCATCAGTTGTACCCGCTGCTGGCGCATGTGGTGTTGTTCGGAAGCGGCTATGCCGGGCAGACGGAGGCGGCCGCAGCCGCTGCGTCGGAGATAGCCAGCTAACGACGAATCGGTGTTTGCTGGCGACAATCGGTAGCTAGCCGGCCGGGTGATCTGGCAGTGTCCCGCAGATGGGACAGCTACTTCGCGATAGGTAAGCTCCTACGAAATCCGAAGTCGCGCGGAATTCTGACACAGCTGGCAACCGTGTCGAAAAACCGCCTGTTTAGCAACTTAGTCTTTGCAAGGATGCCCAGTTGCTGAACTGGGACGCTACGTGGCTCTGATTGCAGTTCAAGCAGCGGATTTAATTTGACGCAGCCGTTATTAAAGCGTTTGCTTCATCGCCGTGCACCCCGGCCGTCGCCAACTACCAGCAATTTTGTGATCACGATCACAAGGGTGTTAGGGTCCCTGAGAAGAACCTGAGACGGTGGGCGAAGGGACAGGTCACGATGTCGAAGCATCGCAAGCTGAGTAAAAGGTCGCAGAAGTTCGCGGCAGTCGGCGCGACAACCGCAACAGCGGCCGCACTCACCGTCGGCTTCGTCCCCGCGCCAGAAAAAGCAATGACGTGGCGCGACATCCTTCTCACTGCGGGCCCGAACTACACCCAGTTGATCACGGACTGGTCGAACAGCCTCGACAACATCCTGATCGCGCAGGGAAACATCCAAGGGGGAGCCGCGTCATTCTGGAACCCGATCGCATCAGCGTCGGGCGGACTGCTCCCGACCTTCACTGCGGGCACGACTCAGACTGACCTAGCGACGATTTCGGGCATCATCACTGCGCTCACGGATGCACTCAACAATGCCTCGGATCTGGGCGTCGTCCCAGGACTGTCGGCCGATGCAGCAGCGATCGTGCTCGGGGGCGTCCTGCAAGGCTTGATTCCCATTGAGGGTGTCGACGATGTGTTGACCGGTGCGGCCGGTCCGCTACTCGAAACCCTGGCGGTGCTGCAAGTTGTTGGCGGCGTGCTCGGACAACTTCAGGCGATTAACGACCTGTTGGAGCCCCTGGGTGTCGAGATCGACAATCTGCCTTCGCTCACTGACCTTCTGGGCTTAACCGCAACTCAGACCGAGTACAACTCAAGCTACGCGTGGCCGATCTTGGGCATGGATGGCCAGACGTCCGTCGGCAACACGTTCGTCAATCTTCCGGAGTTGACGCTGTCCGACGTGCTCGCGAACGTGGCCAACATCGATCTCGACATCCCGAACGTCGATCTGGGCGAACTCACGGGTCTCGATGCTATTCCGGGGTTGTCGCAGGTCTTAGATCTTCTTGGCCTCGGAGATAGCTCGCCGCTCGACCTACTGATAGACCCGTTGTTGGCCGGACTTGGTACCCAACTGGAATTACTGGATGACCTTGTTGCGACACCGAGCGTCACCGCCTGGGTTCCCGTTGGTTCAGGCGCCTACAACTTCCCGTTCGACGCGTCGATCGGGTGGTTGGCAGCGATGCCGACACTCGCTCTTGGACCGATTCCTGCCCTCTCCGAGATCGACCTACCGATCGACTTGGGCATCGACCCAAGCGCCGAAACCGTTCTGATGATTCCCATCGCGGCGACGGGCGGGCAGCTTCCATTCGGGTTGGCGTCGTTCGGCTCGGTGAACGCGGGGCTCGTTTTCCCGACTGCCACAGGCGTTACGACGCTCGGCGGCACCACGCTCAACACGTTCGGCCTGCCCCTCCTCGGGGTCAGTTACAGCAGCCTGAATGTCGGTCAGGCCAACTACGTCGGAACCAACGGGTTCAACATCAACACCGGGACGACGGTCGGCGCATTGGTGACGCCGCTCGGACCTGTCCCGCTCGTGTACTCGCTCGGTGCCGTCAATGCCGGCAACAGCGGCATCGGTGTGACGCTGCCGTCGCTGTTCGGTGTCGGCCTGCTGCCACCGATCCAGATCGGCGAACCCGTGGGCCAGGAGTCCTCCGACGGCCTCATCGGTAAAGACATCCTGAACCTGGGTCTCGCGGTCCCGACCCAAGTCACGAGGGTCGCGGACCTCGTCGGCATGGGTGCGGTGTTCACACCCGCCGAGGAAGTCGGTACGGCGGTGTGGAATGCGACGGTCAGGCCGGTCGGCGAGCAGGTCACCGCGGCACTGAATGACGTCAACGGGCCGATAACCAACGGCCTTGCAAGCGGTTTCGAACAGTTCACCGGCGCCATCGCTGACGCAACCGGCGGCGCACCGGCGACGACGTCCACGCTGGCCGCATCGGCACAACCCACCGCCGCCCCCGTCGCCAAGTCGACGACCGAGCCCAAGGCAGCGCTCAGCGCGAAGGACATCACCAATGTCAGTGCGCGACTCGACGAACGGTTGCAGTTGGCGAACCAGCGCATTGCGACGGCGACACTCAACGCCCGCAATCGGACCCAGGCCGCCGTGGAGAGGACCCAGGCCCAACTCAACAACATCGCGGCCGAGGGCCAGAAGGCGATCAACAACACCGTCAACGGTTTGAAGAAGACGGTCAACGACACCGTCAACACCGTCAAGGGTGCCACCGACAACCTCACGAAGAAGAAGGACGCAGACTCCAAGAAGGGCGCAGACTCCAAGAAGGACAACGACGCCAAGTAGCGGTCCTAGCCTCGGCGCAGCGCCTGTTCCACCTGCTCTGCCACCAGCGGCGCGAGCGCCGTGGCGTACTCGGTCGTGATGTGGTTGTCGTCCCGGAACACCAGGGTGTTGCCGACGATGACGGGACACCGTTCGCCGGTGCAGAACAGGTCCGACAATTCGAAGTAGTGTCCGCCGCCGACCGTCGTCGCCGCTGCTTCGGCCGCAATCCCCGCGTCGTTCAATCCGTCGGTGCGAGCGGGCGCGCACGCGGTGGCGTCGTCCATATGCCCGGACACGCACGTCGGCACCGTCGAAGGCGGATCGGGCACCTGACTGAGCACCAAAACGTCTGTGCCGCTGGCCTTCAGCTGCTGCACCAACCGCGTCAGCCCGTCGAGCCAGGCCCGGTCGTAGCTGACGAAGCCAAAGTCCGCGCCGTACCGTCGCGACATGTCGATTACGACCAACGCCGGACGCTGTTGCGCCAGTTGCGCCAGCACGTCACCGCGCCACTGCTCGCATTCGGTGAACGCCCGCCCGAGATACGGGCTGTTGATCGGCAGCTCCATCAGCGGACACAGCACCTTGCTGAATGTCTGGAGACGCCAATGCTTCTTTTGAGCAATCGGTTCCAATGCCGGCTGCCACATCGCCGCATGCGAATCGCCGACCAACGCCACCGTCGTCGGCGACGCGACATCACCCGACACGCAGTCGGGCTGCTGCACATCCCGCCATGACAGCACGCAACCGTTGACGAAGACCTCAGGCTTGGCCACCGCGCCGAGCGGCGGCGTCAGATTCTCCGGCACCGGACGCGGCTCGGTCGACTCGTTTACCGCGACCATCAGCTGATCGCGCACTGACATCGGCTGCGGCGCAACAGCGTTCGGCGCCTTCTGTGCGCCGGCAGTGACGGCGACCGGCGCCGCCGCAACACCGACACCCGTCGGCACCGGGCGAATCATCAACAGCACCAGACACACCCCGACCGCGGTCGCCGTCAACGCACCGCCCACCGCCAGGCTGCGCTTGTCGGACTCCTTCAACGACTCGGCGAACCGCGCCGGGTTCTCGACGAGATGCAACGTCAGGATCGCCAGGCCCAGCGACATGACCACCATCGCCAACCGACCGGCCAAGCCGATGTCCCCACCGAACAACACGGGCGCCAGCAGCAGCGTCGGCCAATGCCACAGGTACCACGAGTACGACAGCCGACCGATCGACCGCATCGTCGGCTGCGACAGGAAGCGCCCCACTCCCAGATCCGGTGTCGCACAACCCGCTCCGATCACCAACGCGGTCCCCAGCACCGGCAACAACGCCGCGGTACCCGGAAACGGTGTTGATGAGCCGACCTGCGTGCACGTCACCGCGATCAGCCCCAACCCGCCCCAGCCCACCACCGCGGCCGACGGCCCCGGCAGCTGCCGCCACATCCCTGCCGTCAACGCCACCAGTCCGCCCACGGCCAACTCCCACGCGCGCGTCGGCAACGAGAAGAACGCCCACGACGGCGAGTCGTCGGTCAACACCACCGAAACCGCGAACGACACCGCAGCCAGCACCGCCAGCACAGCGGCGTAGGGCGCGACCGAACCGGTCAGCGATCGCCCGGTCCGCGCCGCCACCCGCGCGAGCACCCACGCCGTCGCGATGATCAGCGCCGGCCACAGGAGATAGAACTGCTCCTCCACGCCCAGCGACCAATAGTGCTGCAGCGGCGACGGCGTCGCGTCGGTCGCCAGATAGTCGGTGTCTTGAATCGCGAGCCGGTAATTGCCTACATAGAGCGCGCTGGCGATGCCCTCACCGATCACACTGCGCGCCTGCAGCGGCGGAAGCAGCAGCACCGAGGCCGCGCACGTCCCCACCAGCACCGTCACCGCCGCGGGCAGCAACCGCCTGGCCCGCGCGGCGTAGAAGCGAGCCAACCGGACGGTGCCGGTGTCGGCCGCCTCCCGCCACAGCAGCCCGGTGATCAGAAACCCGGAGACGACGAAAAAGACGTCCACGCCGATGAATCCGCCGCCCAACCCCGGCATGCCGGCGTGAAACAGCACGACCGCGATGACCGCGACCGCCCGCAGCCCTTCGATGTCGCGTCGAAAATGCAGGCCGGTCTGGCCGCGTGTCGGCGAGAGGCGCCGAGCAGCGGGACGAGGTGGCGTCGAAACTCTGTTCACTCGAGCAACGATCGTCTCACGCGACCCAGGCCAAACCCGGGATCAACGCGCTACGTCGCCAGCCAGGCCAACTGCCGCGGCAGCTTCTCCTTCCACGCCGCCACGTCGTGCCCGCCTTCGAACGACACCCCCGCCGGCGGCTTGTGCAACGACGCGACGAACTGCTTTGTCGCCTTGAAGTACTGATCGCTCGCGCCGCAGTCGATCCGCAACGGAATCTCCGACAGCGCCGGCGTGCCGTACACCGAATAGGCGAACCAGTCGGCCGGACCGTCGAACGCGCCGGCGGCCAACGCCTCGCCGTAGTCCGAATACAGCGCGGGCGCGACGGCACAGATCGCCGCCGTGCGTTTGGCGCCCAGCGCACCGCCGAGCAGCAGCGCGCCATAACCGCCCATCGACCATCCGATGAAGCCGACCCGCGAAACGTCCAACCCCTTGGTCGGAAGCATCGGCAGCAGTTCGTTCAGCACCATCGCGCCGGAATCCTCGCCGGTCACCCGTCGGTGCCACCACGTGTTTCCGCCGTCGACGGCGACCACCGCGAACGGTGGATAGCCGGCCCTGGCCAACTGGGCCAGGCCCGCCTCGATGCCCATATCCATCACGCCAGCGGCGTCCATGTCGCGGCCGTGCAACGCGATCACCGGCCGCAGCGGCCCCGCGTGGCCGGGTGGCCGCGCAATGATCCAGTTCGTCTCGATGCCGCCGCGGGCCGCCGACACGAACGATCCCGACATCCTCGTCGGCATCCCGGTCGCCGACGACGGTGACGGTTGTTCGCCGCCCGGCGCTGCCGTCGCAATCCCCAACCGCCATAACGGATCAAGCGCACAAGCTCCGGCGACTCCGGCCCCCAGCCGCAGCAGCGTGCGGCGCGTCAGCGCTGTCATCTGCGGGTCAGCCGAACGCCAGCCAACTGGGCAGCGCGCGTTCGCGGGAATCGCACAGCACCTGGCGGGTATCGCAGCTGCCCTTGGGAACGCCTGCGCCGCTCCACATTCCGCCGGTGTCGCGCCGCAACACGATCGCCGACGACCCGCCGCCGTCCAGCAGCACCGCGGTGTCGGAGCCCAACCCGCGGAACAGATCCTGGATCTGATCCGGCGTGTAGCTGCCGCCCTGGAACACGTACAGCTGGTCGTTGTTGCGGTTGTAGGCGATCGCGGTGCGGGCCGCGCTCGGTCCGTTGTCGTTGAGCTGGCCGGTGTCGCCTGGCGCGAGCAGCCCGATGCCCGCGACCGCCACGAAGCGCGCGTTCTGATCCAGCAGCTTCTGAATCTCCGGTGACGCCGCGTCGTAGTCGTTCGGCCCCTTGGGCATGATCACGTACGGCCGCCCACCGGCCGGAAGGATCATGGTGGCCAACGACGACCAGTGCTCGTTGCCGCCCGACAGCCCCTGCTTGCCCGCATAGGCCAGCGTGCCGGTCACCGCCGCGTTGGCCCGACCCTGGCCGCGGGTGTTGTCGACGTAGGCGCCCAGCGGAGAACTGCACTTCGTGTCGCGCCATGACCCACCCTTCTGCCCGCGCACGTCGAAGAAGTTCGCGTTGATCGCGATCGTCGGCTGACCCAGCACCTGCCACGCCTCCAACGGCGTGTAGATCTCCGACGCCTGCCAGAGGCCCTCGGCGGTGCGCGCCCGCGGATCCCGCTCGCAGCGGGCTTGGTAGCCCTGATGGGTGTCGACCAGGAGCCGCGGCCGCAGGCGGCTGGAGGCGTTCTTGATCGTCATCAGGTGCCCGCCGTTGTTCATCTCGTACCAGCCGCCGTCGGCGTTGAGCAGCGGCGCGGGATGGCCGGGGCCGAAGTTGTAGACGAGGTAGGACCCCTTCGTGTTGGCGATCGCGCCTGCGAGCAACGTCCTGGCGTCGGCACGGGCCGGGGCGGCGCCCGTCGTCACCAGCGCAGCACAGATCGTCAACACAGAAGCGCACGCCAGAAACCTGCGGCGCGTGCCTTGCGCCGCGAAACGCCGGCGGACGGCGACCGGTGTCGACACGAGTGCCCCTCTAGCAAAAACCCAGGTAACGCGAACACTCTAATCACACCAATCACACAGTCAACTTTCGTAACACCACGATCACGATTGAGTATCGGCGTGCAAGCGGGTGAATTCGGCGCGCAAGTGGGTAGACACTCAAGGTCGGGACCACTTAGGGAAGGGACCAATATGATCGGAACGATTATCGGCGCGCTAGTCATCGGCTTGATCGTCGGTGCGCTCGCCCGGCTCATCATGCCTGGCAAGCAGAACATCGGCATCATCATGACGATCCTGCTCGGCGCGGTCGGCTCACTCATCGGGTCGTGGCTGACCTACCAACTGGGTTATTCGAACTCCAACGGCGGATTCGAGATCATTCCGTTCCTGGTCGGGATCGTCGTGGCGATCGTGCTTATCGCGATCTACCTCGCCATCACCGGCAGGCGCGGCACCAAAACCCCGATGGCGCACTAGCGCCCAGGCGGGACCAGTCGATAGACGGCGCCGGCGTAGTCATCCGTGACGTACACGGCGCCGTCTGGTCCTGTCACGGCCGCGACCGGCCGGCCCCACCGCGACCCGTCGTCGGCCTGAAAGCCGCCAACCAGCGTCTGCTGATCACCCAGAGTGCCGTCGCGCCAACGGAAGAACGACACCTCGGGCGCCCGCGGCGGCTGCCGGTTCCACGACCCGTGGATTCCGACCAGGGCGCCCTCTTCATACGGCGTCGGCAACACTCCAGACGTGAACGAGAGCCCCAACGGCGCGGCGTGTGCCCCCATGCTCTGCTCGACGGGCGGTAGTGCGGCGCAGTCCATTCGCGACCCGTCACTGTTCGTCGACATGTCACGGATGAAGGGCAGATTCGCCGGGCCTCCGTCGGGATTGCAAAACGGCCAGCCCAATTCGCGGCCCGGGGTGAGGCGGGCCAACGACTCGGGCGGATGCTCGTTGACGTACTCGACATCGACATTGCCGTTCGGATCTGGCACATTGTCGCGGTTGTTCACCGCCGTCCAGATCGAACCGTCCGGTGCGACGGCCAACCCGGTCCCGTTACGCACGCCCGTTGCGAACGGTTCCGCGGGCCCACCGCCCGGCGGGATCCGCATGATCGTCGCCCGCGGCGGATCGGCATCGCGGTCAGCGGCCGAGATGTTGCCGGTCGAGCCGATCGAGAAGTACACGGCGCCATCGGGTCCGACGGCGACGCTCTTCAGCGCATGCGCATAGGCGCCGCGCAGATCGGAACTGCGCGCATCGGGCAGACCGTCGACGAAGGTGCGTCGATTGACGGCGTTGCCGTCGGCGTAGTCGTACGCGTCGATCTGATCGCTTTCCGCGACGTACAGCGTCGATCCCGCGAACGCCATGCCGTGCGGCTGGTCGAGCCCGTCGAGCAGTGTCGACTGTTCCGGCGCGGCACCGGCTTTCGGTGTCAGCTTCACGATCTGGCCGCTGGACGGGACCGACACCAGCAGTGCGCCATCGGGTGTCCACGCCGCCAGCCGGGCCTTGGGAATCCGGGCCCACACCGACATCGTCCAGCCCTCGGGGATCAATGCCTGTCTGGGCTGATCGAGCGGCGCCTGCGCGAGGTCGTCGGGAACGTGCACGGCAACCGGCGCCAGGTTCGCCGACGCGGGCGCTGGTTCCGCCGGTCGCGTCGACGCGGGCGGCGCGTCGGTCGGCGAGGGCGCGCTGGATGGCGGCGGCTCGTCGGAGCAGCCGGCCAACACCGTCAGGCCGGCGATGACGACGACGAGCCCGTTACCCGCCGGACAGATCCGCATGCATTTCCCAGATGAGGATCTCCGACTGCTCGACGGCGGTGACGCGGCGGCCACCCGACGCGGTGAGTCGCACCGCATCACCCTCGTGAAGTGGGCCGACACCCTCGAGCGTCACCTCACCGCGCGGCACGAACAGATGCACGAACGGCGCGTCGGGCACTTCGACGGCTGCGCCGGACTCCAACCGCGCACCGTGCAGCGCGGCGCGCTTGTTGTGGATCGTGATCGCCGCGTCGTCGGTCGAGCCGGACGCGATGGTGACCAGCCCGCCGCCGAGCAGCGCGTCGTTGATCTCCAGCTGTTGGTATTCGGGGGCGATACCGGTTTCGTCGGGAATCACCCACATCTGCACGAAATGCACTGGTACTTCCGGAGATTCGTTGCGCTCCGAGTGCAGCACGCCGGATCCAGCCGACATCCGCTGCGCCAGCCCGGCGTAGATCAGCCCGGAGTTACCCATCGAGTCCTGATGCGACAGGCTGCCGTCGAGCACCCACGTGACGATCTCCATGTCACGGTGCGGGTGGGTGTCGAAACCCGTGCCGGGTGCCACCCGATCGTCGTTGTTCACCAGCAGCAGGCCGTGGTGGGTGTTCGCCGGGTCGTAGTAGTCGCCGAACGAGAACGAGTGCCTGGAGTCAAGCCAGTCGGTCGACGTGACACCCCGGTCCTCGGCGCGCCGGATGTCGACGAACGGGGTCATGCCCCCAGGGTAGCGACCGGCCTACCAGTCCGACTCGGTGAACTTGATGACGCCGCGGATGTTCTTGCCGTCGAGCATGTCCTGGTAGCCGTCGTTGATGTCGTCCAACGCGTAGGTGTTGGTGATCATCTCGTCGATCTTCAGCAGCCCCGACTTGTACAGCGCCGCCAGTTTCGGCGTCTCGACGTGCGAGCTGCCGCCGCCGAAGATGTTGCCCTTCAACGTCTTCTGTAACATCGTGAACAGGAACAGGTTGAGCTTGACGTCGACATCGGTCATCGCGCCCATTCCGGTCACCACGCACGTGCCGGTCTTGGCGGTCAGCGTCATGGCCTCTTCGATGTACTCGCCGCGCATCTCGCCGACGGCGATGATCGTCTTCTCCGCCATCACGCCGTGCGTCAGCTCGATCAGCGGTGCGATGGCCTCGGCCATCGACGGGTAGACGTGCGTGGCCCCGAATTTGATGGCCTGATCCCGCTTGAACGGCACCGGGTCGATCGCGACGACGTTCTTCGCGCCCGAGATAACCGCGCCCTGCAGCGCGCTCATGCCGATGCCGCCGACGCCGACGATGACGACGGTCTCGCCGGGCTGCACTTCGGCGACGTTGGTGGCCGAGCCGAAGCCGGTCGGCACGGCGCAGCCCATGATCGCGGCCGACTCGAACGGGATGTCGGGGTCGATCTTGACGACGGAGTCCTTGTGCACGGTCATGTACGGCGCGAATGTGCCGAGCAGGTTCATCGGCGACACCTCGGTGGTGCCTGCGTGCACACGGGAGGTGCCGTCGGCGATCGCCTTGCCGCCGAGCAGCACCGCGCCGCGGTCACACAGCGACCGGAAGCCCTTCAGGCAGGGCTGGCACTGCCCGCAGGCCGGGATGAACGCCAGGATGACGTGATCGCCTTCGGCCAGTCCGGTGACGTTCTTGCCGACCTTCGTGATGACGCCCGAGCCCTCGTGGCCGCCGAGCGCAGGCAGCGCGATCGGGGTGGCGCCGGTGGTCAGGTGGTAGTCCGAATGGCACATGCCCGCCGCGTGCACCCGGATCTGCACCTCGTCCTCGACCGGGTCGCCGACATCGATCTCGTCGACTCGGAACGGCGAGTTGAGCTCCCACAGCAGCGCGCCTTTGGTTTTCATGACCGGTGATCATAGAACAGGTTTCAAAACACCTGTCAAGAAACCCTGTTAGCTGCGCAAATACGGTGTTACACCGCGTAACCGTCAAAGTGTCGCGGGCAGGCCGAACTTCGCGAAGATCGCCGGCTCGCCGAACGCGACGACATGGGCGACGGCGCCGTCCGTCACGTCGAGCACGTGAAACTGGAACGCCTCGTGCACGCCGCTCTCCTTGTTGCGCATGTAGAGCCCGGCGGCCGGTTGGCCGTTGGCGGTGGTGGGCACCAAGCGCATATCGCCGGCCTTCTCGGCGGGGCAGTGCGTCTTGATCAGCCGGTGGATGTGGGCCGGGGACTGATACCAGCCGTCGAACGGCGGCATCTCCCAGACCGCTTCCTCGGTGAACATCTCCACCAGCTTGTCGATGTCGTAGGCCTCGAACGCGGCGATGTAGCGGTCGAGCAGATCCTTGGCCTCCGGCGTGCCCGGCGGGTCCAATTTGTCGTCCTCGCTGGGTCCGACGGCGTCGAGCTGCGCACGGGCGCGTTGCAGCAGGCTGTTCACCGCTGCCGTCGACGCCCCGATCGCCTCGCCGACCTCGGCGGCCTTCCACTGCAACACGTCGCGCAGGACCAGCACGGCGCGCTGCCGCGGCGACAAGTGCTGCAGGGCTGCGACGAACGCCAGCCGGACCGACTCGCGGGAGCCGACGATCGTCGACGGGTCGGTGGGGTCATCCGCCCCGTCGGGCAGCGGCTCCAGCCACGGCACCTCGCCGCGTTGGGTCAACTCGTCGGCGGGATCGGCGCTGGCTTGGCCCAGCCCGGTCGGCAGCGGCCGGCGCTGCTTGCCCTCCAGCGCGGTCAGGCAGGTGTTGGTGGCAATGCGGTACAGCCACGTGCGCACCGAGGATTTGCCCTCAAATCCCTTGTAGCTCTTCCACGCCCGAAGATAGGTTTCCTGGACGAGATCCTCAGCGTCGTGCAGCGAACCCGTCATGCGATAGCAGTGCGCCAGCAGTTCGCGCCGGTACCGCTGCGCATCGGCGAGAAAAGCGTCTGCATCTTCTGGGCCGGCCCGTACGCCGGCTGGTTCCAAGCCCTCCGCGAGCACGCTCACGCCGACGAGCTTACGCAGCGCACCGACAACCGGCACCGAGGTTTTCCTCCGGTTGGTTAGTCTGCGCTGATGGTCAGTTGTCGAACTCAGCGGTCCTTCGACGGCGTCGGCGGCGTCCGGATCGTGTACGACGTGTGGGAGCCCGCGGAACAGGATTGCCGCGGCGTGGTAGTGCTGTGCCACGGCTATGCCGAGCACGCCCGCCGCTACGACCACGTCGCGCACCGGTTCGGGGCATCCGGGCTGGCCCTTTATGCACTCGATCTGCGTGGGCACGGCCGCTCCGGCGGTAAGCGGGTCTACCTGCGTGACATCTCCGAATACATCGACGACTTCCGCACCCTGGTCGACATCGCGTCCCGCGAGTACCCGGAGGTCGAGCACGTCGTGCTGGGGCACAGCATGGGCGGAGGCGTGGTCTTCGCCTACGGTGTCGAGCACCCCGACGACTACGACGCCATGGTCTTGTCCGGGCCGGCGGTCAATGCGCAGGACGGGGTGTCGCCGATCATGATGGTGGTGGCCAAGGCGCTCGGAAGGGTCCTGCCGGGCCTGCCGGTCGAGGAACTGCCCACCGACGCGGTCTCGCGCGACCCGGCCGTGGTGGCCGCCTACAACAACGACCCGCTGGTGTATCACGGCAAGCTGCCCGCCGGCATCGCGCGGGCGCTGATCGGCGTCGGGGAGACGATGCCGCAGCGGGCGCCCGCTCTGACGGCACCGCTGCTGGTGGTGCACGGCGAGCAGGACAAGCTGATTCCGGTGGAGGGCAGCAGGCGGCTGATGCAATACGTCGGATCGCAGGACAAGGAACTCAAGGTCTACCCCGGGCTGTATCACGAGGTGTTCAACGAGCCCGAGCGCGACAAGGTGCTCGACGACGTCGTGGCATGGATCGAGGCGCGGATTTGAAAGCCCTTGCCGTAGCGGTTCTTTCGCTGCTGCTGGTGCTCACCGGGTGTTCCGATGACGGAAGCAAGCAGCAGTGGGTCGAAGACGAGGTCAGCTTCGAGGCCGACGGGCTGACCATCTACGGCACCTACCGCCACCAGAAAGACGCCGCGCCGGGGCCCGCGGCGCTGCTGATCTCCGAGAGCGGCGGCACCGACCGCAACGGCGACAACACCGTCGTCGGCAAGATCGGCAACATGCGGCAACTGGCCGAGCTGTTGTCGGAACGGGGCGTGGCGACCTTGCGCTACGACAAGGTCGGCACCGGCAAAACCGGTCTGGGGCCCTACCAGAGCAGGCCCACCGACGTCGTCTCCGCGGTCTACACCAGCGGCGCCAAGGCAGCCGCCCGGTTCCTCGCCGACCAGTCGGGCACCGACAAGGAGCGGCTCTCGGTGTATGCCGTCGGGGAGGGCGGGATCCACGCGATGGCGCTGGCGTCGGACACGACGGCGGGCGCGCCGAAGATCGGATCGCTGGGTCTGCTGCAGCCACTGTCCGGGCGCTACCTGGACATCATCACCGACCGTGTGCGCTCCGACGCCAGCCCCGAGACGCTGAAGACCTGGCTGGCCGCCGTGGACGAGGTGCGCACCAAAGGCACCGCGCCCAAGGATCTTCCGGAGGGGCTCAGCGCGATCCTCAACCCGGGCAACGCGAAGGCGATCGCCGAAGCGGACAAGATCGACCCGCTGGCCCTCGCCGCGAAGATTCCTGCCGGCACGCCGGTGCTGTTGACGTGTTCGGACACCGACCGCCAGGCCAAATGCGACACGATGCGACCGCTGATCGACGCGCTTGCGCACACCGCGCTGACCGTCGTCGAACTCAAGGGCGTCAACCACGTGCTGCGCGACGACCCGACCGACAGCATCGCCAACCTCAGCAAAGAAGGGCCGCTTTCTCCACAACTTGTGGATGCGCTCAACGGGTTTGTCGGAAAGTAGCTTTAGGCTGGTGCCCGACGAGATGCGAGCGAGTAATCGAGTAACGAAGTGGATCGCGTATGACGGCAAGCGAGTAACGAAGTGGATCGCGTATGACGGCAAGCGAGTAACGAAGTGGATCGCGTATGACTGACGACAAGATGCTGGCCAAGATCGCGGCGCTGCTGCGCCAGGCCGAGGGCACCGACAATCCGCATGAAGCCGAGGCGTTCATGGCCGCCGCGCAGCGGTTGGCGACGGCGACGTCGATCGACCTCGCGGTTGCGCGTTCACATTCCGAGAAACGCACCAAGGCGCAGGTGCCGGTGCAGCGCACCATCACGATCGGCAACGCCGGCACGAAGGGCCTGCGCACCTATGTGCAGTTGTTCGTGGTGATCGCCCACGCCAACGACGTCAAATGCGACATCGCGTCGAACTCGACGTTCGTCTACGCCTACGGTTTTCCCGAGGACATCGACACCAGCCATTCGCTGTACGCAAGCCTGGTGATGCAGATGGTCAAGGCGTCGGAGGCCTACATCGCCTCCGGTGCTCACCGGCCGACCCCGACCATCACCGCGCGCATCAACTTCCAATTGGCGTTCGGCGCGCGCATCGGGAAGCGCCTGGCTGAGGCGCGAGAGCAGGCCCGGCAGGAGGCGACGGAGAGCGAGACCGGCCGCCCGGGCACCGCGATCGCGTTGCGCAACAAGGACCTTGAGCTCAAAGATTTCTATCGGCAGACCTCCGATGCGCGCGGCACGTGGCGCGCCACCAGCGCGACGGCCGGGTATTCGTCGGCGGCGAGGCGGGCCGGCGACCGCGCGGGGCGACGGGCGCGGCTCGGACCCACCGAGGAGCTCAGCGGCGCGCGTGCCGCCCTGAACCGGTGACGGCTCGAGATACCCAGCGCGCCAAGGTATACGCCGCAGAGGAATTTGTGCGGACCCTGTTCGACAGGGTGGCCGAGCACGGCAACCGCGCGATCGAGTTCTTCGGCACGAACCTCACGTTGCCTCCGGAGGCCCGATTCGCGTCGGTGGAGTCGGTGCAGCGCTACGTCGACGACGTCCTCACGCTCGGGTCGGTTCGCGCGCGCTGGCCGACGGCGGGGGCGCTGAGCGTTCGACCGCGCCGGGGCGCCACCGCCGCGCATTATTCGCGTGACGACGCCGGCGCCGTCATCGCCGTGCCGGACCGGCACACCACCTGGGCGTTGCGCGAACTCGTGGTGCTGCACGAGGTCGCCCATCATCTGTGCGACGCCGAGCCGCCGCACGGCCCGCAGTTCGTGGCGACGTTCTGCGAGCTCGCCGAGGCGGTGATGGGTCCCGAGGTCGCCCACGTGCTGCGGGTGGTCTACGCCAAGGAGGGCGTGCAGTAACGTCGGATAAGTGAGTGAACCCGACGCCCAGGCCCTCGACGAGCTTTTCACCCGCGTGCTGCACACCGAGGACGACGCGTTGCGCGCGGCACGGGAATCCGCTGCGGCGGCGGGCATGCCGGCCATCGAGGTGTCGGCGCAACACGGCAAACTGCTGTCGCTGCTGGCGACGATGACGCACGCCAAGCGGGTGTTGGAGATCGGCACGCTGGCCGGTTACAGCACGATCAACCTGGCCCGCGGTGTCGGCCTCGACGGCCGTGTCGTCACGCTGGAGTACGAGCCACGGCATGCGGAGGTGGCGCGCGCGAATTTCGAGCGGGCGGGCGTGGCCGACCGCATCGAGATCATCGTCGGGGCCGCGCTGGACACGCTGCCGACGTTGGCCGACCGCGGCGAACCGTTCGACATGTTCTTCATCGACGCCGACAAGGAGAACAACACCGCCTACGTCGAGTGGGCGCTGAAGCTGGGCCGACCGGGCTCAATCATCGTGGTGGACAACATCGCTCGGATGGGGCGTGTGCTGAATCCGGCCGACGACGACCAACAGGCCAAGGGGGTGCGCGCGATGTTCGACATGATCGGCGAACACCCGCGGCTGGAGGCCGCGGCGATTCAGACCGTCGGCACCAAGAACTGGGACGGCTTTGCGGTCGCGCTGGTGACATAGCGGCTCACGGGATCGGCAGCCCGAGGTGCTCACGCAGCGTTGTCCCTTCGTACTCGCGACGAAACAGACCGCGGCGCTGCAGTTCGGGGACCAGCTGGTCGACGATGAGGCGCAGGCCGTCCGGGAAGTAGTCGGTGTTCAGGTTGAACCCGTCGGCGCCACGGGTGGTGACCCATTCCTCGATGGAGTCCGCGATCTGCTCCGGCGTACCGACGATCATCCGATGGCCGTTCGGGTTGCGCTCCAACAACTGCCGCACGGTCAGTCGCTCCCTTCGCGCCAGGTCCAGCAGCGCCGAGGCGAACCCGACACCGGCACGGCTCGACGCGACGTCGTCGATCTTGTCCCACGGCAACTCGGCGTCCAGCCGCAGGTCGCCGACATCGAGATTCAGTGCGGCGCTGAGCATATGGAGATCCTGGTCGAAGCCGCCGACGTCATCCAACCACTGTTTGCGGTCGCGGGCCTCCTTCTCGGTGCTCCCGAGCACGGGAAAAAGGCCCGGCAGCACGACGATCTCGTCGGGGTTGCGCCCATAGCCCGCCGCCTTGGTCTTGAGCGTGCGATAGAACTCCTGGGCCGCGGGCAGCGTGTGGTTGACCGTGAACACCGCGTCGGCGTGGCGTGCTGCGAGATCGACCCCCTGCGGTGAGCCGCCGGCCTGCAGCAGAACCGGGCGTCCCTGCGGCGACCGCGGCACGTTCAATGCCCCGACGACGCGGAAGTGCTTGCCGGTGAAGTCGATTGGATGGATGCGGGATACGTCGACGAACTTTCCCGACGACTGATCGGCGATCACTGCGTCGCGGTCCCACGTGTCCCAGAGCGCGGTGACGACCCGCACCGCCTCTTCGGCGCGCCCGTAGCGTTCCTCGGCCGGGGGTTGTTCGTCGTATCCGAACAGCTTCGACGAGGCGGCTGCACGGGTGGTCACGACATTCCACGCCGCGCGGCCGCCCGAAATGTAGTCCAGCGAGGCGATCTTGCGGGCGATCGTGTACGGAGGCTCGAAGCTGGACGACACCGTCGCCACCAGCCCGATTCGTTCGGTGGCCCTGGCCACTGCGGTGAGCGGGACGATCGGGTCGAATGCCTGCCACGGCCGCGCGACCGCCGGTGCCCCGTAGTCGAATCCGTCGGAGAAGAACACCGCGTCGAGCCGCCCGGCCTCGGCGATCTGCCCGATTTCCTCGTAGAAGGAGGGTTTGAGGAATGCCGTCGGATCGTCGGCCACCCGCCATGAAGCGGGGTGGCGGCCACTGCTGTTCACGTTGATGTTGAGGTGGATCTGTCGCGTCATCGTCATTCTTCCCCGATCTGATCGATGTTCGAGAGGTCCCGCAGGGGGTGCGCCAGCGTCCACGGGTCGGCGGCCTGATCGTCGATTAGCCACCGGCCGACCGCGTACGGTTTCCAGCGCACGGCATCGTGCAGCGTGTGGGTGCGTGCGTCGCGCCAATACCGGTCCAGCCCGAGCGCGGGTTTGGTCGAGCTGGCGCCGCCCACGTCGAACAGCTTCGACGTGACCTCGAGCGCCGCGCGGGCCCCGACCACCTTGGCCTGTACCACCTCGTAGAACGCGTCCAGTACCGCGGCGAGGTCGGAATCGTCTGTCAGACGGGCCAATTGGCGTGCCGCCGACTCGACGCCGCGACGCGCCAACCATGTGGTGATCTTCAGCTCGCCGAGCGTGGCCACGCCCAGCGCATCGTCGCGGAAGGCGCGGGCGTTGGCGCCGCGGCCCGCGTGCACGGTGCGGGCGAGCGCGACGGCTTGGTCGAAGGCGCCCTCGGCGAGTCCGACGTCGATGGCGGCGTGCACGATGTGGTTCAGCGCCGAATGCCGATAGGTCACCCTCGTACCCTGCAACCGCGGCAGTATCTGACCCGGCTCGATGGTGACGTCGTCGAATTGCACGCTGCCCGACGCGGTGGTGCGCTGACCGAAACTGTCCCAATTGTCGTGGATCACGACGCCCGGTGTGTCCCGCTGAACCACCACGGCGGTGGGGGTGCCGCGCTCGTCGCGGGTCAGCACGTGCACCAGGTCGGCCAGCAGCGCGCCCGTCGCGTACACCTTGCGGCCGGACAACGTCCACCGGCCGTCTCGTGCCCGCAGGCTCGTCTCGGCCTCCCCTGGTGGGCGCTCACCCGGCTCCGCTGACGCGTTGCCGAAGAACGCGCCCGCCCCGACGGCGGTGAGGAAATGCGTCCGCTGCGGGGATGGCGGCAACAATCGCAGCCGCTCGACGGTGCTGAAGTGGTTCTGCGGTATCTGCCCGAGGCTGCCGTCGGCCGAGCTGACCGCGAGAATCGCCTGCACCAGCACCTCGTGGTCGAACCCGAGGCCGCCGAACTCGACCGGCGTTGTCAACGCCCAGAAGCCGATCCCGCGCAGGCGTTCGATGGCCTCCACCGCGTAGCGGCGCTCTCGGTCGCGTCGTACCGCGTCAGCGCGAATCTCAGTGACGACCTCAGCGAGCTCGGCTAGAAACGCCTGCGGGGTCGTGTGTTTCGTGTCGGCGCTGCTGACGGACACGGCTACTTGACCGTCGGAGCCTGCGGGCCCTGCGCCTTCTGCACGTCGTTGTAACGCGGGTCGTATTCGACCGTCACGTCGACCTGCTTCTTGACGACCCCGGACCGGTACAGCTCGTCGGCAACGGCCTGCTCCTCGGCGACCAGCGCGTCATCGAGTTTGCGGAACGACCCGCTGCGCACGTGGTATTCGAATTCGGTCCTGGCGTCGTCGAGTTTCAGTGTCGACTTCAGCGTCTGCTTGACCGTGTCGGGGTTGTCTGCGTACCACTCCCAGAACCGAGACAGCCTGCCGAAGAAGTCGCGCAGTGCGGCGTCCTTGTCGGGGTCGGCGAGTACATCGGTGCGCGCTGTCCACACGCCGAGCGCGGGGATCTTGGTGTCACGGTCGGACAACAGGATTTTCGCGTCACCGCTCGTGAGGGACGACAGGATCGCGGCATGAGAGCCGGAGAAGACATCCACCTGACCGGAGTTGAAGGCGGCCGCGGCCGCGTTGCCGTCGTTGAACTTGACGGGCTTGATGTCGGATTCGGTCAGGCCGGCGCGCGCCAGCGAGACGAGATACTGCGCATGGTTGTAGCCGCCGAAGTTGTAACCCCATGAGCGGCCGCGCAAGCCGGCCAGCGAGTCGATGCCAGCACTGGTACGAACCGCGGTGACCAGCGGGGTGTACTTCGGGTCGAAGTCGTTGCGCCACCCCGCGACGATCTTCAGCGGAGCGGTTTGTTCGGTCCACGGCTGGTTGGCGTTGGCCTGCTCGATGGTCAGCGACGTGTCGCCCATGTGGCCGACGTCGATCGTCTTGCCGTACAGAGCGGTCAGGTTGGCTGCAGGGCCGGCCAGGATAGCCCACTCGACCTTGTACGGGGTGCCGTCGAGGACACCGGATGCATCGATGAGCGCGGGCAGTCCGTTGTCCTGGTGGGCGATGACGAGCTTCTTCGATTCGTCGCCGCCGGACGCGCAACCGGTGAGCAGTGCGGCGAGCACAGCAACGATAGTCATCGGGGTGAGAATGCGGTTCATCGTGTGTCTTTCAGTGATTCGAGGCTGTCGAGGACGCGGCGCTTGATCGCGTTGAACGCCGGTGAGGTGACGTCGCGCGGACGGGTCAGGTCCACGGGCAGGTTGGCCTGCACGAATCCGTTGCCGAGCACGACGATGCGGTCGGCCAGCAGGACGGCCTCCTCGATGTCGTGAGTGACCAACAGGATTCCGACCTGATGCTCTTGCCACAACGCGGTGACCAGATCCTGGGCGTTGCGGCGGGTGAAGGCGTCGAGGGCGCCGAACGGTTCATCAAGCAGCAGCAGGTCAGGTGACCGAAACAGCGCCCGGGCCAGGCCAACTCGCTGCGCCTCGCCGCCGGACAGATTCTTCGGCCACGCGTGCGCCTTGTCGGCCAGGCCCACCTCGGTCAACCCGCCGACCGCACGCTGGTAGACATCGCCGCGACGCGACGTGGTCAGCGCGACGTTGCGCCAGACCCGTTGCGCCTGAATCAGTCGTGGTTCCTGGAACACCACCGAGGTGCGCGCGGCGATCTTCGCGTGCCCCGATGTGGCGTCCTCCAGACCGGCCAGGATGCGCAGCAGCGTGGTCTTGCCGGTGCCGGAACGGCCAAGCAGCGCAACGAATTCACCACGGCGCACGGTGAGGGAGAAGTCGTCGAGGATGACCTGATCGCCGTAGCGCTTCGACAGACCCTCCAGCTCGATGACGTCAGCGGCCGTCATGGGTTGCCCTCCATGGCAGTACGAGCCGCTCGATGAGCCGCATGATCATGTCCACCACGATGCCCAGCGCGGCGTAGATCAGGATGCCGGCGATGATGATGTCGGTGCGCTGAAACTGGTTGGCCGTGTTGAGGATGTAGCCGATTCCTGATGTGGTGTTGATCTGCTCGGCGGCGACGAGGGCCAGCAGCGCCGTCCCTGCCGCGTAGCGCCAGCCGACCAGGATGGCAGGCATGGACAGCGGAACGACGATCAGCCGGATCGCCTCGGCGCGGCTCAGTTCGAACGTGTCACCGACCTCGAGCAGCCGGCGATCGATGCCGCGGATGCCGTGGTAGGTGTTCAGGTACACCGGGAAGATCGACGCGCCGACGATCAGGGCGACCTTCGACGTCTCGCCGATGCCGAACCAGACCACGAACAGCGGCACCATCGCGATGAAGGGGATGGTGCGCAGCATCTGCAGCGGGGCGTCGTAGACCCGCTCGGCGACCGACCACAGGCCGGCGGCGACGCCGAGCACCAGCCCGGCAGTGCCGCCGATCAGCAGCCCTGATCCCGCACGCTGAAGCGAAATGGGCAGCGCCGCTTGCAGATCCCCCGCTGCCCACAGCTCGCGATAGCTCTCGACGATCGTGAGCGGTCCTGGCAGCACCGTCGGGCTCAACCACCCCCACCCCGACACGGCCTGCCAGACGGCCACCAGCACGATCGGGATGACGAACCGCACGCTGAGCGCGCGGAACCGGGCGACACGGCCGCGGCGCGCCGTGTCCTCGGGGTGCTGGTATACGCGCTCGACCGTCGGCAGGGGCGCGGCGGGCGCCGGTTCAACGCGCGTCTCGACGCCCGTCATCGGTCGTCGACAGCGTCGAAGTCGAAGAACGGGTCACCGTCGGACTCACTCAGCAGCGACAGCTCCCACGCGAAGTAGTCGGCGTACCACGCGTCCCGTTCCGGTCCGAAGTCCGGCGGGCCCGTCCGGTCGACGATCTCGCCCGCGTACTGCCCGTCGTCGGCGGTCAGGTCGGTCGCGGCGTCAATACCGCCTGTGAGCACCCAGGTGCCCGGCAACGTCGCCGCCACGTGTTCGGCGGCGTACTCGCTGCCGCCGACGAGCACCACACGCCCGGCCCCGGTGTCGGCGACGATGTTGTCGAGATGCTCGCGGCGCGCGTGGATCGATCCCGGGATGTGGCCCGCCGCATAGCCGTTCGACGAGCGCAGGTCGACGATCCACACGGGTCCGCGGGAGCGCCATTCCTCTAGCTCGTCCCACGACACGCGCGGCACGTCGGGCACCGGCACGGCGGTCGGCTGCGGTCGGGCGATGTCGGCGCCGGGGAGGTGGGCGAGGACCGACAACGGGCCGTCGTGCAGGAACCGCAACCACTGCGCGGTGTTGGCGGCGCGGACGAAGTCCGGCGTATCGACGAGCACCACTCGGGCCCCACGGACCGCGATGTACTCGTCGGTGGCCTGCACCAGCTGACCGCCGGGGGCAGACACGGCCGCCGAGTAGTGGCCCAGCTGATACTCCTGCGGGGTTCGCACATCGAGCAGATACGTGGTCGTGGCGTCGTCGCCCAGGCCGGTCCTGACGTCATCGATGTCCACGACGGCGGCGCCTGCCTTCGCCAGCGTGGTGGCGGCCCACTCGGCCAGCTGCGGGCTCACCTGCTCGGGCGCGGGCACCGCGGGGCCGTCACCGAAGGCCAGCGGGTGACCGGACCGCTCCCATGCGGGCGTGCCGTTGTGCAGCGAGTACACCGGATTCGGAATACCGGTGTTGATGAGCGATTGCGCTGCCACGATGCCACGGGTGCGGCCCGCGCAGTTGATGACCACTTTGGTGCCCGGGTCCTGCACCACTTGCGCTGTCCGGAAGGCGATTTCGGCTCCGCCGCCGGAGTTGTAGGCGCCGGGGATGTGGTGATGGACGTACTCCGACGCGGGCCGGCTGTCGATGACCACGACATCGGCGCCCTCGCGCCGCCATTCATCCACCGTGTCGCTGTCGACGGTCGGCGTGGAATAGCGGCGTTCGATCCACTCGCCGAGGGTCTTGCTGCGCACGTTGGTGCCGGTGTAGACACGGCCGCCTGCGCTCTTCCAGCCGTCGATGCCGTTGTCGAGGATCGCGACATCGCGGTAGCCGAGGCGTTCCAGCAACGCGGCGCCGCGCTCATCCACCTGCTGGGCGCCGGCGAGCACGACGGTGGCGCCGCGGTTGGGCACCAGGGTGGCGATGCGCTGTTCGAGATCGTGGTAGGGAATGCCGGCGCTGACGGCGATGTGGCCGTTACTGCGTTCCAGTGGCGAGCGTAGGTCCAGGATCGCGGTCTGGCGGCCGGCCTTGCCGAGCAGATCCAGCAACTCCCTGCCCGCAATACGACGTGGCATGGCTGTCCTATCAGTGAAAGTGAGGTGGTTTGTCGGTTGCCAAGCAGACGCCACAACACGATGCCCGCGATCTCCAGCATTGACGACCGTTGTGGTCAGCCCGATTTGAATTCTCAAGCCGCGCCCGAGTCGCGCCCGATTCGTGGCGGGCCACGAGCGTATGGGCTGTGGATGCGATCGCCGCGTTCTATGTCCATAGCCCATACGCTCGCGACGACGCGGCGGGAATCAACGTCACCGCCGCCTGAGTTGTGATGGCCGAGCCCGTGTCGTAATGTCAACCAAGTTGATTAGCCGAACTATTGATCGCCACGAACACAGCGAGGGAAGCTGTGAGCCAGCTGGACGCAAACTAAAGATGAGCCAACGGATTCCGATACTCATCCGGCGATACTCCGTGCTCATCGCCGTGTTCTGGCTGGGCCTCGCGGTGGTCACGAATGTCTTTGTCCCGCAGCTGGAAACCGTTGCCGAAGCGCACAACGTCTCGCTGAGCCCGCAGGACGCCCCTTCGCTGCAGGCCGCCAAGCACATCGGCAAGAAGTTCGAGGAATTCGACTCGGACAGTTCGGCGATGATCGTGCTGGAAGGCGATCAGCCGCTCGGCGCCGAGGCCCACCACTACTACGACGGCCTGATCCAGAAGCTCGGTCAAGACACCAAGCACGTCGAGCACATTCAGGACTTCTGGGGCGATCCCCTGACGGCGGCGGGCTCACAGAGCAACGACGGCAAGTCGGCGCTGGTGCAGGTGTACCTCGCAGGCAACCAGGGCGAGTCGCTGTCGAATGAGTCGGTCGACTCGGTGCGCGAGATTGTGGCCGACACCCCGCCTCCGCCGGGCATCAAGGCCTACGTCACCGGTGCCGCGCCGCTGGTCACCGATCAGTTCGAGGTGGGCCGCCAGGGCACACTCAAGACCACGTTGATCACGCTCGGTGTGATCGCCGGAATGCTCTTCGTGCTGTACCGCCGGGCGACGACGGTGCTCTTCGTGATCTTCACGGTGGGGATCGAGTTGACCGCATCCCGCGGTGTCGTGGCCGTGCTCGCGAACGCAGGCATCATCGAACTGTCGACGTACTCGACGAATCTGTTGACGCTGATCGTCATCGCCGCGGGAACGGATTACGCGATCTTCATCCTCGGCCGATTCCACGAGGCCAGATACGCCGGGCAGGATCGCGTCACGGCGTTCATGACGATGTATCACGGCACCGCGCACATCATCCTGGGTTCCGGCCTGACGATCGCCGGCGCCGTGTTGTGCCTGACGTTCACCAGGCTGCCGTACTTCAACAGCCTGGGCGTTCCCGCGGGCATCGGCATTCTCGTCGCGGTGGTGGCGGCATTGACGCTGGCGCCCGCGTTGCTGATCGTCGGCCGCCACTTCGGCCTGTTCGAACCGGCCCGGCCGATGCGGACCAGGGGCTGGCGGCGGATCGGCACCGCGATCGTGCGGTGGCCGGTGCCCGTCCTACTGTCGACGATTGGTGTCGCGGCCGTCGGCGTGCTCGCGCTGCCGGGCTACAAGACCAGCTACGACGCCCGACCCTACATGCCCGCTGACGCGCCGGCGAATGTCGGATACGCCGCCGCCGAACGACACTTCTCCGAAGCCAGGCTCAATCCCGAACTGATGGTGATCGAAGCCGACCACGATCTGCGCAATCCCACCGACATGATCCTGCTGGAACGCGTCGCCAAGGCGGTGTTTCACACCGACGGCATCGCTCAGGTGCAGTCGATCACCCGACCGCTCGGTACACCGCTCGACCACACGTCGATACCGTTCCAGATCAGCGCAGGCAGCGCCGCACAGATCAACAACCTGCCCTTCCAGCAGGCCCGCGGCGCCGACATCCTCAAGCAGGTCGATGTGATCAACGACCAGATCGACGTGCTGCGGCAGCAATTCGAGCTGCAACAGCAGTCCGGCGCGATCACCGACGAGCAGTCCCAAGCTTTCCAGCAGACAGTCGCCACCGCCGAGGACCTGCGTACGAAGATCGCCAACTTCGACGACTTCTTCCGGCCTCTGCGCAACTACTTCTATTGGGAGCCACACTGTTTCGACATCCCGGCCTGCGCCGCCCTGCGGTCGGTTTTCGATTCGCTCGACGGCATCGACGCGCTGGTAGACGACCTCGGTGATGTCGCGGGTAGCATCGCCAAATTGGATGCGCTGCAACCGAAACTGCTCGCGGTGATCCCACCACAGGACGACAGCCAACAGACCAACCGCGACCTGTCGCTGACGAACTACGCCACGACCTCCGGCATCGACGACCAGATGCAGGCGGCGCTGCAGAACGCGACCGTTCTCGGGCAGGCGTACGACGCGGCGAAGGTCGACGACTCCTTCTATCTGCCGCCGGAGGCGTTCACCAACCCGGAATTCGAGCGAGGACTCAAGCTGTTCCTCTCGCCGGACGGCAAGGCCGCCCGCATGATCATCACCCACGAGGGCATTCCCGCGTCGCCGGAAGGGATCTCACACATCGAACCCATCCGGCAGGCGGCCAAGGAAGCCGTGAAGGGCACACCGCTGGCCGGGTCGAAGATCTACATCTCGGGCACCGCCGCGACCTACAAGGACATCCAGGACGGCGCCAAGTACGACTTCTTGATCGCCGCCATCGCCGCTCTGACCCTGATCCTGCTCGTGATGATGTTCATCACGCGCAGCATCGTCGCCGCTTTCGTCATCGTCGGCACGGTCGCGTTGTCGTTGGGCGCCTCCTTCGGACTATCGGTCCTGATCTGGGAGGACATCCTCGGGATTCCGCTCTTCTGGATTGTGTTGGCGCTGGCCATCATTCTGCTGCTAGCGGTGGGATCCGACTATAACCTGCTGTTGATCTCGCGGTTCAAGGAGGAGATCGATGCCGGGTTGAACACCGGCATCATCCGCGCGATGGCCGGCTCCGGAGCCGTGGTGACCGCGGCCGGTCTGGTGTTCGCGGCGACCATGGCTTCGTTCATCTTCGCCGACCTTCTTGTCCTCGGTCAGATCGGGACGACGATTGCCCTGGGCTTGTTGTTCGACACGCTGATCGTGCGGTCGTTCATGACGCCGTCGCTCGCCGCGCTGCTCGGGCGCTGGTTCTGGTGGCCGCTGAACGTACGCCAGCGGCCTGTGCCAAAACGGTTCGGGGCCTGACTGTTCGGGGTCTAGGCGATTGCGAGTTCGTCGGACTCGGTGGCCTTGACCGGCACCTGCTGCAGGTTCCTGCGCAGCCGCGCCACCCGTCGCAGCTGTGCTGCGATGTTCATCGAGGTGAGCATCGGGATACCGCCGATGAAGGTCCGGAATGACGGATTGCCGCCATCGAGATGCAGCATGAACAGGCAGCCGACCACGTAGAAGAAGCCCATTGTGAACAGCGCGGCCGGGATCGCGTATGCCAGCGGTGACCGCGCATCGGCGACAAGCTCGGCGGCGTAGTCGATTTCGTCCTGCGTCATCGGTTCGCGCTTGCGCAGCTTGGCCAGCACCGCTTTGTGGGCGCCCAGTTGGTCGCCGAGCGGATGCGATCTCCGCTTCTCCAGCCGGCTGATGTAGACGAATACGCAAGTCGCCAAGGATATTTCCACTACCGCGGCAAGGATGGTCAGATCGCCCCAGATACCGAGATTCACTGTGTCAACGCTACCCCAACTACGCCCCTTCAATCGACTCTCACAGCAACCTGGCAGCTAGTCTGCTCTACCATTGACTTTACGATCGACAAGTGGCGTGCTGTACGCTCGGCAAGCGTGGAGACGTCGACAATGCAGCCCGATACGCGGCAGCGCTTGATCGACGTCGCCGTCGACCTGTTCACCCGGCACAGCTTCGCCGGCACGTCGCTGCAGATGATCGCCGATGAAATGGGGTTCACCAAGGCGGCCATCTACTACCACTTCCGCACCCGCGAGGAGTTGCTGAACGCCGTCGTCGAACCGATGCGCGAACAACTCGGCGCTGTCGTCGCCGCGGCCGAGGTCCACGGCAGCTCCGCCACCCGCGCCGAGCACATGCTGCGTGGCTATGTCGAACTGGCAGTGGCGAATCGGGCGCTGGTCTCGGTGCTGGCCTGCGATCCCAGCGTGACGACGCTGCTGCGCGGGCAACCGCAATGGGCCGACCTGATCAATCGCCAACTCGCACTGCTCGCCGGATCCGAACCGGATCCGGCGGGACTGATAAAGGCCACAGTCGTGCTGGCCGGGATCTCCAGTGCCGTCGGCCCGACGTGGCTCGACGTCGGCGACGACGCCCTGCTCGACCACCTCATGGAAACCGGGCGCCGCACCCTGGGGCTGCGCAAGAAAGGACACCGTTCATGAAGACAGCCGTCGTCACCGGCGGAGCGTCGGGGATCGGCCGCGCCATCGCGCAGCGACTCGCGGCCGACGGCCATCACGTCGCGACGATCGACCTGCAACCGTCGGAATACGATTTCGCATACACCGCCGACGTGACCGATCGCGAGCAGGTCGACACGGCCCTTGACAAGATCCGCTCGCAGCTAGGCCCGGTCTCGGTGCTTGTGAATGCGGCAGGGTTGGACGGATTTTCGAGCTTTGGCGACATCACCTTCGACACGTGGCAGCGGGTGCTCAACGTCAACCTCAACGGCGTGTTTCACTGCTGTCAGGCCGTGATCGGAGAAATGGTGGAAGTGGGCTGGGGCCGGATCGTCAACATCAGTTCGTCCAGCACGCACTCCGGTGTCGCGGGCATGGCGCACTACGTCGCAGCGAAATCCGCCGTCAACGGACTGACGAAGTCGTTGGCGCTCGAATACGGGCCGAGTGGCATCACCGTCAACGCCATACCACCGGGCTTCATCGACACCCCGATGCTGCGCAGCGCCGAACAGCGCGGGTTCACCAATGTCGAGAAGACGATCGCGATGACGCCGGTGCGCCGGATCGGCACGCCCGAGGACATCGCCGCGGCGTGCGCATTCCTGGTGTCGGAGGAGGCCGGCTACATCACCGGCCAGATCCTCGGCGTCAACGGCGGCCGCAACACCTGACAAGGCGGCCGCAACACCTGACACGCCGCCCAAACCGGTCTGACCAGCCGGGTTGACTTGAAATTCGCTGTGACCTAGCTTACGTGGAAACGTTCCCATGGAAACGTTCCCATCGACGAGGATTGGCGAGTTGGCAGGTAGAGGGGTCACCATCCGTGACGTCGCCGCGCACGCGGGGGTGTCACTGGGGACGGCGTCGCGGGTGCTGTCCGGGCATCCGGCCACGTCGGCCGACGCGCGGGCCCGCGTCACGCAGGCCGTGACCGAGCTCGGCTATCGCCCGAACGCACAGGCACGGTCGCTACGGTTGACCAGGACGCACGCCATCGGCCTACTCGTGTCCGACGTCCGCAACCCCTTCTTCGCCGACGTCGCTCATGCCGCGGAGCAGGCGGCGCTGGGCGCGGACTACGTCACGCTCCTCGGCAACGCCAACGAGAACGTCGAGCAGCAGGACCGCTACATCGAGACGTTCCTCATGCAGCGCGTCGACGGTGTCGTGCTGGCCCCGCAGGGTCGCGGCTCGGGCAGCCTGGAGGCGTTGATCGAAAGCCGCATGCCCGTCGTCTTCGTCGACCGCACCGTCGAGGGTTTCGACGTGCCGAGCGTGACCACCGACAGCAGGCCCGGCATCGAGGAGGCGATCGCCAGCCTCACAGCGGCGGGCCACAGCCGCATCGGCTATATCGCTGGGCCGCAGGCGATCTCAACCGGCCGCCAACGCTATGACGCCTTCATCGACGCGCTTCCGCGGCACGGCATCGACGTCGACCCCAGCCTGATCACGTTCGGCGACTTCCAGGAGCAAAGCGGTGTCAGGGCGGCCCAGCAGTTGCTCGCCGCTCCCGACCGGCCGACCGCGATTCTTGCCGCCGACAACCTGATGGCGCTGGGTGCGCTTGCGGCGACGCGGCAGCGCGGCCTGCACATCGGGTCGGACATCGAGGTGGTGGCGTTCGACGACATCGAATGGCTGGCCCACTTCGACCCGCCGATCTCGGTGATCGCCCAGGATGCCGGGGCGGTCGGGCGCTGCGCGGTCGAACTGCTCCTGAGCGTCGTCGAAGGCGAAGAACCCGAATCCGTCGTGCTCCCGACGACGTTCATCGACAGGTCGACGAGGACGAAATCGTGAGCGCCGGACGGGTTTTCGTGGTCGGCAGCCTGAATGCCGACCATCGGGTGCAGGTCGCCAGGATTCCCAAGCCGGGCGAGACGATGCTGGCGTCCGACATCATCGTCTCCGCCGGCGGCAAGGGCGCGAACCAGGCCGTGGCTGCGGCGCGGGCGGGCGCTGCCACCACCATCATCGGCGCGATCGGCGACGACGGAGACGGCGCGGTCGTCTCGCAAGCGCTGCAGAGGCAGGACATCGACACCGGGCATGTGCGGGTGATCCCCGACGCGCCGACCGGACGCGCGCTCATCACGGTGGACGCGCGCGGCGAGAACACGATCGTCGTCTCACCGGGCGCCAACGACAAACTGGCCGTCGACGATATCGACGCGGGGCTGCGCGGCATCGGCGACGGCGACCTGTTGCTGCTGCAGCTGGAGACGCCCGAGCTCCTGGTTCGGCACGCCGCTCGGGTGGCTTCGGCCGCGGGCGCAGGGGTGCTTCTCAATCCGACTCCGGTGCCCGAGTCGGTGTGCGGGCTGTTCGACGACGTGGACCTACTGATCGTCAACGAGCACGAACTCGCCCAACTCGGCGACGACATCGCGGGCCTGGCTCGACAGGCCGAGGCGACGGTGATCTGCACGGCGGGAGCCGAGGGCGCTTCGGTGACACACCGGGGTCGGGTCGAGCACGTCGCGGCAGCCGACGTGCATGCGGTGGACACCACCGCCGCGGGCGACACGTTCATCGGCTATGTAGCGGCGCATCTGGCCGCCCGGCGCGACGACATCATCGGTGCCATCGAAACCGCAGTCCAGGCAGCAGGTCTCGCCGTGACACGGGCGGGCGCCATCGACTCCATCCCCTACCGCAACGAACTACCGGAAGGAACGCGATGAGAATCGCACTGGGCAACGACCACGCGGGTTATTCGCTCAAGGCGCACGTCCGCGGAGCGCTCGAGCGTCTCGGTCATGAGGTCATCGATACGGGTACGCAAAGCGACGCCCCGGTCGATTTCCCCGACATCACCTGGGACACCTGCAAACTCGTCGTCCGCGGTGAAGCCGACAAAGCCGTGCTGGTCTGCGGAACCGGTCAGGGCGCGGTGATGGCGGCCAACAAGATTCCCGGCATCCGATGCGCGCTCGCGCACGACGTGTACTCCGCGCACCAGAGCGTCGAACACGACGACGCGAACGCAGTCGCCATGGGCGCGTGGGTCATTGGGCCGGCGATAGCGGCCGAGGTCATCGAGGCGTTCCTGAACGCGCGCTTCGACGACGACGCCGACACAGTGCGGCGCGTCCGCAAACTGCATGAGCTCGAACGCAACGCGGCTCAGCAGCTGGGTGAGGAAATGTCAAAGGAGATAACACGATGAGCACCGCCATGGACGAGAGGCGGCAGGCTGAACACGGCTCGCCCGGAAAGCTTCGAACCGCACTGGGCGCGGCCGCAGGAACCTGCGTCGAGAACTACGACTTCGTCGCCTACGGCACCGCTTCCGCGCTGTACTTCGGCAACGCGTTCTTCCCGGAATCCGATCCGGTCGTCGGCACGCTGCTGTCGTTCGCGACCTTGGGTGTCGGGTTCTTGATGCGCCCCATCGGCGGCAGCGTCGGCGGATTCCTGGCCGACCGGTTCGGCCGCAAGCCGGTTCTGGTCGGTGCGCTGCTCGTGATGGGCATCGCGACGTTCTCGATCGGTCTGCTGCCCACCTACGCACAGGTCGGCGTGTTGGCGCCGACCCTGCTCGTGGCCATTCGCATGATCCAGGGCTTGGCGTTCGGGGCCGAGTGGGGCGGTGCGGTGCTGATGGCGTTCGAACACGCGCCATGGCGCCAACGTGGCCGGTTCGCGGCCATCCCGCAGGCGGGTAACCCGCTCGGCATCGCGCTGGCCAACATCGCGTTTCTGTCCGCGGCGCCGCTGGACAGCGACTGGTCTTGGCGCATCCCGTTTTTGGCCAGCGCAATTCTGATCATCGTCGGCCTGTATGTGCGCCTGCGGCTCGCCGAGTCGCCGGAGTTCGAGATGGTCAAGGCCGAAGGCAAGGTGGTGCGCAACCCGTTCCTGACCGTTATCCGGGAGGACTGGCGCAACATCCTGCGCATCATTGCGCTGCGCGTCGTCGAGTCCTGCGCCTACTACCTCACCGCCACGTACCTGCTGTCCTACATCACCAAGCGGAATCCGGACGACCGCACCATCGCGCTGGCCGCAGTGGTCATCGCCAGCGTCATCGCGGTCGGCACCACGCTGTACGCCGGACGCCTCACCGACTACGTCGGCCGCAGGCGCGTGTATCTGGCCGGGTGTCTGTTGGCAGTGGCGTTCGGCATCCCGATGTATCTGATGGCCAACACCGGTCAGCCGTTCCTGATCGTGCTGCTGTTCATCATCGGCATCGGCATCATCCACGCCGTGCTCACCGGCACGCAGGCCGCGTGGTTCGCCGAATTGTTCAACACCAGGACGCGGACCTCGGGCGCCTCGATCGGCTACCAGGTCGCGGCGTCGATCGCCGGCTTCGCGCCGTTCCTCGCCGTGCTGCTCGCCGATTCGTTCGACTGGATCGGACCGGCGCTGTTCTACGTCGCGGTCGGACTCGTCGGCCTCGTCGGCGTGCTGGCGACCAAGGAGACGTGGGGTCCGAAACAGCGTGCCGAGGTCGACGCCTTGATCCGCGGTGAAGCCGACATCGACTCCGTGGAGGCGGCACCGGCATAGCCGCTGAGCGCAAGCGGGTACCCCACCGCCATGCTCACCGTCAGCAGACACATCGAAGCGCCCGCCGACGCCGTGTGGCAGGTCCTCGTCGACACCGAGGCCTGGCCGCGGTGGGGACCGACGGTCGCGGGAGGTGAGGTGGACGGCGACGCGCTCCACCTCGGTGCGACGGGACGGGTCATCACGCCCGTCGGCGTTCCGCTGCCGTTCACGATCACCGAGTTCGAGCCGGGACGGCGGTGGGCGTGGTCGGTGGCCGGGGTGCCCGCGACCGCGCACGCCGTCGAACCCGACGGCACGGGTTGCCGGGCGAGCATGTCGGCGCCGTGGTGGGCGCCGGCTTACCTGCCGGTGTTGGCGATCGCCCTGCGGCGCATCGACAGGATGGTGACCTAGCCGCCGACTCTGGCCCTTCGGTCGGACCTAGGTGCAGACCGCCCCGATGGCCGCCGAGCCGACGAGCTTGGTGTACTTCGACAGCACGCCGGTCTTGTACACGGGCGGCAACGGCTCGAAACCCTCTTTGCGGGCTTCGAATTCGTCCGGGTCGACGAGCACGTCGAGGGTGCCCTTGGCGACATCGAGGCGCACGCGGTCACCGTCGCGCACGAACGCGATCGGTCCGCCGTCGACGGCCTCGGGTGCGATGTGGCCGACGCACAGCCCGGTGGTGCCCCCGGAGAATCGGCCGTCGGTCATCAGCAGGACGTCCTTGCCGAGCCCGGCGCCCTTGATCGCGCCGGTGATGGCGAGCATCTCGCGCATGCCCGGCCCACCCTTGGGGCCTTCGTAGCGGATGACGACGACATCGCCCTTGGTGATCGTGCCGTCCTCGAGAGCATCCAGCGCGGCCCGTTCCCGCTCGAAAACCCTTGCGGTGCCTTCGAACACGTCGTTGTCGAAGCCTGCCGACTTCACCACGGCGCCCTCCGGGGCCAACGAGCCGTGCAGGATCGTGATGCCGCCGGTCGGGTGGATCGGGTTGTTCAGCGCCCGCAACACCTTGCCGTCGGGATCCGGCGGCGCGATGTGGGCCAGGTTCTGCGCCATCGTCTCTCCGGTCACGGTGAGGCAATCACCGTGCAGCAGCCCGGCATCCAGCAGCGCCTTCATCACAACGGGCACACCGCCGATGTGGTCGACGTCGAACATCACGTGCTTGCCGAACGGCTTCACGTCCGCCAGGTGAGGCACCTTCTGGCCGATGCGGGTGAAGTCGTCGAGGGTCAGCTTGACGTTGGCTTCGTGCGCGATGGCCAGCAGATGCAGCACCGCGTTGGTGGAGCCGCCGAACGCCATCACCACCGAGATCGCGTTCTCGAACGCCTCTTTGGTGAGGATGTCGCGGGTGGTGATGCCGCGGCGCAGCAGCTCGACGACGGCTTGGCCGCTGCGGCGGGCGAACCCGTCGCGGCGCCGATCGGTCGCAGGCGGCGCCGCGCTCCCGGGCAGCGACATGCCCAGTGCCTCGGCCGCCGACGCCATGGTGTTGGCGGTGTACATGCCGCCGCAGGCGCCCTCGCCGGGGCAGATCGCGCGTTCGATCGCGTCGACGTCCTCACGCGACATCAGGCCGCGCGCACAGGCGCCGACCGCCTCGAACGCGTCGATGATCGTGACGTCCATCTCGGAGCCGTCGGACAGCTTGGCCTTGCCGGGCAGGATCGAGCCGGCGTAGAGGAACACGCTGGCGAGGTCGAGCCGGGCGGCGGCCATCAACATGCCGGGCAGCGACTTGTCGCAGCCGGCCAGCAGCACCGACCCGTCGAGGCGCTCGGCCTGCATGACGGTCTCCACGCTGTCGGCGATGATCTCACGGCTCACCAGCGAGAAGTGCATGCCTTCATGGCCCATGGAGATGCCGTCGGAGACCGAGATGGTGCCGAACTCCATCGGATAGCCACCGGCGGAGTGCACACCGTCCTTGACGGCCTTGGCCAGCCGGTCCAGCGACAGGTTGCACGGCGTGATCTCGTTCCACGACGACCCCACGCCGATCTGTGGTTTGGCGAAGTCGTCGTCCTCCATGCCTACCGCCCGGAGCATTCCCCTGGCGGCGGCCTTCTCGAGGCCGTCGGTGACGTCGCGGCTGCGGGGTTTGATGTCGATGGAACCGGAATCTGAGGGCATGGGTGTCAGTATGCCCTCGTGGTTTGGCGCGGGACAAACCAATATGCATACCCCCTCGGGGTACCGTAGACTGGCGTTATGACCGCCTCACACGGCTACACGTCCAACAAGGACAACTATGCGAAACGGCTGCGCCGCATCGAGGGGCAGGTTCGTGGCATCGCCAAGATGATCGACGAGGACAAATACTGCATCGACGTCCTCACCCAGATCAGCGCCGTGAACAGCGCATTGCAGTCGGTGGCGCTCAATCTGCTCGACGAGCATCTCGGCCACTGCGTGAGCCAGGCCGTCGCCCAGGGCGGCGAGGACGCCGACGCCAAGCTGGCCGAGGCGTCTGCGGCGATCGCGCGCCTGGTCCGGTCTTAACGACTCGACGTGATGCCCAGTTTCCTCGCCTGGTCGAAGAGGTCGTCGATCAACACGACGTCATGTCCCGCGCGGTCGAGGAACGAGGCGGCGATCGAAGCCCGGTAACCCGACCCGCAATGCACCCAGATTGGGCCTGCAGGCACGTCGGCGAGCCGCGCAGGCAACTCATGCAGTGGGATGTTGGCGGCTTCTGGAATGTGGGCCTCGTCGTATTCCTTGCGTTGACGCACGTCGAGCACCGCAACCGTCGCCGTCTTGCGCTGCTCGGCCAGGCGAGCGAAGTCGGCGGTCGGGTAACTGCCCAGGGGGGACCCGGCGCGCATATCGTCGATGTCTCCGCTGGCCGCACCGATCAGCCGATCAACCCCGATCCGCACCAACTCCCGTCTGCCGTCGGCTATCTGCTCCGGTGAGTCACCGATCAGCGTCAACGGTGCGCCCCAGGGGTAGAGCCAGCCGAAGTAGGCGACGAACGAATCGGACAGCTCGAAACCCAACGTGCCGCGCAAATGCCCTGCGGCGAATGCCGTCCGGTTCCGCAAATCGACCACCCATTCACCGGCTTCGATCCGGCGCCGCAGTTCGTCGGGATCGACCGGTTCCGGTGGCGTCAGGTCCACCGGTGCCGGCCCCTCGCGATTGATCACCCCCATGTGTGCGTAGTAGGCGGGGTAAGCCGACAGCCCGGCCAGCAGTTCGTCGACAAAGCTCTGCTCGTCCTTGGTCAGTGCCGGGTTCGAACGTCGCTGTTCGCCAATCGTGGACGCGTCGCCGGAAGCCGGTGTGGCGGAGCAGAAGCTGCCGAACCCGTGGGTTGGATAGACGGGCGTCTCAGGGGGAAGACGGTCTGCGAGCATGCGGACCGAGTGGAACTGCGCGTGCGTCAGTGCTTCGGTGTCCTGCGCCGAAATCAGGTCGGTGCGTCCAGTCGTGCCGAACAGCATTGAGCCGCCGGTGAAGACGCCGTGAATTGCGCCGGCATCGTCGCGCAGCACATAGCTGACGTGGTGGGGGGTGTGGCCGGGGGTGTGCAGCACCTCCAACCTCATCGGCCCGGCGTCGATGACATCACCGTCTACTGCCGCGCGCCGGGGATAGCCGACGTCGTCGCCGGCGGGCACCACGTAGTCGGCGCCGACGGTGCGCGAGAGCTCCAGTCCGCCACTGACGTAGTCGTTGTGCAGGTGCGTCTCGAGCACGTGGGTGATCCGGGCTGCCCGGCTCTCGGCCAGTGTCAGCACCCGGTCGATGTCGCGTTGCGGGTCGATCACGACGGCGATGCCGTCGCGGGAAATGAGATAGCTGCGGTCGCCGAGACCGGATGTTTCGATGATCGAGACGTCCATGCGTTTTCTCCCCCTGTGACGATTCCAGAACCCGCGGCTTCTCGTCGCCGTTTTCCCGGTCATACTGCGGCGTGGGCATCGGCCCAGGCGTGGTAGCCGCCGATCAGATCGGATACCTGCGTAAAGCCGTTGACACGCAACAACGATGCGGCCACGCTGGATCGCCATCCGCCCGCGCAGTGGACGACGATCGGCTTGTCGGTGGGGACCTCGCTCATCCGCGCCCGCAACTGCGCGAGCGGGATGTGCATCGCGGCGGGAATGACGCCGCTTTCGCGTTCGCCCGGATTGCGAACGTCGATGAGTGCCACCGCATCCTCGCTCAGCTGCTTCTCCAATTCGGGCACCGTCGTGCGAGGTGCGGTCTGCACGAGATCGGCCAGTTCCACAGGGAACCGCCCGTCGTCGCCGACGTTCAGGTATCCGACGGCGTTGTCCGAGCCGATTCTCGCCAGCCGGAGTGCGGCCGCCTGCTCCTCCCCGGGGTAGGTGATCAGGGCGATCTGCTCGCCGATATCGGCGACCATGCCGCTGGTTTCGGCAAACCGGCCGTCGAAGCCCACATTGACCGATCCACGCAAGTGGCAGGCAGCGAAATCGTTCACGGTCCGTGCGTCGATCACGGCTACACCGGCCTGGAGGGCGGCGCGGATCTGCCCCGGTGTCATCTCGGGCACGGCGCGGTCTTCGCGCAGCAGTGGGTGCACCCGCTTGTTCATCGCAGCGTCGGACGAGAAGTAGGCCGGCGCGGCGGGCTGCCCGCTGGTGATCATTTCGACGAAGGCGTCTTCGCTCATCGGCTGAACCGACGGGTTACTCGACCGCTGCGCGCCGATGGTGGACGTCAGTTCCGTCGAAAGGTTCTTGCCGCAGGACGATCCGGCGCCGTGCGCGGGCATGACCTTCACGGTGTCCGGCAACGTCATCAACTTGTCGTGGATCGTGTGGAACATCGCCCTGGCGAGATCAGTGGTCGAGCTCTCGCCGATGTTGACGAGGTCTGGGCGGCCGACATCCCCGATGAACAAGGAGTCGCCGGTCAGCACGGCCACCGGTTCAGCGTCGGGCTGCTCACGAACCAGCACGCTGATGGATTCCCAGGTGTGGCCCGGGGTGGACATGATCTCGAGGTCGACCAGGCCGAGGGGCAGGTGCTCACCGTCGGCGAGCCTGCGGATCGGGTAGTCCGTCTCGGCGGCCTCGCCGAATCCGATCCAGGCGCCGGTGGCGTCGACCAGTTCCAGGTGGCCGGAGACGAAGTCCGCGTGAAAGTGGGTGTTGATGACCCCTTCGATCGTCAGGCCGTACTTGCGCGCGTCGAGGAGGTATTCGGTGATGTCGCGACGGGGATCAACCACGACCGCGCGTCCAGTGGTCTCATCGCCGATCAGATACGACGCATGCGAAAGGCACTCGATGTAGTACTGCTCGAGAATCATCTCGGCTCCTTATCCGCTGGCCAGGGCATCTCCCTCAGATACCCCCGGAGGTATACTTGTACTGTACCCCCGGGGGTATCTGCCTCGCAATGTCGGTCCGGAGAAGACCTATACCCCGGGGGGTACGATGGCGTGCAATTGATCAGGAAGGAAACGACAGTGGTCGGAGACCAGGAAGCCATCGATGCGGTTCTCAACCGCCTTCGGCGCGCTCAGGGCCAACTTGCCGGAGTGATTTCGATGATCGAGCAGGGACGCGAATGCAAGGACGTCGTCACGCAGCTCGCTGCGGTGTCCCGCGCACTCGACCGTGCCGGCTTCAAGATTGTCGCTACGGGGTTACGGGAGTGCGTGGCCGGCGATCAGGCGGGTGCGGACAACCCGATGACTGAGGCGGAACTGGAGAAGCTGTTCCTCGCCTTGGCATGACTTTTGGTCTCAGCCGCCGCGGCCCTAGCCGCGCCTACCCGAGTTCCCGTTCGATCCGCTCGACCTTGGCCTTGAGCTGCCCGGTGTAGCCGGGCCGGATGTCGGCCTTGAGCACCAGGCTGACCCGCGGCGAGACGGCCGCCACGGCGTCGACGGCCCGTTTGACGACGGCCATCACCTCGTCCCACTCGCCCTCGATGTTGGTGAACATGGCGTTGGTCTCGTTCGGCAGCCCGGACTCGCGGACCACCCGCACGGCCTCGGCCACCGCGGCGCCGACGCTGCCGGATTCGTCGCCGCCGGACGGGCTCACACTGAATGCGACGATCACTGTTTCGTGAACCCGGTCGGGCGCACGACGATGATCACGCGGTCGGCCTTGTCGGGTGGCGGTTCGGTCAGCGGGCCGCTGTAGCGGTCGTTGAGCTTCAGGTAGAACTCACCGGTCGGGTCGGGCACGATCTCCTCGACCACGCCGCGGACCTCGAGGTAGCGGTAGGGGTTGTCCGGGTCGATGATCGACATCGCCACGTTCGGGTTGGCCTCGAAATTGCGGTACTTCTGCCGCTTGGTGGTGTGCGTGAACCGCAGCCGTTCACCGTCCCAGTCGAACCACATCGGGTTCACCTGAGGGGTGCCGTCGGGTCTCACCGTGGCGAGATGACCGAAGTTCGGGCGCTCCAGCAGCGATTCGTATCCTTCGGGGACTGCAACCATCGCGAGCCTTTCCTTGTGTGCGGGTCATCACCGATACCGTGATGTACCCAGGTTATGACCGCCGACATCGCCATAGTGCCCGGCCGGGCATGGACGCCGCGCATCGCCCTACAGCTGGCGGTGTTGGCGGCGGCCGCGTTCGTCTACGTCACCGCGGAGATGGTCCCGGTGGGCGCGCTGCCCGACATCGCGGCCGACCTGCGGGTCAGCGAGGCCATGGTCGGCACCCTGCTGGCCGCCTATGCGCTGGTCGCGGCGGCGACGACGGTGCCGTTGGTGCGGCTCACCGCGCACTGGCCGCGCCGCCGCGCATTGCTGCTCACATTGGCCTGTTTGGTTGTGTCACAGCTGATTTCGGCGATGGCGCCGAACTTCGCGGTGCTGGCAGGTGGCCGCGTGCTGTGTGCGGTGACGCACGGGCTGATGTGGTCGGTGATCGCCCCCATCGGCGCGCGGCTGGTGCCCGCGTCGCACACCGGCCGCGCCACCACCGCGGTCTATCTCGGCACGGCGCTGGCCCTCGTGGTCGGAAACCCGTTGACCGCGGCGATGAGTCAGCTGTGGGGCTGGCGGCAGGCCGTCGTCGCCGTCACGGTCGCGGCGGTGGTCGTCACCGTGGCGGCCCGGCTGACACTGCCGCCGATGGATTTGCCGCCGGCCGACACCGACACCGCAGGCCGTCGTCGACGGCACCACCGCAACAGCAGACTGGTGACGATCAGCGCGCTGACGCTCGTCGGCGTCACCGGCCACTTCGTCTCCTACACCTTCATCGTCGTGATCATCCGCGACGTGGTCGGCGTGCGTGGCCCGGACCTGGCGTGGCTGCTGGCCGGCTTCGGAATCGCAGGCCTGCTCGGCATGGCGGCGATGGCGCGCCCGCTGGACCGCAGGCCCAACGCCTCGGTCATCGGCTGCCTGACCGTGTTGGCCGTCGTGTTCGCGGTGCTGACAGCACTGGCCTGGGGCGAGCAACCCGACGCCGTGACGATCGCGCTCGGCGCGGCGGCGGTCGTGCTGTGGGGAGCGGCGTCGACAGCGCTGCCGCCGATGCTTCAGTCGGCAGCGATGCGCACCGCCGCCGACGACCCCGACGGTGCGTCCGGTCTCTACGTGACGGCGTTTCAGGTCGGCATCATGGCCGGTTCGCTGATCGGGGGGCTGCTGTATGAACATGCCGGCCTGGCCGGAATGGTCGGCGCGTCCACGGCGTTGATGGTCGTTGCCCTGTGCGGCGTAATGGCGGGTCGCGGCCTGTTCGCACTTCCTCCAGGTAACCAGCAGGAAGTAACATCGCACCTCCGCTGACGATGAACACTGCAGCTCAGGGCCTCAGGCCTGACGGGCGTCCGGGCTCTAAGCGGTTTCAAAGCCGTTAGCCGGCCACTGCGCTGTGCGAGACTGGACGAAGCTTTGACTGGAGGTGTCGCATGCCGCAGCGCAAGATGCGGAGGCTGGTCACCGCGACCATTGCGGTGACGATCATCGGTGGCTTGGCGTTCAACGGCCCACTGGCGTCGGCGGATCCGGAGGGAGACCCGGGCCCGGCACCGATCGGTCCGCTACCCGGCCCGGTGCCCGCGGCAGAGGCGCCCGCTCCGGAAGCGCCCGTCGACCCCGCCGCGGCCGTCGCCCCGCCGCCAGGCCCAGCGGTTCCGCCTCCGCCGGTCGATCCGCTGGCGGTGCCGCCGCCTGCCGACCCGGCCGCTCCACCGGTTAACCCGCTCGCTCCGCCGCCGCCTGCCGATCCGTTCGCGCCGCCTGCGACCGACCCCCTGGGCGCCGCGCAGCCGACGACCATTCCGGAAGGCACCCCGGCGGGTCAGAACCCGACGCCCTACACCGGCGAACCGGTGTTCCTGCCGCCGTCGTTCAACCCGGTCAACGGCGCTGTAGTCGGCGTCGCCAAGCCGATCGTCATCAACTTCCAACGGCCCATCGCCAATCGCCCTCTGGCCGAGCAGGCCATCCACATCTCGTCGGAGCCGCCGGTGGCCGGCAAGTTCTATTGGATGAGCGACACCCAGGTGCGGTGGCGGCCGCTGGAGTTCTGGCCCAAGGACACCGTCGTCAACATCGACGCGGGCGGCACCAAGTCCAGCTTCCGCGTCGGTGAGGAGCTGATCGCCACCATCGACGACAAGACCCACCAGATGACCATCACCCGCAACGGCGAGGTCGAAAAGACGTTCCCGGTGTCGATGGGCAAGCCCGACGGCAAGCACGAAACCAAGAACGGCACCTACTACGTGCTGGAGAAGTTCGCCGACATCGTGATGGATTCCGCCACCTACGGCGTGCCGAACGACTCGCCCGAGGGCTACAAGCTGAAGGTGCAGAACGCCGTCCGCATCGACAACAGCGGCATCTTCGTGCACAGCGCCCCGTGGTCGGTGGGTGACCAGGGCAAGCGCAACGTCAGCCACGGCTGCATCAACCTCAGCCCGGCCAATGCGAAGTGGTTCTACGACAACTTCGGCAGCGGCGATCCCGTCGTCGTCAAGAACTCGAAGGGCACCTACACCCAGAACGACGGCGCCCAGGACTGGCAGATTTAGTTGCGGCCGTGACCTGACCGCGACCAGGATGGGCTATGGCCCATCGGCCGCGCGTCGTCGCCGTGATCGTGCTCTTGATCGTGGCCGCCGCCGCGCTGCACGGCTACATTCCTGGCGCGCAGCCGCCCCCGCAAGACAGGCCGACCAGCGGCTGCGGCAGCCTGTTCGTCGTCGCCGCGATGCTGATCGTGTCGCTGGCGATCATCGCGATCGCGATCGTCACCCAGGCGCGCAGCGGACCCGTACCGTCCGGTTCGGGTGAACCCCGCCGCTCGATACCCGGGCAGTCGCGCCCGCTGACATGGCGGATGGTGCTCATCGCGGTCGCGGTGGTGCTGGCGTGGCTGCTGCTGGTGGCCCTTCTGGCGCGGTTGAACACACCGACAGGGCTCGAGTCGCCGCCGCCGGATTCCGCCACGCCCACCCCGGGCGCGCCGCAGCCGTCGGGCCGCGAGCCCGGCCAACCGCAGCCGTCGTCGAACATGTTCTCGATCCTCGCCGGTGCGACGGTGCTGCTGACGATGCTGGCCTTCGTCACCGCCGCGATCGCCGGGAGCAGGCGACGCAGGCCGGTGCCCACGGCGCCGCTCGACGACTACCGACCCCCGACCCCGCAGGGCGGCCCCGATCCGCTCGCGCGGGCCGCCGAGGTCGGCCTCGCGGAGGCCGGAGACCTGAGCCGTGAACCGCGCGAGGCCATCATCGCGTGCTACGCGGCGATGGAGCGCGAGCTGGCGAATTCACCCGATGTCGTTCCGCGCGAATCGGATACGCCGTCGGAGGTGCTTGCCCGCGCGGTCGAACATCACGCGCTGCGCGCCGACAGCGCGACACAGCTCGTCGAGTTGTTCGAAGAGGCGCGGTTCAGCGCGCACGTGATGACCGAGGCACATCGCGAAAGCGCGGTGCAGATTCTGCGGCTCGTGCTCGCCGAACTCCGGAGCATGGCATGACCATGAGAAAGCTTGTCGCGGCGGGGCTGTGCCTGGTGATCGGGGTGCAGCTGCTGGCGATGATGATGCCCGACCGCAGACGCGTGTTGGTGATGGCCGGCATCGCCGTGGCCGCGTCGCTGCTCGCACTGCGCTGGTATCTGAGCTCGGTGAACATACCCGAGCCGCCCGAACACAGCACCAACAGCGCCGAGGAGTCGTTGCGGCGCTGGCTGTCTCGCACCGAGACGCTGATCTCGTGGTCGGAGTCCACCCGCGCCGACTGGGATCGACACCTGCGCCCGATGCTCGCGCGGCAGTTCGGCATCGCGACCGGGCAGAAGCAGAACAAGAACCCTGACGGGTACCGCGCCACCGGGCGCATGCTGTTTGGCGACGAACTGTGGGCGTGGGTGGATCCCGAAAACGTCGCGCGCACAGACAAAGACGTGCCCGGTCCGGGCCGGGTGGCGCTCGCCGAAATCCTTCGACGGTTGGAGCAGGTATGACGGGACCGACGCTGCCGGCGGCCACCACCACCGCCAACTGCGAAGCCGTGCTCGACGAGATCCAGAAGGTGGTGGTCGGCAAGCGGTGGGCGCTGACGCTGATCCTGACCTCGGTGCTGGCGCGCGGCCACGTGCTGATCGAGGACCTGCCCGGGTTGGGTAAGACGCTGATCGCGCGCTCGTTCGCCTCGGCGCTCGGCCTGGAGTTCACCCGCGTGCAGTTCACGCCGGACCTGCTGCCCGCTGACCTGCTCGGCTCGACGGTCTACGACATGCAGTCCGGCCGTTTTGAATTCCGGCAGGGCCCGATCTTCACCAACCTGCTGCTGGCCGACGAGATCAACCGCACGCCGCCTAAGACACAGGCGGCGCTGCTCGAGGCCATGGCCGAGGGCCAGGTGAGCATCGACGGCGTCACCCACCGACTGCCCGCCCCGTTCATCGTGCTCGCCACCGACAACCCGATCGAGTACGAGGGCACCTACCCGCTGCCCGAGGCCCAGCTGGATCGCTTCGCGATCAGGCTGGAACTGCGCTACCTGTCCGAGCAGGAGGAGGCGTCGATGCTGCGGCGTCGTCTCCAGCGCGGATCCGTTGAGCCGCGGGTGAACCAGGTCGTCGACGCCCACGATTTGATTGCGATGCGCGAATCGGTGGAACAGGTGTCGGTGCACGACGACGTGCTGGCCTACGTCGTGGCGCTGGCCAACGCGACGCGCCAGCACCCACAGGTGGCCGTCGGCGCCAGCCCGCGTGCCGAGCTCGACCTCGTTCAGCACGCCCGGGCCCGCGCGCTGCTGCTGGGCCGCGACTACGTGATCCCCGAGGACGTGAAATCGCTTGCCGTGCCGACCATGGCGCACCGGATCAGTCTGAAGCCGGAGATGTGGGTGCGTCGCGTGCACGGCGCCGACATCGTCGAGGAGCTGCTGCGACGGCTGCCGGTGCCGCGGGCCAAGCCATGATCGACACCCGCCGAACCGAGCCGCAATTGCGTTGGCGCGCATCGCCGTTGGCGCGGGCAGTGGCGACGTGCGCGGGTGTGGTGCTTGTCGTCGCGCTGGTCGGCTCACGCTGGCAGCTGATCGCATTCGTCGCGCCGCTGCTCGGCGTGCTGTGCTCGATCAGCTGGCAGCGGACGGTACCCAAGGTGTTCGTACACGCCGAACCGGGGCTGCAGCGCTGCTTCGAGGGTGAGCAGACCCAGGTGAGCGTGTGGGCGAGCGCCGAGCCCACCGACGTCTCCGTCACACTGACCGTCACCGGTGTGCCCGGCATGCAACTCGACGCCGCGCGCGCCGACGGCCGCTACACCGTCACCGGAGGCGCCGAACGGTGGGGTCGCTACCCGATCCGCGTGCATGTTGCGGTCGTCGCACCCGGCGGCCTGCTGGCGGGAACGGCGACCGTCGACGCCGCCGACATCTTCGTATTTCCTTTGGCGCCACCGCAATCCACACCGATCCCGAAGACCGAGCTGCTCGACCGGCTTGGCACGCACCTGACCCGCCACATCGGCCCGGGAGTCGAGTACGCCGACATCCGGCCCTACATCCCCGGCGATCAACTCCGCACGATCAACTGGTCGGTGAGCGCACGCCGCGGCAGCCTGCACATCACTCAGCGGCTGACCGACCGCGCCGCCGACGTGGTCGTGCTTGTCGACACCTACCCGCAGCCACCTGGCCCGGCGACGGTGGCGACCGAGCGTGCGCTGCGCGGCGCCGTGCAAGTGGTGCAGAGCGCGCTGCGCAGCGGAGACCGCGCCGGGGTCGTCACGCTCGGCGACGGCCGGCCCCGCTGGCTCGGCGCCGACATCGGGCGACGGCAGTTCTACCGCGTACTCGACACCGTTCTCGGCGCCGGCTCCGGATTCGAAACCAGCACAGGCACATTGGCACCACGGGCTGCGCTGCCGCCCGGCGCCATCGTCGTGGCGTTCTCGACGATGCTCGACACCGAATTCGCGCTGTCGCTGATCGATCTGCGCAAGCGCGGCCACACCGTCGTCGCCGTGGACGTTCTGGAGGGCGCGCCGTTCGCCGCGGACAAGGATCCGTTGTTCACCCGCATGTGGTCCATGCAAAGGGCGTTCATGTACCGCGACATGGGCACGATCGGGGTCGACATCGTGTCCTGGCCGTCGGAGCACACCCTCGACGAGGCGATGCGGTTGATCCCCGAGCGTCGGCGGCCGCTGAGGACACGGCGGTGATGTCGGTGATGTCGCGGACGTTGGCGACCTTCCACCTGGCCTCGACCGCGTTCGGGTTGATGATGGCGGCCGCGGCTGGATTGCAAACGCAGGGACTGGCATTGGCCGCGGCGATGCTCGGTGCGTTCGCGGTCGTGGTGGGCATCGCGTTCCGCCTGGCGGCGACGGTGGCGGTGCTGGCGGCCGCCACCGCCGTGGCCGTCGGTGATGCACCGCCGATGCTGGCCGGGCTGGCGGGTCTGTCGGCGGCGTGCTATCTGGTGCTGCGCTACACCGAGACCGGTTCGGTCCGCTCGCTCGGTGCGTCGTCGTCGGCCTTGCTTGCCGCGCTTGGGTTCACCTTCGTCGGTGTGCTCGCCGCGTCGTTCCCGTTCGAGGTGCCGTGGCTGCCACTGGTGGCGCCGCTGGCGGTGTTCGGCATCTACGTCTTGACGACGCGCCCGTTCTACCAGGCGGGGGAGGGCAAGCTCGACGTCAGTTCCAGATCCTGACCCGCCGCTGCGGCTCCAAATACAGCGCGTCGTCCTCGCGCACGTCGAACGCCTCGTAGAACGCGTCGATGTTGCGGATCACACCGTTGCAGCGGAACTCGGGCGGCGAGTGCGGGTCGATCGCGAGCCTGCGGATCGCCTCGGCCTCACGCGATTTCGTGCGCCACACCTGCGCCCAGCCGAAGAACACGCGCTGCACGCCCGTCAGCCCGTCGATCACCGGCGCGGGCTTGCCCTTCAGCGACAGCTGATAGGCCAGCAGCGCAATGGACAGCCCGCCGAGGTCGCCGATGTTCTCGCCGACGGTGAAGGCGCCGTTTACGTGGTGGCCATTGCTCAGGGCGCGTGGCACGTACGCGTCGTACTGCTCGATGAGCGCCTTGGTGCGGGCGCCGAATTCGGCACGGTCCTCGTCGGTCCACCAGTCGACCAGGTTGCCGTCGCCGTCGTACTTGGCACCCTGGTCGTCGAACCCGTGGCCGATCTCGTGGCCGATCACCGCGCCGATGCCGCCGTAGTTGGCGGCGTCGTCGGCTTCGGCGTCGAAGAACGGCGGCTGCAGAATCGCTGCCGGGAAGACGATTTCGTTCATGCCGGGGTTGTAGTAGGCGTTGACCGTCTGCGGCGTCATGAACCACTCGTCGCGGTCGACCGGCCCGCCGAGCTTGGCCAGCTCACGCTCGGACGACACCGCGGCGCCGCGGCGGTAGTTGCCGTACAGATCGTCGCGCTCGATGACCAGCTTCGAATAGTCCCGCCACTTCGCGGGATAGCCGATCTTGGCGGTGAACTTGTCCAGCTTGGCCAGCGCGCGCTGCCGTGTCTGCGGCGTCATCCACTCCAACTGGTTGATGCTGACCCGGTAGGCCTCGCGCAGGTTGGCCACCAACCCGTCCATCCGCGCCTTGGCCTCTGGCGGGAAATACCGCTCGACGTAGAGCTTTCCGAGCGCGTCGCCCATCAGGTTTTCCACCACCGAGACCCCGCGCTTCCACCGCTCCCTGATCGCCTCGGTGCCGCTGAGGGTGCGGCCGTAGAAGTCGAAATCCTCGGCGACGATCGCGTCGGTCAGCAGGAACGCCCTGGCGTGGATCAGCCGCCAGCGTGCCCAGCGCTTCCAGTCCTCGAGATCCTCGCTGGACCACAGCGCAGCAAACGCACTCAGGTAATCCGGTTGCCGCACAACGAGTTCCGCGGCCACCTCCGGGGTCGTACCCAAAGCGGTGACCCAGCCGGCCCAGTCGAAGCCTGGCGCCTCGTCGGGCAGGTCGGCGAACTTGCGCAGGTTGTAGGTCAGGTCGGCGTCGCGGCGCTTGACCACGTCCCAGTGCGCCGACGCCAGTTTGGCCTCCAGCGCCACGATCCGTTCCGCGGTGGCCTGCCACTCGCCGGGCTGCGGCTCCTCGCCGTAGACGAGCCCGAACATCTTCGCGATGTGGCGGGGATAGGCGGTCAGGATGTCGGCGTGCTGCTCGTCGCGGTAGTACGACTCGTCGGGCAGCCCCAGCCCCGACTGGGAGAGATGCAGCAGATAGCGGCTGGAGTTCTTGGAGTCGGTGTCGATGTAGGCGCCGGCCCCGCCGCCGACGCCGGTGCGCTGCAGCCCGCCGAGCACCGCGGCCAACTCGTCGGTGGTGTCGGCCGCATCGATCAGGGCCAGTTCCTCGAGCAGGGGGGCGACGCCTTTGCGCTCGACAGTGGCCTCATCCATGAAACTGGCATACAGATCGCCGATGCGCTGCAGGTCGGTGCCCTTCTCGGCATTGGCCGCGGCGGCTTCGGTGATCAGGTCGCGGATCTGCTCCTCGGCGCGGTCGTGCAGCGACCGGAACGCGCCGTCGGTGGCGCGGTCGGGCGGAATCTTGTACTCGGCCAACCAGCGGCCGTTCACATGGCCGAACAGGTCGTCTTGCGGGCGGGTCTTCTCGTCGACGTAGCTCAGGTCGATGCCGGAACGAAGTGCTTCAACGGTCACCCCACCAGACTGCCAGAACTGCTTCGGTACCCTCACGGCCATGCCCGACGACCAGCGCGCCGACGACGGCGCCGTCGAAGCCGACGGCCGCGTCTTCTCGGCCTTCGGGGTGGCCTCGGCCGCGCTCGGGCTGCTGTCGGTGGCCGCGATCGTGCTGGGGTTGATCATCTGGTCGGACCACCGTGCCGACGCCGCCGAACGGCGCTACCAGACCGAGGTGCTCAAGACCGCCGCGGACTGGACCACCGTGCTGATCAACATGAACAAGGACGACATCGACGCCAGCCTGCAGAAACTGCACGATGGCACGGTCGGCGAGCTCAACACGGAGTTCGAGGCGGCGCTCGAGCCGTACAAGAAGGTCGTCGAGACGCTGCAGTCGCGGACAAGGGGCCAGGTCGACTCGGTCGCGATCGAGTCGATTTACCACCCGCCGCGGAACCGGCCCGACGGCAGCCCCGCACCCGAGCCGGGCCCGCCGCCCGGGCTCGGTGAGTTGGTGCGGCGCACCGACACCGTGATGGTGGTGGCGACGTCGATCACCGACAACGTCGGCGGCGAGCCCAAGACACTGCGCTGGACCATGCGCCTTGACGTGTCCGACGTCGACGGCAAGCTGCTCATCTCGCGGCTGGAGCAGCTGCGATGAGGAACCGCCTGCGGGTGCTGGCGTTCGACGTCGCGGCCCCGCTCGCGGCGATCGCCGCAATTCTCTACATCGGCGTCGCGTTGGCCTGGCCGCTGTGGTGGGTGTCGGTGGCGTCGATCCTGTGCCTGCTGATCGTCGAGGGCGTCATCGTCAACTTCCTGCTGGCCCGGCGTGACGGGGTCACGGTCGGCACCGACGACGACGGGCCGGGACTGCGGCTGGCGGTCGTCGGCGTGGCCACAGCCGCGTTGGTCGCCGCCGTCGCGGTCGGTTACACCCGGTGGACGGTGCCGGACCGCGCCCTGCGCGCCGACAGCGCCGAAGTGGTCGGCATCGCCAGCAGCGTGGCCGAAGCCAGCGCCACGTTCACCCCGGCCAGCCCGACTGCGGCCATCGACCGGGCGACGGAGGCGATGGCGCCGGACCGGGCGCAGCGCTACCGCGACGAATTCTCAGCCATCGCAAAGGAATTGACGAAGAAGAACGTCACGGCTCACGCGGAGACCATCTCGGCGGGTGTCGAGGCGATCGGTCCCCGCGACGCCAGTGTCGCGGTGATCATGCAGGGAACGCAGAACGTGCCGGGCAAGCCGCCCGACGTGGCGGTGCTGGCGCTGCGCATCACGCTGTCGAAGGACGGCGACCGGTGGCTGGTCGACGACGTGCGGCCGATCAACTCACGCTGAGCAGGCGGGCGTGCTCGACCTTCAGGCACCGGTCCATCACCACCTGCAGGCCTGCCGCCTCGCCGTCGCGCGCGATCGCCGGATCCCACAGGCCCGACTGCAGCCACAGCGTCTTCGCGCCGACGCGTACGGCGTCGTCGAGCACATCGCGGAGAAACTCCTGGCGTCGGAAGACGTCCACCAGGTCGGGCACCACCGGAAGCGCGGACAGATTCGGATAGGTGGGCGTGCCGTCGACCTCGGTGATGGTGGGATTGACCAGGTACAGCTCGTAGTCGCTGGCCCGCTCGAGGTAGCGCCACACGTCGTAGACGGGGCGGGCGCGGTTGGCGGATGCGCCGACGATCGCGACGGTGCGGGTCTCACGGAGTATGCGGGCGATGTCGGCGTCCATGACTACCGGTATACCCGCGCTTCGATGTCGGTCCGTCGAGTGGGTCTAAAGCCCTTGAGTCAGCGGCCGCCGTTGGCGCGTTGTGCCTTCATCTTCGCGAAGCGGTCCGACAGCCTGCTCATCCGCACCATCAGCGATGCAGGCGGGCTGGTCCTGGCCTCCAGATAGTGGGCGAACTCCTCGCCGGAAACGCCGATGCGCGACGCGAACTCCTGCGGTTTGAGTCCCGACCGGCCGAGCAGCGCCCTGATCAGGCGCGCGACTTCGGCGCGTTCGTTGGCTTCGAGGTTCTCACGGCTACGGCTCAACACTTCAGACAATGCTTTCGAAACTCCATACGGCCGGGTCGATTCCAGCACCTCTTCGACCTGGCGGGCGGTGCGTCCGTACGGATCGCGTTTGATGGCGGCGGCGATGCGCTGCCACACCGTCAGGTCGTCGGTCTCCAGGGCGTCGCGGATGGCCGCCGTCGGCCAGAACTCCACCGGCTTGTTTTCGACCGCGGGCCGTTGCGGCCTGCGTCTCGAAGCACTCGATGCGCTCGATGTGTTCGACGTGCTCGGCGCATTCGCCGAAGCGGCTCCCGCCCTCGCCGACGGGATGCGAGCGGTAACCGCCTCGCGGCGTGCGTCCACCGACAGTGTCACCTCGCCTCCTCCAGCATCGCGACCGCAACCGACAGACAGCGTTGCCGCACTTTGGCCCATTCCGCCTCCGCATCGGGGCCCGACATCGGGATGTCGAACTCGTCCGACGGATGCGGATCGGCCAGCCGGCGCACCAGTTGCGTGGCCACCCACTGCTTCCTGGATGGCTCACCACAGTAGTACCGATCCATACCGGCCAGTACCAAAGCGGCTGTTTGAGTTTCCATCGACTCGACCAAATCGGCAAACTCGGCAAAGTCTTTCGTGCTGTTGCGGCACATGATGAGGTAGCTCTTCAGCCGCAGCGTCTCCGCACCGGTCGGAATCTGCAGCCGGTCGCCGGTGGGCAACTGGACGTTCGTCGTCTCCATCGGGCTGTTGCGTTCGACCGGCGGCCGCTCGGTTTCGGCCGCGGTTTCCAGCGCATCCAGCGCCACCGACAACCGGCCGCGCCACATCGTGACGGGATGCACGGGACGCGGGCCGTGCTTGATCTTCACCGTCTTGCCGTTGGTGGCGCCGTTGCCGTTGGTGTGGCCGTTCGGGTGCCCGTTCGAGTGACCTCTCGAATGGCCGTTGGTGTGTCGGTGGCCGTTGACCGTCTTGGTCCCCGCCACGGCCTTGGCGGCCTTGGGCGGCAGGCACCCGCTGAACGCCAACGGGTCGGCGACGGTAATTGTGTTGGGCGCCAGCGACTTCAGCTTGGCCGCCGACTTCACCACGTGGCGGATGTCGATGCCGGACGCGGCCATCGTGGAGATGTCGTCGGGAATGATGACCAGGTCGCCGATGTCGGCCTTCGGCAACGGCTTCTCGAAGTCCACCGACGGCAGGATGCGGTCCAGCCAGCGCGGCAGCCACCAGTTCCAGCGGTCGAACATCGCCATCAGCGCGGGCACCAGAACCAATCGCACCACGGTGGCGTCGACGGCGATCGCGACCGCGCATGCGACACCGAGCTGCGCGACAAGCGGCATGCCTGCGAACGCGAACCCGACGAACACCGCGATCATGATCAGCGCCGCGCTGGTGATGGTGCGCGCGCTGGTGCTGACGCCGTAGGCGACGGCGTCGCGGGTGTTGCCCGTCTGCACGAACCGTTCGCGGATGCGGGTCAGCAGGAAGATCTCGTAGTCCATCGACAGCCCGAACGTCATCGCCAGCACCAGCGGCGGGATCGTGCTGTCCAGCGAGGAGATGGACCTGAAGCCCAGCACCTCCAGCCAGCCCCATTGGAAGACGACGACGAGGCTGCCGTAGGCGGCGGCCACCGACAGCACCGTCATCAAGACGCCCTTGAGCGCCAACACCACCGACCGGATCGACACCAGCAGCATCACGAACGCGATCAGCGCGACGAAGCCGAACACTGAGGGCTGGGTCTTCGACACCCGGTCGTCGAAGTCCTTGATCAGCGCGGTCGGGCCGCCGACGTCGACCCTGGCCTCGTCGCCGACCACCGGCGGTAGCTGCTCGCGCATCCAGTCGACGGACTCGCGTGCGGCCATGTCCTCCGGATCCACCGACAGCACCGCCGACAGCAGGGCGCTGCGGTAGTCGTTGCCGAACACCGCAGGCTGCACGTTGACGACGTTGGGCGCCTGCGCCATCCGCTGCTGCACCTGCTGCAACAGCGGTTCCTTCGTCGGCGCCGACGCAGCGCTGCCGTCGGGGAACGTCACCAGCACCCGGACCGGGCCGAGCGCGCCGGGGCCGAGCGCGTCCGCCGCGGCGTTGACGCCACCGCGGATCTCGTGGGTCGGGTCGAACTGCCGCTGCATGCTGTTGCCGAGCACCATCGAGAACGCGGGCGCGGCCAGCGTGAGCAACAACAGGGTGGCGGCCAGCGCCGACAGCCACGGCCGGCGCATCACCGACCCGGTCCACCGGGTCCAGAACCGCGACTGGGTGGTCTCCGGGCGCCGCGACCAGTGCAGCAGCCAGGATCGTTTCGCCGCGGCCCGCCCGCACGTCGCCAGCACCGCGGGCGTCAACGTCGTCGACGTGAGCACCGCGACTGCCACCGCCAGGATCGCGCCCGTGGCCATCGACACCAGCACGGGCGTATTGATCAGGTAGATGCCGGTCAGCGACGCGATCACCGTCAACCCGGACAGCACCACCGCAAGGCCCGACGTGCCCATCGCGGCGTCGGCGGCGTCCTGCGGTTCGCGTCCGGCGCGCAGTTCCTCTCGGAACCGCATGAGAATGAAGAGTGAATAGTCGATGGCCAACGCGATGCCGAACATCGACACCGTCGACGTCACGAACACCGACATCGTGGTGTACATCGACAGCAGGTAGACCACGCCCATGGTGACCGCGACCGTGCAGATGCCCAGCACCAGCGGCATGGCGGCGGCGGCAAGCGACCCGAACACGGCCAGCAGCACGATCAGCACGATCGGCAGGTTCCACTGCTCGGCCTGCGCGATGTCGTGCTTGGTCGCGGCGGTGGCGGCGGCGCCGAGCGCGCCCTGCCCGATCACGTAGAGCTTGACTTTGCCGTCGGCGACCTCACCCGGCTGGTCGCCGTTGATGCCGACCTTCTGCCGCAGCTGCTTGGCGACGTCGACCGCGCCGGTGTTGTCGAACCCCAGCTGCAGCGTCACGACGTAGGGGCGGTCGGGCTGGGGCGGCGGCTGCTGCGGGTTGGGCACCACCTCCACGCTGGGCACCTCGCTGGCAATCTTCTCGAGGTGCGCTACCGCTGCGTCCATGTCGGCGTACGACGCGTCCGCCCGCGGCGCCGCGACCAGCGCAAGGGGTGAGGCGCCCTGTTCGGGGAACTGCTTTTCCAGCTCTTCCTGAACATAGAGAGACTGTGAGCCGGCAACTTCGAACCCGCCTCCGGTGAGGTGACCCGAATGGGTCGCTCCCAGGTACACCGCAGGCAGTAATAGGAGTAGCCACACCGCGAACACCGCCCAGCGGAATCTGCGCAGGCTACTGCTCAAGCGCATCATGAACTGCTGGATGTCTGTCCCGCTTTCTCCCCGGCTCGCGTTACGTGCCGTGAGGATATACCAGCGTGTGCTGGCGCGATGCGGCCTAATTAAGGCCTTAAACAGCCTTTTCCGGCTCTTGTGAAATGCGGACCCGTTGCTGGATTGGCCCAAGTGTAGTGGCGATGGCATTATGTCGACTTGGCCGCTATGGCGCGGGGGCCCGGTCGCCGAACGCCGCAGCCGTTTGCGAGACACCCGAGACACTGCGGTGCCCGCAAATCTTAAGGAGTTTTCGATGACACCGACCCGTGAGACCGTCCGCCGCGGCCTGTTTGCCGCGTTCGCTGTCTGCGCCGCCGGTGGTGCAGCGATCGCTGCGGTGACTGTGCCGTCGCAGCCGTCAGCAACAGCGGCGCCGGATCCGTGCGCCGCCAGCACCGTCGCCAAGACCGTCGGGTCGGTGGCCACGTCGACGGGCTATTACCTCGATTCGCACCCTGAGACCAACACGGCGCTGACGATGATCTCGCAGCAGCAGGGCGGCCCGCAGTCACTGGCCGCGCTGAAGGCCTATTTCGACGCCAATCCGCAGGTGGCGAAGGACATGCAGCAGTTGCAGCGGCCGCTGACCGATCTGTCCGGCCGGTGCAAGCTTCCGGTCACCGTGCCGCAGATCCTGGGTGTGCTGCAGGGCGCCCAGCAGGGCGGCGGCGTGCCGACGGATTTGCCAGGATCGCTGCCCGGCGCACAGACCGTCGGCGTTCCCGGCAGCGCTTTGCCGGCGCAGTCGTCGCCAGCCTCGGCGGTCGTCGAGGGAACTGGCCCGTTGCCGGGTCCGGCGGTGCCGCGCACACGGTAGCTAGGAGCGCCGCGTTGCCGATTTGTTACCCGCTCTGAACTGCGTGTTTGCAACTTTCTGAGACGCGTTTATACACAAGGCAGGAAAGTCAGCACCGATTCTGCTTAGCTTTTCGGTGTCTGTAACTCCCATGGTTACTGCCACAACACATTTCAGAAGGAGCCTGTCAATGTTGCTCTCTGCCCGTACGGCGCGGCGTGCGGTAGCTGGCGCGGTAGGTACCGGTGCGCTCACTGGCGCGTTGCTGTTCGCGGCTTCGCCAGCGGCGATGGCCGAGCCACCCAACTGCACCGCCGCCGATCTGGCCGGTGTGGCCTCCGGTGTCTCCGCCTCGACATCGGCGTATCTGTTCACGCACCCCGACGTGAACTACTTCTTCACCAGTCTTGAGGGTAAGAACCGCGACGAGGTCCGCGTTGAGGTCGAGAACTATCTGAATGCCAATCCGCAGGTGAGGGCCGAGCTCGGCGCCATCCGTCAGCCGCTGGTGGACATCAAGAATCGCTGCGGCGACACCAACGGCGACGGCATCGCAGACACATAATTCGGGTGCGGGTCGGAGAAGAGCCGCCCGCGCAGGAGAGCACCGGGCGAATGGTGCTCATGGTCGACGACGACCCGGACGTTCGGACATCTGTGGCCCGCGGACTGCGGCATTCAGGTTTCGACGTCCGGGTCGCGGCAACCGGAAAAGAGGCCCTGCGGCTCCTGGCAAGCGAGAAACACGACGCCCTGGTTCTGGATGTGCAGATGCCGGAACTCGACGGCGTCGCGGTGGTGACTGCGCTGCGCGCATTGGGAAATGACATACCGATCTGCGTGCTGTCGGCACGCGACACCGTCAACGACCGGATCGCGGGCCTGGAGGCCGGCGCCGACGACTATCTGACCAAGCCGTTCGACCTCGGCGAGTTGGTGGCTCGGCTGCACGCCCTGCTGCGGCGCGCCAGCCAGTCCGCGCAAGCGTCGGACACGATGACGGTGGGACCGCTGACCATCGACACCGCCCGCCGGTTGGTGTTCGTCGACGGTGAGCGTGTCGATCTGACCAAGCGTGAATTCGACTTGCTCGCGGTGCTCGCCGAGAATGCCGGTGTGGTGCTGAGCCGCCAGCGACTGCTGGAACTGGTCTGGGGTTACGACTTCGACGTGGACACCAACGTCGCCGACGTGTTCATCAGCTATCTGCGCCGCAAGCTCGAACGCGACGGGCTGCCGAGGGTGATCCACACCGTGCGCGGCATCGGTTACGTGCTGCGGGACGAGACCTAGACGAGACAGACGAGACGTAGACGAGAAGTAGTGGCGTCGAGCATCCGAAGCGAGCGGTGAGTGCGCCGGAGACGTTTGGTTCGCTCTGCCTCGCTGCGCACCAGGGTGGCGTTGGCCGCCGCCACCGCGGCCGCCGCCGTCGTCGCGGTGTTCACCATCCTCACCTCGCTGGTGCTGGCGAATAACGATGCGCAGCAACTGGATCTGCGGCTGGACTCCATCGTCGACGCCAGCATGTACCCCGACCAGATGTCGGACCCGGGGCGCGAAGTCCTGACGACCGGCCGGATGAAGAACACCGGCCAGGTGATCTTTCAACGCGGGCTGCAGTTGCCGCAGCTGCCGCCAGGCACGGCCGACGTCGAAGTCAATGGCGTCGAGTACCGGGTGCGCACCATCCCGGTGGAACAGCAAGGCGGCATCCTGGTTTCGATCGGCATCCGCGCCGACAGCATCTTGTTGAGCCGGGCCCGCATACCGTTCTACGTCGCCGTCGGTCTGGTGACGGTGTTGATTGCCGCGGGTGTCGGCTGGCTGCTGTCCGGGCCCGCGATTCGGCCGCTGCGCAGGCTGACCGAACACACCCGCAGGCTCGGCAAGGGCACCGAGGAGATGCCCGAGGTGCGCGGGGTGCGCGAGGCCGAGGAACTGTCGGAGGCGATGACGGGCATGCTCGAACGGCTCGCCGCCGCGCAGCAGGCCACCACGAATTCACTTCAGGCGGCGCAGGATTTCGCTGCCAACGCCGCCCACGAACTGCGCACACCGCTGACCGCGATGCGTGCCGACCTGGACACGTTGCGCATTCACGACCTGCCCGCCGAGGAGCGGGCCGAGGTGGTCAACGACCTGTCGCGCGCGCAGCGCCGCGTCGAAGCCACCATCACCGCGCTCGGCCAACTCGCCTCCGGTGAGCTCGCGCAGGCCGAGGACCGCGAAATTATCGACGTCACCGACCTGCTCGACCGGGTGGCGCGGGAGAACATGCGCACGGCCGGGTCGGTGGCGATCCTGGTGGAGGCCGACGACAGCCTCGGCACCATCTGGGGCTGGCCGAGCGGGCTGCGGTTGGCCGTCGACAACCTGGTCCGCAACGCCGTCACCCACGGGCAGGCGACCCGAATTGTGTTGGCGGCACACCGGTTACCGCATTCGATCACGATCACCGTCGACGACGACGGGCGCGGTCTGCCAGCCGAGGAACACAAGAGCGTGCTTGGCCGGTTCACCCGCGGCAGCACCGCCACACCGGGCGGATCGGGGCTCGGCCTGGCGCTGGTGGCGCAGCAGGCGGCGCTGCACGGCGGCACCATCGTGCTGTCGGACAGCCCGATGGGCGGGCTGCGGGCCACCCTGACGGTTTCTACTGCGCCTGAGCCTCAAAGGGATTCGACCGCTCAGCGGTGATCGGCGCGGCGAAGGGCCGCGACAGTCACCCGCCAGCCGAGCAACATCACCGCCGTCGCCGCGGACGCCACGATGATGAACGCCACGGCGACACCGGCGGAAGTCGCCTTGCGCAACAGCATTCCGACCGCGACCGTGCACAGCCACACCACCAGGCCCGTCGGTGCGACGGCGGTCGGTCGGCGCCAGGCCCGCGCCAGCAGCCAGCCCACCGCAGCGCCGACCAGGAACGGCCACGCGGTCTGCGCGACGCCCGCCACGGTCAGCCCCTCGTCGTGGCTGCGCCTGCCCACGACGGAGAACACCAGCACGCCGAGGATGTCGGCGATCGCAGCTAAAGCGGTGTTTCGGTTCACAGTTCGCCTCTCACGACGGGCGCATCGGGATCGACGTCTTTCTCCGTGCGGAACATGAAGAAGAACACCACCCAGCCGATCGCGGCTATGAAGATCCAGCTGATCAGCCGGTAGATCAGCATCGCGGAGATCGCCGTCGCCAGCGCCATGCCGCTGGTGACCAGGCCGGGCACCAACACCGCCTCGACCACCAGCAACCCGTCGGGCATCAGCGGTATCGTGCCGACCGCCCGAGCGGCGGCGTAGGCGACGGTCAGCCCGGCCAGCGAGGGCCTGCCGCCAGCGGCGTAGGCGGCGAAGGCCAGGCATGCCACGTCGGCGACCCAGTTGAACAACGACCAGCTGAACGCCACCGACAGATCGCGGCGGCCGAGGCTGACCGCCTCGAGTTGCTGAAGGTGTTCCCGCCACTTGTCAACGCCGGTGTCGGCCGGTTTGCCGCGCACCGAGTTGACCCACGACAGCACCTTGATCCCGATGCCGTCGATCAGGTCGGGCCGCGACGCCACGGCTTGGGCCAGCAGCAGCAGCGCGACGAAACCGCCGAGTGTAAAGATAAGCGACAGAGGGTTTTTCGAGGCGCCGAGCAGAAACGCACCGCCGAGGCCGAGCAGCGCAAGGCCCACCGCCTGCAGCACCCCCGACATCACCAGCTGCCACGACGCCACCACCGGCGAGGCTCCCCACAGCCGCTGCTGGCGGTAGAGGAAGGTGGTCGACAGCACCGGGCCGCCGGGCATCGTCGTCGACAACGCGTTGCCCGCGTAGAACGCGGCTTCCGACCGCCACTGCTTGACCGCCACGCCCGCCGACTTCAGTAGCGTGCGTTGGATCTGCGCGAAGCTGTGCATCGACGCCAGCGCCGCGATCAGCGCGGCCAGCACCCATAGCCATTTTGCGGCGTAAAGGCTGTTGAACGCTTTGGCCAATTGATCCCAGACGAGCGTCACCTCGACGGTCAGCACCACGACGGCGACGCCGATGACCACCCACCGTAGCCACCAGTATTTGCCGCGGGTCGTTCCCTCCGGGCGGGCGCTGTTCGCCGGCGCGTCGTGGGACACGCCCTAAGGGTAGCGGCGGGGGCCCTCAACGCACGGTTACGCTACCGGCATGGCCTCCGTCGGTTCCAAGTACGACGAGGCCGTCCCGCCCCTTGTCCAGAAGGCCGCCGCCTGGGCGTGGCGCCTGCTGGCGATCATCGCGCTGGCCGTCGCCGTGCTGTGGGTGATGCGGCGCCTGGAAGTCATCGTCGTGCCGATCGCAATCGCGCTGATCCTCAGCGCGCTGATGATCCCCGCGGTCGACTTCCTCGACCGCCGCGGCGCGCCCCGCGGCGGGGCGGTGGCGTTGGTGCTGCTGACCGGCGTCGCGATCGTCGGCGGCATCATGACGTTCGTCGTCAGCCAGTTCGTCACCGGCCTGCCCGACCTGGTCGAACAGGTCACCCACTCCATCGAGTCGACCCGCACCTGGCTGATCGAGGGCCCCGCACACCTGAGCCGGGACCAGATCAACAACGCGGGCAACTCGGCCATCGAAGCGATCCGCAACAACCAGGAGAAGCTCACCAGCGGCGCGCTGTCGACGGCGGCCACCGTCACCGAGATCGTCACGGGCGCGCTGCTGACGCTGTTCACCCTGATCTTCTTCCTGCACGGCGGGCGCAACATCTGGCAGTTCGTCACGCAGATCTTCCCGACAGGCGTGCAGCAGCGGGTGCGCGACGCGGGCCGCGCCGGCTTCCAGTCGCTCATCGGCTACATTCGCGCCACCTTCCTGGTCGCGCTGGTCGACGCGGTCGGCATCGGCACCGGCCTGGCCATCATGGGCGTGCCGCTTGCGCTGCCGCTGGCCTCGGTGGTCTTCCTCGGCGCGTTCATCCCGCTGGTCGGCGCGGTGATCGCCGGATTCCTGGCCGTCGTGGTCGCGCTGCTGGCCAAGGGCTTCATCTACGCGCTGATCACGCTCGGCCTCATCATCGCCGTGCAGCAGCTGGAGGGCCATGTGCTGCAGCCGTTGGTGATGGGCCGGGCGGTGTCGATCCATCCGCTGGCGGTGGTGCTGGCGATCGCAGCGGGCAGCGTGCTGGCCGGCATCGTCGGTGCACTGCTGGCCGTTCCGACGGTGGCGTTCTTGAACAGCGCCGTGCGGGTGCTGCTGGCGCCCGAGCCGCAGGCGGAGGTGGCGGCGCAGGAGGCGGACGACGCGAAGGTCATCGAGGCCGAAGCCGACGACGTCGGCATCGCCGAAACCGACTAGCGGCCGTGGCCTTCCCGGCGCAGCAATTCGGCTGCGCTGACAGCGCCGCGACGGCGGCCCTTCTCCTCGGCCTCCTGGGCGGTCAGCTTCTCGGTGGCCTCCGGATCCTGTTGCCGCGGCGTCGGAATCGCTGTCGTCGGCTCGGCGTCAGGCCTGCCGGCAGGGCGCGCTTGGCCGCCGCGCTGACGCGGTGGGGTCGGGATCGCGGTGGGCGGCTCGGCGTTCTGCGGGCGGGGCCGCTGCGGAGGACGCGGCGATGACGGGCCGGTGCCACGCAATTCGCCCAGCCACGACTCGATTTCGCGATCCTCGCGGACCGGCGGTGCGGGCCGCCGCGTGCGCGGCGGCGCCACGTTGGCGTTGTTCGCGGCGTTGCGCGGCTTGGCGTTGGCCGTCGGCATGCGGGTGGTGGCGGGCTCGCCCGCGGGTGCAGGGCGCGGTGTGCGCATCCGAGTGGTCCCGGCGACCGACGGCCCGCTCGCGCGGGCGGGCGCGGCAGGCATGCGCGTTGTCGCCGTGCTCGGCGCCGTCGAGCCCTCGGCGGCCGGATGGGTCGGGTCGTGCGGCGGTGCGGCCCGCGCCGACAGCGGAGGCGGCACCGGTGCGCCCGCGCCGACGAGCGCGGCCTCTTCGGCCTCGCGGACGGCGGGGCGTTTGCGTTCGTCGGGCAGTTCCGTCTCGCCGAGGCCGAGCCGCTCCTGGATCCGCTTCATCCACTTCGGCGCCCACCAGCAGTCGTCGCCGAGCAGCTTCATCACCGCGGGCACCAGGAACATGCGAATCACGGTGGCGTCCAACAACAATGCGATCAGCAGGCCGAACGCCAGGTACTTCATCATCACCAGGTCGGAGAAGGCGAACGCGCCCGCGACGACCGCGAGGATCAGCGCGGCGCCGGTGATGAGTCGGCCCGTGGTCGCGGTGCCGATGCGGATGGCCTCGGCGGTGGACATACCGCGCTCACGCGCCTCGACCATGCGGGAGACCAGGAACACCTCGTAGTCGGTGGACAGACCCCAGATGATCGCGATGATCATGCCGATCATCGGCGCCATCAGCGGCTGCGGCGTGTAGTTCATCAGGCCGGAGCCGTGACCGTCGACGAACATCCAGGTCAGCACGCCCATCGTCGATCCCAGCGTGAGGGCGCTCATCACCGCCGCCTTGATCGGAAGCACCACCGATCCGAACGCCAGGAACATCAGGATCGTCGTCGTCACGATGAGGACGGTGACCATCAGCGGCAGCTTGTCGAACAAGCTGTGGATACTGTCCTGCTCCAGCGCGGGCGTGCCGCCGACGGAGACGGTGAGCCCGTGTGGCGCGGGTATGGCGCGCAGTTCCTCGATCTTCTGGGCGGCGTCGTTGCGGTTCTCCAGACCGTTCTGGATCACCCGCACCGACGGATCCTTGCTCGCCCCGTCGAGGTAGGGGCGCTCCTGCCACATCTTGCTCGGGTCGTCGTTGGGGTCGATGAAGCCCGAGATCGCCATCGCCTTGTTGCGCACCTCGGCGATCTGCGCGTCGGTGACGGGCTCACCGTTGTTGTTCTCGATGACCAGCGTCAGCGGTTCGGTGCGGAAGCCGGGGAAGGTCTTGTCGAACTCCTCCTGCGCCTGGCGCACCGAATTGTCCGGCGGCAGGTACTTCTCGCTGATGCCGCCGAGGGACAGCTGCCCCAGCGGGATGATCAGCAGGATCATCACGATGATGATCGGCGCGGCGAAGGCGATCGGCCGCTTCATCACGCGGTTGACCAGCTTGCCCCAGAAGCCCTTCTCGACCTCTTCGCGGGTCTTGGTCTTCTGCGTCTTCTCGGCGAACCAGTCGATGATGCGGCGCGAGAACGACCAGTCCCGCAGGAACGGCACCCGCAGCAGGGTGCGCACGCCGAGGGCGTCGATGTTGCGGCCGACGATGGCCAGCGCGCCGGCGAGCACCGTGATCGACAGGATCGCCGAGAGCATGACCGTCGCGATGATCGCGTAGGTGATCGACTTCAAGAAGCCCTGCGGGAACAGCAGCAGCGGCAGCGCCGACGCCACGATGATCACCGCGGAGAACGTCACGGTGCGGCCCGAGGTCATCATCGTGCGACGGACCGCGGCCTCGGTGTCGTAGCCCTCGGCGATCTCCTCGCGGAACCGGCTCACGATGTAGAGACCGAAGTCGATGGCGATGCCGAGGCCGACGAGCGTCACGACCGGTTGGGCGAAGAAGTGCACCGGGATGAACTCGGCCAAAAGCCGCATGATGCCCAGCGACCCGGCGATGGTCAGGCCGCCGACGATCATCGGCAAGCTGGCCGCGATCACGCCGCCGAACACGAAGAACAGCACCACCATGACCAGCGGCACGCCGAGCAGCTCCCCGCGCTGCTGGTCCTCGCCGATGGTGCCGGTCAATTCGCTGGCCAACGGCTGCAAACCGGCCTGTTTCACGTCGACGCCGTCGATGTTGAGTGCTTCCTTGACGGTCTTGCCGTCCTCGCCGACGTTCTTGTTGTAGTTGTTCAGGATCGCGTCGTCGTTGTCGCCCTTGAGCTGGATCGACATGAACGCGTGCTTCTTCTCGGGGTCGGCCATGTTGCTGAGCACTTCGGGGCTCTTGAAGTAGCCGATCGACCGAAGAATCTGATCCGGGTGGGTCCGTTCGACCTCGGCAAGGTTGTCGAGGACCTTCTTCGTGAACTCCGGGTCGTCGACGGTCTTGCCCTCGGGCGCGGTGTAGATCCCCACGATGTGGCCGGAGGTGTCGCGGCCGTAGGTTTCGTCGGCGAGCACCGACGCGTGCACGGACTCGCTGCCGTCGTCGTAGAAGCCGCTCTGGGTGACGTGCTGACCCAGGCTGATGCCGTAGATGCCGCCACCAAGGCACAGTGCGACCATCACACCGATCACGATGTATCGGTAGCGGTACACCGTTCGACCCCACCAGGCGAACACGTAAGCTCCTAACTAAATTCTTGGGCGCCTCGCGCAGTTCAATTGTTTACGCGCGAGGTCAGTAGCGAGGACAGCGGCCGGAAAGGCTGCAGCCATGCCCCCTGCTCGGGCAGCGAATCTAGGCCGATCCGCGGTAGCGGCTCCCGGAAGACACCGGGAATGTCTTCGAGGTCGACAAACTCCAAAGTATCCGAGGCTAGCGCCCAGCTCGCGTGTTCGCGAAATCCGAGCACTTGAACAGGGGTTCCGCCGCGGGCGATGTCCTCCAGCGGCTGCCGGAAGGCCTGCCCGTCGGCCGACGCCACCAGCAGCCCGGCCAGTCCCTCGCTGCGGCGAAGCGCGATGTGTTTGAGCATGTCGCCGTCGACGTCGCTGTCTTCGTCGATCTTCGGCTTGGCGAACACCGCGAAACCGACGTTACGCAGCGCTTCCACCCAGGGCCGGACGACGTCGGCGCTGCCGGGGGCGATGTTGGTGAACACGGTGGCCTCCGGTTCCAGCGACACGTTGTCGCGGCCGGCGGCCAGGTCGGCGGTGCGCGCGAGCAGCCAGCGGCCCAGCGCGTCGAATCGTGGCCGGTGGGCCGCGGTGGGGCGGCCGCCGAGGATCGAACCGAGGCCCATGTCCAGGTTCGGCGCGTCCCAGACCAGAAGGACGCGCGACGATCCCGGCGCCAGCTCGGGCGTCTCGACGAGTTCTTCGGTGATGCTCATGATGAGCGCTTCTCCCAGAGCAGTTCGGCGATCGCGCTGCCCGCGGCGCGCGCCTTCATCTCATACTTCGTGGTCGGCCGCGCGACCGAGATGGGCAGAGGGTCGGACGGCGTGACGCGGCGCAGCCGAGGTTCGGCGTCGCCGCATTCGGCGATCTGCTCGGCGTAGCCGGGATGGTCGGTGGCGGCGTGCAGGACACCGCCTGGCTGCAGCCGGTCGGCGATCAACGCGACGGTGGCGGGCGCCAGCAGCCTGCGCTTGTGGTGGCGGGCCTTGGGCCAGGGATCGGGGAAGAACACCCGCACGCCGAGCAGCGAGTCGGGGCCGAACATGTGCTCGAGCACGTCGACGCCGTCACCGCGCACCAGCCGGATGTTGGGGACGCCTTCGCGGTCGATAGCGCTGAGCAGCTGGGCCAGCCCGCGCCGGTAGACCTCGACGGCGACCACGTTCAGATGCGGCTCGGCCTTGGCCATCTCCAGCGTCGAGGTGCCGGTGCCGCTGCCGATCTCGAGCACCACGGGCGCCGACCGGCCGAACCAGGCGTCGGTGTCGAGCCTCTCAGCGGGGCCGTCGGGGCCGCGGGCGTGCGCGCCCAGCTGTGGCCACAACCGGTCCCACGTCTGTTGCTGGTGGGTGGAAACGGAGGACCGCCGGGACCGATAGCTGGTGACCCGGGGATGCAGATGCGAAGCGGGTCGAGTCATCGCCACCTCTCGACCGGCGACACGCCGGTCCTCTCGCGCTGCGCATGCATTGGTCCATGGTCTCCCATCAACACCTCCGGACCCGCATTGTGGTGCAGATTGATACCCAACAGTTGCCTTGCCCTCCTCACGCCCAAACCGACACATGGGCGCAAAAGTGCGAGTAGCTCGCACCATTTTGTCGGTCTCGGCGCCGCAGCCGCGCCAAACATGCGTTCGCGGTGCCGTGCTGGGGATGCCAACATTTGCGGTGGGGGAAACATGACGAATGCGGCGATGCGGGAAGGCCATCAAATTTTCACCACCGAGCTGAGGCGGTTCGCCGAGCGGTCGGCGGATCCGCACATCGCGGCGCTGATCGAGCGGCTTGGCGGACCGCTGCGGGTGGCGGTGCGGGGACGCAACGGCGTCGGGCGCAGCACGGTCGCCGCCGCGCTGACATGCGCCGGAATCCTCGTCGTCGACGATGCCGTCGACGAAGCCGACGTCGACGTCGTCGTTGTCGCCGAGGCGGTCAAACCCGAGGACCGCGCGATGCTGCGGGCCGCCCCGACGCTGGTGGTGCTGAACAAGGCCGACCTCGCCGGGTTCGGCGCAGGCGGACCCCTCGCGGTCGCCGACCGGCGCGCCGCTAGCCTGCGCCCGATGATGGGTTTACCTGTCGTGCCGATGGTCGGCCTGCTGGCCGCGGCCGAACTCGACGACGAACTCCTCGGCGCCCTGCAGGTGCTGACGACCGAACCCGCCGACCTGACCTCGACCGATGGCTTCCTGGCCGCGGAGCACAGCTTGGCGCCGGCGGTGCGCGCCCGGCTGCTGAACACCCTCGACCTGTTCGGCATCGCCCACTGCGTGCTGGCGCTGCGCCAGGGCGCCGATTGCGCCGCGCTGGCTGGGCTGCTGCGCAGGCTGAGCCGGCTCGACGAGGTGGCGACGCACGTGACCGCGACGGGCGCGCAGGTGCGCTATCAGCGGGTGCAGTCGGCACTTGCCGCACTGCGCGCGATGGCCGCACACCGGCCCGCGGTCGCGGAGTTCCTGCGCGACGACGACACCGTGATCGCGGTGATGGCCGCCGCCGTCGACGTGGTCACCGCCGCGGGGCTGACGGTCGACGCCTCCGACACCGCAGCGGCGCATCTGCGGCGGGCGCACCACTGGCACCGGTACAGCCGCGGGCCGGTCGACGCCCTGCACCGCAGTTGCGGCGCCGACATCCGACGCGGTTCGCTGCGACTCCTGCGGCGGCCGTCCGGCACGGAGGCGCGGTGACCGACGTCGAACAGGCGAGGGATCCGGTCGCGGCAGTCGACGCCCTGGTCGCCGCCGTCGATCCCGGGCTGACCTCGCCGGGGGTGGACAGCAGCGACGCCGTGCTCGTCACGGGTCCGTGGCTGGCGGGCACCAGCAGCCTGCTGGCCGCGCTGCGGGAGCGGCTGCCCGAACACCGGTTCGTCGAAGCGGACGATCTCGGCCCGGTCGAAGCACCCGCCGCGGTGGTGTTCGTGGTGTCGGCGGTGGCCCCGATCACCGAATCCGATTGCGCGCTGATCGATCGCGCCGCCCAACACACCGACCTGGTGATCGGCGCGGTGTCCAAAATCGATGTGCACCGCAACTGGCGCGACGTGCTCGACGAGAACCGCCGCGTGCTCGCCGCGCACGCGCCACGCTTCGCGGACATGCCGTGGGTGGGTGTCGCGGCGGCACCGGATCTGGGTGAGACGAAGGTCGACGAACTCGTCGACCTGTTGCGGACACGGCTCGACGATGACGAGGTCAAGCGGCGAAACCGGTTGCGGACGTGGGAATCTCGTCTTGACGCGGTGATCGCCCGATACGAGCGTGACGGCGCCGGCGCCGACCGTCACGCGCGGGTCGAGGCGTTGAAGGAACGCAGGGAGGCGGTGCAGCGCGACCGCAGAGTGTCGAAGTCGGAACGAACCATCGCGCTGCGCAGCCAGATTCAGCAGGCCCGCGTGCAGTTGGCCTACTTCGCGCGCAACCGCTGCACGTCGGTGCGCACCGAACTGCAGGAGGACGTGTCGGCGATGACGCGCCGCCGGCTGCCGGACTTTCAGGCTTACGTCACAACCCGCGTCGGTGAAGTGGTCGACGAGGTGGAGGCGGGCATCACCAAGCACCTCGGCGACGTCGCAGGAGAACTCGGGCTGACGGCGCCGGACCAACCGCCGCCGCCGTCGCCGCCGGAGGTGCCCGACCCGCCGTTGAAGTCCCGACGCACCGAGACCCGGCTGATGATGGTTCTCGGCGCAGGCTTCGGCCTGGGCGTCGCGCTGGGAGTGAGCCGCCTGTTCGCGGGGCTGGCGCCCGGCTTGACGATCGCGGGACTGGCCGCGGGCGGCGTGATCGGCCTGCTGGTGACGGTGTGGGTGGTCGGCATGCGTGGCCTGCTCAGCGACCGCGCGGTGCTCGATCGCTGGATCGTCGAGGTCACCAACGCGTTGCAGGCGGTGGTGGAGGAACGAGTGGCCACCCGGGTGGTGGCGGCGGAGGCCGAACTCACCGCGGACCTCGGCCGACGCGACGAGGCCGATGCCAAGGCCACCGCGGCCCAGGTCGCCGAGATCGACGCCGAACTGCGCGAGCACGCCATCGCGACGGCTCGCGCCGCGGCGCTGCGCGATCGCCGGCTTCCGCCGCTGCAGAAGGCGCTGGAAACGGTGCGGGCCGAACTCGCGTCCTGACACCGCCCTGGCACGGCCCATCTGAATCGTTCTTGTGAGTGATCGGACATAGATCCGGCTCACTCGGACTATGTCACCCGCGTTAACCTGATTAAGAGGGCGATAAGTGACCAGTGACGCTTTGTATCTGCGTCCTGGCAGACAATACGTACGCAGGAGATGTGATGACGTCAGCCACGATTCCCGGTTTGGACACAGCACCGACGAAACACGCAGGGCTTCTGGCCTGGGTCCAGGAGGTCGCGGAGCTGACGCAGCCCGACCGGGTGGTCTTCTGCGACGGTTCCGAGGAGGAGAACGCCCGGCTGTGCGAGCAGCTGGTGGCGGCGGGAACCTTCACGAAGCTCAACGAGGAGAAGAAGCCGAACTCCTACCTGGCGCTGTCCGACCCCTCCGACGTGGCGCGTGTGGAGTCGCGCACCTTCATCTGTACCGAGCGCGAGATCGACGCCGGTCCTACCAACAATTGGATGGACCCCGCCGAGATGCGCCGCGTCATGACCGACCTGTATCGCGGCAGCATGCGCGGCCGCACCATGTATGTCGTCCCCTTCTGCATGGGCCCGCTGGGGGCCGAGGATCCCAAGCTGGGCGTTGAGATCACCGACTCCGAGTACGTCGTCGTGTCGATGCGCACGATGACCCGGATGGGCAAGGCCGCCCTCGACAAGATGGGCACCGACGGTTTCTTCGTGAAGGCGCTGCACTCGATCGGCGCGCCGCTGGAGCCGGGCCAGAAGGATGTGCCCTGGCCGTGCAACGAGACCAAGTACATCACCCACTTCCCCGAGACCCGTGAGATCTGGAGCTACGGCTCGGGCTACGGCGGCAACGCGTTGCTGGGCAAGAAGTGCTACTCGCTTCGTATCGCGTCGGCGATGGCCCACGATGAGGGCTGGCTCGCCGAGCACATGCTGATCCTCAAGCTGATCTCGCCGGAGAACAAGGCTTACTTCATCGCGGCGGCGTTCCCGTCGGCGTGCGGCAAGACCAACCTCGCGATGCTGCAGCCGACGCTGCCGGGTTGGCGCGCCGAGACCATCGGCGACGACATCGCCTGGATGCGGTTCGGCAAGGACGGCCGGCTCTACGCGGTCAATCCCGAGTTCGGCTTCTTCGGCGTCGCGCCGGGCACCAACTGGAAGTCCAACCCGAACGCGATGAAGACCATCGAGGCAGGCAACACCGTCTTCACCAACGTCGCGCTCACCGACGACGGCGACGTGTGGTGGGAGGGCCTCGAGGGCGACCCGCAGCACCTCATCGACTGGAAGGGCCGCGACTGGACGCCCGACTCGGATGAGCCTGCCGCGCACCCGAATTCGCGTTACTGCACGCCGATGTCGCAGTGCCCGACGCTGGCTCCAGAGTGGGACGACCCGCAGGGCGTGCCGATCTCGGCCATCCTGTTCGGTGCGCGCCGCAAGACGACGGTGCCGCTGGTGACGCAGGCCCGCGACTGGAAGCACGGCGTGTTCATCGGCGCCACCATGGGCAGCGAGCAGACCGCCGCCGCCGAAGGCAAGGTCGGCACCGTGCGGCGCGACCCGATGGCGATGCTGCCGTTCCTCGGCTACAACGTCGGCGACTACTTCGCGCACTGGATCGACATCGGCAAGCAGTCCGACGAGTCGAAGATGCCGAAGATCTTCTTCGTCAACTGGTTCCGCCGCGGCGACGACGGCCGCTTCCTGTGGCCCGGCTTCGGTGAGAACAGCCGCGTGATGAAGTGGATCGTAGACCGCATCGAGCAGCGCGCCAACGGACGCAGCACCCCGATCGGCATCGTGCCGACCGCCGAGGATCTCGACCTGTCCGGCCTCGACGTCGACCCGGCCGACGTGGATGCGGCGCTGGAGGTCCGTCCCGATGAGTGGCGTCAGGAGATCCCGCTGATCGAGGAGTGGTTCGAATTCGTCGGCGAGAAGCTGCCGACCGGCATCAAGGACGAGTTCGACGCCCTCAAGCACCGCCTCGACGCCGAGAGCTAACTAGTTACCTCTCATACCGCGACCGTGCGTGTCTGCGGCCGACACGCCGGTGTCTTGCCGACGTTCACGCACGCTCGCGGAGGATAAGCACCGTGACGATTGCGGTGTATCGCGCTCCGATGCGCTCGCGCCGCGACGATGTGGACTGGGGCGCGGCCGTCGAACGTGCGCTCGCTGAAGGTCTGTGCGGGTTCGGCGGCCCACCGGAACCAGATGCCGACGAGCGGTTGGCCCGCAGGATTCGACGCTTTCGGGACATCGACTACGGCTCGTTCGTGTGGACGCGCGACGCCGACGGGTTGTACTGGCTCGGCCGCATCGAGGGGCCGTACTTCTACGACGCCGACGTCGCCGCCACGGCGGTCGATCTCGTACACGTGCGCAAATGTCGCTGGTTGACGGCGCCATTCGATGAGTCGGTGGTGCCCTCCGCGGTGGTCGCGACGTTCGGCCGCGGCGGTCGCAACTTCCAGCAGACCCACGACCCCGCCGTCGGCGAGCAGACCCAGCGGTTGTGGGACGAGCGAAGCTGACAACCGCTGGTCGGCACCCTCTTGACACCTGTCAAAAGAGGGCATCGTAAAGTTCAGCCATGCAGATCCGCGAGCACGCCGAAGCCCGTCCCGACAAGCCCGCCGTCATCATGCATCCGTCCGGCGCGACGGTGACGTTCGGCGAGTTGGAGGCCCGCGCCAACCGCCTCGCGCACTTCTTCCGCAAGCACGGCCTGCGCGAAGGCGACGTCGTCGCGATTCTGATGGAGAACAACGAGCACTTCCACGCAGTGATGTGGGCGGCGCGGCGCAGCGGGCTGTATTACGTGCCCATCAACACCCACCTCACCGCGGCCGAGGCGGCCTACATCATCGACAACAGCAGCGCCAAGGCGATCGTCGGCTCCGCCGCACTGCGTAAGGTTCTCGAAGGTCTCGAGGCCGAGCTACCCAACGGCTTGCCCGAGCTGTTGATCGTCGCAGACTGTGACATCGACGGTTGGCACCGATATCCGGAATGTGTTGCCGACCAACCCGATACGACGATCGCCGACGAAATCGAGGGTGACCTGCTGCAGTATTCGTCGGGCACCACCGGCCGCCCGAAGGGCATCAAGCGCGAGTTGCCACATCTACCGCCGTCCGAGACGCCCGGCATGATGTCGATGCTCGTCAGTTTCTGGCTCGACCCAGAAGCGGTCTACCTGAGCCCGGCGCCGCTGTACCACACCGCGCCTTCGGTGTGGTCCATGCAGATTCAGGCGGGCGGCATCACCACCGTCGTGATGGAGAAGTTCGACGCCGAAGGCTGCCTCGACGCGATCCAGCGCCACCGCGTGACGCACGGGCAGTTCGTTCCGGCGATGTTCACCCGCATGCTGAAACTACCTGAGCAGGTTCGTAATTCGTACGACCTGTCCAGTCTGAAACGGGTGATGCACGCCGCCGCGCCCTGCCCGGTGGAGATCAAGAAGCAGATGATCGACTGGTGGGGGCCGATCATCGACGAGTATTACGCCTCATCCGAAGCTCACGGGTCGACGCTGATCACCGCCGAGGAGTAGTTGACCCATCCCGGCTCGGTCGGCCGGCCGATGGCGGGCAAGCTGCACATCCTCGACGAGGACGGCAACGAGCTTCCGCCCGGCCAAGCGGGCGAAATCTATTTCGAGGGCGGCTTTGACTTCGAATACCTCAATGACCCTGAGAAGACGGCGAAGTCACGCAGCAAGCAGGGCTGGAAGACGGTCGGCGACATCGGCTATCTCGACGAAGAGGACTACCTGTATCTGACCGATCGGCGCCACCACATGATCATCTCCGGCGGGGTGAACATCTACCCGCAGGAAGCCGAGAACATGTTGGTCACCCACCCGAAGGTGATGGACGCCGCGGTGTTCGGCATTCCGGACGACGAGATGGGCCAGAGCGTCAAGGCCGTCGTGCAGACTGTCGATCCCGCCGACGCCACAGAGGAATTCGCCGACGAACTGTTGGCCTGGCTGCGAGATCGCTTGGCGCATTACAAATGTCCGCGTTCGATAGCATTCGAGACGCAGCTGCCGCGCACCGACACAGGCAAGTTGTACAAGCAGGAGCTGATCGCCAGGTACTCATAAGGCAAGCTAGGACCATGCAAGCGACGACCATGCGTGGCCACGAACCCGGCGGGCCCTACTTCGACGATCTCGAAGTCGGGCAGGTCTTCGACTGGGCGCCGTCGATGACGCTGACGCCCGGCGCCGCAGCCGTACACCAGTCGATCGTCGGCAACCGGCTGCGGCTTGCGCTCGATGCCGAACTCGCCGTCGCCGTCACCGGCGCGACGGGCGCGCTCGCTCATCCGCAGCTGGTCTGCGACGTCGCCATCGGCCAGACGACCCTGGCCACTCAGCGCGTCAAGGCCAACCTGTTCTACCGCGGCCTGGCCTTTCACCGGTTTCCTGTCATCGGCGACACGCTGTTCACCCGCACCGAGGTCGTCGCCCTCAAACAGAACTCGACCAAGCCCGGTCGCGCCCGCACCGGCCTTGCGGCGCTACGGATGACCACCATCGACCAGATCGGGCGGCTGGTGCTCGACTTTCACCGCTGCGCGATGCTGCCACTGCGCGATGGCGCGCCCGACACCGGCCACGCCGACGACATGTCGACGATCGGCGCCGAACCCGGGCTGGCCACTGACCCGACCGCCGACTGGGATGCCGACGCCTTCCGCGCGAGGATTCCCGGCACACACTTCGACTCAGGCCTAGCCGGCGCGGTGCTGCACAGCACCGCCGACGTCGTGACGAGCGCTCCGGAGCTGGCCCGTCTGACATTGAATATTGCTGCAACACATCATGATTCGCGTGTCGGCGGGCAACGCCTGGTATACGGCAGCCACACCATCGGACTGGCGTTCGCGCAAGCCAACCGGCTGTTGCCCAACATCGCGACGGTTCTCGGCTGGGAGTCCTGCGACCACACCGGGCCCGTGCATGAAGGCGACACCCTCTACAGCGAATTGCACGTCGACGGCGCTGTCCCGCTGCCCGACAACCGCGGCGGGGTCTTGAAACTGCGGTCGCTGGTCTTCGCCGTCGACGACCCGCAGGACCGCCAGGTGCTCGACTGGCGCTTCACCGCCCTGCAGTTCTGACCCTCTTCCCCTCGCGAGCAGACGCTAATGCCCGCCTCGTCCTGGGCTTTTGCGGGCACAAGCGTCTGCTCGCCAGAAAAAGCCCTGCGGAAAACCCCTCATTGACGTGCGCTGCGCTGCAGAAGTACAGTCTGATTTGCAGAAATCATTTCTACACTACGGAAGACTGACAGACTGCAAAGAAAAATGAGGAGACAGTAGTGCGCATCCGACACATCGGCATCGTCGTTCAAGACCTCGAACGGACGGCGGAGTTCTACGAAGACGTGCTGGGCTTCAAACGCCTCGGCGACATCCGCACCCCTGGCCACTATCCCGGCAAGGCTCTCGACCTCAGCGACGGCGAGGTCAACTACTCACTGCTGCAACCAAATGCGGAGATCGAACGCTCGGAGTGGACCTACGGCGCCATGGGCCCCAACCACATCGGCGTGACGATCGAGGATACTGGCGCGGTGGTGACCAAACTCAAGGAGCGCGGCATCGAGGTCTACGGCGCCGAACAGGCCGACCCACCGCGTTTTTTCAAGTTCCGTGACCCCGACGGCGTAGAGGTCGACGTCGCAACCCCGGATCGCGGCTGGAAGTACTGACCACGCGATCCCGCCCGCCGCTGTGGCTCGTCGGCACCGTCCTCAGCATCTTCCTGCTGCAGGTGGCGGTCACGTTGGCACGACCCGTGTCGACGTACCGGCTGCTCGCGATTGGTGCCGACGGGACCACGCTGGGTCTGACCGCGGCCTGCTTCGCTGTACCGCCGATGCTGCTCGCGGTCAGCTTCGGTCGCTGGACCGAGCGGCACCATCCCGCCTTCGCGCTGGGCTTCGGGCTTGTCGTCTCGGCGGCGTCGGGCTTTGCGTTGATGCTGGCCGATCAAGTCCTGCCCATCGCGATCGCGACGACCGCCCTCGGCATCGGCCACATGTCGGGCACGATCGGCGGCCAGAGCATCATGGCGCAGGCCCAGAGCTCGCTGACGCGCATCGGCCGATTCGGCACTCTGACAACGATTTCCGCTCTCGGCCAGATCGTCGGGCCGATCCTCGGCGGTGTTGTCATCGGGCACACTGAAGAGCCCAGCCTGCAATCCACATCATCGGCGCTGCAGGTTGCAGCATGGGTGTTCGTGGCAGGCATTCCCGCCGCCGTTCTCGCCACGCGCACCCGGATGCAGACCTCCACGGTGCGCACAGGCAAGGCCGAGCGGGTGTGGCGGCTGCTGCGCCGACGCGGCATGCCCGCCGCCTTGATGACCAGTTTCTCGGCCAAGAGCGGCATCGACCTTCTTCTCGTCTATGTGCCGCTGCTCGGCGCCTCCGTCGGGCTGACCTCGTCGCAGGTCGGCATTCTGCTCGGCATCAGCTCCAGCGGTGCCCTGCTGGCACGCGCGGCGACGCCGTGGTTCGTCCGCCGGGTGCCGACACTCAACCTCACCGTCGTGGCCACCGCCGTGGCGGCCAGCTGCCTTCTCGTGGTGGCGCTGAGCCACGCGCTCACCCCGATGATGCTTGCGATGTCGGTGCTCGGCTTCGCCCTGGGGCTGACGCAGACGACGACAATGGACTGGGTCGTCGGTCTCGTCGACGACACCAGCCGCGGCTCCGCGCTGGGGCTCCGGCTGGCGACCAACCGCGTCGGGCAGACATTCGTCCTCGCTGCGGCAGGCGTTGCGTCACAGTGGTGGGGCGTGGAGACCGCGTTCGCGCTGCTGGCCGCCGTCATGTTCGGCACGGCTGGCGCCGGTGTGGTCAATGCCCGCCGCGGCCGTCAGTCCGCCGAGGCCTGAGCGATCGACGGCGACTCCATACTTCTGGCGATGGTCTGCAGCATCAGATCGCCGATATACGAAACCCGTTGTGCGGTGAGCCGGCTCGTCGGCGCTGCCACTGCGATCGCGGCGGGGCGGCCGGCGAAGTCGCGGAATGCGACGGACACCGACCCGACATCTTCTTCGACCTCGCCGGCGTTGACGGCGTAGCCGCGAGCGCGGGCGCGCGACACCTCTTTCATCAACTTGGCCTGGGTGGTGATCGATTTGTCGGTGCGTGCGGGGAACGGTTCGGCCGACGTCGGGTACAGCTCGGCGACCTGCTGATCGGTCATCTGCGCGAGCAGGGCCTTGCCGAGCGAGGTGCAGTGCGCGGGCACCAGCGTTCCGGTGCGCGCCACCACCCGCAGCGCACGTTCGGACTCCACGGCGTCGACGTAGCGGACCTGATCGCCCTCGAGGACTCCCAGGTGAACCGTCTCGCCGGTTTCGGCGGCCAGCTCCTCCATGATCGGCCTGGCCTGCTCACGCACGTTGAGCGAGCCGACCACCGCCAGCCCCACCTCGACCAGCGCCGGTCCGGCGATGTAGGCCCGCGTCACGGGCTCCTGTTGCACGAAGCCGTGATGGGCGAGCATCGCCAGCAATCGATGCGCCGTCGAATGCGCGACTCCGAGGTATTTGCAGGCGTCGGTGAGCCGCACCCGCGGCTGCTCACGGAACAGCAGAAGCAGAAGGAGCGCGTTGTTGACGGACGCAATGGGATAAGCCGGACCAGTATCGCTCTCCGGTCGTGTCTTCTGCATAGAAGAAGCCTACCGTTATTCTTCCAGGTGTTCGCGCGCTCGCCAGATCACAATGTGGGCCTCACGTGACCCTTGACACAAGCGCTGCACAGTCCTAGGTTTTCCTAAACACAGAAATCATTTCCATAGTGAAGACATGATTCGGTAAGAGGTCCGTATGGCACAAGACGTGCGACCAAAGCCGGAAGCATCGTCCGACGAGACCGCTCCGGCGCAGCCGGTTCTGCCTGGTCAGCCGGTCGAGCCGACGGCCGAGCAGAGCGCCGACCCCGACGAGACGGCCGAGCGCACCCCTGATCCGCGCGACGTCCGCCTGACCCGTCGGGTGCACGTCGTCCTCGGGATCGTGATCGCGGTGGTGGCGGCGTGGTTGCTGTATCGCAGTCGCACGGAACTGGCGTTCCGTGGTGCCAACAACGAACCGGGTCCCGGTTACCTTCCCGTCCTGCTGACCATCTGTCTGATCGGGCTGGGGTTGGCGCTCTCGGTGGTCTGGTTGTTCGGCCCGCAAGCCCGCCGCGGAACAGCCCCGACGCTGTCGCTGTCGCTGCCGGCGATGGGCAGGGCCCTGGTGGTGTGGCTGGCGCTGGTGGTGTCGGCGTTCCTCATCGAGCCGCTCGGATTCCTCGTCGCCGGTGAGGTTCTGGTGCTGCTGGTGATCATCGTGATCGAACGCATCCGCTCAATTCCGATCATCATCACGCTTCTGCTGCTTCCCCCCGCCATGTACTTCCTGTTCGACATCCTGCTCGAGGTGCAACTCCCTGGAGGAACCCTGTGGTACTGAACGGCTTTGAAGGGTTCGCCCGACTGGGAGCCCAGCGGTGAACGCGGTCGACGGCCTGCTGCACGGGCTGCAGGCCGCAATCACGCCGACGAACCTCTTGTGGCTTCTCGTCGGCTGCCTGCTCGGCACCCTCGTCGGCATCCTGCCGGGCCTCGGCCCGCCCGCGACCATCTCGATATTGCTGCCGATCGCCACCGGATTCGATCCGGCTACCGGCCTGATCATGATGGCGGGCATCTACTACGGCGCCAAATACGGCGGATCGACGACGTCGATTCTGTTGAACATTCCCGGTGAATCCTCGTCCGTCGTCACGTGTCTCGACGGTTATGAGATGGCCAAGCAGGGCCGTGCAGGTAAGGCCCTCGGCATCGCGGCGATCGCGTCGTTCGTCGCAGGCACCATCGGCGTCATCGGCCTGACGTTCCTGGCGCCCGTGGCCGCCGACGTGGCGGTCAACTTCGGCCCACCGGAGTACTCCGCGCTGATGGTGTTCGCGCTGCTGCTGGTGATCATGCTGGCGGGCGACTCCATCCTCAAGGGCTTCATCGCCATGTTCATCGGGTTGTTCCTCGCCACCATCGGCACCGACTTGTTCTCCGGCGAACAGCGGTTCACCGGCGGGTCGATCGAGTTGGCGGGCGGCATCGAGTTCATCGCGCTGTCGGTCGGCATCTTCGCGATCGGCGAGGTTCTGGTGAACCTCGAAGACCGTTCCGAGAAGAAGCTTTTCAAGGTCCCGAGCAAGCTGCGCGAACTGCTGCCGTCCCGCAAGGACATCACCACGTCAACCCCGGCGATGTTGCAGGGCGGCGTCGTCGGCTTCCTGATCGGCATCCTGCCCGGCGCCGGTTCGACGGTCGCTTCGTTCGTCTCCTACATCATCGCCAAGAAGACGTCGAAGAATCCGGAGAAGTTCGGCAAGGGCGCGATCGAAGGCGTGGCCGCGCCCGAGGCCGCCAACAACTCCGAGACCGGCGGCGCGATGGTGCCGCTGCTGACGATGGGCATTCCCGGATCAGGAACGGGCGCAGTGCTTCTCGGCGCTCTGGTGCTCTACGGGCTCAACCCGGGGCCGCTGCTCTTCCACGAACACGCCGATGTGGTGTGGCCGATCATCGCCAGTATGTACCTGGGTAACATCGCGCTGCTGGTGATGAACCTGCCGATGGTCCCGTTCTTCGCCAAGCTGTTGAACACCCCGTACAAGGTGCTCTACCCGGCGATCCTGCTCATCTCGGTGGTCGGCGTCTACAGCGTGAACTTCTCGATCTTCGATGTCGGCCTGCTGGTCGTGTTCGGCCTGCTCGGCTATGTCATGCGCAAGCTGGACATCCCGCCGGCGCCGCTCGTGTTGGCCTTCGTGCTCGGCCCGATCGCGGAGAACTCCATTCGACAGTCACTGCTGCTGTCCGACAACAGCCCCGTCATCTATCTGCAGCGCCCGATATCGGCGGCGCTGATCGGTGTGGCGGTCTTGCTCCTGCTGCTGCTGACGTTCGGCCGCCGTACCCGCAAGGTGCGTGAGCAGGTCTTGGAGATCGACGCATAGCGCACACAGGCATCAACTCGAGAACTCACCCATCAGGAAGGAATCGGCTCATGAACAGAGTCAGGCACGTCCTCACCGTCGTGGTCGCTGCCGTGTCACTCGTCGCGCTCGCGGCCTGCGGAAGCGGCGGCGGAGGGGGAGGC
>NZ_PDCP01000179.1 GCF_002553505.1 Mycolicibacterium agri | reverse complement strand
CTGATCTCGGCGGCGACCAGATTCCCCGCATAGTGCGGCAACAACTGGGCCACGTCATATACCGACGCCTGCTTGCGATGAACCACACCGAAGCCGTCGGATACAAACGCTCCCGCCGAACCGTCTGGGCCGCCGACGAGTTCGACAAGCTGCGTGGCCAGCGCCAGGCGCTCGGCATCGTCCTTGCTGGTTTCCCGCGGATCGAATCGGATGTTCTCCAGCAGCAGGATGTCGCCCTCGCTCAGGCCTTCGGCGCGGACCAGCGCATCGGGGCCGACCACGTCGCCGGCCAGTTGGACGTGGTCGGCCCCGAAGAGCTGGCCCAGCGCCTTTGCCACCGGCGCCAGCGACAACGCCGGGTCAGAGCCGCCGTGCGGCCTACCAAGGTGCGCAGTGACCACGACCTTCGCCCCAGCGTCGGCCAGCGCCTTCAGCGTCGGCGCCGAGGCGATGATGCGGCCCGGGTCGGTGATGTTGCCATCGTCATCGATCGGGACGTTGAGGTCCGACCGCACGAGCACGCCTCGGCCCGAAACTCCTTCTGCGAGTAGGTCGTCGAGTGACTTGAAAGCTACGGGGCTCATAGCGACTTGCCGACCAGCGCCACCAGATCGACGAGGCGGTGGGAGTAGCCCCACTCGTTGTCGTACCACGACACGACCTTGGCCTGGCTGTCGATCACCTTCGTCAGACCTGAGTCGAACAGCGAGCTGTGCGGGTCGGTGACGATGTCGCTGGACACGATCGGCGCGTCGTAGTACTTCAGGATGCCCTTCAGCGGCCCATCGGCGGCGGCCTTGTAGGCGGCGTTGATCTCCTCGACGCTGCCCGGTTTCCTCAGCTCGGCGGTCAGGTCGGTTGCCGAACCCGTGGGGATCGGCACCCGCAAGGCATAACCGTCGAGTTTTCCTTTGAGCTCGGGCAGCACCAGGCCGATGGCCTTGGCGGCGCCGGTCGAGGTCGGCACGATGTTCAGCGCGGCGGCGCGGGCGCGGCGCAGATCCCGGTGCGGACCGTCCTGAAGATTCTGGTCCTGGGTGTAGGCGTGCACGGTCGTCATCAACCCGCGCACGATGCCGAATTCGTCGTTGAGCACCTTGGCCAGCGGGCCAAGGCAGTTGGTGGTGCACGACGCGTTGGAGATGATGTTCTGGCTGCCGTCGTACTTGTCGTCATTGACACCGAACACCACCGTGAGATCCTCGCCCTTGGCCGGCGCTGAGATGATCACCTTCTTGGCGCCCGCGTCCAGATGGCCTTTGGCCTTGGCCGCGTCGGTGAAGATACCCGTCGACTCCACGACCACGTCGACACCCAGATCACCCCACGGAAGCGCCGCCGGGCCCTCCTTGACCTCCAACGCCTTGATCTTCTTGTCGCCGACGACGATCGCGTCGTCGTCCTCCAGCGATATGTCCGCAGGGAACCGGCCCAGGATCGAGTCGAACTTCAGCAAATGCGCCAGCGTGGCGTTGTCGGTGAGGTCATTGACCGCCACCACCTCGATGTCGGTGCCCAGGCCGTCGGCCTTCTGTGCCTCGAGCGCCCTGAAAAAATTGCGTCCGATGCGGCCGAAGCCGTTCACACCTACCCGGACTGTCACGCATGCCTCCCTACGTGTTCATTGATGTCGCCGACTTCGGCAGCCCTCTGATACAACTGCACACCGTATTGGTGGCCGGTGGTCGGCGAGCCCCCCAGGTAGGGGAGGCGCCAGAGGTACTTCATGTGTTTTCTCCGCCCGGCGGTATCGGCGTTGCTGGCCACACCGCCGAAACCCCCGACGTGGGGGAGGTGGCGTGAGCGTGTGCGAAGGACACTGGCGCACCACGAAGTCCACGCACTTACAGTCGACACGAAACGGAGTGGTATGAAAAGCGGTGCCGCTACGGTCAACCAGGTGCTGAGCGCAACGAGTGACGGGCCGGTTGCCGGCGATCGAGTGCGCGTGGCGTATGGAGTTTTCGGCCGACTCGGCTGGGTGTCTTCGGCGTCGCCGGGCTGTGTCCTCGTCCGCTATGACGATGGTGCTCGAGACGTCATCGATCTGACCCGACGGCCGGTTTGGATCGTGCGCTGAAATTGGCACTGGCGCCGCGCTGTGCCCAGCTGGATTCGGAAGTCATTGGCCTCCGTCGTTGTCCTCCGTGGATGTGGCGGCGCACCCGGTGCAGGGCGCCACACGACGATCACTGCCACGGGGATGGCCGCCGCGGTCGTGACGCTCTCGTCGATGGGCAGCCCGAGCGACGTGAGCCCACTGCGTAACATCACCCACCGAATCCAGAACCTGCGCCCGACGATTTGCACCGGATTCTGGACGCCACCTCGCCATTTTCTATGCACGCGAAGTCCAGAGGGGGTCCGTCAGTGTGATGACGGCGTGCTCGACATGATGGTGCCGCATATGCAGCGCGGAAATGATGGCCATTAACAGACGGGACGTTCACGCGGGTCATGCCGGTCGCAGGAAATCGCTGTCCGTTTGCATAATCCGAGTGGCTTTGTGGGTCCGGGAAAATTTTCACAAAGGTCTGCGCAGTGACTTGCGAGTAGGCGTATACATCAACTGTGGGATGTATGCAACCTCTCCGGCGATCACAGCCACAGCTGAATTCTCGCCGGGGTGTTCGTCTCATGAGGCGTTAGACCAGCGCTAGACCAGCGCACACAGATAAGGAGTCGACATGAGCGCCAACGCAGCAAGGGACATCGAGGGATCATTCGTCGACCACATTGATCTCGACGTCGAAGTCGTCCAGACCGACCGCGGTGGCTGGATCGTCGTCGCCAACGCGAGCGGCGAGCGGAAGCAATTCGGCGAAGTGCACTCCAGCAAGAAGGAAGCCGAGTTCTACGCCAAGCACATGTTCTCCGGCGCCGACAGGTGGACTCACGCGGCGCGTGTGGTGGAGCCCGAGCCGAAAACCTACCCCGGCGACCACAACTGATAGGTAGAGAATTTCGTCAACTGGGCATGGGGAGGCGGCCGGGGGGGGGGAAACCCCCCCCCCCCCCGTTGGGGCACCCGCCGGCCGGGGGGGGGGCCGCCCGCGGGGGCCCCCCCCCGGCCCCCAGAAAACCGGGGGGAACCCCCCCCCCGAAAAAAAAAAA
>NZ_PDCP01000178.1 GCF_002553505.1 Mycolicibacterium agri | reverse complement strand
CATAATCCAGGGATAAGCCTTCAGATACACAACAACCTCCAACAAGGTGGCTGTTGCAATCACCCCCAGAAATCGCCTGGGCTTTTGCGGGCACGAGCGTCTGCTCGCGCGACTCAAATCCAGGAAGCGGCCGTAGCGGTCGTCCATCGCGGTTCGCCATGCCGGATCCGGCTCGACGATGCGCTCGGTCGACGACCATCGGGCAGCGTCGGCGATCGACGACTCGAGCCCTACGGCCATGCGGGCCAGGAAGGCGGCGCCGAGCGCGGCGCCTTCCGGCACCGCCGCGACGTGCACAGGCAGACCAGTCGCGTCGGCGATGGCCGCCATCCACGGCCCGACGCGGGTGCCGCCACCCGTCGCGACGATGCGTGACGCAGTCGCGCCGCCCAATTCGATGAGCTGGCGCACGACAAATCCGGAGGCCTCGTAGGCGCCGCGGCGCACCGCGGCGGCGTCGTGCACCAGGTGCAGCCCGTCGAGCGCGGCCCGCCTGTCGGAGTCGTGATACGGCGTACGCTCACCGCGCACATACGGCGACCACACCGGCACCCGTCGCGGGTCTGCGTTGGTCGGATCCGCTTGCGCCACAAGCTGATCGACCCAGTTGAGAAACAGCCCGCCCGCGTTGCTGGCACCGCCGATCTGGCACTTGCCCGCCGCGGTGTGCGGGATTGTCCACAACCCCGGCACATCGCGGGCCTCCGGAATCGTCGCCCACACAATCAAAGTCGTCCCGCACAACACCAGCACGTCGCCGTCCTGGTCGGCGCCCGCGACCATCTGTTCGCACGTGGCGTCGATGGCGCCCGCGGCGAGCACGGCGTCGCCGCTGCGGACCATCCCGACCGCGGAACCGGGCGGCTGGACCCGCGGCATCCGGTCGGCTGATGCGCCGCAGTCGGCGCACTGCGCGTCGTCCCATCCGGTGCCGTCGAACAACGGCAGCGCGGTGAAGGCGGTGGCGAAGTCGATGACGGCTTCGCCACCCAGCGCATAGTTGGCGACCGCGGCCGCGGGCCAGTACCCCGCCGCGTCAGGCGCCCGCCGCGCCGTCCACCGCAGGAACTCGGCGGTCTCGCCGATCATGAAGCCCATGCCCGCGGTCGGCTGCGCGACACGGCCTCGGCCGTCGCCGTACAACAGGCCCGGCGTCAGCGGCACCCCGTCGTCGTCGACCGCCGTCAGCGACGGGACCATCGCGGAGACGGCGACCGCGCGGGCGTCGACGCCGCTCAGCCGCTGCAGCGCCGAGACCGGGCCGTCGCGCCACGCCTGCCCGGCGTCGTGCTCGAACTGGTCTGGCTCGGGCACCTTCACGTCGTGCGGGACGCGTGCTCTGGCGACGACGTTGCCGTGCTCGTCGGCGGCGACGGCCTTGACCGCCGTCGTGCCGATGTCGATGCCGATTGTCACCTCTTCGCGTGACACGGGCGTCACCGTACGCCAGCATGGGCAAGCGTGACCGCAAGACCGCGTGCCCTGGTGACCGCGCCGCTGCGCGGGCCGGGTTTGGACAAGCTGCGCGAATTGGTCGACGTCGTGTACGACCCGTGGATCGACAAGACCCCGCTGCGCATCTACACCGCGGAGCAGCTCGCCGAGCGCGCCACCGCCGAGCACGCCGAAATCCTTTTGGTGGAGGCCGATTCGGTCAACGGCCCGGTATTCGAGCTGCCGCTGCGCGCGGTCGCCTCGACACGAGGCGACCCGACCAACGTCGATGTCGCCGGTGCGACGGCCGCGGGCATTCCGGTGCTGCGCACGCCGGGCCGCAACGCCGACGCGGTCGCCGAGATGGCGATCGCACTGCTCTTCGCGGCGACCCGGCACCTCCTGCCCGCCGACGACGACGTGCGCACCGGTCAGGTGTTCCGCGACGGCACCATCCCCTATCAACGCTTCCGCGGCGCCGAGATCGCAGGCCGCACCGCGGGGCTGGTCGGGCTCGGCGCGGTCGGCCGCGCGCTGCGGTGGCGGTTGACCGGCCTTGGCGTTTCGGTGATCGCGCACGACCCGTATCAGGACGAGGCCCTGCACAGCCTCGAGGAGTTGCTCGACGAGGCCGACATCGTCTCGCTGCACGCCCCGGTCACCGATGAGACAGTCGGGATGATCGGCGCCGAGCAGTTCGCGGCGATGCGCGACGGCGTAGTGTTCCTCAACACGGCGCGGGCACAGTTGCACGACACCGACGCCCTGGTCGACGCGTTGACGAGCGGCAAGGTCGCCGCCGCAGGGCTTGATCACTTCGAGGGCGAGTGGCTGCCGGTCGACCATCCGCTGACCCGGATGTCCAACGTGGTGCTGACGCCGCACATCGGCGGAGCCACGTGGAACACTGAAGCACGGCAGGCGCAGATGGTCGCCGACGGCCTGGAGGCGCTGCTGGCAGGGCGGCGACCGGCGAACATCGTGAATCCGGAGGTGCTGGCGCGGTGAGATTCGTCGACGACGCGGCAGCCGCGGTGCTGGCGGCCGCCAAGGACATGCTGCGGCGGGGACTGGTCGAAGGTACTGCGGGCAACATCTCGGCCCGCCGCGAGGACGGCCACATCGTCATCACCCCGTCGTCGGTCGACTACAGCGCCATGACTCTCGACGACATGGTGGTGGTGGACGCCGACGGCGCCGTCGTACAGGCCGCCGACGGTCGAAACCCGTCGTCGGAGATGGCGCTGCACCTCGCGTGCTACCGCGCGTTCGACGATATCGGCAGTGTCATTCACAGCCATCCGGTCTGGGCCACCATGTTCGCCGTTGCGCACGAACCGATTCCGGCTTGTGTCGACGAGTTCGCCGTGTATTGCGGCGGCGGGATCCGCTGCGCCGACTACGCCGCGTCGGGCACTCCCGACGTCGGCCACAACGCGGTGAAGGCGCTCGAGGGCAGGGCCGCGGCGCTGATCGCCAACCATGGCCTGGTGGCGGTCGGGCCGCGGCCCGACAAGGCGCTGCACGTCACGGCGCTGGTCGAGCGGACCGCGCAGATCGCCTGGGGTGCACGGGCTCTCGGCGGCCCGGTGCCGATCCCCGACGAGGTCAACACCAACTTCGCAAGCGTCTACACCTACCTGCGCGCCAACCCCTCTTAGCCTCCCCCTCAACGCCCAAACCGACATATGGGCGCAAAAGTGCGAGAAGAAAGCGCCAAAATGTCGGTTTCGGCGTGGGGTCACCCGGGGCGTGGGGTCATTCGGGGG
>NZ_PDCP01000177.1 GCF_002553505.1 Mycolicibacterium agri | reverse complement strand
ACAACCGCACCGGCGAGTCGGGCGGACGGGGCCAAAACAGACCGTCCTACCGGGGCCAAATCAACCTGTCACAGCCAGGTGGTCGAGCAGGAACACCAGCGCCAGCACCGGCTGCTGTTCCAGCGACGTGTCGACCTTCGGCCACGCCGCCGTCCCGTCCAGCGCGGCCTCCAGGCCGATCAACCTTGCCAGGTCCCGGCGCAGCTCGCCGAATGCCTTGTAGCTCATGGCGAAGTCCACGGTGTCGCCTGTGCGGATCAACAGACCCATTTCAACCCCTCGATAGCTGCGTGCGTATGTGCATGCAACTATACAAGCATGCTTGCGTGCATGCAATCGGTGCGCGGCGACCCGTACTGAGCGCGTAACTGCGCGACGATGGCGGGTCCGGGGGTGTGCTCAGCGCCGATGAGTTGAAGCCCGAGGGTGAGTGCGGTGTTGAGTCGCTGCGAGGCAGCGTTGAAGTGCGCCATGTTCGGCTGTGTTTGGTACCTGTGCAGAGCTTCGATGGCGTGCGCGAGAGCGCGCCTGCACTGCTCTGTTGTTGCTGCCGCTGGGTTGGTCGGTAACGTCATCTGTCCCGATTTCTACTATCACTGTCCCAAAGTTGTCACTATGGCAAGTGTCCCAGATTTGTCGTGCTGTGTCTAGAAATTGATAGTCTGAGATGTGTGTTCGATGATCTGTCAGGCGAGGAGATCGCCACGCAGCAAGACCGCATCGCTGCCGCCGCGTTGGCGTCGGCTCGCCGGGTCGCGTCCACTTGTCTTGCTGATGGGCCGGGGCTGGGGCTTGAACCGGATCGCATTACTGATGTGCTGATTCGGCGCGATGCGGCTGATCCGGTGTTTGAGCGATTAGCGCCTTTTGAGGAGCGGTGGGCGCTGCTGGTGATCCGCTTGCTCCACGCGGTTTTGGACCCGGCTCCTGCGGTGGCAGATGCCCACGCGCGGGGTGCGTCGTGGGCGGATATTGGTGGGGCGCTGGGCATTGCACGTCAGACCGCACATAACCGCTTCAGCGGCAAGGTTGTAAGTGAGGAACTGGTTCCAAAGTGAGTCGCACTGAGGTGTGGTGCACAGCAGATCTGCATATCGGGCATCGCCTGGTGGCGGGACTGCGTGGGTTTGATGACCCGGCTGAGCATGATGGAGAGCTGGCTAGCCGCTGGGACGGACAGGTGGCTGACACCGACGTGGTGTGGGTTCTCGGGGACATCTCCGGTGGCGGTCGGGTCAGCCAGGAGCGGGCGTTAGCGTGGGTTGCCGAGCGACCTGGCGTGAAGCGGCTGGTGGCCGGCAACCACGACGGGGTACACCCGATGCACGCCAACGCACACAAGATGCTGCCTGCGTATCTGGAAGTGTTCGCCTCGGTGCAGCAGTCGGCGCGACGAAGGTTGGCCGGCCGCGAGCTGCTGATGTCGCATTTTCCGTATTTGGGCAGCGAGAGCCCTGACGACCGCGGCGCCAGATTCAATCAGTGGCGGTTCCCGGATCTGGGAGCATGGCTGCTGCACGGGCACACTCATAGCGCGCAGTCGCGCGGCCCTGGCCGCGCGATTCATGTCGGGCTAGACGCCTGGAATCTGACTCCGGTGTCGTTGAATACGGTCGTGCAGATCGTGACCGCTGACGAATCCGAGTGCCTCGGCTCAGGAGGCTAGGCCGAGGAACACCATGAGTGAGCGTTCGATGTCGGCCATGAGCGTGGTGGGCACACGGCCGATCCGCGTGCCGAGGTTCGACCGGCGGACTGTGGTGATTTTGTCGATCATGGCGAAGCTGGGCTGAGTGATGCCGGTGGTCGTGGGGATCGCGATGCGCGTTGTCGGTGCGTCGGCCACGGTGGTGGTCAGTGGGATGACGACGATCGATTCTGTCGCGTCGAAAAGGTCGTCTTGGATGATGAGCGCCGGCCGGGGTTTGGCGGCGTAGACGCCGCCTGAGACGGTCCAGAGTTCGCCGCGGGTCACTCGTCGTCGGCCAGCTCGGAGATGGCCTCAACGAAGTCCATGTCGTCGCTGTGCCGGTCGGCTTCGGCCAGTGCTAGCGCTTCGCGGTGTGCTTCTGCGGCGAACTGCGCCGACCGGACGTCGGGCACCCACACTTGTACGGGGCGGTACCCGCGTTCACGCATGCGCCGGCGGTAGTCGCTGGCCCGCCGTGTCGATGTAGCCATACCTCAACTGTTGCATGAAACGTACGTTGCATGCAACACCGTGGGTTTTTGCGTGGTTGGGCGGACGGGGTTATTGACTGCGCTGCCGGTCGATCTCCGCTAGCGCGGCCTGCAAGGCATCCACGCTCGGCGGATTGTGCACTCGGGCCGAGGTTTCGGCATCCAATTCATAGACGCCGGTGATCGGACCTTCGGCGAGATGTTTACGTACCGCGGTGAGTTGCCAGTCAGTGTCGGCGTCGGCGCTCATGCGTTGGCGCTGCTGGAATCCCAACCGGTCACGGACGGTCGTCTCATCGGGTCCGGTGACTTCCCACTCCGCACCGGGGTAGCGGGCTGTCCAGGTGCCGTCATCGCCTCGGGTGATGATCGGAACGAAGACAAACGTCACTCCGGTGGTGCGCATCAGATCCGCCATATCAGCGCGGGTTTCGACATTCACCAAGCGCTCGGTCCCTTCTCACGCGGCGTCCTTGCCCATTGTCACCCCCCGCTGGCTGCTTACGCGGTGGGGGATTGGGTGGCGTTGGGTGAGGTGTTGGGGCCGGCGATTGCTGAGCAGGTGGAGTGGGCGGGTGAGGCTGATCGGTGGTTTGAGGTTGAGGTGATCACGGACGTGACGCTCCACTGACCCGAGCGATGGCATGCATTGGTGCGTGCATGCACACACGCATGCGAGCATGTAAAGATGTGTGTCGGGAACACTTCTAGCTAACTCAAGGTCGGCAGATCGGCAGGTAGTAATAGTTAGCTAATGAGGCGTAGCCGAATGGTGCCAGAAATGGTAGAATCAACGAAAGATGTTGTTAGATAAGAAAATACAGGTATAGTCGAATCGGCGCAGCCGAGACGACGAGAGATTAAGACACAGGAAATAAACGAAAAATGTTGAATAACAATAAGAGTCAACGAACCAACCAAGTTGGGCGCAGCCCAACAAATAACCTGAGAAGAACGAAAATTGTTGATACACAACATAATTAACCAACCAGCAAAGAGCGCCGCAGGCGCTCGTCAGAGTTTGCCGGGCGCAGCCCGGCCCTTCAACCCGGCGAAGCCGGGGGGGGGGGGGCCGGGTGGGCGCGGGGGGGGGGCGGGGGGGGGGGGGGGGG
>NZ_PDCP01000176.1 GCF_002553505.1 Mycolicibacterium agri | reverse complement strand
TGTTGCGCGTCGCTCAGGATGACGATGATGGCGTCAATGGGGTGGACGACGATCTGATGATGAGAACGGCCCCGCTCGGGGTGGTGAGCGGGGCCGTGGTGGGCGTGGTGACGGGATGGCCGTCAGGTTGATGTGGTTGTGGTTGGGTTGACGCGGATTAGATTCAGTCCGTGGCGGTTTCAGCGATGGCGATACGCGCTGCCTTTTCGTCGACGATGGCGTGATCGGCGGCGAACGCGGCGGTCAGCGCATGCAGTGCCAGGTTGTTGACCGCGCGGGGGTGACCGCGGGAGGCGTTGTGGATCAGCCCGATCGCGTCCTCGGAGAACAGGGTGTCGGCCCGGCCTGCGATTTTGCAGTGGTGTCGTATGTAGTCGGCGGTGTCGGCGCCGCTCATTCCGGCAATCGCGTAGCGCACCGCGATGCGCTGATCCAACGCGGCGAGCACCCCGAGCCGGAGTCGGTGGCGCAGGCTGGGTTGGCCGATGAGGATGACAGCGAACGGGGATCCGGAGTCCATGTCGTGATTGGTCAACAGCCGGATCGCTTCGAGCTGCTGGTTATCCAGCAGGTGGGCTTCGTCGACGACCAGCACGGGGTGGCGGCCCCGTTCGGCGTGTTCGGTGGCCAGCGCTTCGGCGGCCTGTGGTGCCAGGGCGGATTTGTGGTAGGCGGGGGTGTGCCCGAGCGCGGCCACGATGTGGGTGAGCATGCCGCGCACCCCGATGGTGGGGTTGGCCAGGTAGATGAACACATGCCGAGATGGATCCAGGTTGGCGGTGGCCGCCCGCACGGCCACGGTCTTGCCCGCGCCCACCTCGCCGGTGATCACCCCGATCGCACGCTGGTCCACACACCAGGTGATGCGGGCCACCGCCTCACCGTGGCTGGTATGGCGGTGCAGCATGCTCGGAGCCAGGTCACGCCCGAACGGCATCCGGGTGAATCCCCAATGTGATTGCAGCCGTTGAATACTCACGCTGACACCTCACCCTCCGCGCCGACGTCCGCACCGGGTTGGAGGTTGTCGATGGACAGCTGGCCGGGAATCTCGCCGTCCTCGCCGTAGAGGGCGTGATAGCCGATGCGTTCGTCGCGGCGCAGCTGCTCGTGGTGGGCGGTGGCGGTCAACGCCAAATAGTCGATCCCCGTCGGCGGCGGCTCGGGCTCGGCGGTTTCCGGTCGGGCTTTGGGGTGCGCGTGGCGGGAGATGGTGTGCGGCAGGGCTTTCCCGTAGCTCTTGTCGTGGTAGCGGACCTCGACGGTTTCCAGATCGAACGGGGAGAACACCAACTCCACTTTGCGCCCAACCAACGCCGGGTCGACCTGGTAGGAATTGGCGTGCAGCGACACGGTGGCGGTCTTGGCCACCACACGGTATTCCGACCACAGGAACGCCTCAGTCAACTCGTCAGCGGTCGGCATCGCCGGGGTGTGGCCCAGCCGGTCCCAGCCGGCCTCCCACCGCGCCAACGGGGTCTGCCCGGTCTCGGTATGGGTGCGGCGATGGTATTCGGTTTCCACCCACGCCACAAACAACCGGTTAAGCTCCAACAACGCGGTGGCGTGATCGATGCCGGCGGCGGCGAGGTCCTCGCTAGTGGTGTCGGCGACCTCGATGAGGAACTGGGTGCGCACGCTGCGAAACCACCGTTCGATCTTGCCCCTCCCTTGGGGTCGGCCGGGTGCCGAATGCACCAGGCGCACACCGAGTTTCGCGCATGCCCGTAAAAGCCAGGCGTCGCAGAAGGCCGAGCCGTTGTCCACGTAGATCCCGGCGGGGACGCCGCGTGAGGCCAGTGCCGGGCGCAACGCCGCGGCCAGCCGCACGGCGTCTTCGGCGAAGCCGAACCGGTAGCCCACGGCCAGCCGGGAGTGATCATCAAGGAAAGCGAATAAGTAGGTTTTGCGATCGCCAACCCGCGGCCCATGAAGGGCATCGCCGACCCACAGCTCATTGGGCTCGGTGGCCTCGAACCGGCCAAACACCGCCGGAGCCTCACCGGGGGCCCCTCCCATCAACTCCATCTTGTGGAAATAGCGCAGCAGCGTGGACTCCGAAGGCGCCCACCCGGTGGCGGTGCGCAGGATCCGGGCCACCTGCGCCACCGTGCGGGTGGGGTTTTCCCGCTTTAGCGACGCCGCCAGCTCGAGCACCTGCGCATCGGTGCGCGCGGCCAACCGCCGCGGGGCTGGCACCAGCGCCTCGAACCCACCGGCACGGTAGCGGCGGATCCAACGGTCCAGCGTTTCCCGCGAGATGCGCACCTGGTTGCCGAACGGGTCGGTATGGGTACCGGCGGCGATCTCGCGCACCAGCCGCCCGCGCTGCTTGGTCGATAACCCCTCATCGAGGGCCGGACAGATCAGCTGATAGCGGAACAACCCGATCGCCTGCGCCCGTTCGCGGCGCTTGTGCTCCTCCAACGACACCTTCTCGGTTCTCCTCTCCGATCAAAGGCCCGCCCGAAACCGTTGCCGGGCAGGCGCCTTGGCGAGGATCGCCGATCACCCCATCCTGGCGTCAGGGGCGATTCGTGTTGCAGAGGGTCAGCTGCGTGGTGGCGGCCACTCCGGTGCCAGCAGCCGACCACCGCTGGCCGCGACCGCCACCCGATCCGGCATCACCGCGCCGAACAACCCGGCTGCACCGAAGCGGAACCGAATCGCGGCGGTCGCGGTCGCCACCGCGGCCAACGCGTCCCGCCAGGGGCACCCGGACCCGTCGGGGATCCGCACGTCCACCCCGGCGGTCACTGCGATGCCAAGGAACCACGATCGGATCGCCTCCAATCGCTGCGCCGCCCGGCGCAGCCAGCCCCGCACCGTCGCCGCCGGCATACCCAGGCCCGCACCGATCCGACGATGCCCAGCCCCCTCGGCGCGGGCGGTCAACGCAGCCCAAATCCGTTCCGCCGCATACGCTCTACGCAAAAACACCGTGACCGGCAACAACACGTGAGTGACCGCGCACGCCCGGCAGCGCGCCCGCCGCGGCCGAACCGGATCGCTGAGCCCCTCGATCTGCCGGGCCCGGGCATACCCCCAGCCACCTAACACCCCGTTCCGGCACGTCGGGCAGCCAATCGCGCCGGTCGCCAGCCGGGATTCGACGCGAACAGGATCGACCTCTACCGTGACCATCGGTGCCTCCAAGCACTACAGCGCGGCACCCCGCCAAGCCGGCCAAGACTTCAGCGGGGTGCCGCGCGCTCATCAGTTCCTCGTCACACTGACGGTGCACACGAACAAGATCAACCCCGACACCACGCCGACCGCCACATCGGCAGCCTCAATGAAGAATGGCCACCCCGCGGTCGTCATCCACAGAGACGGTCAACA
>NZ_PDCP01000175.1 GCF_002553505.1 Mycolicibacterium agri | reverse complement strand
ATAACTGGCAATCCAGGTGGTCCCATCACCCTGGCAAAAATCAGGTCACACTGGTCCCATCCTCATGGCAGGCGACAATAACCGGCAAGATTGTCAATCAAGCGACACGGTTTGTCGATCTTGGCTGCATCAAGACACCGTCGTCGTCCGCTGGCGTCAACTCAACCGCGATAGGTGCAGTTGATACGCGACGGTGATCGTCTTGGCTGTACATCACCAAAGACGCCAACGCCCACTTCCCGGCCTACCGTTCAGAGCTTGGACTGCGACCGCGTACCCACAACGCCAATTCTGAAGCGCTAGACCGTGGATAACCGCTGTTATCTATGAATTTCGTTGGGTGTCGACAGTTAGGTCTGTGCGTCAAAAGCGACGTCAGACAAGACGATTGATCCCGGTGGTGTCCTTGCCGTTGTCCACCCCGACCTTAGCTGCCGACTCGCCGCCGCCCCTCGGCATATCGGTTACCGGTCATCTGACCGTCTCCTGCAGGCCCATGCACGCAACCCCAGACCGAGTGACCGCTAAGCCGTCGGGGATGCCGCTCCTATCCCTGATCGGCGAAGACTCGAGTTCGACGACACGCTAGCTAATCGATTAGAACCGCTGATGTGTCCAAATACGTGTCCAAGCGGCATGAAAATGACCCCAGAGATCGCACCTCTGGGGTCATTTCCGCTGGTAGCGGGGACAGGATTCGAACCTGCGACCTCTGGGTTATGAGCTAACCGGTCGCGGTCTTCTGCAACACGCTCGGTCTCATCGCCCCGCATTCTTCTTCGCCATAAGCCCTCCCCGAATGGATACCAGCGAAGCTGAGCGGCGACTCTTCGCGTACATGCCGGCCAAGACCACGCAGATTGATGGCGAACGCGCGTACGGACTGATCTTCGACACCCATCAGAGATTGGAACGATTCCTCTACCTCTAGAGAGGCTGCCCGGCGCTACCCCCGGCCAACCGTCTCATCGGAACTCAAGTGACTAGGGACGGTGACGTCCACAGCGAACCAACGGTAGGTCGCTTGGGAACACCGCATCCGAGAGCAACCCGCGGATAGTGCTGACGAGCAGCCGTTCCGCGGGCCCGACATCGATGCGCCCAAGGAGCAACATCTGGGGCGGTGCTAGTTCGGTGCGATGCTGACGATATGCGCCGCGACCAGCCTCTGACCGTTCGGCAGGTTCAGGTCTTGAAGTGGATCGGAGAAGGCTGCCCTGACGGTGTCTGGCGGGAGTTCACGTACAAGACAACCGCGTACGCTTTAGCGGCACGGGACTTGGTGACGGTGGATCGGCGCCGCAAACAGTGGTCGGCCTCGATCACCCCCGAAGGTGAGTTCTACCTCTTGCACGGCCGGTACCCTGCGGATGCCACACCGGCCGGCGATACTCAAGCATCCGGGAGTGCTTCGGGTGCAGATGAGTTCGCGATTGAGCTCCTCGCTGAACTCAGGTCCGGGAACGGGCAACTTACGGTGGTATCGCCGACCGATCGTGAGCGGGCGCGATACCGGCGGGCGATTCACCACCTGGTTATCGATCAACTGGTTCCGGACGGGTTCGCACTGCGTTACTCCGGTCGCGATCGGGGCGATCTCGTCATCCGCCTCGTTCGCGAGGCCGGGGAGCCTCGGCCAGCGCCGACACCCCAGGTCGTGGTGCCCCCATTTACAGGTCGGGTTAGCGGCGAGGTGCGTGCGCTGGGAACCACGATTCGGATGGCGGTCACCGAGTCTTCGATGGAGCGGGCGTTGCGCATCCTGCAGGCCATCGCCGACGAATGCGCATCCCGGAGCTGGACACTTGACCGTGATCCACGAGATGACCGCCGGTTCCAGATCAGCACCAGCGGGTGTTCCTTCGAACTGGGCCTCCGTGAAGAACTCGTCGACCGCGAGGTGCCCGACGACGAGAAACTCGGCGCGGCGAAGTATTCCTGGCAGCGAGTCCCCTTGGAGGTCAAAAAGGTTGGGTCGGGACGTCTGACGCTGCAGTTGGGGCAGTATTACCGCACGAGGTCCTGGTCGGATCGGAGCCGTTGGACGCTTGACAGCAAGCTGGGTGCGGTGTTCGTCGAACTTGATGGCCGGGTGGTCGAAGCGGCCGCGCAGAGGCGGCAACGCGAGGCCGATCTGCTTCGGCGACAGCAGGAGTGGGACGCGGCAGTCCTGGCTGCGAAGCAGGCCTACGTGGTCGACCTCAACCGCCGGCGGCTGCACGAACAGGTCGCTCAGCACGCACAGGCGCAGGCTCAACGCGACTATGCCGGCGCCCTCGACGGCGTCCTTGCCGGTTGCGCTGACGCGTCGGCGGCCGAGGCGATGCGCAAGTGGCAGCGATCGGCTCTCGACGAGGCCGACAGGATCGACCCGCTCAATAACCTCGACATGCTGTGTCATCTCGAACCCGACACCATTGCGCCTGACGAGTACGAGCCGTTCATGCCCAAAGGCATGAACGCACACCGGCGCCCCACAATTTAACTACGGCTCGCTGTGACGCAGCATTTCCACCGGTGTACCAAGCTGGCGGGCCAGATGCTCGGCCTCCTGCCTTCGGCCCGCCGCCCGCAGCGCCTTGATCGCGGTCTCGGCGATCTGTCCGACACGGTGAATCTCCTTGCGCAGTTCCGCCAACTCGTCGTACCGATCGGCGGCCTCGGCGCCGCACCACTGGCGAAGGATCGCCCGGCGCGGCTTGTAGTACTCGTTGTCGGTCTGGATGCAGATATCCGCTGGAATGGTGTAATCCGGCCGGGAACCTCTACCGCGATACCAACGCCCGTGGATCGCCACATAGCGCGCCTCGCCCTCCTCTTTCTGCACGGCCTCCAGGATCGGGGTCGGGTCACGCCGCGCAGCGGCCGCCGCAATCGCTTCGGTGACCGGCCAAGGCGCCACCAGATCCTCATCCTCCGTGAATCCGTCGGGGCATTGCGTCCACAAGGTCTCATCCAGGCCGGTGATCTCGGCGAGGCGACTCGAGTTTGTAATGCGACATGCACCGGACTCCCGGTACTCCATGCGCGCAACATCGTGCTCAATCAGCGTTTCGAAGACCACCTCTGCGGCTCTGCCGACCGAATCGTCACCGATCCCGAGTTCGTCGATGCGATTCCAGCGCGCCTCCTGTTCCCGGAAGGCATCGACAGCTTCCCAGCGCACTTTCAAACGCGCCGGTGACACCCACTCCTGGCGGCCCTCGAACCTTTCGTCAACGAACCGCACCAATACCCGGGGCGGTCGCTGTGTCCCCAGTTTGAGCACCTCGACTTCAACGACGTCATCGATCTAACGGACACGATAGGCCCATGATTCACCAACCTGAGCGTGACTTTCCGTTGTCGCCACATGACAAGTGTGCAGCCGGACGGTCGCCGACTAGGTGTACCGAGTCATGACGTTGGTATCAGTCGGCTGATCGGTGGGAGGCCGCCGAGTGCGCTGTGGCGTCGTTG
>NZ_PDCP01000174.1 GCF_002553505.1 Mycolicibacterium agri | reverse complement strand
ATAATCCAGGGATAAGCCTTCAGATACACAACAACCTCCAACAAGGTGGCTGTTGCAATCACCCCCAGAAATCGCCCGCATTTTGTCGCCCAAACGTTGGTTTGGGCGTAATGGGGGTGGAGGGCTCTGCCAGAATGGCCGCCATGCGCGTCTACCTGGGCTCCGACCATGCCGGCTTCGAACTCAAGAACGAGATCATCGAACACCTGAAGAAAAACGGGCACGAGCCCATCGACTGCGGCGCCTACACCTACGACGCCGAAGACGATTACCCGGCGTTCTGCATCGCCACGGCGCTGAAGACCGTCGGCGACAACGAGAGCCTCGGCATCGTCATCGGCGGCTCGGGCAACGGCGAGCAGATCGCGGCGAACAAGGTGCCCGGCGCGCGCTGTGCGCTGGCGTGGAGCACCGAGACGGCCAAGCTGGCCCGCGAGCACAACAAGGCGCAGCTGATCGGCATCGGCGCGCGCATGCATTCGGTACCCGACGCGCTGGCCATCGTCGACGCGTTCCTGTCCACGGCGTGGTCGGGCGCCGAGCGTCACCAGCGCCGCATCGACATCCTGGCCAAGTACGAAGAGACGCACGTCCCGCCCGCCGTACCCGGCGCGCCGGCGTAGCCGATGCCGGAAGGCCACACACTTCACCGGCTCGCACGGCTGCACCAACGCAAGTTCGGGCGTGCACCCGTCATCGTCTCCAGCCCCCAGGGCCGCTTCGCCGAGGGCGCTTCCGCCGTCAACGGCCGGGTATTCAAGAAGGCCAGCGCCTGGGGCAAGCACCTGTTTCACCACTACGAGGGCGGCCGCGTCGTGCACGTGCACCTCGGGTTGTACGGCACCTTCAGCGAATCCGAGGTGCCGATGCCGCCGCCGGTGGGCCAGGTGCGAATGCGGATGGTCGGCAGCGACTTCGGCACGGATCTGCGCGGCCCGACGGTCTGCGAGCTGATCGACGAGCCCGACATCGACGACGTGGTGGCGCGGCTGGGACCCGACCCGTTGCGCCGCGACGCCGACGGGTCGCTGGCGTGGGCGCGGATCCGTAAGTCGCGCAGGCCTATTGGCGCGCTGCTGATGGATCAGACGGTGATCGCCGGCGTCGGCAATGTGTACCGCAACGAGTTGCTGTTCCGCCACCGTATCAACCCGTACCGGCCCGGCGTGAAGGTCGGCGAAGACGAGGTCGCCGCGATGTGGACCGATCTGGTGGCTTTGATGAAGGTCGGCCTGCGGCGCGGCAAGATCATCACCGTCGAACGCGAGGACGACCACGGCCTGCCGTCCTATCGGCCGGGACGGCCCCGCACCTACGTGTACCGACGCGCGGGGGAGCCGTGCCGCGTCTGCGGGACGGAGATCCGCACCGCGGTGATGGAAGGCCGCAACGTGTTCTGGTGCCCGACCGACCAGACATAGAGATTTTCGTCGCCGAGCAGACGCTAGTGCCCGCAATATCGCAGGTGATAGCGGACACTAGCGTCTGCTCGCGCAGGCTAGGTCCGCACGAGCGGCGAGCCTCAGCGACAATCGTCGGGTGGAACTGATTCTTGTCGTCGTCGGGGCCATCGTGGTCACCGCCATCGCGCACCGACGCGGGCTGGAACCCGCTCTCATCATCGTCGTCGTCGGTATCGCCGTCTCATTCTTGCCGGATTTCCAACCGCCGGAACTGGATTCGCACATCCTGCTGTCGGTCGTGCTACCGCCGCTGCTGTATTCGGCGGCGCTGAACTTCTCGTTTCCGACGTTTCTGCGCAACATCCGGCCGATCCTGGGACTCGGCGTCGGCCTGGTGGTGGTCAGCGCGTTCGCCGTCGCACTGGTGTCGTCGTGGCTGGTGATCGTGCCGCTGACGTTCGGCCTCGCGTTGGTGCTCGGCGCGATCGTGGCGCCACCCGACGCCGTCACCGCCGTGGCGGTCGGCCGCAAGCTCGGCTTGCCGAAACGGGTGATGGCGATCCTGACGGGGGAGAGCCTGATCAACGACGCCGCGGCGCTGACGTTGTTCTCGATCGCGGTCGCGCAGGTCGCCGGCACCCACACCTTCATCGAAAATCCGGTGCTGCTCTTCCTTTACAGCGCGGTGGTCGGCCCGCTCGTCGGCGCGGCGCTGGGGTATGTGACGTTGTGGATCCGACGCCGGCTGGCCAACCCTGGCCTGGAGACGGTGCAGGGGCTGGTCGTGCCGTTTGCGGCGTTCATCACCGCTGAAGAGATGCACGCGTCGGGTGTGTTGGCGGTGGTGGTTGCGGGTTTTGTCGTCGCCAACGGCACCCTTGTCGCCGGTTACCAGACGCGGTTGCAGGAGCGGTATGTCTGGAACTCGGTCGACGTGCTGCTGGAGGCGTTCGTATTCGCCTACATCGGTTTGCATTTGCGGTTCGTGCTGGAGGACCTCGACGAGGCGCATGAGTCGCTGGGGCAGGTCGCTGTGGCCTCGGCGGTCGTGCTGCTGATCGTGCTGGTGATCCGACCGCTGTCGGTGTTCGCGATCTTCGGCCGCAACAAGTTGTCGTCGCATGTCGAAAAGCGGCTCAGTGTACCGGCTCCCGCTAAGGGGCGTGGGACGCTGGGCGCGCGGCGGCGGGAGAAGCCGCTCGGCAAGTGGCGGTCGAAGATCGACCGCCGGCCGTTGAGCTGGCAGGAGAACGTGGTGGTGTCCTGGACGGGCATGCGTGGTGTCGTGACATTGGCTGCGGCGGCAGCGATTCCGGCGACGACGGCCACCGGCGAGCCCTTCCCGGAGCGCGCGACGATCCAGGCGATCGCGTTCGTGGTCAGCGTCGGCACGCTGCTGATTCAGGGGTGGACGCTGCCGCCGTTGATCAAGCGGTTGAACGTGACACGGTTCGTCGATGACCATTCCGCCGACCGCCAGGAGGACCTCAAGGCCGAACGCGTCGTACACGACGCCGCCGAGGAGGTGCTGGCGCACTTTCGGGCCCACCCGCCGGAGGGGTTGAACCCGCAGGTGATCGCCGAGATCATGGCCGTCGTCGCGCGGCACTCGCAGGACGCCGACGAGATGCCCGACCCCGAGGCGCACACCAAACGCTCTGCAGCGTTCACGGCGCTGTATCGCGATGTGTTGGCCGCGCAGCGCGCGGCGCTGATCGCCGAGCGCGATGAGGGCCGCATCGAAGACGAGGCCGTGCGCGCCATGCTGGAACGGCTCGACCTGCAGGAGGCGGGTGTGTCGGCGCGGCTGGAGAGCCGGCTCTAGTTTCTGGCCGAGCAGACGCGGACTCGCATGAAACGCGCGGCGATTTCTGGGGGTGATTGCAACAGCCACCTTGTTGGAGGTTGTTGTGTATCTGAAGGCTTATCCCTGGATTATGCGTCAGTTCTGGGATCGCGTTCGGGATGGGATGTCTGCTGGCGAGGCTGGGTTAGCCGTCGGCGTGTCGGTCCACAGCGGACGCCGGTGGTTTGCTGATGCTGGCGGGGTGAGACCTGTCGCTTGCCAGGGTGATGGGACCACCTGATTGCCAGGGGGATGGGACCACCGTGGCGCGTTACTGAGGATGCTTG
>NZ_PDCP01000173.1 GCF_002553505.1 Mycolicibacterium agri | reverse complement strand
GAGCTCGATATCTACTTCTGCGATCCGCACTCGCCATGGCAACGCGGCAGTAACGAGAACACCAACGGGCTGCTGCGCCAATACTTTGCTAAAGGCACCGACCTATCAGTGTTCCCGGCCGACTACCTCGACTACGTTGCCGCCCAACTCAACACCCGACCCCGCAAAACCCTCGGCTGGAAGAAACCCGCTGAAGTCCTCGACGAGCTACTCTCAAACCCGCCAAAACCACCCGCTGTTGCATCCACTGCCTGAAATCGCCGCGAGTAAAGCCCGCCATTTCGTTGATCTCGGCGCCGGGAAAATTGGTGCAAGACGACCATCTGAGCGGCCTTACGGTTGATCCGTGGGGAGGATCGGGAGGATCGACGTCGACGGCACCGGCCTGGCATGGCTGGGCGCAAGCTGCGAACAGCGGGCCGATGCCATCGCAAAACAGTCCGCGCCTGCGGTTAACGGCGGCTTTGCCGCGACGACGGCGGCGGTGCGGGCGCTACACGACGACGCCGACGCCGCAGCAGGGCGGATCGCTGAGCGTGTGCGGTCAACCGGGCAGCGGGTGGCCGCCGCAGGCAGCCAGTTCGCCGCCACCGAGACCGACAGCTCAGACCTCGTCCGGTCGGCGACCGTCATCGCCTAACGGTGCCAACCGCGACGCTGCCGAGCCTGTCGGAAGTACGGGCGTTCGCGGGCGACTATCTGATCGATGCCGCGCAGCATTGGGCGGACAGCGCCGGCAGGTGGACCGTCACCTACGACGACCTGCTTCGCGATGTCACGCGCCCAACGGTTTGGCAGGGCAACGCAGCCGACGCGGCCGCCCTGCGCGTCGGCACCGATCGTCACCGCGTCACGGGCGCCGCCGATGATTTGGCCGCAGCAGCCGCTGTCGCTCGTCGAGCCGCCGACGATCTCCTCGCGTTGAAGACGCGGTTGCTCAACACTGTGCGGACGGCTCAAGCAGCCGGATTCATTGTCGGCGAAGACTTTTCGCTGACGACGATAGAAAGCACATCGTCCACTGTCGAGCTGGCCGCCAGAGAAGCCCAGATGCGCAAGTTCGGAGCCGCTATCCGCTCGGACGTCCTCGCGCTGGTCGCCGCCGACGAGCAAGCAGCCGCGCAGATTACGATGGCGGCTTCTCAGTTGCGGTCTCTGACGCTGACCGACGACGGTGCGGCGATCCAGGATGTCGACTTTCGTGGCATACCTCTTCCCGAGAAGCCGAATCCACCCGCCGTCCCTCCCGCTGAGGGTTGGAGCACAGACCCGTTGATACGGGCTGCGCAAAAGATTGCGTATGGACACGCTCTTGACAAGCACGGCCACGAATTCGGTTACCCCTCGCAAGAGGAGTTCGCCGAGCTGATCTACCAGAAAATGCTTCGAGCCATCAACGATCCCGGCGGGCTGATACTCGGTCTCAGCGAAGACGGCGCTCCGGTCATCTACGACCCGGAAGAGAACGTCCTCATTATTCGCGATACTCGGCCGAATGCTCCCGACGGTGGAACAGCCTACAAACCGAATAATCCGGCTGGAGCACCGCGGAAAATCGAAACTCCTTTATCGAGACTTACGGCTGAGCAGCTAGGAGACGGTCCAAAACCACGGGTCCCGACGAGTGACAATACTCAAGCGAAACTTGGTTCAGCTCCACCGTCGGCCGACTCCGCTCAAGCCGGTGCGACGGCCCCACGCGCAATCCACGACCGGCCGGGCCCTGGTTTCCTCGAGAACTGGGGCACGCACGTGCCGCCGGAAGAGCTCGCGAAAATCGATGGCCCACTCGGCATCCTAGGAAGAATAATTCTCGGGCAAGTGGGACCGAATCCTGACAATCCCAAGAATTGGGCGTAAGACAATCGATGGAAGCAACGTGACAAGAGAAGACCACCGCAGAGCAGTTGCGCTCGATGACGCCGAGCGCAAACTGATGGTGTTGGCCATCAACGAGTACGGCCTTGCGGCGCAGGGTGCCGCCGAGTTGCTTCCGCCACTCGTTGGCCGGCTGACCCAAGAAGCGTGGTGGGCCTACATCTATCCGCTCGCTGACTCCATTGAGGCCCACGAGCCGTTGACCGATCTCGACTGGGCTCGCGCGCTCCTACTGACTGAGTTCGCGTTCGGCAGCGACATGGTCGCCAACGCCCGACGGTTCTCCCCCAGGGGAGACGAACGCTGGGTGCTTGTGCTTCGCTCCCTGCAGGAGAAACTTTTCACCGAACGGAGTACGCAGTTGCTGGTAGCCAACGCGACGTACCCCACGTTCGACGACACCAACAGCGAGCGGACCGCCATCCTGCCAATGGATCTCGGCGACTTCGCATTCGACGACGACGAACGACGGCTCATGCTGGTGAGTCTCAAGGCCCATGCGGAACAACCCGAACGCGGCTACGGCCTACTCGCCCCTATCGCGGGCCAAAAGACATTCGACGAATGGACGGCCTACATCGACCACCTGCACCGAGCGGTAGATGATGAACAGTTCTTGACCGAACTGGACTGGTCGCGAGTCCTTCTTCTCACCGAGATGGGATTCATCAGCAGCCTGGCCGGGTTCGCATCCCATTTCCGCGGCGCAGACCAATACGGCATCCGAGTGCTGCGCACCCTGCAGGTCACTATTCATCGTGGCTCGTTGGCTCTGCTGTTCATCGAAAACGCGACCTACCCCTGGATCCGTTACGACACTGACGATGGGCTTGCGCATGAATAGCGACCCTCGCGTCACGACCGCGCTCAACGAGAACGAGCGCAAGCTGATGGTGCTTGCCATCAACGGGTGCAAGGGTCAGCGCAGGGTGCCGTCGAGTTGTTGCCGCCGCTAGTCGGCAAGCTCACCCAAAGAGCATGGCGGGACTACACCAAGCCGCTGATGGAGGCGATCGAAAAACACGAGCCCCTGACCGATCTCGACTGGACTCGCGTACTCCTCCTCACCGAGTTCGCCTTCGGCAGCGACATGGTCGCCAACGCCCGACGCTTCTCCTTCGGCGGCGAAGAACGTTGGGTGCCCATCCTGCGTAGCCTGCAAGACAAACTCAGCACCGACGAACGCGCGCAATTGCTCATCGACAACGCCACATTCCCCACGTTCGACGAAACCAACAGCGACCGAACCGCCATCCTGCCAATGGACCTGGGCGATTCGCATTCGACGACGAACGACGCCTCATGCTCGTCACCCTCAACGCCTACCTCCAACAACCCGAGCGCGGCTACGGCCTACTCGCCCCTATCGCCGGCCAACGAACACTCGACGAATGGACTGCCGACATCGACCACCTCCATAAGGCCGTCGACAACGAACAACCGCTGACCGGACTCGACTGGTCGCGAGTCCTCCTGCTCACCGAAATGGGATTCACCAGCAGCCTCGCCGGCTTCGCATCCCATGTCCGCAGCGCAGACCAATACGGCATCCGAGTCTTACGCTCACTGCAGATCACCATCCATCGCGGCGAGTTGGCTCTTCTGTACATCGAGAACGCGACCTACCCCTGGATCCGCTACGACTGATCGCTCGATTTCGACAGCAGGGCTTTGATCGCCAACCGCTCACAACCCCTGACGCAGAAATCAGCACCGCACGCGGGAATGGTGCAAGCTCCGCTGGCCTTACGTCATGTATGGCGATGCAAAC
>NZ_PDCP01000172.1 GCF_002553505.1 Mycolicibacterium agri | reverse complement strand
GGGGTCGTCGGGGTTGAGCATGCCGGGGGCGGCCCATTTGGCGGCGACGGCTTCCCAGAGCGCGGCCAGTTCGGGGTCGAAGTTGCCGCGTACGGGCGTCATGCCGTCGGGTTGTTGTTTGCCGAGGCTGAAGTAGCTGCGGCGGGCGCGGTCGGCGTCGGTGAGTTCGCCTTCGGCGTCGAGCAGCACCGCCAGATGCTCAGCCGCCGCCCGCAACTCTTCTGGGGGCAGACCTGAGGCGATGTGGGCGAGGTCGGCTTCGGCGGCTTGGCGGGTGGTGGCGTCAATGAAGCCGGGGAGTCGGCGGAAGAAGCGCCTGATGATGGCGATGTGTTCGGCGCCGATGGCGCCACGGCGCTGCGCGGCGGCGGTGTGGGCCAGCACCGGCTCGAGATCTTGGCCAGTCAGCCCGCGGCGCGGGGCCAGGTCGGCGGCCTCCTTGACGCGGCGGCGGGCTTCTTCTTTCGAAATCCGCAGCGCGGTGGACAGTGCCCGCGCCGGCGAGCGATCCCCGAGATCGGCTTTGGGCAGCTCGGCGACCGCGGCCACCAGCCGGTGGCGCACCGCCTCCATCCGCCGCACCAGCGTCTCCCACTGATAGGCCACCGCGATCCGCTCGGCCGCCGGCAACCCATCCAACGACTCGACCAGCAACGCATCGACCTGCGCATCCATCGCCGCCATACACTGCGAAACCGCGGAACCCATGACGCTAGGCCGACGGCCGGTCCACGTCGCGCGAATAGATGGCGCCTGCGACGCGTCGCTCCGCCTCGGCCAGCGAAATCCGCAGCCGTCGCGATAACACCTCCGGCCAGGATGCCCCGCCGAACTGGGCCGGCACGCCCTCGGTGATGAGTCGGCCGACCAAGCGGCGGTCGAAGTCCGCCAGCTTGCGGCCCAGTTCGTCGATCCGTTGCAACAGTTGAATGCGCTCGGATCTGGTCAGTGTGTGTAGAGGCAGCCCGAGCAGCCTGCGGTGAGCTGCGTCGACGGCGTCCAGCGCCGAGATGATCTCGTCTTTCGAACTCATATCTCGAACACTAGTTCGAACCGCCGACAAATCCGTCGACCTTACCTCCCAGATAGCAAGTTCTTCCCACGGCGGTCGAAAAGCTCGCCTCCTGGCGATTACCGAAACGCCCCGCGCTCGCGACGATGAATGCCAACCCCGAAACCGTCCTGCTGCGCACACTGCGGCGCGGCGCACGCATTAGCAGGCCGCGCAGCCGCAATCTAGGTCAGAATTGCTGCCATAGGAGGTCCGCATGACGTCCCACCTGGAAGTGTCGAAGCCTTCGGGCCGGGAGCTGATCCCATTGACCGGCCAGCGAGTGACGCTCGGCAAGTCCTCGACGAACGCGGTGGCGCTCTCGCACGACGAAACCGTCTCGCGGCTGCACGCCGTCCTGGAAAACCTCGGGTTCGCCTGGTCCATACGGGATTTGGGCAGCCGCAACGGAACCTATCTCAACGGCGAACGCATCACCGCAGAACGTGTCCTGCGATCCGGTGACGAGCTGCGCCTCGGGGCCACGCGCCTGATGTTCTGGGAAGTCAGGGACAGCGGCGAAACGCGTGAGGAAGAAACGGTTACCGCCCAGCCCTCACAACTGCCGCCCCGGCTGACGCGTCGAGAGCTCGACGTGCTCATGGCACTGTGCAGGCCCCTGGTGTCCGACGACCCGTTCCCCGAACCCGCATCGGTGCGACGGATGGCAGCCGAACTGGTAGTCACCGAGGCCGCCGTCAAGCAGCATCTGCAGAACCTGTACGACAAGTTCGACATTCCCGCCGAAGGCGATCGCCGGGTACGCCTGGCCAACGAGGCGCTGCGCCGCGGCGCGGTCACCATCGCCCAACTCCGCGAAAACGCTACGTGAAGTCCAGCGCCTCCACCGTCGCGATCGGGCCCTCGTGCGACGGGCGGTCGGCGCCGCCGATGCAGTAGACGGTGTTGCCGACGGCCGCGACGACCTCGGCGTGACGCGCTTCGTTAAGCGAGGCAACGGAACGCCACTTGCCGGTGGCGATGTCGTACATCTCGACGGTTGCAAGCACCCGGGTGGGCTCCTCACCGCCGGCCGCCACGATCCGGCCATCGACATACGCGGCGCCGTAGCTGCCGCGCGGCGTCGGCATGTTCGGCAACTTCTCCCATTCACCGGAGGCAGGGTCGAACCGCTCGAACGCGCCGGAGTTCTCGTCGGCGGACAGGAAGCGTCCACCGACCGCGTACACATACGTGCCGTCGGAAACGGCCGCCAAATGCTCACGGGGAGTGGGCATATCGGCCGCTTCAGTCCAGGACTTCCCGTCGAACACCTCGGTCGGCGCCACCAGCTGCTTCTCGTTCTGCCCGCCGACGACGACGAGCTTGTCACCGATGGCGGTCGCCGCGGCCGCGGCGCGGGCATACTTGAGCGGCGGAAGCTCTTCCCACTTTCCGTCGCGCAGCGTGAAGACCTTGTTCGACGCCTCGGCGAGGTTCTCTGTGGTGCCGCCGAGCACCACCATCTGCCCGCGGTATGCGGCGGCCGTCGCATGATGCAGCGGGACCGGCAGCGAAGGCTGCTGCTGCCAGTCGCCCGTCTGCGGGTCGTAGGTCTCGACTACGTCGAGGGTTTCGCCGTGGCGCATGCCGCCTGCGATCCAGATCTTGTCGTCGACAACGGCCCACGCCATCATCAACCGCGGCGTGGGCGCATCGGGCAGCGCCCGCCACTCCGTCACCGGCTGCGGCCGGCGCGCGGCCAGCTTCAGTGCTTCGGCCGACGACGTGACCTGCCCGTCGCCAGGACCCGTCGAACCGCCTATGGCGTATACCGACCTGCCGACGGCGGCAACGCCCAACCCGTGCCGGGGACTCGCCATGTCCGGCAGGTCGGACCAGGTCGATGCGGAGAGATCGAGCGCCGCAACGCTTTTGAGCACCTGCTGGCCGGACTTGCCTCCGACGGCCACCAGTCGCCCGTCGGCGATCGCCACGCCGAAGTCGCTGCGCGGTTGCGGAAGCGGCGGCAGGCTGGTCCACGTGTCCGCGGCGGGGTCGTACACCTCGACGGCCATCACGTCGAACGTGCCGTCGTTGCCGCCGACGGCGTAAACCAACTTCTCGTCGGAAGCGGCGGCCAACAGTTGTCGCGCCGTCGGCATCGGGGCCCCCAACTTCCATGTGGACCCGTCGAAGATCTCGGTGCTGTTCAACGGCTTTCCGGCGGCATCGACGCCGCCGGCGACGATGATCCGGTCGCCGACAACCGCGGCCGCGCCCGCGGCCCTGGGCTGCAACAACGGCGGCAGCGAGACCCAACGGCTGTTGACCACTCGCCACACCTGATCGGTCGCGACCCGTGTGTTGCTGCCGTCGGTTCGCCAGCCGCCCAGCACGACCGGGGTGCCCTGCCACGTCACCGCCATCGCATGCTGCACGGGAACGGGCAGCGCGTCACCGCTCTTCCAACTGTCGATGGCCGGGTCGTAGCCCTCGTGCCTTCCCGTGACGCGGTTGTCGGCCGCCATGCCGCCGAAAATCCAGATGGTGCCGTCGGCGTCGGTTGCGGCGACGGCGTCACGGGCGACACGGGCATTGGCGATCGGTTGCCATCCGGCCTGCGCCTCGGCGGTCGGTTGGCTCGGCGCGACGGCCTCGGTGGCCGGAGTCTCCCGAGATGAGATGAAGTAGATGCTGCCGAGCACCAGCACCAGCACCGCCAAGGCCGCACCTGCCGCGAGAAGAACCTTCCTGCGGCCCGGCTTCTTCGGCGGCGGAGGCGGGGCGGAGGCCGGCGACTCCGGCGGCGGTGGTGGCGCGCGGCCCGTCGCCGGGCACGACCAGGAC
>NZ_PDCP01000171.1 GCF_002553505.1 Mycolicibacterium agri | reverse complement strand
GCACGGCAACTCCAGCCTTCCCCGGGCGGGGCCACTTCGAACCGCCCAGCCGGGGCCAATTCGAGTTGACATAGCCAGTCGCCCTCGGGGACAGGGATGGGAGATATCGAGAACGGCAAGTCTGCCGTGCTGAGGTGGTCGCGTAGGCCCTCCATGAAGGCACGATCGGCGCCGTTTGAACCGGACGCGACGACTGACCGAGGATCTTCGGTCATCGTCAACAGATCCCACCCGCGCTGGAACCAAGGTTGGCTCGGATCCACCAGATGTGACGCAAAGGTGCGTGCAGCCTCGGTCAGACATGCACGGGTCGTAGTGTCTGCAACCATGGCGTGGGTTCGCGACGGGTCGGTGAGGATGTCGCAGGAAACGACGAGCGGCAACCCCACCTGATCGTCGAGCGGCAGGAAGCAGGCGAGGCGACCACGAAGCGGGCACATCGATAGCGCAGTGTCATCAGCGGCAGGGCGACGAGTGCATTGCTGCCTTCGACGATGGCGAAGTCGGCGATACTTCCGTTCTCCTGCAGGCGCAGTCGGCCCTGACGTCGTTCGACCGCGATTGTGGAGGTTTCGCCAACTCGCGTAACAGTCAGCGACTGGACATGACGAAGGAACAGCAGTGCCAGAGGGTTGATCGCCCCGACAACCTGAGTAGAGGCACTCTTCGGGGTAATGACGAAGGTCGCACCTTCGACGACCTGAGACGGCGAGATGCAGCGATAACTGACACGACTCGCCGAGCTACTTTGGCAGGACTTCGGCGTGGTGGGTCGGCGGTGGGGCGTCGATTGCTCTCGGGACAGTCCCGCGGTCGTGGGCGACCCCTGCGGCGCCGATGGCTGCGAAGATGCCGGCGCGCAACGTCGCCCCAAGGGCGGTACTGCGCGGGACCTTGCCCCGCACCAGATCGCCGATTCCCGCTACGGTGTCGGAGATGTCGCAGAGCAGGGCGAGCTGCTGCCAGCGACGGCGGGCGTCGTCCGTGGTCGACAGGTAGCCGAGGCCTAGGGCCATGGCCCGGATCCCGCACACGCGAACGACGTAGTCGAGCTCCGGGGACCGCTCCGCGGCAGCGCCAAAAAATCGTGCTGTGCCGCTCGGGGTGACGCGGCTCGCCGCGCCACCCGCCAAGCGGCCGACGGCCATCGCGAGCAGGCCGGTCTCGACGGCCCTGTCCAGGCCCGTCTGGATCACGTCGCGCGCCTCACTCGTACCCGGACCCGCGCCCGGGCGGTCGGTGGACTGGGTCGTGGCGTCGGTCATGTCTACTCCTCGAACGGTGTGGCCGCGAACGATACTCATCACAGGCTGAGTGGGGCCGCGGATTGGATGTGGGTCAGCTTCTGCGGGTTGCGGTGGGTTCGACGAGCAACGCTGCCACGACGTCGACGGCTGTCAAGCCGCGGCGCTCGCCGATTGGTTGGACGGGCATTGACGGACTACGTGAGATCGATTGTCGGACAGCCGGTTACCACGATTCGATCAGCGGGACATCATGCTCCTGCCGCTGCCATTCCTTGGTGAGGCGACCGAGTCGGTCCGGATTGGCGATGCTGCGCATGCCTGCGATCTTGTCGTCACGGATCTCCAGGATCGTGACACCCAGGACCCAGTCATCGAGCGTGAAGAGCATGGCCGGGCAGCCGTTGACCACCGCGGCATGGATCGAAGGCGAGCCACCGGCGAGTTTGTGTTTGGCCGGAGACGGTTTGAGACCGGCACGCACCGCGCTGGCGATCCGATCCGGGGTCGAGTATCGGATCAGCTTCTCGGCCAGCCCGCCGACACCGTCGGAGGTGCCGGTAGCGTCGTCGGTCAGCAGCGCCACCAGCCGTTCGGTCCGGCCCGAGGAGGCGGCATCGACGAACGCCTCGACGATTCGGCGCGCGGAGGCATGGTCGATGTCAATGCCGTTGCCGGCGGCGGCGATTCGACGCCGGGCTCGGTGGATGTGTTGCTGACTCCTGGCCTCGGTGATGCCGAGAATCTCGGCTATCTCGGCGTGGCTGTACGCAAACGCCTCGCGCAGCACGTAAGCGGCCCGTTCGACCGGCGACAGACGCTCCATGAGCGTCAACACCGCCAGGGTCACCGATTCGCGCTGCTGAACGGTGTCGGCCGGACCCAGCATCGGGTCGCCGTCGAGGAGCGGTTCGGGCATCCAGGCCCCGACCGCGCGTTCGCGCCGCACCTTCGCCGAACGGAGCCGGTCGAGCGCCAGGTTGGTGACGATCTTGGTCAGCCATGCCTCGGGCACATCGACGTACTCCCGGTCGGCGGCCTGCCATCGGAGGAACGCGTCCTGCACCGTGTCCTCGGCGTCGGCCGCCGAGCCGAGCAGACGGTAGGCGAGCGAGGCCAGCCTATTCCGGCTGGCCTCGAAACGCGTCACCGCGGCAGCGTCGATGAGCACGACTCTATCCGGCGACCACGTGAGGCGAGTGCTCTCGGGTGGTGGCCAGGCGGTACTTGTGACTCGCCTTTCCGAGGGTCGGATGGCTCACGCTCCAGGCGGCAATGTCGAGGATCGCAGATTTGACGCGCGCGGCCGTCCGGCCGCGTAGGGCGCCCGGCTTCGATCGTGCGTCCCCGTCGACCAGCTGGAAGATCCCGTCCTTCCGGCCGAGGCTGATGTGGTTGCCGAAATAAGTCAGCGAGGTCGGTGCGATCTTGCGCCCCGTCCGGTCCCCGACGATCGAGGCGATTGCTTGCTTGCTGGTGGGTCCCGCGGAAGCGCAGGACATCGGATACGGAAATCCGTTGTCGCCGATGACGAAAACGCTGTCGCCGGCAACGTAGACATCCGGGTGCGAAACCGACCGCATCTGACGGTCGACCGCTATCTGGCCGTTGGGTACCACCTCGAGGCCGCTGGCGGCGGCAATCGGGTGGACGACGAAGCCGGCGGCCCACACGGTCGCGTCGGAGGCGAAAGCGGTGCCGTCGGCGGCGAAAGCCGCCGCCTCCTCGACGCGCTCGATGGTGGTGTGTTCGTGGACCGTGATACCGAACCGGTCGAAGGCACGCAGCAGGTGACGGCGGGCCTTCGTACCCAGCCAGCCGCCCACGTTACCGCTGGTGGCGAGGCTGACCCGAAGTCCTGGACGGGATTCGGCGATCTCGGTTGCGGCCTCGATCGCGGTCAGGTTGCCACCGACTACCAGCACCTTCCCGTCCTCGCCCAGCTCATCCAGGCGTGCGCGCAGGCGCAGCGCGTTCGGCCGCGTGGCCACGTGGAAGGCGTGCTCGTCGACGCCCGGAACGCCGTGGTCGGCAGCGGTGCTGCCGAGCGCGTAGAGGAGGGTGTCGTATTCGAGCCGGTCGATGCCCTCGCCGTCGACGACTGTGACAGTCCGGTGCTCGGGGTCGACGCTGGTTACCCGCGCCACTCGTAGCCGGATGCCGGTGCCCGCGAACACCTTCGCAAGCGGCCGGCTGCGGAGATCCTGCCCGGCGGCGAGCTGATGCAGGCGCACCCGCTCGACGAAATCGGGTTCGGCGTTGACCACGGTGATCTCGAAGTCGTCGGAATGGAGTTGGCGGGCCAGGTATCCGGCGGAGAAGGCTCCGGCGTACCCGGCCCCGAGGACGACGATGCGGTGCTTCATGGTTCGCTCCTGTCTGGTTCGCATGCTCCCTGAACGAGACCGCACCCGAATTCCTGACAGCATGAACCAGTGACGTGGATCACCCCGAGCCTCGCTCAGCAGACGAACTCCATTTCCGACCACGCTAGCCCGAGCAGGTTCTCGACCTCATGATTAGTTGCGCTCACGAACCGCGCAAAATGCTTGCCACACACCGCACACCAGTAGCACGGGAACCCCAGCGCGGTTCCACGAATGCCAGATGCTTTGAGCCAGGACACCAAGGCGCCAAAGGCCATAACCTGTCGCTTGCCAGGGTGATGGGACCACCTGATTGCCAGGGGGATGGGACCACCGTGGCGCGTTACTGAGGATGCTTG
>NZ_PDCP01000170.1 GCF_002553505.1 Mycolicibacterium agri | reverse complement strand
ACCGAGCTGGGCCAGCGGACGCCCGCCACCACCCCACTGGCACGCGATGATCTCAGCCGCGATCGACACCGCGGTCTCCTCCGGAGTACGGGCGCCGAGATCAAGTCCGATGGGACTGGAAAGCCTGGTCAACTCGGCCTCGGTCAGACCCACCTCACGCAATCGCTGCATCCGATCGTCGTGAGTGCGCCGTGATCCCATCGCGCCGACGTAACCGACCTCGGGCAATCGCAGCGCGACCTCCAGCACCGGGACGTCGAACTTCGGATCGTGCGTCAGCACGCAAATGACCGTGCGCCCGTCGATCAGCCCGGCTTCGACCTGCTGTGCCAGGTAGCGATGCGGCCAGTCGACGACGACCTCGTCGGCGCTCGGAAACCTGGCCTTGGTCGCGAATACCGGCCGCGCGTCGCACACCGTGACCCGGTAACCCAGGAACGAGCCCTGCCGCGCGACAGCCGCAGCAAAGTCGATCGCACCGACCACCAGCATCCGCGGACGCGGTGCATGGCTGGCGACGAAGACCTCCATACCCACGCCGCGACGCTCCCCGTCGGGACCGTAGGTCAGCACGTCGGTGCGGCCCGCAGCCAGCAGACCACGCACGTCGTCGACGACGGCGTCATCGGCGCGCAGCGAACCCAGCGAACCCAGCGAACCCTCCGACGAACGCACCACCAGCCGTCGCCCCACCCAGGCAGGGTCGGGGTGCGCGATCACCGTCGCCACGGCGACGGGCCGGTGCTCCGCCACGTCCACGACGAACGCGTCGAAGTTGGGGAACGTCGTCTGCGACACCGCTTCCACGAAGACGTCCAAGGTTCCCCCGCACGTGAGGCCCACGGCGAACGCGTCGTCGTCGACTACCCCGTAGCGCTGCAGACACGGATGACCGGTCTGCACGACTTCGGTTGCCAGTTCGTACACCGCGCCCTCGACGCAGCCGCCCGAGACCGATCCGGTCACCGTGCCGTCGGGCGCCACCACCATCGACGCACCGGCCGGCCGGGGTGCGGACTTGAAGGTCCGCACCACCGTACCGACGCCGGCGGTGGCACCGTCGCACCAGATCGCCAACAGGTCGTCGAGAACGTCGGGCACACTATTCATTGTAGGCTGCTTTCACGACGCCCATCTAGACATTAGGTCCGAACTGCCCGCAGTTGGACGAGGTCGGGACACCGTTGAAGCGGTCGGCCAGCCACGCCATGGTCCGCTCGCCATCCACGAACAGCGGCAGCAGCAGGTTGATGTCGAGCTTGTTGAACAGCGGCGGTTCTTCGTTGGTGTTCACGGTCACGTCGGCACCCTTGCTGCACCAGTCCTGCGCCGTCAGCATCGAGGCGTTGTAGGAAACCAACGGGTCCCAACGGTTCTGAGTGATGTACACCGGCGCCTCGGGCTTGAGGTTGCCCAGGCGCTGGGCAGCCAGCAGGCTCTTGAACGGGTCGTTGCCGAACAGCTCACCGATATCGGTGTTGAACCAGTACTGGATATGACGGAACGCGTAGTCGACGGCCCCCTGAACCAGGCAGGTGTGCCCCGACCAGTCCAGCATCTGCAGGCCACGCGGAGTCATGACACTGCGAATGGTGTCCGCGGTCTCCGGCACGGAGGCGAAGACCCCGCGCAGCGCGTACCCGGTCAGCACCGCCAGGAAGCTCCCGTCGATACCCGGCAGCGCCTCCGCGACGTCGGTGATCGGCGCGTCGGCGGCGGCACCAACGACGTTGAGCTCGGGGCCGTAGGTCGGCGCCAATTCCGCGGCCGACAGCGCCGCCTGCCCACCGGACGCCCAACCGAAGAACCCAACGGGCCCGTGCGGATCCAGCGATGTGCCCGGCAGTTTCATCGCGGCGCGCGCCGCGTCGATCATGGCGGTGCCGGCCGCGACGCGGTTGAGGAACTGCGGTGATTGCGGACCGTGCACGCCCATCCCGACGCCGTCGGTGATCACGATGGCGAAGCCGCGGGCCACCAGCGTTCCGAAGAAGCCCTGGTCGACGTTGAGCATCAAGTCGAAGCCCTGGGAGAAGTGGATGCCCTGGTTGACCAGCCGTGACGGTGCACACTGCTCACCTACGCCGTACGGGCCGGTGGCGTACGCCAGTAGCGGACGCGGCCCATTGCCTGTCCACGGCGCGTCGGGCTCGATGTAGGTGCCGGTCACCGCGACGGGCTTGCCCTGCGCATCGGTGCTGCGATACATGATGCGAGTCCCGGTACCGCGGTAGTTGGCGCTCAGCTGGCCCGAGGGCTCGAAGACCAGCCGCGAGGGCTCCGTCCGGATCAGATCTCCCGGCGCTCCCGGCGGCAGCGGCTCCGGCGGGGTGTACCACTCCTCGTATATACGGTCATCGGCGAATGCGGCCGGCGCAGCCGTCAAAGCGGTGGCGGCCGCCACAAGCACCGCAAGGACGACAGCGGCGCTATTGCGCGCACCGCGTAGGAAGAATCGTCGGACCGAGCCGCTCCCTCCGCTTTGGCTTGTCGCTCCGACGGCGGTTAATGCGATTTCGCCGCGAAATGAGTCACATCCTTCGACGGGTGAGATATTCGACACGTCCAACTCCTCATTGGGTTATTTCCGTGAACCGTATATCTGCAGGTCATAGCGGTCAATCAAGAATTTGGCGGGAATAGTGAAATCTTTACTTGATTTTTGTCGGATGTAAATTGTAGGGAGCGTGAAAAATCCCATTCGACCATGCGGCCGCATCAAACAGTTGTCGCGACCCATTCGTGGCGCAGCACAATCCGATTGAGCATCGAGACCCAATCCGCATTTGCGTCCAATATTTAAATTGTTTATCCGGTCAAGGCATCGATCTCCCCGTGGTACATGCCCATCGCGCAGGCGAAGCGGATGGTGCCGGCGTCGATTACGCCGAGGTCGATAGGCGTATCGCCGTCGACGGGCAGGTTGTATAGCCGGTCGCGGACGACGAAGGCACGCACGCATCCCTCAGCGCGCTCGGAGTGCACCACCAGCGTCGTGGGTAGCCCGGCCCGTAGGGCTATCGAAGCCGGTGCGTAACCGCGCCCGGTCGCGGTAATGGTGACCTGCTGTCGTCTGTCGCGGACGGAGACGGTGTCCGCCACCGCAACGGCCGGTGCGGTGAGCCCCAGCTTCTGCATGACTCGGCCGGCGGACAGCGACGAGCCCGCCAGTTCGAGCCCGCCGTTGAGCGTCAGTAGACCCATTCCGATGACGACGACGCCCGTCACTGCCGCCAAGCGCCCACCCCACACCCGGCCGGCCGTGCGAGTCGCGTACCCGAGGATGGCGAACAGCGGGACGGTGCCGAGGACGAATACCGCCATGGTGAGTGCACCTCGGGCCGCCGACCCGGACGCGACGGCAAGCGCTTCCACCGATAACGTCACCCCACATGGCAGGAACATGGTGCAGACGCCGACCAGAACCGGCGCGGAAACGGTGTGACGCACCACCCGGCCGCACGCGACCGGCGGTGCGAGTATGCGAAAGCCGGGCAGGCCGAGTTGGGCCAGTCCCAAGGTGATGATGACCAGTCCGGCGCCGATCTGCACCGCGGTCCGGGCGTCGACGGATAGCGCCACCGCCGCGCCGAGGGCACCCAGCAATGCGCCGACGGCGCAATGGGAAGCCAGCTTTCCGATCAGGAACCCGCCCACGGGCAGCAGGTCCAATCGGGCGGACGCGACTGACATCGGGCACTGCCTGGCCATGACACCTGCAAGCAGCCCACCGTGAGCGGCCGCGCACGTGCCGGCGCCCGCCGTCAGCCCGGTGATCAGCACCGCGGTCAGACTCATGCTCGGTAGCCCGATCCCTCGGCCAGCACTTACTACTGCTTCCGTTTGGCGCTGCGCCGACCGAGGATGAACATTAAGACCGCCAGCACCAGAGCGCCCGCCACGTATGGGCCATCCTTCAGCAGCGCATCCTCACCGGCGAGTTCCAGCAGAACGAACGTCAGCAGCGCCAGCACCAGAACACCTGCCACATACGGGCCGTACTTCAGCAGCGCACCGCCACCGGCGAGGTCCAGCAGGTCGATGGGTTCGGGTTCGGACTGGACTGCGGCAAC
>NZ_PDCP01000016.1 GCF_002553505.1 Mycolicibacterium agri | reverse complement strand
GAGCTCGATATCTACTTCTGCGATCCGCACTCGCCATGGCAACGCGGCAGTAACGAGAACACCAACGGGCTGCTGCGCCAATACTTTGCTAAAGGCACCGACCTATCAGTGTTCCCGGCCGACTACCTCGACTACGTTGCCGCCCAACTCAACACCCGACCCCGCAAAACCCTCGGCTGGAAGAAACCCGCTGAAGTCCTCGACGAGCTACTCTCAAACCCGCCAAAACCACCCGCTGTTGCATCCACTGCCTGAAATCGCCCGCTGGTTCGTGCGATTCTGCGTCTGGTCGCTGGTGGTGTTGCTGGCGGTGACGGTCGTCGTGAACAACACCGTCGCCCGGCTGCCACCGATGCCGCCCGCCGACGGCGACTACATCAGCCTGCAGGGCAAGGAGATTCACTACATCGAGCAGGCGGGATCGGGCAGGGCAGTTGTGCTGATCCACGGATTGCCCGGCACGCACAAGGATTTCGAGCCCGTCCTACCCCTGCTGCAGGGCAGGCGCGTGGTCGCGATCGACCGGCCGGGCTTCGGATGGTCGAAGGGCGGTCCGCTGCCCTACCAGCAGCAGATCGACATGGTGCACGAGCTGGTGGCCAAACTGAGCCTCGGGCCGGCCATCCTGGTCGGTCATTCCTACGGCGGCACGCTGGCGCTCGGCGTCGCCCGCCGATACCCGCAGGACGTCGCGAAACTGGTCCTGGTGGCGCCCGGTGCGGGCGGGACGCGGTCGAAACCCTTCGACCTGTTCGATGCGCGTTACGCCCAGTTCAGCGGGTTGCCGGTGCTGCGGCCGGTGCTGGATGTCACGGTGAACCAAGTGCTCAAGCGGGTCGCGGCCACGGCGGGCGCGGCGAACGCGTTCGCACCCGACAAGATCGACCCCACCTACCAGCGGCGGCTGCTGTCGGTGACGATGACGACGGGCAACCTGGCCGCCTTCGCCTCCGAGCAACTCGAATTCGACGACACCTCACGGTGGGTCGACGAGAACGTGCCGCAGATCCGTGTGCCGTCGACCGTCATCGGCGCGTCGGGCGATCAGCTGATCAGCATCGACCACGTCCAACGGTTGGCCGACACGCTGCCCGGTGCGGAACTGATCACCGTCGACGGTAGCCACATGATCACCTACAGCCACCCGGACGTGGTCGCCGTGCAGGTCAACGACGCGGCCGGCGGCTAAAGGCCCGACTTCAGATTCTTCTTGGCGGCGCGCCGAAGTTGGACGATCCTGACGGTACCCGCCGCGACCGTGAGCAGCCCGCCACAGACGGCGGCGAACAGGAGGGCGACGCCGACGGGCAGAATCCACTCCCAGCCGAAGAAGTGGATCGTCGTCGACGCGGTGTTCTGGAGGATGAACACGAGCAGCAGGATCAGGATCAGAAAGCCGACGATCAGCGCAGTCCACAGCGCCCCGGCGCGGGTGAACGTCGACGCCGAATCCTTGGGCTTGCTCGTGACGGGCTTGCTCATCGCGGGCGGGACCGACGATTCGGCGGGCAGATGGTCGGCGGGTACCGGCGACGTCGCATCGCTCGGCTGGTCTGGCGACATCGAGGGATCGCTGGTCATGGCTCCATCTTTGCCCTTTCCCGCCGCGAATGAAACAAGCCACGGCGTTCACGGTGATCGCAAAGTGCGGCGCGTTCCCGTCCATGCCGCTAGGGTCCGGTGCAGCGATGCGCCGAGAGGACATTCGGAAATGTCGAAAACACGGAAGTGGCATCTGGCGATTCTGGCCGCGGTTCTGGCCCTGCTCACCCTGGGCGCGACGGGGTGCGGCAGCTCCAACCCGCTGGGCGGCGGCGAGGTGTCCGGCGACCTCAAATCGATTGTCGTCGGCTCGGCGGACTTCCCCGAGAGCAAGATCATCGCCGAAATCTATGCGCAGGCGTTGGAGGCCAACGGCTTCACCGTCGGGCGCCAGTTCGGCATCGGCAGCCGCGAAACCTACATCCCCGCGGTGCGCGACCACTCGATCGATCTGATCCCCGAGTACACCGGCAACCTGCTGCAGTACTTCGACAAGAACGCGGACGTGACGACGCCGGATGACGTTCTGCTGGCGCTGTTTCGGACGCTGCCCGGTGATCTGTCCATCCTGAACCCGTCGCCCGCCGAGGACAAGGACACCGTCGCGGTCAGCGAAGAGACGGCGAAGAAGTGGAATCTGAAGACCATCGCTGATCTGGCCGCGCACTCACCCGAGGTGAAATTCGGTGGGCCGTCGGAATTCTTGAACCGCACCGAGGGCTTGCCCGGGCTGAAGGCGAAATACGGCCTCGACATTCCACCCAACAACTTCGTCGCGATCAGCGACGGCGGCGGGCCTGCCACCGTCAAGGCGTTGGTGGACGGCACCGTCACGGCGGCCGACATCTTCAGCACGTCACCGGCGATCAAGGAGAACAACCTGGTGGTGCTGGAAGACCCGAAGAACAACTTCCTCGCCGCGAATGTGATCCCACTGGTCAGTTCGCAGAAGAAGTCCGATGAACTCAAGCAGGTGCTCGACGCGGTGTCGGCGAAGTTGACCACCGACGCCCTTATCGAGCTCAACACCGCGACCTCCGGCAACGCCGGTGTCAACGCCGACGAGGCAGCCCGAAAGTGGGTCGCCGACAACGGCTTCGACAAACCGATCCAGGGATGAGCGGCATGATTCATTTCGACAGCGTGACCAAGCGCTACCCCGACGGCACCGTCGCCGTCGACGATCTCACCCTCGATGTGCCCGAAGGCGCGCTGACTGTGTTCGTCGGACCGTCGGGATGCGGCAAGACGACGTCGATGCGGATGATCAACCGGATGATCGACCCGTCGTCGGGCACGTTGACCGTGGACGGCGACGACGTCACCAAGGTGGACCCGGTCAAGCTGCGGCTTGGCATCGGCTACGTCATCCAGAGCGCCGGCCTGATGCCGCACCAGCGGGTGGTCGACAACGTCGCGACAGTGCCTGTGCTGAAAGGTGAATCGCGGCGAGCGGCGCGCAAGGCGGCGCTCGGGGTGCTGGAGCGCGTCGGTCTCGACCCGCAACTGGCGAACCGTTACCCGGCGCAGCTGTCGGGCGGCCAGCAGCAGCGCGTCGGGGTGGCGCGGGCGTTGGCCGCCGACCCGCCGATCCTGTTGATGGACGAGCCGTTCAGCGCGGTGGACCCGGTGGTACGTGAGGAGCTGCAGACCGAAATCCTGCGGCTGCAAAGCGAACTGCACAAGACGATCGTGTTCGTCACCCACGACATCGACGAGGCCGTCAAGATCGGCGAGCGGGTGGCCGTGTTCGGCAGTGGCGGGATCCTGCAGCAGTACGACGAACCCGCACGGCTGCTGTCCAACCCGGCCAACGACTTCGTGGCGGGCTTCATCGGCGCCGACCGCGGCTACCGCGGTTTGCAATTCCGCCACGCGACAGGCCTTCCGCTGCACGAGATTCGGGCGGTCGCCGAATCCGGGATCGACGGGCTGGTACTCGGGCCGGACGACTGGGTGCTGGTCAACCGTCCCGACGGCACCCCCTTCGCCTGGATCAACGCCGACGGTGTCGACCTGCACCGCAAGGGCAGTTCGCTGTACGACAGCACCTACGGCGGAGGGTCGCTGTTCCGGCCGGAACACTCGCTGCGCCAGGCGCTCGACGCGGCGCTGTCGTCGCCGTCGGGGCTCGGGGCCGCCGTCGACGAAGACGGTGTGCTGATCGGCGGCGTGACGGCCGACGATGTGCTGGCTGCGCTGAATTCGCAACGGCGCGAAGCATTGCCGAAGCTCGGCTCCGATGGGAAGGGTTGAGTGTGCGCTATCTGCTCAACAATCTCGACGACGCGTGGGCGCTGACCGTCATCCACTTGAGGCTCTCGCTCATCCCGATCATCCTCGGCCTGCTGATCGCGGTGCCACTGGGCGCGCTGGTGCAGCGCACCACGACGGTGCGGCGGCTGACCACCGTCACGGCCAGCATCATCTTCACGATCCCGTCGCTGGCGTTGTTCGTGGTGCTGCCGTTGATCATTCCGACCCGCATCCTCGATGAGGCCAACGTGATCGTCGCGCTCACGCTGTACACCACGGCACTGCTGGTGCGGGCCGTCCCCGAAGCGCTGGACGCCGTGCCCGCCGCGGTTCGCGACGCGGCCACCGCCGTCGGCTACCGACCACTCACGAGGATGCTCAAAGTCGAACTGCCCCTGTCGATCCCGGTTCTCGTAGCCAGCCTGCGCGTCGTCGCCGTCACCAACATCTCGATGGTCGCGGTCGGATCGGTGATCGGGATCGGCGGCCTCGGCACCTGGTTCACAGAGGGCTACCAGTCCAACAAGAGCGACCAGATCATCGGCGGCATCATCGCGATCTTTGTGCTGGCCATCGTGATCGACACGTTGATCATGCTCATCGGCCGCATCATCACGCCGTGGACCCGCGCGGGCCGGGCCGGCGGCGGTGTGCGGACGAAGGCCGCCGTGGCAGTGGGGGAGGCGGCGTGAACTTCCTGCACGAGGCGCTGTCGTTCATCTTCACCGCGGCCAACTGGGCAGGCCCTGCGGGACTGGCCGCCCGCATCGGTGAGCATCTGCAGTACACCGTGATCGCGGTGTTCTTCTCGGCGCTGATCGCCATACCGATCGGCATGGTCATCGGGCATACGGGCCGCGGCACCTTCCTGGTCGTCACGGGCGTGAACGCGTTGCGCGCGCTGCCGACGCTGGGTGTGCTGCTGCTCGGCGTGCTGCTGTGGGGCCTTGGCCTCGTCGGGCCCACCGTCGCGCTGATGCTGCTCGGCATTCCGCCGTTGCTGGCGGGCACGTATTCGGGCATCGCCAACGTCGACCCCGCGGTCGTGGACGCGGCCCGGTCGATGGGCATGACGGAGCGCCGGGTGCTGCTGCGGGTGGAGGTGCCCAACGCGATGCCGTTGATCCTCGGCGGACTGCGCACCGCGACACTGCAGATCGTGGCGACAGCGACCGTCGCGGCCTATGCCAGCCTGGGTGGGCTCGGCCGCTACCTGATCGACGGGATCAAGGTGCGCGAGTTCTATCTCGCGTTGGTCGGCGCGCTGATGGTCACCGCACTTGCATTGATCCTCGACGGCATTCTGGCGTTTGCGGTGTGGGCCTCGGTACCCGGCACCGGGCGGTTGCGCCGGATGCCGCAGCCGCTGCTGGACGACGAGGTCGCCATGCAATCTCACATTCGGGGTCGGGAGCGGACGAAAAGCACACCCGAACCGGGCTACGAACGCGGCCGTCTGTCGCCTACGGTAGACGGGTGAGTGCAGATAACGCTCCCTGGCCCGCCGTCCTGACCTGGCGGGCACATGATGTTCCGCGGATGGAATCCGTGCGGGTGCAGTTGTCGAACAATCGGATCAAGGCCCACGGGCGGATCGTGGCCGCGGCAACGTCGACCCATCCGCCGTTCTCGGCGTCCTACGATCTGGTCACCGACGAATCCGGTGCGACGCGCCGGCTGTCGATGACGGTCACGCTGGCCGAGCGCGAACGGCAACTTTCCATCGCGCGCGATGACGAGAACCTGTGGTTGGTCCAGGAGCACTCGGGCCAGTCCAGCCGCGCCCCGTACGACGGCGCCCTGGACGTCGACGTGATTTTCAGCCCGTTCTTCAACGCGTTGCCGATCCGACGCACCGGTCTGTACCAGCGCAGCGACTCGCTGTCGGTGCCGGTGGTTTACGTGTCGCTGCCCGATCTGACGGTCAAGCCCGTGACGATCAGCTACAGCAGCGCAGCCGATGGCATCAAGCTGCATTCGCCCGTCGCCGACACCACCGTCACCGTCGACGAGTACGGATTTATTCTGGATTACCCAGGACTCGCAGAGCGGATCTGATCACGCCGCCGGCGCGCCCCGCGGCCGCGAGTTCGTCGCGCCAACCGTCCTGACCGACGACGACGGTGAGGATTTCGGTGCGGCGGAAGCTGTCGAAGCGGGTGCGTGCGGCGTGCCCCTGCTCGACGAGGTGGGCCACCGATTTGTCGGTGGCGAGTGATTCGCGGGCCTTCTGCAGCATCTCGATCGCTTGGTCGAGCGTCGGCACCAGCTGGTCGGCGTTGGCCTCGCACATCGCGCGGACCAGTTCGGGTGCGGTGGCGGCGACGCGGGTGCCGTCGCGAAATGACCCGGCGCCCAGTGCAAATGCCAACGGCACGTCGGCGGCGGTGGCCGCCAGCGCCTCGGCGAGCAGATGCGGCAGGTGCGAGATCGCGGCCGCGGCCGCATCGTGCTCGTCGGATCGGGCCGGGACGATGACGCCGCCGCAGTCCAACGCGAGATCCATGACCATGCCCCAGATTTGCGGGTCGACGTGGTCGTCGACGCTGAGCACCCAGGGGGCGCCGACGAACAGGCGCGCGTCTCCGGCCGCCCAGCCGGACTGTGCGGTGCCCGCCATCGGATGACCGCCGACGAAATTGGCCAGCAGCCCGACCGACTTCACCTCGTCGAGCACGGCGGCCTTGACGCTCGTGACGTCGGTCAGGGCGCAGTCCGGGGCGATGTCGCGGACCTGCTCCAACACCAACGGCAGCGCGGGCGCCGGCACGGCGAGCACGATCAGCGCGTGCGCCTGCGCGGCGCGCTTGAGGGCCTTGTCGATGTGCTCGGTGGCGTCGAAGCCGTCGCCGCGAGCGGCCAGAACGCCGTCGGCCGAGCGGTTGTATCCGAACACCTCGCGGCCCGCCTCGGTCGCCGCGCGCATGATCGAGCCGCCGATCAGGCCAAGACCGAGTACGCAGACGGGAGGTTTCGTCACGGCTTCAAGAGTGGCACACGGACATGGCCACGTGCGGTCGGGCTGATCTCGATTGCTGGTCAAATGCCCTGGTCGGCACTAGCGTAAGTGATCATGGGACCACAACGGGCACCTGCGCAGGACGCCGACGCACCCGAGGGCTTCGGGGTCGCCGTTGTCCGTGAGGAAGGCAAGTGGCGTTGCTACCCCATGCGTCCTGCCGCACTGACGAGTCTGACGGCGGCAGAGACCGAGTTGCGCGAGCTGCGCAGTGCGGGAGCCGTTTTCGGTTTGCTCGACGTCGACGACGAGTTCTTCGTGATCGTGCGGCCCGCCCCGGCGGGGACGCGGCTGTTGCTGTCCGACGCCACCGCGGCACTGGATTACGACATCGCCGCGGAGGTGCTCGAAAAGCTCGACGCCGACATCGAACCCGACGACCTGGAGGACGCCGAACCGTTCGAGGAGGGCGATCTCGGGCTGCTGTCCGACGTCGGGCTGCCCGAGGCGGTGCTCGGGGTGATCATCTCCGAGTACGACCTCTACGCCGATGAACAGATCGGCCGCATCGCCCGCGAGATGGGCTTCGCGGACGAACTGTCCAAGGTGCTGGACCGCCTCAATCGGTGACCGACGAAGACCTCATCCGTGCCGCCCTGGAAGCCGCGGGCAGTGCGGGTCCTGATGACGTGCCGGTGGGTGCGGTGATCTACGCTCCCGACGGCACCGAGTTGGCACGCGCGGCGAACGCCCGCGAGGCCCTCGGCGACCCGACGGCGCACGCCGAAATCCTGGTCATGCGGGCGGCGGCGCGGATGCTCGGCGACGGCTGGCGGCTGGAGGGCACGACGCTGGCGGTGACCGTCGAGCCCTGCACGATGTGCGCGGGCGCGCTGGTGATGGCCCGGGTGGCACGGTTGGTGTTCGGAGCGTGGGAACCCAAGACCGGCGCGGTCGGCTCGCTGTGGGATGTGGTCCGTGATCGTCGGCTGACGCACCGGCCTGAGGTCGTCGGCGGGGTGCTGGCCGCCCAGTGCGCGGCCCCGCTGGAGGAGTTCTTCGCCCGACAGCGATTGGAATGAGGCAGCGGGTGTTCGGTAGGCTACGGCACGGTGGCGTGTCCGAGCGGCCTAAGGAGCACGCCTCGAAAGCGTGTGTGGGGTAACCCCCCACCGAGGGTTCAAATCCCTCCGCCACCGCCATTCTTTTCTCCGGCCGGACTTTCGTAGCCGGACGGTTCTTCTTTTGTTGCTTCCTGGTGCGTTTGTGCGCCGTGGTCAAAAAGCGGACTACCAACCGCCAGTTTTGGGACACATATCCCGAGAGTGGGGAAAATCCCAAACCGCTCCAAAAAGGCGATGTCTCAAGGGGTTAGACCGCCGAGGTGGATGGGTAGGCGACAAGGGTCAAGTGCGTGCCGGAAAACGAATGGAGGAACGGTTATGGCTGTAACGGTCGATCTCGCCAAGGCTCTGGACAAGGCGTACGAGGACAAATCGCTGAAGGAAATTCTCGACGCGTCTCCGGCCGCCCTCGCCGGTGTCACGGACGCCGACGCCGAGGCGCTGGAGAAGGCGTTCAACATCAAGACCGTGCGGCAGCTCGGCTCGAACAAGTTCTTCCAGGTTGCTTCGGCTCTGACGAAGCTGGACGAAGCGAGCTAATACACCTAGTTCTCGCAACCGATTCCGTCGCCGTCGCGGTCGAGGTGGGGACCATAGCCAGGGTCGCCCTCCATCACCGGTGCGGCTCCGGCCGCGCGGGCGGCGGCGCAGTTCTTGTAGTACACGTCGGCGTTAGCCGCGGATGCAGTTCCCAGGGCGGTTGCCGCGATAGCTGCTGCGACGACGAGCGCACGAATCATTTTCCACCTCAGTTGTGAATACCGTTGATAGACCTGCGAAGGCAGCAAAATATAACGCACACGTTATAAAACATCCAAATCTGCCGGTAAATGGGGTTATATATGCCGATTAGTGACTCTAAGAAACTGTTTTTCCGCAAACCATATTGCAGTGGGTTCATGAAATAGGCGAGCGCCCAGGCGCCGTACTTCGTCGGTTGGGGGACACCTGGGCCGCCTTTTGCTGCGTGGCCACCCATATTGCGCCCGAAACTCCGTCTCGCGACGCAGGTGGACGCTGTCTTCGGTGTCGATATGCCAGACATCGTTGGTCCCCGGTGCGACGATCATTGACGTGGGCGTCAGTCGGGGCGGCGGCGGTGAACTGACCGCGAAGTTGATCTGCGGCTCGTGCGGCGCCCAAGCCCGTCCTTCGGGCAAGTTCTGTAGCGAGTGCGGCGCGGCGCTGCGGCAGGCCACCCGCTCGGCCGAATACAAGCAAGTCACCGTGCTGTTCGCCGACGTGGTGCAGTCGATGGACATCACGGCGACTCTCGATCTGGAGCGGGCCCGCGAAATCATCACCGAGGTGCTGGAGCGCTCAGCCGCGGTGGTGCGCCGCTACGGCGGCACCGTCGAGTACACGGGCGACGGCGTGATGGGCTTATTCGGCGCACCGATTGCGTTGGAGGACCACGCTTTTCGCGCCTGTTTGGCTGCGTTGGCAATCCAGGAGGAGATCGGCCGCGTGGCCGTCGACGTGGCCCGCCGCGACCATGTGGACCTGCGAATGCGGGTAGGCCTCAACTCGGGTCAGGTGATCGCGGGGTCGATGGGGTCGGAATCGGGTTCGTCGCGGTATGCCGCCACCGGTGAGCACGTCGGCATGGCGCAGCGGATGGAGTCGGTCGCGCCGCCCGGCGCCGTGATGCTCTCGGAGTCCACCGCGCGCCTTGTCGAACACGCCGTGAGCCTCGGCGATGCGCAGTGGGTGCGCATCAAGAACTCCGACACACCGGTGTGCGCCTACCAGTTGGCGGCGATCGGGCCGCGGCAGGGGATCGTCGGGCGTGCCGAGGCGGCCTTCGTCGGCAGGCGCTGGGAGATGGCGGCGCTGGAGGCCATGGTCGACCGTGCCGTCGGTGGCCGCGGCGGCGTCGTCGCCGTCGTCGGCCCGGCGGGTATAGGCAAGTCCCGGGTGGCCCGCGAGACCGCGGCCGTTGCGGCCAAGCGCGGAGTCGAGGTGTTCTGGGTCTTCTGCGAGTCGCACACGCGCGATGTCCCCTTCGGGGTGGTGGAGCGGCTGCTGCGCGCGGGCAGCGGTGTCACCGACCTCGACGGGCAGGCCGCTTGCGACCAATTGCGCGCCGCCGTGCCGGCCGACGCCGACCCGCAGGACCTGCTGCTGCTTGACGACCTGCTCGGTATCGCCGACCCCGCGGTGGCGTTGCCGCAGATCGATCCCGAAGCGCGGCGCCGCCGGTTGACCGCACTGGTCAACACCACAGCGCTCAGTCGCACCGAGCCGACGCTGTTCATCATCGAGGATGCACACTGGATCGATGTCGTCAGCGAATCCATGCTGGCCGACTTCCTGGCCGTGATCGCGCGCACCCCGTCGATGGTGCTGATCACCGCCCGCCCCGAATACCACGGAGTGCTGCTGCGGGCGCACGGTGCGCAGACGATAGCCCTTGACGCGCTGGGTGATTCGGATACCGCGGCACTCATCGCGTCGCTACTGGGTTCCGATCCGTCCGTCGCCGGGCTGGCCGAGGTCATCGCTGACAATGCGGCCGGTAACCCCTTCTTCGCCGAGGAGATGGTGCGCGAATTAGCCCAGCGCGGAGTGCTTTCCGGCGATCGCGGCCGATACGTGTGCAGCACCGATGTCGCCGAGGTCAAAGTGCCCGCCACGATACAGGCGTCGATCTCTGCCCGCATCGACCGGCTGAGTTCGACGGCCAGGCAGACGTTGCACGCGGCATCGGTGATCGGCGCCCGCTTCAGCTCGGAACTGTTGGCCGCCTTGGGTATTGACGCCGTGGTCGACGAGCTCATCGACGCCGAGATGATCGACCAGGTGTCATTCACCCCGAGCGCCCAGTATGCCCTTCACCATCCGCTGATCCGCGCGGTGGCCTACGAGTCACAGCTGAAATCCGACCGCGCCGACTGGCACCGACGTTTGGCTGCCTCGATCGAAGAACGCGAGCCGGAATCGGTGGAAGAGAACGCGGCGCTGATCGCCGAACATCTGCAGGCTGCCGGCGAGGTGCATGCCGCATACGGCTGGCACATGCGCGCCGCCGCATGGTCGGTCAACCGCGACGTCGGCGCCGCCAGGGTCAGCTGGGAGCAGGCCCGGCGAATCGCCGACGCCCTGCCCGCCGACGACGCCGCACAATTGTCGATGCGCATCGCCCCACGAACGATGCTGTGCGCCACCGATTACCACGGTCAAGCGCTGCAAGCCAGCAGGCGGTTCGAGGAGCTGGGGCAGCTGTGCTCGCTTGCAGGAGACAAAGTCTCGCTGGCCATCGGGATGACGGGGCTGGGTACCGAACTTCTCTACACCGGGCGTTCCCGGGAAGGTGCGCAGTTGGCCTCCGAACAGATGGCTTTACTCGAATCGATAGGTGATGCCGACCTCACCGTCGGGTTGGCGTTCGTGGCGTTCGTCAACTGGTTCGATGCCGGTCGATTCGATGAGATACTGCACTGGTCGCAGGTCGTCATCGACCTCGCTGCAGGTGATGAAAGCAAAGGCGCCAACTTCGGTTTCGGCTCACCGCTGGCGTTCGCGCTGACATGGCGTGGCACCGCCCGGTGGTGGCTGGGCCGTCCCGGATGGCGACAGGATTACGACGACGCCATCGTCATGGCGCGCAACAGCGACCCGGCCACCCTCGCGGTGTGCGTCACCTGGACCTACGGACACGCGATGCCCTATGGGGTGCTGCGGGTAGACGACGCCTCGGTGCGTGTGAGCGAAGCGGCGCTGCGGGCGGCGGAATCCAGCCACGACATCGCGCTCTACTTGGCCAAATACACACTGGCGTACGCGCTGCTGAACCGCGACTCGGCGGCCGACCGTCGTCGCGGTCTCGAGCTGATGACGCGGTTTCGTGACTTCACGCGCGAGCGGGGTCCGTTCCTGGTACCGGTCGCCGAGCTGTGGATCGCGCGGGACCGGGCGCGCCGCGGTGAGCGTGACGCCGCCATTGCGGCGATGCGGGAAGCGGTGGAGGAACTGCATCACGCGGGTCGGTTCTTCTACGCCATCGTGGGCACCGCCGTATTCGTCGAGACGCTGCTGGAGCGCGACGCCGAGGGCGACCACGCTGAAGCCCAACGGCAAGTCGACCGTTTGACGAACCTGCGCGCCGGTTACGAGTCCGCGATGCTGGACACCATCCTGCTGCGGCTGCGTGCGCTGCTGGCGCGTTGACCTTCCGCGAAACGGCATTCCCGCAGGCCCTCACTCGCACTTTCGCTGCGTAGATTCCGTTTCGCGAAGGGGGCCAGGGGTCCTACGGCAGCACGGTCTTCATCAACATCACGTTGTAGTCCGACCACAGCGAGAGGTTGTAGTAGATCTCCTTGCCGGTCGACCACGGATGCAGATACGGCGCATAGATACCGCCGGGGAAATCATTGGACGACACCAGCATCTGCTCGGGTCCCCACGGGCCCTGCGGCGCAGGCGCTGTGCGGGCCACGACGTCGTCGTTGCCGTTGCAATACAGCGCCAGGAACTGCTTGAGGTAGGTGTTGTACTGCACCGACATCTCGCCGACGGGCGCGGGAATGACCGGTACCGCGACACCGGGGTCGCGCGGCACCCACTTGCCGCCGTCCCAGTACTCGTAGCGGGACAGTTCCGGCACCATGTTCTGTGGCACGCGCGACAAGAACGCGGGCCCGCCGCGTCCCGACGGTGTGCCGTACGAATACAGGTAGCCGTCACCGGGTTTCAGGAAAGCGCCTACCTGAAACTTCTCCCCACCGGGCACGAACGGCACCCGCGGAACAGCGTCCGGAGACGCGGGACGAATGCTCTGCGGGTACACCCCCCAGTGCTCGCCGTTATCCGGTGACACCGCGATGGCGGAGAAGTTCGTCGTCCACGTGCCTGGGCTGTCCCAGCTCCTGATGGACATGAAGCTCAGGTATTGCGTTGTGCCGACCGCGATTCCCGAAGTTGGGATGATCCCGGTCTCCGACCGCGCGAACTTGATGCTGTTGATGATCTGCTTCGAAAGCGCGGGCGCCCACAGCGGCGAACCCGAATAGCGATTGTTCACAACGCCGTTCGGGATGGCGATCGTCTTCCCCAGCGAACGGTCCGAGGTCCGAAAGAGCGTGTTGTATCGCCACTGTCGACCGCGCACGCTGCAGTAGCCGATGGTGTCACCGAAGGCCATCAGCACCTGGTTGTTCACCGGATCGCCGTTGTCCCACATGATTCCGAGGTCCGTGCCGGTGATCGCGAAGCGCTTGATGGTGTCGTTCGGGCTGTGCGGGCCGGTCACCCACCCGACCAGCGACGTCCCCGGCGGTGGACCGGGTGGCGGCGCGGGAGCGGGCGCCGGCCCGGGAGCGGGTGCAGGTGGCGCCGGCTGTGCGATCGGTGCCGCATCGGGAACCGGCGGTGGAGCAGGCGGCGGAGCCACGCCCGCCTGCTGCTGTACCCGGCCTTGTTGCGGCAGGAACGAGTTGAGGATCGACCGCGACAGCCGACCCAGGTTCGGCAGCGGTGCTTCGTCCTTGGCCTTGCGGGGCCGGTGGCCGATCGGCGGGCCGCTCACGCCGGGCAGCGCGGGCGTCGCGGTCGCGTTCGGTGCGCTCGGCGGTTGTGCCTCGGCGGCGGCGCCGGTGCAGGGTTCGGCGGTGGCAGGCGGTGCGACGACGACGGAGATGACAAGCCCGAGTGCGGTCGCCGATGCCACTGGTATCGACGCGATTCGAGCAAACGGCGACATGTCACACCTTTCGAGGGACCGGACGCCGGATCGACGTTCCGCACTTAGCCGGATGTGACGATAGTGATCAATGGGGCCTTTGTGATCACTGATGTACGGAAAGGTACCGTTCCGTGACCGTGTCGCAACCGTTCCTCAGAGGCGGTCGACCACGAATTTCGCTGCCCGATCGGTCATTCCGTTGCGGTTGTACAACGCGTGATTGGCGCCGTCGCCCTCGTTTGCGCACACCGGGTCGTCGGCGATGCAGAGGTCGATGGTCTTGGCGCGGTAGAGCGGCCCGATCTCGACCGGCGGGGTGTCGATCTGCTCCATGAACCGCGGCGACGGCTTGCCGAACAGTGCCACCGCGGCCACGTGGTCGGCGACCTCGGCAGGCAGCGGATCAGGCACGTCATCTGCCGCCGCGCCGGCGGGGACCGCTTCGGATGTGACGAAACCCGCCACGGCCGCGCCCTGGGAGAAGCCGCCGAGCACGATCCTGGTTTCGGGGCAGTTGGCCGCCGTGGCCCTGATCCGGTTGGCGGTGTCGGTGATGCCGACGACGGCCGTCGGGAAGTCGGTGCTGGCCGGGTAATTGACGGCGTAGACGTCGACGGATCGTCCGGCGGCCTGCTTGCGTACTGCGTCGACGAAGGACTGGCCGATTCCCCCGACGCCCGGTGGCTCGAACGTCCCGCGCGCGAAGACCACTTCCACGTCGGGGCATGGCTGCGCCGACGCCTTCGGCAGCGGCGTGGCCACCGCTGTCGCCGTCATAGCGACAGCGGCGAGCAAACGAAATATCAGGGCCGCGCTCACCCTTTCCACTCTTACACGAGAGCGACACAACAACGGCGGCGCCCCAGCAAGGGACGCCGCCGCCGTGTCAAGTTCGCAGGGGCATTCTCAGGGGCAGGACACCTCGATCTCGAAGGGTTTGGTCACCGGCTGCATCGGGTTGGCCATGTCGACGCCCACCGCGGTGCCGGAGATCTTGTAGGTGCTGCCGTCCTTCTCGGCCTTGGCCTCGCCCTGGCCGGCGTTCTCCTGGAAGCCCAGGGTGACGCCGTTGACGTTGCCTAGGCCAACCGAATGCACCACAGGCTCGTCGCCGGTGCCGACGACCGCGCCGATGCCCGTGGTGGCGTCGCCGATCGCGATGTTGACGTTCTCGCCCATCGTGTTGCAGACGACCGTGCCCTGGACGGCCTGGTCCTCGCCGTCGATCGTGACCGTGCTCTTGCCTTCCGCGGCAGCTGCCGTCGATGTCTCACCGCTGGTTTCGGATTTCTTATCCGATGAACAGCCGGAAAGACCGGCGATGACAATCGCCGCGCCCCCTAGGGCGACCACGAACACACGCTTCACCACTGTTCTCCTTTTGTCGTTGCGGACCGCTTCGTCGGCGGACCCTCCCCCAGAGTATGGAGTGTGCCCTAGCAAAGGTCCTGCAAATCGACCAAATTTGCCTGAGCGCGCACTGCTGATTGAATACAGGGCGTGGTCGAGCCGTCTTTCAGCATCGAAGCGCAGCTTCCTGGACGGGCCGGACGCGCCGGTGTCATCCGAACCCCCCACGGCGACATCCATACTCCGGCGTTCATCGCCGTCGGCACGCAGGCCACGGTGAAGGCCGTCCTTCCGGAAACCATGAAAGAGCTTGGCGCACAGGCCATCCTCGCGAACGCCTACCATCTGTACCTGCAGCCTGGGCCCGAGGTCATCGCCGAGGCCGGCGGGCTGGGCGCCTTCATGAATTGGCCGGGCCCCACTTTCACCGATAGCGGCGGGTTTCAGGTGTTGTCGCTGGGGGCCGGCTTCCGCAAGGTGCTGGCGATGGACACCGAACGCGTACAGGCCGACGACGTCATCGCCAAGGGCAAGGAGCGACTGGCGCGCGTCGACGACGACGGCGTGACGTTCACGTCGCATCTGGACGGGTCGACGCACCGCTTCACACCTGAGGTGTCCATCCAGATCCAGCACCAGATCGGCGCGGACATCATCTTTGCCTTCGACGAGTTGACCACGCTGGTGAATACCCGCGGCTATCAAGAGGATTCGGTGCAGCGCACGCATCGGTGGGCGGAGCGGTGCCTGGCTGAGCACCGCAGGCTCGCCGCGCAGCATCCGGATCGACCGCCGCAGGCGCTGTTTGGTGTCGTGCAGGGCGCGCAGTACGAAGACCTGCGCCGGGAGGCCGCGCGGGGTCTGACCGCCATCGTCGACGACGAGGGCCGCGGGTTCGACGGCTACGGCATCGGCGGCGCAATCGAGAAGCAGAATCTGGCCGCCATCGTCGGCTGGGTCAGCGATGAACTGCCCGACGACAAACCGCGGCACATGCTCGGCATCAGCGAACCCGACGACCTCTTCGACGCGGTCGCCGCAGGCGCCGACACCTTCGACTGCGTATCCCCGTCCCGCGTCGCGCGCAATGCGGCGGTGTACTCGACGAAAGGGCGCTACAACATCACCAACGCCCGGTACCGCCTCGATTTCACGCCCATCGACGACGAATGCGACTGTTACACATGCGGCCACTACACCCGCGCCTACATTGGCCACCTGTTCAAGGCGAAGGAGATTCTGGCCGCCACGCTGTGCACCATTCACAACGAGCGGTTCGTCATCAGGCTCGTCGACCAGATCCGCGAGGCCATCAAGAACGACGAGTTCGACGAACTGCGCGCGCACGTGTTGGGTCGCTACTACGGGACGTGACCGCTGTCGCCGCGGCAGCGGTACCGTCGTGGTATGACGTGCACCCTGCTTGATCCGCGTGTCGCGGCCACCCTCGACCGGATGTTCACCGAGGCCGACAGGCAACTGCCCCTTCTTGGCGAGATGATGAGCCGCGACGCAGTACCCGCGGAGGCCGATGCCCAGGCCCGCGCCGATGCCTTGAGCGAGTTCTACCTACCCGTCACACCGGAGGCCGGCCGTCTGCTCTACTCGTTGGTGCGATCGTCGCGCCCCGACACCGTCGTGGAATTCGGTATGTCGCTTGGCATTTCGGCGATACATCTGGCTTCGGCGGTCCGCGACAACGGCGTCGGCCGGGTGATCACCACCGAGTTGAACGCCGACAAGGTCGCAGCCGCCACCCGCAACTTCGCCGATGCCGGACTCGACGACGTGATCACCGTGCTGCATGGCGACGCGCTGCAGACCCTCGCGGAGGTGGACGGGCCGATAGGGTTCGTGTTGCTCGACGGCTGGAAGGACCTCTACCGCAAGGTGCTGGAGCTTCTCGAGCCGCGGCTCGCGCCCGGCGCGTTGGTCGTCGCCGACAACACGAGCATGCCTGGGCTGCAGGATTATCTGGACTACGTGCGTGACCCGTCGAATGGCTATGTCAGCGTGAGCTTTCCGGCCAGGGAATCCGACACGATGGAGATCTCCTGCCGGACCTGACTATCCCTCTTTGCCGCGAGCGTGCGTGTCTGCAGGCGACACGCCGAGAAACTACCGACGTTTGCGCACGCTCGCGGCTGGGAGAGTTATGGCCCCGCAAGGCAATCGACGGCTTCTGTCCATGTTCGACGGCCCTGCCCCCATCCGACGATCCTGCCCGCATCGCCGGACGCTGAGTCAACGGCCCTGCCCGCATTCGCCGAACCCTGAGTCGACGGCGCGGTCGAACTCACCGCCCCCTGAGTCGACGGCGCGGCCGCACTCGCTGACCCATCGCGAGCGTGCGTAAACTCCTGATTTCTATCGGCGTGTTGCCTGCAGACACGCACGCTCGCCAAGAAGAAAGTGGGGAATGAGCTACAGCGGGTTGAGGATTCGCTGCAGGAATTGCCGCGTACGCTCCTCCTTCGGATCGCCGATCACCTCGTCCGGCGGACCCTTCTCCAGAATGACGCCGTGATCGGTGAACAGCACCTGATCGGAAACCTGCCTGGCGAACTGGATTTCGTGCGTGACGATGACCATCGTCCACCCCTCGACGGCCAGGTCGCGGATAACCGACAGGACCTCGCCGACGAGTTCGGGGTCCAGCGCTGAGGTGGGCTCATCGAACAACACCACCTTCGGCTTGAGCGCGAGCGCCCGCGCGATGCCGACCCGCTGCTGCTGGCCGCCGGAGAGTTGATACGGGTACTGGTCGCGTTTGTCGGCGAGACCGACCTTGCTCAGCAACTCCACTGCCTCGGCCTCGACCTCGTCCTTCGGCCGCTTCTGCACGACCAGCGGCCCCTCGGTGACGTTCTCCAGCGCCGTCTTGTGCGGGAACAGATTGTGCGCCTGAAACACCATGCCGCTCTGGGCGCGGTAGCGCCGCAGCTGGTCTTTGCCGACGGGTTTGGAGAAGTCGATCCGCTCGTCGCCGATCTGGATGACGCCGGAGTCGGGCACGTCGAGCGCGTTGAGCGCGCGCAGCAGCGTCGTCTTGCCCGAGCCCGACGGCCCGATCACCGTCGTCGCGGATCCCTGCGCCACCTCGAAGGAGATGCCGCGCAGAACTTCGTTGTCGCCGAACGACTTATGGACATCCTCGACCGTGATGCGGTTCTCAGCCCGCGAGGCCTGTTCTGTCATCGCGCCACGTACCTTTCCAGTCGGTGTTCGATCCGCGCCTGCCCGAACGACAGCGCAAGGCAGATCACCCAGTAATAGACCGCCGCAGTGCCGTACAGCGCGAAGAACTCGAAGGTGGGCGCCGCGATCCGCTGCGCCTCCCGCAGCAGTTCGGTCACCAGGATCGTCGACGCCAGCGAGGTGTCCTTCACCAGAGAGATCAGCGTGTTCGACAACGGCGGCACGGCAACGCGCGCCGCCTGCGGCAACACGATGCGCTGCAGTGTCTTCGTGTAATTCATGCCGATCGTCTCGGCCGCCTCCCATTGACCCTTCGGGATGCTCAGGATTGCCGAGCGGATCACCTCGGCGGCATAACCGCCCACGTTGAGCGAGAACGCAATCACGGCCGCCGGGAACGGGTCGATCCTCACCCCCAGCTCCGGCATCGCATAGAACACGATGAAAAGCTGTACCAGCAGCGGAGTTCCGCGTATCACCGAGACGTAGAAGCGGGCGATGTTGCTGATCACCGGGTTCGACGCCAGCCTGGCGAGCGCCACGATCAGCGCGATCACCAGGCCGATCGCGAAGCTGATGATCGTCAACGGGATGGTCATCGTGATGGCCGCCTTGGCCAGCGGCCACAGACTGTCCAACACCAACTGCAAGGTCGACCGCGGCTGCTGCGGGGTCTCGGCCGCCTCCGGCGCGCCGGAGGCGTTGGCCTTCAGATACTTCTGCGAGATCGCCGCCAGCGTCCCGTCGGCCCGCAGTTCGTCGAGCGCCTTGTTGAGGTCGGGCAGCAGACCGCTGTTCTTGCGCGCCGCGAAGCCCTGCTCGCTCTTCTGGCCGACGGTTCCTGCGATCTTCACCGACTTGTCGTTGGTTTCGGCGAGATAGGCGTAGACCGCGATGCTGTCGTTGACGACCACGTCGACGCGGCCCTGGTTCAGCAGCTTGATCGCCTGGGTGAACCCCTCGACCGCCTCCACCCGTGCGCCGGCCTGACGAGCCACCTCCGACCAGTTGCTCGTCGCATTCTCGGCGGCGACCTTGCCCTTCAGATCCGCCAGTGACGTGATGGAGTTGTCGTCGGCGCGGGTGACGATCACGCCTTCCCCGACGGAGTACGGCTCGGACAGGTCGTATTTGGCTTTGCGCTCGTCGGTGATGGTCACCTGGTTGGCGACCACGTCGAAGCGGTTTGCCTCCAGCGCCGCGAATATCGAATCCCAGGGCGTTTCAACGAATTCCACGCGCACGCCGAGCTTGTCGGCGACCGCCTTGGCGACATCGATGTCGTAGCCGACAAGTTCGCCCGTCGTGGCGTCGTGGTAGCTGAACGGGGCATACACGCCTTCGGTGCCGACCCGCAGCACACCGCTTGACTTCACCGGGTTTTCGTCGCCACCGCCGCCGCAACCGGTGAGCGCCAGGGCAAGCAGCGCCATGACGGCCAGCACGGCTTTTCGAAGATAGGTCACTTTCGGACGCTAGCAAGGTAGCCGTCGAGTGCCCAAGGGTTCTGCTCACCGGCGCGGGTATATACGATCGCCCGCCATGCCAGAGCAAATGACCGCCGGGCAGGCCGTCGCGTTGCTCAACCCGAAAGACACCCTCGGAATACCGCTCGCCTCCGGCGTTCCTGCGCGCACGCCCGGCAAACGCGACGACTGGACGGACCTGCGCGTACGGCGCGCTGCTCGCGGTCGGCACGAGCTGTTCTCCCGGCCGGGCGTGCACTATCCGTCCGCCTTCTTCGGCCCGCTCGAGCGGGCCGTTGGTGTTCGGCTGAACCGACGAACTACTGCCGCCGAACGCGACGCCGACGGCCGCTCGCCCGTCGCCTAACCGGATGCCCAGCCAGATCGACTACGGCGAGTCCACATCCGTTTCCGGCGCATCCTGGCCGTCGCTGTCGTCGTCGGTCCCGCCATCGTCGTCGGTTCCGTCATCGTCGGCGGGCGGGGCATCGGCCGGCGGCGCCTCCTCGGCAGGTGGGGCAGGAGGCGCGACGCTGACGCCGCCGCCGGAGGGGCCGTTCGGATCGGGGCCTGCGCCGTGGTTCGGGTTGGTGCAGATGGTGCCCTCGCAGGGGACATAGGTGTTACTGCCGTCGGGGCTTCGCATCGCGTTGGGCCCGACGTAGGTGCCTGCCGGGCACGCCGGGTCCTGGTTGCGCGCACAGTACTCGTGAGTGAGGTTGTTTCCGGTCGACCCGTCTGCGCCCATCGGTCCGCCGTTGATCGGCTGGCCGTCAGGCCCCCACGTTCCGGGCGGGTCGCCTGCGCCGTGGTTGGGATTGGTGCAGATCGTGCCCTCGCACACGACATAGGTGTTGCTGCCGTCAGGATTTCGGATGGCGTCGGGTCCGACGTAGCTACCTGCCGGGCACGCCGGATCCTGGTTGCGGGCGCAATACTCCTGGGTGAGGTTGTTTCCGGTCGACCCGTCGGCCCCGACCGGTCCGCCGTTGACCGGCTTACCCGAGGCGTCCCAGTGCCCGCCGCCGCGCTGCACGGACACGAACGGCCCCACGTAGCTGCCCTTCGGGCAGGCCGGATCCGAATTGTGTGCGCAATACTGCTGATTCGCCGTCTTGACGATCGACGCCGACGTCGACGGCGGCGAGGACGGCGACGAAGCCGTTGTTTCGCTATCAGATCCGCAGCCCGCGACCAACAGCATCGCGGCGAAACCTGCCAGCACAATGAGTATTCGGCGCATCATCAACACAAATCCCCCGTCCCTACGTGCGCGCAGTTGCGCAGCCATTTCGTAGCGCCCGGCACAACGCAACGCAGCCGCCGCGTTGGCTAACCTGCGGAGATCGCTGCCGCTATCAAGCTTTCGAAATTTTCACGAACAGTTCGCATCTCGGCAAACATCACCGGTAGCAAGCTCCGCGTCAATGTACGAAAGCGCAAAGCACAGTCAGGCGAACGACTTTCGTTGCGTGCACCGTCGGCTGCCACTTTCACTATTGTCAGAGGGCCTAGAGAATGTCAACAGCAAACGGCCGTGTGTTGCTGCGTAATTCAGGCGGCCGGCTGGCGCACGACGGCCAATCCGATCGAAATTTGCGCTACCGCAGAGAAATTCCGCTGTCACGAATCGGGGCGATACACCCAGGGATGGCGCGGCAGTCTGTCCGCGTCGAATTCGTCGAGCATTCCCTCCAGCGTGGTGGCGCGGAAGCCGAGCGATTCGGCGATCTGCTCGAGGGCGCGCGGCATGCCGATCTCGGCCAGCGTCACCGCACCGTCACGCTTGGCCAGCCGGGCACCGTCCTCGTTGAGCACCAACGCGACATGCGCGTAAACCGGCTCGGGGTGTCCCAGCAGCCGGGCCAGGTAGGCCTGCCGGGGCGAAGACGCCAGCAGGTCGTCGCCGCGGACCACTTGGTCGATGCCCTGGGCCGCGTCGTCCACGACGACCGCGAGGTTGTAGGCGGCCACCCCGTCGCCGCGCCGCACGACGAAGTCGTCGACGATGCCGGTGTATTCGCCGTGCAGCACGTCGTGCACGGTGTAGGTGATGACGTCGGTGCGCAGCCGTAGCGCCGGCGGCCTGCCGGTCTCCTCGCCACGCGCGGCGCGCGCGGCGTCGGTGAGGTCGCGGCAGGTGCCCGGATAAGCCCCCTGCGGGGCGTGCGGAGCGCGCGGTGCCTGTTGAATATCCCTTCTGCTGCAATAGCATTCGTAGAGTAACCCGCGGTCGGCAAGTTCGGCGACCACGTCGTGGTAGCGCTGCGGATGGGCGGTCTGCCACTGCGCGGGCTCATCCCAGGTCAGCCCGATCGCGGCGAGGTCGTCGAGCTGGCGGGCGGCGATGTCGGCGTGTGTGCGGTCGTCGAGATCGTCGACGCGCATCAAGAACCGCCTGCCGGTGGAGCGGGCGAACAGCCACGCCAGCACGGCCGTTCGCAGGTTTCCGATATGCAGGTCGGCCGACGGACTCGGCGCGAACCTGCCTGCGCCGGTTGCCATCAACGGTCAGCTCGCCTTGGTCTCGACTTCTTGCTTCTGCAGCGAGACCGAAGCGGTGTCGGCCGACTGGATGCCCACGCCGTGGCCTTCCACGCTGACCGCGAGGCGGGTGCGGTCGCCGCGGAACAGGTCGCGGGAGAACTCGCACGGCTGCCCGTGCTGGTCGTAGGTGATCCGAGTGATCAGCAGCAGGGCGGCCTTGGGTTTGATCCCGAGCAGCGACGCCTCGGCCGGGGTGGCGTTCACCGCCTCGATGCGCTCTTCGGCGCGAGCAGGCACGAGACCGTACTGCTTCTCCAGCATTTCGTAGAGCGATCCGCCGAGTTGTTGTTCGAGCAGTCCGGGAAACGCCTCGGCGGGAAACTGCGCAAGCTCCAACGAGATGGGCGACCCGTCGGCCAGCCGGACGCGCTGTACCTCGACGACGTAGTCGTTCGCCCCGATCTGAAGCGCCTTCTGCGTGACGCGCTCAGGCGCGGTGATCCTTGTCGAGATCACCCGCGTCCCCGCGACGTAACCCTGGTTGGCCAGGAACGCGGGCACGCCGACGACCGCGTCGGACACGCTGCGCTGCACTTGAGCGTGGCTGATGAAAATGCCGCCCGCCCGGCCGATCACACGATGGACGAGGCCGGCTTCCTCCAGCGCCGCCAGCACCTGGCGCAGGCTGGATCGGCTGGTGCCGTACCGCTCGGCGAGATCACGCTCGCTGCCGAGCTTGGCGCCAGGAACGCCCGCGTTGATATCCGCGACGATCCGACGCCGTAGTTCCTCAGCTGGCGTGGCCACCGGACCTCCCCGTTGAATTGGTACGGCCAATTCTAGGGGTCAGGCCTCGGCCAACGCCTCGATCGACTCGGGCAGAATTTGTCCGCCGTCGACGATGAGGGTCTGACCAGTGATGTAGCCGGCCTCGTCGGTTGCGAAGAAGAGGGCAGCGTTGCCGATGTCGGCGACGCTGCCCAGCCGGCCCGCGGGGATCGCCGCGGCCATTTGGTCCATGTATTCCTGGCCCATTTCGACCAGGCCCTCGGTGACGATGTTGCCGGGCAGCACGGCGTTGATGGTGATCTGCTTGGGCGCCAACTCCATCGCCGCGGTCCGGATAAAGCCCAGCTGGGCGGCCTTACTCGCGCCGTAGTGCGACCAACCAGGATAGCCGGTGACGGGGCCGGTGATCGACGACGTGACGATCACGCGGCCGTGGCCGCTGTCGGTCAGCGCCTGCAGCGCGGCCTGAATGATGAAGACCGTCCCCTTGAAGTTCACCCCGAGCACCTGCTCGATGTCCTCGGGCGTCAGATCGCCAAGCTTGCCGGAGGGGAAGATGCCGGCGTTGGCGCAGACGATGTCGAGTCCGCCGTGGCGTTCGATGGCCGCCTCGACGGCACTACGGCAGTCCTCGGGCTTGGTCACGTCGGCGGTGACGCTGCTGACCTTGCCCGGCTTGTCGGCAAGCGCCTTGACGGTGGCGTCGAGGTCGGCCTCATTGCGCGCAACCACGACGACGTTGATGCCTGCACCGGCGAACGTCTCGGCGATTCCACGACCGATGCCCTTGCTGCCCCCGGTCACGATCGCGGTGCGACCCTCAAGCGAATTGAACATGCGCATGCCCTTCGGTCAGGCCAGACGGTGGCCGTTTGAACTGAGATAGCGCTCTGCGAGCGCACAGCTGCCCTCGGCGTACGTGATCGCCTTGGAACGGGATTCCTTGGAATGGCTGTGGGTGCCCATCCAGGCCAGCAGCATCAGCCGGCGCAGCAGCACGAACGACGCGAGCATGTCCTCGTCGGCATCGGTCATCGTGCCGCGCGTGCGGTAGCCTGCGATCCACGAGTCCTGCCATTCGGGTAGCGCGGGATCATCTTCGATGAACGACACCGCGGTGCCGAAATCGTAGAAGAACCAACCGAATCCGCAGTCGTCGAAGTCGATGACCGTGATCGTGGGGCCGTCGACGAGCAGGTTGGCCAGTCGCAAGTCGGCGTGGATCAGCCCGAACCGCTCGGGTCCCGATCCGTACTCCGCCAGCCGGTCGTGCAGCAGCTGCTGCGCGCGGCTGAGAATCTTGTGCTCCTCGGGACCCACGCCGTCGGCGTCCTCCCACCGCCCCCAGCGGGCGCTGGCGCCGAGGCTGTGCTCCCAGTCCCACGCGAAGCGGCTGAACGTCTTGGGGCGGTCCCAGCCGTGCGAGTGTTCGTGAAGCGCCGCGGTGATCTGGCCGAGTGTGTGAAAGTCCTGGACGGTCACCGTCTCCTCGTTCGGCTCTGCGCCCGGCACCATCTCGAAATGGACGACATACCTTGCTGTCCCGTCGTCGTCGACCGTCACCACGCGCTGACCGTCGGTGGCAGGCAACACCGTCGGCACGTTCAGGTCGCTGTCGCGACGCAGCGCGTCCAACCAGTCCAACTCGGACTCGATCTGGTGCGGCTCGTGATAGTTCTGCCGGTGAACCCGCAATATGGTCTTCGACCCGGTGGCGGGATCCTCGACCGCGTAGGTCGCGTTCTCGGACAGGTTGAGCAGCTGCAGCGTCGAACCTTCCGGAAGTCCATAGGCGGCCAGCGCTCGCCGGGCTACGTCGATGTCGTCGGAGATTATGCTGTTGGAGTCCGCCATCAGTGGTCGCGTCCCTCGATTCCGGCCAGCACGGCCGTGATTCGGTCTCGTGCGGCAGTCACGTCGGAAACGCTGCCGCCGATGTAGAGGCGGCCTGCCGCGCCGATCATCTGCACGTCGACGATGGTAATTCCGGGAGCCGCGCGTTCGGCCTCGTTCGCGGCGACCGCCGCGAACAGGGCGGGTGTCATCTCGTAGACCAACAGCGCCTGACCCGGAAGGATCATCGAGGCCTGCCGGTTGCGGTTGAGGATGACCGCGTGCTGATCGGTGATCCCGTCGATGATGTCGTGGTAGAGCACCCGCGGCCGGAGCTGGTCCTCGGCGCGGCTGCCGGTCCCGGCCAATATCGCCTCACCGGCGCGTTGGACGTCGGCCAGCTCTGCCGAGTGCACCTCGAGCACCCCGAACTGCCGCTCGACGTAGAGGATTCCCGGCGCCACCGCCGGCACCTCGCGTAACGCCAGGTCGATGACCCGTTCGATGGCCAGTGCCGGCGAGACCTCGACGATCAGCGCGTGCTCGCCCGCGTACGGCGGATAGCCGCGTGCCCGCGTCGGTGTTGCCAGATAGGCGGCGAACTGCTGCTGCAGGTCCTCCACCAAGAGGTAGACGCGGATGTCGGTGCGCGTCTCGGTTTTCGCTGCCATTCTGCGATGCCGGCTACTGCGCGGAAACGGCGAAGTGCGCACCCAGCTCGCTGTGCGGGCGCGGGATCACGTGCACGCTGATCAGCTCGCCGACCTGCGATGCGGTCTCTGCGCCTGCCTCCGTGGCAGCCTTCACCGCACCGACCTCGCCCGTGACGACCACGGCGACCAGCCCGTCGCCCACCTGCTGGCGGTCGGTGATGGTGACGTTGGCCGCCTTGACCATCGCGTCGGCAGCCGCGAGCGCTGCGACGTATCCCTTGGTTTCGATCATTCCAATCGCGTTGCTGGCCATGAGGTGTTCCTGCTTTCTCTCGTATTGACTTCTTCGCTCGCGGGTCGGGACTACCCGCTTGAATCGGCGTCGATGGACCCGATGATCAGGGCATCCACCGGCGGCGGTGTGCCGGTGAACCAGTTGGCCGCGACCGAGCCCTGCGCGATCAGCACGCGCTCACCCACGCCGCTGCCGAGGACGTCGAAGGCGATCATCTTCGAGCCCGTCCCGTCGGTTTCGACCTCGAGGAAGGCGCCGGGCGGTAACCCGTCGACGCGGCGGGTGGACCAGACTTGTCCGGTTACAGTCGCCGAAATCATCTGCGCTCCTTGTTGATTGTGATGCCGAGGGCGCGAGCCTTCTCTCGCGCGAGGGGGGTGAGCACCGCTCGACGTCCCAGCGTCAACGATCCGCCGGATGCGGCGATGTCGACGATGTGGCGTTCGGTGACGGCGCCGCTTTCGATGCGGTGCGCGGCCGGTTGTGACGTGGTCTGGGCACCCGCGAGCCGGAACTTGAGCCGACCGTTGCGGAGGTCGGCGCGGGTCTTCGGATTCTCGAACAGTCGCAGCAGCTGACGCACGAATGCGTCGAGGTCGTTGTCGGTGGCGATGCGGACCGTCTCCACCCGCGACTTTTCGTCTGCCTGCAACGGTCCCGTCGGCGTGAAACCGTTGAGGCTGCTGGCTTTTGGGGGTGGCGGCGTGGGAGGGGCCGCAGCGGGCGCCAACTCCGCGACCGCGTCGCGGACCACCTCGCGCACAAGCGCACGCAGTTCTGCTCCGTTGATCGTCACGTCGTGCCCCGCGCCAGAGCTTCGGCAGCGGCGGCGGCGGCCTGCCGCACATCCGCCTCGGTTCCGGACAGATACACGCGGCCGGTCGCACCGATCATCCGGTAGTCGACGACCTTGATGTCGGCGGCCTTCTCGGCCTCGTTGGTGGCAAGGATCGCATACGACGCAGGCTGCATCTCCAGCACGAACAGCGTCTCGCCCGCCAACACCATCGACCCGATCTTGTTGCGGTTGATCAGGAACGCGTGCTGCTGGTCGATGCTGGAGATGATGCGGTCGGCGAGGATCTTCGGGCGCATCGCCGAGTCGGCATCGGCACCGAGGTCCTGCAGACACGCGTCGGCGGCTGCCTTGACCGCGCCTGTCTCGCCGTGAAACTCGAGGTAGCCGAATTGCCGCTCCACGACCAGAATTCCGGCCTTCACCTCGGCGTGTTTGAGCGCGACGTCGGTGATGCCCTCGATGTCGAGGCCCGGCGCCACCTCGATGATCTGTGCGGCCACCCCGTCCCGCGGAAGCGCGCCGCGAATCCACGTGCCGAGGTAGCTCATCGTCTGCGGTTGCAGCCGATCGATGAAGATGAAGGAACGCAGTTCAGCCACGGCTCACCTCTTGATGAGTTGTGCGAGTTCTTCGGCGACGAGGCGACGCAGCTCGGCGCGCAGCGCATCGATGCTCGGCTCGGATGTGCGGGACGGAGTCGGGGCGCGTCCGTTGTGGCGCGGCAGCGGCGGGGTGTCCCACTCGTTGGACGGGCGCGGATACTCCGGCACCGGGCCCGTCGGTGACCGCCACGGCGAGACGCCTGCGAAATTCGGCATCCGCACGTCGGCGTCGCTGTTGTAGGCCACCCGGATCCAGTTCAACAAGTTGTGCGGCTGCAGGTTTTCGCCGAGCGAGCTCCTGCCGACGAAGCCGGTGCCCAGCGTCATCGACGGGGCCAGGTTCGTCTCCAGCCCGGCGCTGCCCGTGCTGTTGCCGACGTTGACCGAGACCCGCAACACCGGCACGGCGGCAGCGAAATCAGCGATGACAGAGGGGTTTTCACTGTGGATCGCCGCGGAGTGCCCCGCGCCGCCGATCCGGACGACGGCTTGCGCGGCGCGGATACCGCGTGCGGTGTCGGCGACCGTTGTCATGCCGAGCACGGGCGACAGTTTTTCGTGCGCCAGCGACTCCTCCGAGACGACCAGTCCGAACGGGGCGATCAGCACGCGCGTCTTCGGCGTGACCCGCAAGCCCGCTTGGCTCGCGATCCACGCCGCATCCCGGCCGACCACGTCGGTGTTGAGGCGCCCGAACGGAAACATGTACTCGCGCAACAGCGCAGCCTCGTCGCGGTCGAGGACATAGGCGCCGTTTCGGGTGAGTGCGGCGCGCAACTTCTCAGCGACGGACTCCTCGACGATCAGCACCGACTCGTTGGTGCACAGCACCGAGTTGTCGAACGCCTTGCTGTCGACGATGCGCTGCGCCGCGGCGTTGATGTCGGCGGTGGCGTCGACGAAGACGGGTACGTTGCCCGGCCCCACCCCGAGCGCCGGGTTCCCCGACGAGTACGCCGCCCGCACCACACCGGTCCCGCCGGTCGCCACGATGACGTCGGTGCGTTCGTCGGCCATCATCGCCTCCACCAGGGGGATGGAGGGCTCGTCGATCACCTGGATGATGCCGTCCGGCGCACCCGCGTTCACGGCGGCCTCGGCGAGCACCCGCGCCGCGTCGGCCGAACACCGCTTGGCGCGCGGATGCGGCGCCACCACCACCGCGTTGCGGGTCATCAACGACAACATCACCTTGAAGTACACGGTGGCAACCGGATTGGTGGTCGGCGTGATGGCCAGAACGACGCCCGCGGGCCGCGGGATCTCGACGATCTTGCGTGCAGCGTCGATTCGCGGAGAGACGAAATCCTCGTCGCGGTAGTACTCGACGATGCCCCGTGAGCACGCGCGGTTCTTGATGATCTTGTGCTCGACGACGCCCATCTCCGTCTCGGCGACGGCGGCTTCGGCGAACCGCTGCGCCGCCGCATAACCGGCGTCGGCCGCCGCGGTGACGATCGCCGCGACGGCGGCCTTGTCGTAGTCGGAGTACGCGCGGGCGGCCCACCTGGCGCGTTCGAGCAGGGTGCGCGCCTGCGCGGCGCTGGTCATGATGGCCTCCGTTCCCGTGCGGCCTTTTCGGCGCTGCGCACGGCGACGTCGAGTCTGTCCAGCACGTCTTCGCAGATCTCGTGGCTCAATAGAATTCCGGGTTTGAATTGCAGCACACGGGGATCCAGGGTCGAGAAGATTGCCCAGACCCCGTTTTCGTACAGTTCGCGCATCACGAACTTGGCGCCTTCTGGGTGGTCGAACTCCAGGCCGATGACGACGCCGTTCTGCCGGATCCCGACGAACCAGTCGGGGTTGTCGCTCTGGATGCGGCGCAGACCGTGTGCGAACAAGTCGGAGATGTAGTGCACCGTCGAGCGGACCTCGGGACGGCTTGAGATCTCCAGCGTCTTGATTCCGGCCACGCAACCGAGTTCGGCGCCGCCGAACGTCGAGATGTGTGCGAAGCCGTCCTCGTCGAGCCACTGGCCGGCGCGGTCGCTGAGCATCGCGGCGGTGATGGGATACATGCCGCCGGACAGTCCTTTGCCCGTCACGATGATGTCCGGTTCGATGCCGTGTTTGGTGATCGCCCACATCTCGCCGGTGCGCATCAGCCCGGTCTGCACTTCGTCGGCGATATAGAGCGAGCCGTACTTCTCCGTGAGCGCCTTGGTCGCCTCGAGATATCCCGGTGGCGGCAAGGGGAACCCGTACGTCGCCGGGATCGTCTCCATCAGCACCGCGGCCACATCGCTCGCCGACAGCACCCGCTCCATGGCGTCGATGTCGCCGAACGGCACCTGAACGAATTCGTCGGGCCGGTCGGAGAGGAAGATCTTGGCGAATCGGTCGTCGCCCGAGGCCACCGCGAGGCCGGTATGGCCGTGGTAGGCCTTCACGATCGAGACGATCTTGCGGCTTTTGGTGGCGTGGCGTGCACTCTTGATCGCGATGTCGATCGCCTCGCCGCCGCCGGTTCCGTAGGCCACCTTGGTGATCGAGGCGGGCGCCGACTCGACGAGCCGCTGCGCCAGTGCAGTGCGCGCCACCGACGGGAAGTGGTGGTTTCCGATGTCGAAGTACTCGGTGGCCTCGTTGACCGCTTGCACGACTTCGGGATTGCGGTGGCCGAGGCTGTACGTGCCGCCATTGAGATGCATGTCGATCAGGCGTCTGCCGGACATGTCCCACAGGTAGTAGTCCTGGCGGCGGTCGATGACAAGGTCGACACCTTCGTCGATCCAGAACTGGGTCTTGCCCGGGTTCCAGAACGTCTTCGACTGCTCCAGCACCTCGGCCTTGGAGTCAAACGAGAACGTGCCGTAGTCGTACATGCGGCTCCTCCGCGGAGTTGAGGGCAGTCCTCACCATAAAAAGGGTGGACCATTTGTGTCAATGGCCCTCAATGGTCCACATATGTAGCGACGAGTTCGCTGGAATCTCTTGCGGGGAGTCATTTGGTAGTGCCAAACTCCTAGGGGCCACGCAGTGGTGTACGCCACACTCGATTTCCTTCGACCGCTCGGAGGCACCCGGCAATGACCGAAAAAGTCATCAAACGCGACGATAACAAGCCCAAGAACGACGTCGATCGACTGAAACCGAACGCCGTCGGCATCGTCGGCGTGATGTTCATGGCGGTGGCTACCGCCGCCCCCATCACCGCAATGGTCGGCAATGTTCCGATCGCGGTCGGCTTCGGAAATGGTTCATTTGCGCCGGCCGGCTACGCCGTCGCGACCATCGTCCTGACGCTGTTCGCCATCGGCTACGCCACGATGGCCAAGCACCTCACCGCGACCGGCGCGTTCTACGGGTACATCGCCCACGGCCTCGGCCGCATCATGGGAATGGCCAGTGGCGCGATCATCACGATGGCTTACGTGGTCTTCGAGGCCTCGCTGCTCGGCATCTTCGCGTTCTTCTCCCAAACCCTGCTTGAGACGTTCTTCGGCTTCCACGTGCACTGGGTCGTGCCCGCACTGGCCATGTTGATCGTGAACTCGGTGCTGGCGTACTACGACGTCAACATCGCCGCCAAGGTTCTCGGCGTTTTCCTGATCACCGAGGTCGTGATGTTGTCGCTCGGCGCGTTCGCCGTCCTGATCCACGGCGGCGGGCCCAACGGCTTCGAGGTCAGCAAGACGCTGAACTTGGCGGGCGCGTTCTCACCGGCGGCCGGAATCGTCGGCGCCAGCGCCGGACTCGGCCTGTTCTTCGCGTTCTGGTCGTGGGTCGGGTTCGAGTCGACCGCCATGTACGGCGAGGAGTCGCGCAACCCGAAGAAGATCATTCCCATTGCGACCATCGCGAGCGTCCTCGGCATCGGCCTGTTCTACGTGTTCATCTCCTGGATGGCGATCGCGGGCACCGGCACCGAGAACGCCATCCAACTCGCGCAAGACGCCGACACCGCAGGCGACATCTTCTTCGGCCCGGTTCGCCAGTACTACGGCGAATGGGCGGTGTCGATGTTCAACATCCTGCTGTGCACGGGCTCCTTCGCCTGCGGCATGGCTTTCCACAACTGTGCATCGCGCTACATCTATGCCCTTGGCCGCGAGGGTCTTTCGAGGACACTGCAGCGCACCATCGGCCGGACCCACCCGACGCACGGCTCGCCGCACATCGCCTCGATGGTGCAGAGCGGCATCGCGCTGGTGCTGGTGCTGTCTTTCCTCGCCGCGGGAATGGATCCGTACCTGCACATGTACACGCTGCTGGCGATCCTCGGCACCATGGCGATCTTGATCGTGCAGTCGCTGTGTGCGTTCGCGGTCGTCAGCTACTTCCACATCCGGGGCCACAACGAGGAAAGCAGGCACTGGTTCAAGACGCTGGTCGCACCGCTGCTCGGCGGCCTCGGCATGCTCTACGTCGTCAGCCTGCTGTTCCAACACAGGGAGGAAGCCGCGGGTGCGGCGGCGGGCACCATACTGTTCAAGGCCACGCCGTGGATCGTCGTCGGATTGTTCGTCCTGGGTGGCGCGATTGCTCTCTACTTCAAGTACCGTGACCCGGTGCGTTACGAGTTGATCGGCCGCATCGTCTACGACGAGACCGAAGAACGAACCTAGGAGTGCCGTCAGTTCAGTGAGCGAAGGAGATCGCGACTCCACAGCCGATGCGGGGGCGCTTGGACGGATGCGCGTGCTCGACGGAAAACCCGTCAACCTGGACGGGTTTTCCGTTCCGAACCCCCAGCTCGGGCTGGTCGCAATGGCCAGCCCGCACGACCCGGAACCGTCGCTGGCGGTGCGCGACGGCGTGGTAGTGGAGTTGGACGGCAAGCCCGTCAAGGACTTCGACGTCATTGACGAGTTCATCGCCCGCTACGGCCTGGATCTCGACGCCGCACAGGAGGCCATGGCGCTCGACGACGCGACATTGGCCCGGATGACGGTCGACCTCAACGTGCCGCGCGCCGAGGTCGTGCGGCTGATCGGCGGCACCACGCCGGCCAAGCTGGCACGCGTCGTCGCGATGCTCAGCCCTGTCGAGATGCAGATGGCGATGAGCAAGATGCGCGCCAGGAGGACACCGAGCAATCAGGCGCACGTCACCAACCAACTCGACGATCCCCTGCTGATCGCCGCAGACGCCGCCAGCGCGGTCGCATACGGGTTCCGGGAGGTCGAGACCACGGTGCCGGTGCTCGGCGACGCGCCGTCCAACGCAGTCGCGCTGCTGATCGGCAGCCAGGTCGGAGTTCACGGCGCGATGGCGCAGTGCTCGATCGAGGAGGCGCTGGAACTGCGGCTCGGCCTGCGCGGCCTGACCAGCTACGCCGAGACGATCTCGCTGTACGGCACCGAACAGGTCTTCGTCGACGGTGACGACACCCCGTTCTCGAAGGCCATCTTGACGTCCGCCTACGCGTCTCGCGGGCTGAAGATGAGGGTGACCAGCGGCGGCGGGGCCGAGGTGCTGATGGGCGAGGCCGAGAAGTGCTCGATCCTCTACCTCGAATCGCGGTGTGTGTCGCTGGCCCGCGCGCTGGGCGCACAGGGTGTGCAGAACGGCGGCATCGACGGCGTCGGCGTTGTTTCCTCGGTTCCCGAGGGCATGAAGGAACTGCTCGCCGAGAACTTGATGGTGATGTTGCGCGATCTCGAATCGTGCGCAGGCAACGACAATCTGATCTCGGAGTCCGACATCCGGCGCAGCGCCCACACGCTGCCTGTGCTGCTGGCGGGCGCGGACTTCATCTTCTCCGGCTTCGGGTCGATTCCGCGCTACGACAACGCCTTCGCCCTGTCCAACTTCAACTCCGACGACATGGACGATTACCTTGTGCTGCAACGGGACTGGGCGGCCGACGGAGGACTGCGCACGGTTTCGGCCGAGCACCTGGCGCAGGTGCGCAGGCGTGCGGCGACCGCGGTGCAGGCCGTCTACCGCGATCTCGGCCTTGCCGACTACGACGACGACCGCGTCGACGAGGTGGTGCGGGCCAACGGGTCCCGCGACCTGTCGCCGGGGCATCCGCGGATGGTCGCCGAAGCGGCGGCGGCGATCGAGGCGCGGCAACTCACAGTGTTCGACGTGATCGCGTCACTCAAGCGGACCGGATACGACGACGAAGCCGAGGCGATCATGCGGTTGACCCGCGAGCGCCTCAAGGGCGACCAGCTTCAGACGGCTGCGATCTTCGACGACCAGTTCCGGGTGCTGTCGAAAATCACCGACCCGAACGACTATTCGGGGCCGGGCACCGGATATGTGCTCAGCGATGAGCGGCGCGCCGAGATCGAGGGCATCCGCCAGCAGCGCACCGTGGCGGAACTGACCGCCGACCAGGATCAGCATCGGGGCCACCTCGAGGTCACCGAGATCGAGCAGGCGCAGCAGGGCAGCGATCCGCGCGAAGTCTGCATCGGACTATCGCCGGCGTTCGCGCGCTCCGTCTGGCTCACCCTGAGCGGCCTGACGGTCGGCGAGGCGCTGCGCCAGATCCAGGCTGGGCTCGAGGAAGAGGGCTGCGTCTCGCGACTCGTCAGGGTGCGGTCGACCATCGACGTCGGGCTGATCGGGCTGACCGCCGCTCGGCTGTCGGGATCCGGAATCGGAATAGGCCTGCAGGGCAAGGGAACTGCGGTGATCCACCGGCGTGACCTCACCCCGCTGGCCAACCTGGAGCTGTTCAGCGTGGCGCCGCAGCTGACCGCCCAGATGTACCGCGAACTCGGCAAGAACGCGGGCCGCCACGCCAAGGGTATGACGCCGGTCCCGATCCTCACCGGCGGGACCGATGAATCGATCTCGGCGCGCTACCAGGCCCGCACGGTGGCGCTCGTCGCGCTCGAACGCGAGCTCTGCGAGCCGGGCCAGCCGCCGGTGACGGTGAAGGTGACGAGGACATGACCGACGACAAGTTCACCGTGCAGGCCGCCGTGGACGGCAAGCTTTCGCTTTCCGATTTGCGGATGGACCCCGCCACATTGGCGCACCAGGCCGCGGTCGCCCAGGCGCACGGCAACCGGCAACTCGCCGAGAACTTCTTGCGCGCAGCGGAATTGACCAGCCTCGACGGCGATGAAGTCATGGCGCTGTACGAGGCGTTGCGACCACATCGGTCGACGTCGGAGGAGCTCGAGGCGCTGCGGGCATCGCTCGAGGCGCGTGGCGCCGAGCGGTGTGCGGAGTTGGTGAGGCAGGCAGCGGTCGTGTATGCCCGTCGCGGCCTGCTGCGCTGACGCCCGTGACCGTAGTCGCCGGCATCGACGTCGGGAACCACACCACCGAGATCGTCCTGGCCCGCATCGGCGGTGGCTCAGCCGAACCGCTGACACACGGCCACGCGCCCACTCGCGGACGCAAGGGATCCCGCGAATCGCTGGAGGGCGCGGCGGCGCTGCTGCACAAATTGGAGGTCGAGGCCGGCGTCACCGTCGACGAACTGCTGTTGGCGACCCTGCGCCCCGTCGACACGTCCACGGCACCGTTGCCGCCGCCAACCTCGCCGCGCTCGCCGGTGCGCAGCCTGCGTCGACCGGACGCGCGAACACCGGCAGGCGCCGGGTCCGCCGTCGGCAGGCACGTGCCGCTTAAAGACCTTGAGGGCGCTGTATCGGCCGATCCCGCAATCATTTCCGTCAACGCCGCCACCGACTTCGAAGTCGCGGCCGAAGCGCTGAAGCGCGCGATCGAACGCGGATGGAATGTGGCGGGGGTCATCGCCGAACAAGACGACGCCGTGTTGATCGCAAACCGCATCCCGATCGACATTCCCGTCGTCGACGAGGTCGACCTCGACGGCCTACAGCCGGGAGCCCTGGTCGCCATCGAAGTGGTGGCGGAAGGATCGGCCTACCGCGCGATGGCCGACCCCATCGCGCTGTCGGCGGCCCTGCAACTGGGCCACGATCGGATACGTGACGTCGCGGAGTTCACGCGCGAACTGGCCGACTCGCAGGCAATCGCGGTGACCGTGCGAACCGAACCGCCGGAAACGCCTGCGCCGGACGACGATTACGTCGACTGCCTGATCGACGGCGAGAAAGTCCGCTACACCCCGGCGCAGGCGCAGAGCGTGTTGCGGTCGCAACCACCTGGCAGCGCGCGTCGCATCCGCATCCAGGCGATCCCCGCCGCCGAAAGCGAGATCGCGGTCAACGACCTGTATTTCACCGATCTGGCATCGATCGACGACGGCACATGGCTGCGGCGAGGCATCGCCGACACCCGAGGCACCGTCGTCGCGATACTCGCCGCCGATCCCGCCGCGGACGCCGCGGCCACCCTCACCGAGTTGACCGGTCGCCCGGCGCACACCCTGACGACCGAACCCCAGGCCGCCGCCTACGGCGCGCGCAGCACGCCGGGTCTACCACCGGGTTCCGTCGTGTGCGACATCGGCGGCGGCACAATTGATTTGGTTGACGCCGAACGCACCGTCGTCGCCGCAGGCGCAGGCGAGACCATCACCGTGGCCGTTGCGAAGGTGCTCGGTATCCCGCGCGCCCTCGCCGAGCAGGTGAAGCGCTCGCCCGCGGTGCGGGTGGAAAGCCCGCACCTCGCACACGAAGAAGACGGGCGGCGCGTGTTTTTGGACCATCCGGCGCAAGCGGACGCCATCGGGCGGCTGTGCACCCGCGGATCCGCAGGCCTTGTACCGTTTTCCGGCAGGTTGGCCGCCGAGGAGTGGCGCAGCCTGCGGCTTGCGATCAAGCGCGAAACCGTCGCGGCGAACATCGCACGATGCCTGCCGGTGTTTGATCGGCCGTCGACGGCACTGCTGCTTGCGGGCGGCGGCGCGCTCGACGACGAGCTGCTGCGCACCGTGGCAGAGACGCTGCGCGGCAGCGACATGGTCGTCGGGCGGGCCAACGTCGACGGCGTGCACGGCCCACGCTTCGCCGTGGCGTCCGGTCTGGTTCACTTGTACGCCGAAGCGAACTAACGCTGCGCCCGAAGCGGACTAACGCTCCCAGGGCGCGGTGTCGCCCATCTTCTTGTAGTACTTGGCCAGGTGGTTCTTCACCCGATCGATGTCGTCTTCGGGCAGATCGATGCCGCCGCGAGCGCCGTCCATGATGGCGCCCGCCGCCATCACACCGCGGGGGACGGCTTTCAGTTTGCCGTCGACGACGTCGGCGATCAGCAGCTTGTACGCGGTGAAGTTGTCCTTCTTGTCGCTGTCGTACCAGACGTGCGCGTCGCGGTATTTCTGGTTGGGCTCGTCTTCGGCGCCTGCCCAGTCGCGGACCCGCTTCTCGGCGGCGTCGCCCTCCCACTCGCGGTCACGATCCGCCAGCGGGAGATCTTGAAATGCGGTTACAGACATGCATTCGGGGTGCCCGATCAGCGCTTCGCCAAACCGGCGGGCAGGCCCTCCAACGCCTCGTCGACGTGCTCGGCCCAACGTTCGCGCTGGATACGGTGCACGGCGGAGTCACCTTGGAATGCGCTGGAAATCACCACGTCGGGTTCGAGCGTGCGCAGCAGTCGCAGGCTGGACGCCAACGCGGCGGCGTCGCTGTGGCCGGGCAGGTAGCCCGCCCACCACGCGCCGGACTCGTTTCGGATGAGGGTGTCGCCGGTGAACAGGTAGCGTCCCTCGGCGCCGTTGACGAGATAGCACGTGCTGCCGGGGGAGTGGCCCGGCGTCGGAATGATCTCGATGCCGTTGACGTCGACATGACGGCTGCCCAGCGCCACGTCGATGTGGGAGTGCTTGCCGATCTCGGCGAGTTCGGCGGCGGGAGCGTGCAACGAGGAGTGGAAGTGGGCCGCGATTTTCGCCAGCATCGGTCCGGCTTCGTCGCGGTGCGACAGGTATTGGGCCGCGACGCCGCCGAGGCGGTCGAGTTCTGCGAAGTCGGAATCGGTTGCCACCGAATAGAACAGCGCATTGGCGCCGGTCCACAGGTAGGCGTGGGTCGTCAGCCCGGGGAAGGGTGAGTCGGTGCGGGTCTGCCAGAGGTCGGTGAGTATTTGTTCCATGCGTCGAGCCTGCAACCTCAACTGAACTTGAGGTCAAGTCCCTGTCGTCACAGTCCAGGGACTATGTCGCCGAGCTTGTATGTCACCGGCTGCTCGAGCTGCTCGTAGGTGCACGACCGTGGGTCGCGGTCGGGGCGCCACCGGTTGAATTGCGCGGTGTGGCGGAAGCGTTCGCCCTCCATGTGGTCGTAGTGCACCTCGACCACCCGTTCCGGGCGTAGCGGGACGAACGACAGGTCCTTGCCGGCGTTCCATCGCGAGCCTTCGTTGCGACGCGGCGTGCGCTCGCCTGCGAAGTGCGCGGCCCAGTTCCACGGGTGCTCGTCGAACGTGGTCACCAGCGGCTGCAGTTCGGTCAGCAGTTGCCTGCGGGTGGCCATCGGGAAGGCGCCGATGACGCCCACCGAGGCCAGCGTCCCGTCCTCCTTGTAGAGCCCGAGCAGCAGCGAGCCCACCGCATCGGCGCCGGACTTGTGCAACCGGTATCCAGCGACGACGCAGTCGGCGGTGCGTTCGTGCTTGACCTTGAACATGACCCGCTTGTCGGGCTGATAGGTGAGTGTCAGCGGTTTGGCGACGATGCCGTCGAGCCCGGCACCCTCGAACTGGTCGAACCACTGCTGCGCGGTCGCCAGATCGGTGGTGGCTGGCGTGACGTGGAACGCCGGACCCGCGTCCGCTTCTGTCTTTCTGCTCCTCGCGTCCGCTAGCGCCGCCACGAGCGCGGCCCGGCGCTCGCTGAAGGGGCGGCCGGTGTAGTCCTCGTCGCCGAGCGCGAGCAGGTCGAAGGCAATGAAGTGGGCCGGCGTCTGCTCGGCGAGCATCTGCACCCGCGAAGCGGCCGGGTGCAGCCGCAACTGCAGCGCCTCGAAGTCCAGTCGGCCCGCCGTGGCGATGACGATCTCGCCGTCGATCACGCAGCGCTGCGGCAGCTCGGCTTGCGCCGCCGCGACCAGTTCGGGGAAGTACCGCGTCATCGGGCGCTCGTTGCGGCTGCCGAGCTCCACCTCGTCGCCGTCGCGGAAACAGATCGACCGGAAACCGTCCCACTTCGGCTCGTAGAAGGCGTCGGGCGGAATGGTCGGCACCGACCGGGACAACATCGGCGACACCGGCGGCATGACGGGCAGCTGCATCGCACCATTGTCGCCGCCTTCGATGACATTGCCGGGCGTCGGAGGTCTAGTCGAGTATGGACCGTGTGAATCTCCCCGTGCAGCCGCCGCTCGAGCCGATGCTGGCCAAGGCCCAGGCCAAAGTGCCCGACGACGCGGGAGTGTGGTCGTATGAGCCGAAGTGGGACGGGTTCCGTGCATTGGTGTTCCGCGACGGCGACAAGCTGGTGCTGCACTCACGCAACGGCAAAGACCTCGGCCGCTACTTCCCGGAGTTGCTCGACGCGCTGCGCGAGGAGGTGGCGCCGCGTTGTGTGCTCGACGGAGAAGTCGTCGTGCCGCGAGAGATCGGCGGCCGGATCAGGCTGGACTGGGAGTCGCTCAGCCAGCGCATCCACCCCGCCGCAAGCCGTATCAAGCTGCTCGCCGAGCAGACGCCCGCCCATTTCATCGGTTTCGACGCCCTGGCCGTCGACGACAAGTCCCTTTTGAAGGAGCCGTTCCGCGTTCGTCGCGAGGCACTGCGGGAGGCCGTGACCGAGAAGCAGTGGTGTCACGTCACCCGCACCACCGAGGATCCGGCGCTCGGCGCGCAGTGGCTCGAGGAATTCGAGGGCGCGGGGCTCGACGGCGTGATCGCCAAGCGGCTCGACGGGCCGTATCTGCCGGGCAAGCGGGAGATGGTGAAGGTCAAGCACGCCCGTGACGCCGACTGTGTGGCGATGGGGTATCGCATCCACAAGAGCGGCGAAGGCATCGGCTCGATTCTGCTGGGGCTCTACCGCGACGACGGCGAGCTGCAAATGGTCGGCGGCGCAGCGTCTTTCACCGCCAAGGATCGGCTCAAGCTGCTCGCCGAGCTCGAGCCGCTACGCGAAGGCGACGAAATGCGCGAGGGCGACCTCAGCCGGTGGAATTCGGCGGCCGACAAGCGCTGGATCCCGGTGCGCCCGGAGAAGGTCTGCGAGGTGGCCTACGATCAGATGGAGGGCAACTCCGAATACGGCCGCCGATTCCGGCACGCCGTCAAATTCATCCGCTGGCGCCCCGACCGGGACCCGCGAAGCTGCACCTTCGACCAACTCGACGTGCCGCTGAACTACGACCTCTACGACGTGCTGGAGTCCTGAGATGGCAACGCCTGCAGAAGAACTCGACGTCGACGGTATCAAGGTTCGGCTGACCAATCCGGACAAGATCTACTTTCCGAAGCTGGGCAGCGGCGGCACGAAACGCAAACTGGTCGAGTACTACATGGCCGTGGGAAAGGGGCCGCTGCTGAACGCTCTGCGCGACCGGCCCACCCATCTGCAGCGGTTCCCCGACGGCATCGAGGGCGAGGAGATCTACCAGAAGCGGGTGCCGCAGAAGCGTCCCGACTATCTGGAGACCTGTGTGGTGACGTTCCCGTCGGGTCGAACGGCCGACGCGCTGCGGGTCACGCATCCGTCGGCGATCGTCTGGGCGGCGCAGATGGGCACCGTGACGCTGCACCCCTGGCAGGTGCGCTGCGCCGACACCGAACACCCCGACGAACTGCGCATCGACCTGGATCCGCAGCCCGGCACCGGATTCGCCGAAGCCAGCGCGATCGCCGTCGAGGTGCTCAAACCCCTGCTCGACGAATTAGGCCTGATCGGCTTTCCGAAGACGTCCGGCGGTCGCGGGGTGCATGTCTACCTGCGCATCAAGCCAGAATGGGACTTCATCGCGGTTCGCCGCGCAGGCATCGCGCTGGCCCGCGAAGTCGAACGGCGCGCGCCCGACGCGGTCACCACGTCGTGGTGGAAGGAGGAGCGCGGCGAGCGGCTGTTCATCGACTACAACCAGAATGCCCGCGACCGCACGTTCGCATCGGCGTACTCGGCGCGCAAAACACCGATTGCGACCGTGTCAATGCCGTTGTCCTGGAACGACTTACGCGACGCCGATCCCGACGACTTCACCATCGCCACCGTCCCGGACATCGTCAAGGAGCGTGGTGATGCCATGGCCGACCTCGACGCCGTCGCGCAGTCCATCGAACCCCTGCTGGAGATGGTGAAGGCCGACGAGGAGCGCGGCCTCGGTGATCTGCCCTACCCGCCCAATTACCCGAAGATGCCGGGCGAGCCCCCGCGCGTGCAGCCCAGCAAGAAGGTAGCGGCGCACTGGGACGAGAAGGGCAACAGGATTGACCCCCGGCCGACTTCATGACTGGGGCCCGAAGGCGCGGTTCGGCGCGGGGAAGCGGAATCGCGCCAGGCCCTGGTCGCGGGCCGTGCCCACCCAGATCTCACGGCCGACCTGCAGCGCCGTGGTGGCCGCGCCGAAGGTATCGGGCCCGTAGTCGACGAGCGTCTCGGTGGCCAGCGTGTCGGGATCGACGCGAAGCACGCGCGACGGGAACCCCAGCCGCGGGCTCGGGCCGAAGTGGCTGGCCAGGAACTCCTGCATGCTGGTGCCATAGGTGCCCGCGGCGAGGAGATGGCCCGACGCCGCCCACGTCAGGTTGTCCACCATCATGCCGACCTCCACCGTCGTGCTGATCGGGTCGGGGGTCCCCCGTTGAACCTTCCTGATACACCGGGAGTTCCAGCCGCCGATGTAGATCCAGTCACCGTCGGATGAGATGGCCACACCGGTGGCCGTGTTCATCGAAGTGCCCGGCAGTGTCGTCCAGCCGGCCCCCGGCGACCACTCCAGCACGCCTCCGGTGTCGCGTCCGGCCATCGCGTCCTCGACGCTGATGGAGCGGAGGCCGTCGGGGTCTCCCGTCGTGCTGACGATGAAGCCGTCGCCGACCGCGGCGACGTCATTGCCGACTGCGGTGCCCGGAAGCGCCACCCCGCCAAGCCATCTCAGTGTCGGGCGCGGCTCGTCGAGGTCGACCTCGAACACCTCGACCGACTCGGCGGCTCCGTGACTGACGACGTAGAGCTCGGTGCGGCCGTCGCGCTGAACCGTTACGTCGATGCCCTGCGGGCGGAACCGGAACGGGTCGAGATCCGGTTGCGCGGCGAATCTTTCGGTGTCCAGCGCGTAGGAGGCGCCGTACGGGAAGATCTCGCTGGACGCCCCGTCCTCGACCCTCACCGCGTACAGGTGGCCCAGGGGCGCCGTCGGCCCCGTCATGCCCGATGTCAGCACCCACTGCCCGCCCGGAGCGACGGCGAGGTCTTCGGCGTTGACCGGTCCGGAGATGTAGCCCGCGAGCTGTTCGTGCATGACGCGACTCACTGACAGTTTGCGACGGCCGCGGTGGTCCGTCGGCTCCCGCGTGTAGCCATGCATTAAACAATGAACCTCAATTTTCCGCGTGCGTGCGTAATTGACTACTTCATTCGGCCGACGCGACAGCCGATCCTGGTGCAATCTGGGCACATGGAGCCCCGATGAACGCTCGTCGCGTCGTTGCTGTGCTGGCGATCTTCGCTGTGGTCGCCACGGGCTTCGGTGTCACCATTGCGGTGCTGACCGCCGACAGGACACCACCGGCCCCGCCGACGGCGCGGGTGCCCGCGGCGCAGCAGCAACCGAAGGTGCCGACGCCGGCGGAGTTCCAGATCGGTGTCGTGGTGACCGACCAGAACTGCTCGGCGCCGAACGGATGCCTGTACCGCTATCGCATCGAGCCCAAATACCTTGGACTGCACCCGCTGCCCGACAAAGAGATCAAGGTCGTCTACGAGGTCAAGGGCGGGCATCAGCCGCAGGTCGGCGATTTCACGGTCCGCGCCGGGCAGGCCCGCGTGCTTCAGGACGTGCCGCTGGAGGGGCCGCCGAACGCACACCTTGAGGCGTCGGTCACACAGATCGTCGGCTGACGCATCGGTCACACAGATCGTCTTCTTACCCGTCGTCGAACCGGGTCCGGCGACGGCCGCAGCGACGCACGCGAGAAGCGGTTATCAGGCAGGCGCGCAGCCGGAGCAAACCCACTCACAGGCGGGTCCGGGGTGAGCGTCGCAGACCTTAGCGGCGAGGTATAGTGACGTATCGGACGCCGGAATGATGTGAATTTGCAACCTCTTTGGCCGACGGGGCGCGCCAAACGGTATATCCGGCGCCTTGTACCGTACGCACATTTGCCGAGGGGATAAGCATGATCGATCTCAAAGCCGTAGCAGCAGGAACTCTCCTGTCCGCGGGCCTGGCCTTCGGCGCCGTCGGGATCGGCGCGGGGGTTGCCAACGCGGCGCCCGTCGCACCGGTACCCGAGGGACCGCTGGTGATCGCTGAGCACCCGCCGGGCCACGGTCACGGCCACGGCCCCGGCCATGATCGGTGGTGGAGGGGCCCTGGCCCACGCCACTGGGATCCCGTCGATGCGTGCATCGGCATCCAGGGTCCGTTGGGCTACGCGCAGGCCAGCGCCTGCATCTAGGAGAGCCCTAGCGTTTGGTCAGCCGCCCGCAGGCACCGTGCCGCGTGCCTGCGGGAGCGGCAGATCGTTGTAGGTTGCGATACCCGGCGCGGCTGCGACAACGGCCGGAATCGCATGTATCGGCGGCACTGCCGTCATGATGTGGCCGATGACGAAGAGGTCTTCGATCGACTTCATGTTCTCGATCATGTCGGGCGGCGGCAGGAAGCCGACCTGCATGTTGACGGTCGGCCGTCCTTCGATGGTGATCTTCCAGCCGTCGCCGTCGAGCTTCCAGTCTGGGTCGAGCGTCTGACCCTTGCGCCACCGCACGTTGAGGTCGACGACGGTCTTGCCGCCGACGCGGCCCTGCCAACTGGCGAACACGCCGGCCACGCAGCCGGCCTTGATCACCCACGAGCCGAGGTCGAGATCCTCTGTGGTGTGGGCGTATTCAGCCTCGCAGACCACCTCGTCCAGCTCGACGCCGAGCGAGTCGGCGACCAGCCGCACGGCCTCGGCGAACACCGCGGTGCCGTTCTCTGCCATCGGCGGCAGGTTCGGATCGTCGATCGGCATGCCGAAGCCGGCCGGGCGCTCGGTGTCGGGTGAGTCGTAGAGCGTGGTGTCGGCGGACTCGGCGATGATCACCTTGTCGACGCGGTCGCACGCGGTGGCGGCCACGATGGCCAGCACGTCGGCGAAGCCGGGGCTGACGCCCGAGCCGAAGATCGTCGAGCCGCCCTGCCTGCACGCCTCCTCGATGCGGTCGCGGCCGTCGCCGAGGTTGTGACCGGTGATGAACGACGCGGACGTCACGACGTTGACGCCCGCCGACAAGATGCGCACCAGCTCATCGACGTTGATCCACATCGGGTTGTAGACGACGCAGTCGGGCTTCAGCGCCAGCAGCGCGTCGACGTCGTTGGTGGCCGTGACGCCGAGAGGCTCGATACCGGCCAGCTCGCCGACATCGACGCCGACCTTGTCGGCCGACCACGCGTAGCAGCCGACAAGCTCGTAGTTCGGGTTCTTCGCAATCGCCTCGACGGCGCTCTTTCCGACATTTCCCGTCGTCCACTGGACGACCCGGTGGGGGGTGGTGTTTTGCGTGGTGTTTGGCACTCGCTCAGCATAGGAAATCAGTGCGGCTGAGTTGGTCGTTTCCGACAGCCCGAGGCGGGGCGGTGAGACCATTCGCCGATGGAGCAGGACCCGGCGCAGGCGACTCCCCGGCTCACCGCCGAGGACGTGCACAACGTCGCCTTCTCACCGCCGCCGGCGGGCAAGCGCGGCTACCGGGAGGGCGAAGTCGACGTGTTTCTCGACCGGATCGAGGCCGCGTTGCGGGATCCGAGTCGGCGTTCGCTTACCGCGGAACAGATCCGCAGCGTGGCCTTCCCCGAGGCGTCCAGCGGTTCGCGGAGCTACAACGCAGACGAGGTGAACGCCTTCCTTGAACTGGCGGCCGGCCAACTGGCAATGCAGCAGCGTGACGCGGGATCGCCCGTCGGGTCGGCGAAATCTGTTCGCGCCCTGCTCTATCGGGTCCGTCATTGGAACTCCCAGGAGCCTGCTCTGGCGCTCGAGGTCACCGGTGACGCCGTCCGCTTATTCGAGGGCGACAGCAACGCTCTCATCGCGACGGCGCCGCTTACCGAGGTGACGGTCACGCCTGCGAACGCCCTCGGCATCCCCGTGCTGATCATCGAGGGGCCCGGCATGGAAACCATGGTCGTCCAGCCGCATCCGCCGCCCGGCGAATGGCGCATGAAAACCAAGGGCAGGAAGTCCGATTACTCTGCCGTGGAAAAGGATTGGCTGATGTTGGCCGAGCGGTTCGGGTTGGCCTCCGAACTCGTCGACGAGAAGCTACCGCAGACGTTTCTCGAACACGTCATGGCATTCCGCAGCGAGTTGCGGTTCAACAACTACACGTGGCGGACACCAGCCGTGGCCGCGGTGATCGCATTTGTCTTGGCCGCGTTGGGAATTGGCAATCCGCTGGTGGTGCTGGCGATCGGCGTCGGACTCGCGGTGCTGGCCGCCGTCTTCTGGCGGTACAACCTGCGTTTGTGAGCTCTACGGACCTGCGACGAGCGTGGCCTTGCCGGTGCGCTGCTGGCCGGTCCGGTCGATCCACGTCAGGTCGACGACATCGCCGGGGTAGTAGCGGTCGAGGATCCGGGTCAGCTCGGTCGCGGAGTTCAGCCGCTGACCGTTGATGCTCGTGAGGATGTCGCCGTCGACGAGACCTGCCTGATCGGCGGGGCCGCCACGCAGCGCCTCGCGGATGACGACGCCGGGCGCGTCGGGATCCTGGTCGCCGGCGGCCACACCGACGCCGAGCAGCGTGGGCGGACCGATGTGCACCGTGTCCGAGGGCACCCGCGACCGGATCTGATCGGCGATCGCGAGCGCCTGGTTGATCGGAATCGCTAAACCCTTGCCGCCGGGTGCGAACCGGTAGTTCACTGTCGCCGCCGTCGTCACGCCGATGACCTGGCCCGCTTCGTTGACCAGCGGACCGCCGGAGTCGCCTGCGCGGACGTTGGCCGCGACCTCGATCAGGCCGTTGAGTTCGTCGGAGCTGCCGGTCAGCGAATCCTTGGCTTCGATGGTGCGGTTGAGCTGGGTGATCGTGCCCGCTTCCCGCGTCGGCGGCCCACCCGGGTTCGCATTGCCGATCGCGACCGCCAGGTCACCGACGGACACTGTGTCGGAATTGCCCAGCGGCGCGACGGGCAGACCGGAGGCGCCGCGCAGCTGGACGAGGGCGATGTCGTGGGTGCGGTCGTAGCCGAGCAGGTCCATCGGGAAGCTCTGCCCGGTGCCGACGTTGTGGCCCGTCATCACGTCGGCGCCCTGGACGACGTGGAAGTTGGTCAGGACCTCGCCGTTGGGGTTCAGCACGATGCCGGTGCCTGCGCCGACGGCGTGCTGGTAGTCGATGGTGGTGTCGATCTGGACGACGGCCGGTTCCACAGTCGAGATCGCGGTGTCCAACGGCGCCGCCCCAGCGATCGCCGGGCGGATCGGCGCCACGAGTGCCATCACCGCGGCAAACGCGATCAGCAAGCGATACCAGTGCAAGCGGGCCATATAGACACTTTCGGCTAGGAACGGTTTCTCATTACATCGTGGCAATGAGTGGTTTCCCTGTCGACGTGACGCTAATCGTCGACAGCAACGCCGCCGCGTGAGCGCTTGCGCCGACGCAAGGTAATTCTCCCGGATGTGCGCCGGTTGCGCAGGGTGCCGTTGCCGGCCTCGGCGCCGTTGACCTGCTCCTCGGCCGTCTCGTCGGTCTTCTCGTCGGCCTTTGCTTTTTCGGTCTTGGCGGCTTCGTCGGCCTTGTCGTCGGCCTTCTGGTCCTCGTCAGGCTCGTCGGCCTTCTCGGCCTCTTCGACCTTGTCCTCGGCCTTGACCTCGGTGGGCTGCTCATCAGGCTGCTCGTGAGCCTCGGTGTCTTCAGCCCCGGTGTCCTCGGCGTCGTCGGCCTCGGCGTCGGTGGCCTCAGCGTCCCCGGTGGCCTTTTCTGCCTCGGCGGTCTCCTCGGCCTTCTTGCGGCCGCGGCGCCGCTGCTTCTTCTGCGACTTCGGCTTCACCGGTTTCGGCGGAGGCGGCGGCAGCTCGGCCACATAGGCGAGGTAGAAGGCGAACATGCCGAGCAGGGCGATCGCGGCGGCCCCGCCGTAGATGCCGAACAGCCAGCGACCTGCGGTGTCGAGGTCAAGCCAGATCTCGCTGATCGCGGTCCCCACGATGAGCACGCCGGCGAAGACATGCAGCGCGATCGACGACGTCCGCAGGGTCAGTGCCAGCTGCGGGGTGCCCAGTTCGGGCTTGCGGGTGCGCAGCAGCGTGAACACCACCGGCAGGGCCGCCAGCCCGATCAACGCGCCCGCGACGATGCGCAGCACCGTTCCCAGCGTGAAGGACGTGGTTCCGCGCAGCTCAGGCCAGCGCGGAAGGATGAAGAAGAAGTACAAGACGCCGGCCGCGATCGAGAACGACGCGTGCCAAGCCACCGCAACCTTGCGGCTCATACTCCTCCTCCGGGGATTTCTGTTGGCCGAGGAGCGACCAGGTGGTGGTCTTGTCCACTGGTCGCTCCTCGGACCAAGTGCGGAGGATGCGGGATTTGAACCCGCGAGGGCTATTAACCCAACCCGCGTTCCAGGCGAGCGCCATAGGCCACTAGGCGAATCCTCCGCGGGCCATGGTAACCGACTTGCCAACCTTGCCGATCGAGTCGCCCATCGTCGGCGTACTACACTCCTGGTGGACCCCGCGCGGCGTCTATCCTGTGAACTCCCCCAGGGCCGGAAGGCAGCAAGGGTCAACGGGCTCTAGCGGGTGCGCGGGGTCCCCTTCCTCCTCAAATTGAGACTTCCAGCTTCACGGCTTGCCGACGGCGAAAGGTGCATGGTGTCGTTTCACTCCCTGGGCCGGCAGGAACTGCAGGCCCAGCACGAACAGCAGAAAGCCGCTTACGCCGAGCTGCAGGCCAAGAAACTGCGACTTGACCTGACCCGCGGCAAGCCGTCTCCCGAGCAGCTGGACCTGTCGAACGGGCTGCTGACGCTGCCCGGTGAGAACTACCGCGACGGGGAGGGCACCGACACCCGCAACTACGGCGGTGTGCACGGCCTGCCCGAACTGCGGGCGATCTTCGGCGAGCTGCTGGGCATCCCGGTGCAGAACCTGATCGCGGGCAACAACGCCAGCCTCGAGCTGATGCACGACGTGGTGGTGTTCTCGCTGCTGCACGGCGGGGTCGACTCGCCGCGGCCGTGGAGTAAAGACCCGGTCGTCAAGTTCTTGTGCCCGGTGCCCGGCTACGACCGCCACTTCGCGATCACCGAGAGCTTCGGCATCGAGATGATCAACGTCCCGATGCGCGAGGACGGCCCCGACGTCGACCTCATCGAGGAGCTCGTCGCCGCCGACCCGGCCATCAAGGGCATGTGGTGCGTTCCGGTGTTCTCCAACCCGACCGGCGTCACGTTCTCGTGGGAAGTCGTCCGCCGTCTCGTCCAAATGCGCACGGCCGCACCCGATTTCCGGTTGTTCTGGGATAACGCCTACGCCGTGCACACGCTCACCCACGAGTCGGTGCGGCAGATCGACGTGCTGGGGCTGGCCGCCGCGGCAGGCCACCAGAATCGGCCCTACGTGTTCGCGTCGACGTCGAAGATCACCTTCGCCGGTGCCGGGGTCAGCTTCTTCGGCGGCTCGCTGGCCAACATCGCCTGGTATCTGCAGCACGCGGGCAAGAAGTCGATCGGCCCGGACAAGGTGAACCAACTGCGGCATCTGCGGTTCTTCGGCGACGCCGACGGGGTGCGCCTGCAGATGCAGCGCCACCAGCAGCTGCTGGCGCCCAAGTTCGCGCTGGTGCAGGAGATCCTCGAGGACCGTCTGGGCGAGTCGAAGATCGCGTCGTGGACCGAGCCGAAGGGCGGCTACTTCGTCAACCTCGACGTGCTTCCGGGCACCGCGCGGCGCACCGTGTCGTTGGCCAAGGACGCGGGCATCGCCGTCACCGAGGCGGGCGCGTCGTTCCCGTATCGAAAAGATCCGGAAGACAAGAACATTCGGATCGCTCCGACGTTCCCGTCACTGCCCGACCTGCGCGAGGCCATCGATGGCCTGGCGACCTGCGCGCTGCTGTCGGCGACCGAGGCGTTGCTCAAGCGCTAGCCCTCTTCTGCTAGCCCGCTGCACCCCCACCGCTCGTTTGTGCATCCCGCGACGCAAATCGGGCCTCCACCGTCGCCAGATTCACAAACGAAAGCCGCGCGCACGCAGCGCGCCCTCGACACGGGCGACATAAGTGCGGCGGCGATAGCGCAGTAGGTCGCGGCTCGCCCGGATGACGATCCAACCGAGCTGGGCCAACGCGTACTGCTTGTCGATATCGCGCTGCCGCACCTCCGGATCGGTCCAATGCTGCGGGCCGTCGTATTCGATGCCGACCTGCACCTCGTCGTAGGCCATGTCGAGACGCGCGACGAACTGCCCGTACTCGTCGAACACTTCGAACTGCGTGCGCGGCGCGGGCAGGTCCGCATCGATCAGGATCAGCCGCGCCAGGGTTTCCTGCGGCGACTCGGCGCCGCCGTCCACCAGCGGAAGCACTCGCCGCAGCCGCGGCAGGCCGCGCGCACCGGGGTGGGCAGCGATTACCTCTTCGATGTCGATGCGCTTGATGTCGCAGGCATTCGCCAGCGCGTCGAGTCGCTGCACCGCCTGAAGTCGAGACGTTATATGACGGCCGAGGTCGAATGCCGTGCGCGCGGGCGTCGTCACCGGCATGTCGGTGCACTCGACGATCTCGTTCTCCAACAGTCGTTCGGACCACACCACGAGGTTCGGCGGCGGCCTGCGGTTGTCGTGGATCAGTTCGGCGGGCTCGCACCCGTCGATCCACTTGCTGCCCAACATCGCAGCCGCCGACAGCCCCGCGCCGACGCCGCGGCGCTTCGACCACAGCCACGCCGCCCGCGCCCGCATCTGCGCCGACACCGCGGCACCGCGCGGCACGTAGATGCCCGGGTACAGCGGCTCGTACTGGCGACGCATGGCCCGCTCGGCGATGATCCCGCTCGACAATGCTTCCGCGCCGACAAACGGCGACTGCAACTTGGTCATGGCCCGTACGGTGCGCGCGGCGACCGACGAATTGGGTGCCGCGATCGCGCGCCATCCACAGTGGGAACGTCGTCCACAGGCCCCGCTGCGCGCCAATTGTGCGAGCAGCGACGCAAATCGGGCGCAAACCGTCGCCAGATTCACAAACGGGAAGTTGGGGAGGTCACGCACGGGCTCGCGGTAGATCCCGGCGGTGTCCTGGCGGTAGGCGGTGCTGGCACGCGGCCCGTCGGTGCGGATCGGTAGCCTGCTGAGCGTGGCGCTCTACCGCAAGTACCGACCGGCAACCTTCGCGGACGTGGTTGGTCAGGAGCACGTCACCGAGCCGCTGTGCACCGCGCTTGCGGCCGGTCGCATCAACCACGCGTACCTGTTCTCCGGGCCGCGCGGCTGCGGGAAAACGTCGTCGGCGCGGATCCTGGCGCGCTCGCTGAATTGCGTGCAGGGCCCGACGCCGACGCCGTGCGGCGTGTGCGACTCGTGTGTGGCGCTGGCGCCGAACGGGCCCGGCAGCGTCGACGTCGTCGAACTCGACGCGGCCAGCCACGGCGGCGTCGACGACACCCGCGAGCTTCGCGACCGCGCGTTCTATGCGCCCGCGCAGTCGCGGTATCGCATCTTCATCGTCGACGAGGCGCACATGGTCACGACGGCCGGCTTCAACGCGCTGCTGAAGATCGTCGAGGAGCCGCCGGAGCACCTGATCTTCGTGTTCGCGACCACCGAGCCGGAGAAGGTGCTGCCGACCATCCGCTCGCGCACGCACCACTACCCGTTCCGACTGCTGGCCCCGCGCACCATGCGCGCACTGCTGGAACGCATCTGCGAGCAGGAGGGCGTCGAGGTCGACGAGACGGTCTACCCGCTGGTCATCCGCGCCGGCGGCGGCTCGCCGCGCGACACGCTCTCGGTGCTCGACCAACTGCTGGCAGGCGCCGAAGGCAATCACGTCGCCTACCCGCGGGCGCTGGCGCTGCTGGGCGCTACCGACGTCGCACTGATCGACGACGCCGTCGACGCGCTGGCCGCAGGCGACGCCGCGGCGCTGTTCGCATCGGTCGAAGCGGTCATCGACGTCGGGCACGACCCGCGCCGGTTCGCCACCGATCTGCTCGAACGCTTCCGCGACCTGATCGTTCTGCAGGCCGTGCCCGACGCCGCCGCCCGCGGTGTCGTCGACGCGCCCGGCGATGTTCTGGAACGTATGCGCGACCAGGCCGCCCGCATCGGCGCGGGCACACTGACCCGCTACGCCGAGGTGGTGCACGCCGGCCTCGGCGAGATGCGCGGCGCCACCGCGCCCCGGCTGCTGCTCGAGGTGGTGTGCGCGCGGCTGCTGCTGCCGTCAGCCAGCGACACGGAATCGGCTCTGCTGCAACGAATTGAGCGCATCGAGGCCCGACTGGACATGGCGATCCCCGGTGACGCCGCCGCGGCGGGCACAGCTGCACCGCCACCGGCCAAGCAGTTCACCCGCAAAAGCAAGGCGACCCCGCAGCAGACGTCGCAGCAACCGCCGGCACCGCAGCAACCGTCGGCGCCGACGCAACCGCCGCCCACACAACCGTCGCCGCCAAGGCCCGCCGCCCGCGCGCCGGAGCCGGAACCCCCGTCATCGCCACCTCCGGTGCGGCCGCCGTCGGACCCCGTCGTCGAGGCGCCCCCGAGCGCGACCGTCGCTCCGCAAGCCGGTGCACCCGACGCCGCGGCGATCCGCAGGCAGTGGTCCACGGTGCTGGACAAGGTGCGCGAGCGCAGCCGGTCGCTGGCAGTGATGCTGGCCGGTGCGGTGGTGCGCACGGTCGACGGCGGAACACTGATGTTCAACCACGAGTCGGCGCCATTGGCCAAGCGGCTCAACGAGGCCCGCAACGCCGAGGTCGTCGAGGAAGCGCTCAAAGACGCGCTCGGCGTCGGCTTGAAGGTGCGCTTCGAGGTGGGCTCGGCGACGGAGGCGACGGCCCCCGCGTCGGCGCCGGGTCCCGAGATAGCCCCCGACGAGGAAGCCGACATGCTGGCCGAGGCAGGCAACGACACCGGCGAGACCTCGCGGCGCGACCCCGAAGAGGCCGCGCTGGAGCTACTGCAGAACGAACTCGGCGCGCGCCGCATCGACGGCGGCTGAGGCCGACGGGCTTACGGCGTCCACCACGGCCGCAGCGGCAGGTCGCCGTCGTCGCCGCTCTTACCGAGCTTGACCGCCAGCACCTGGTGCAGCTGAACCACATTGGTTTCGAAGCCCAGCCGCGAGCCGGCCATGTAGAGACCCCACACCTTGGCGGTAGGCAGGCCGACCTCCTCGACGGCCTCGTCCCAGTGTTCGACGAGGTTGCGGCACCAGTCGCGCAGCGTCATCGCGTAGTGGTGGCGCAGGTTCTCCTCGTGCACCACCTCCAGCCCGACGTCCTGCGCCTCGGTGATGATGCGGCCGGATCCGGTCAGTTCGCCGTCCGGGAAGACGTAGCGGTCGATGAAACCGCCCGCGGTGGCGTGGTGCTTGTTGTCCGGGCGGGTGATGCAGTGGTTCAGCAGCAGGCCGCCCGTGCGCAACTTCGACTGCAAAAAGTTGAAGTACGACGGGTAGTTGTGCACGCCGACGTGCTCGGTCAACCCGATCGACGACACGGCGTCAAAGCCGGTCTCGATGACGTCGCGGTAGTCGCCGTGCCGGACCTCGGCGAGGTCGGTCAGGCCTTCCTGGGCGATGGCCTTCTGCGCCCAGATCGCCTGCTCCCGCGACAGCGTCACGCCGATCGCCTTGACGCCATGGCGGGCCGCATACCGCACCATGCCGCCCCAGCCGCAGCCCACGTCGAGCAGCCGATCGCCCGGCTTGAGGCGCAACTTCTCGAACACCAGCCGGTACTTGTTGTCCTGCGCCTCCTCGAGCGTGGCATCGGGGTGTGGATAGCACGCGCAGGTGTAGGTCATCGACGGGCCCAGCACCCACTCGTAGAAGGTGTTGGAAACGTCGTAGTGGTGGTGGATGGCCTCGGCGTCGCGAGTCTTGCTGTGCCGCAGGCCTTCTGCAATACGACGCCAGCGGGGGAGCGCTTCCTGCGGAGGCGGCGCGATCGGCTTGAGATGCTCGAAGCCGATCGAGCGGATGATGTTGGCCAGCACCCGCGCCGGCGGACGCTTGAACTCCATCTTGTCTGACAGCGACTTGAGCAACTCGTACGGGTCGCCGGGATGCACGCCGTAGGGCTCCAAATCACCTGCGACGTACGCCCGCGCCAAGCCGAGATCGCCAGGCGCGGTGGCCAGATACGTGGTGCCTCGCGGCGTGCGCAGGTCCAGACCCATCGTGGCGTCCTCGGGGCCGGCCGAACTCCCGTCGTAGGCAGTGAACTTCAGCGGCAGTTGACCCGCGGCGAAGATCTCGAGGATCTCGGCCAGCGTCAGCTTTTTGGCCGTGGACGCATGCGTCGCGTGTTCCCGGAATGTCGTCATCGTCGTTGCACCGCCTTCGCATACAGGTCGAGGAGACGTGAATCTGGGTCGTAGGTCTTCTTTACGGTTTTATAGGCTTCCCCGCCATAGAGTTGATCGAACTCCTCCGGTGAATAAAACGAGTCCGAATACAGCGATTTGTGACCATCTAGTTCGCTGACCTTGCGTTCGATCAGCTTGTTGGTGTGACCTTCCTCCGGCCCGACCGGCACCGAGGACCAGAAACCCACGTTGACGTAGGTGTGGTCGGACCGCAGCGGATACAGCGGCCACCCGGCGTGGTCACGAAGCCGTAGCGGGCACAGCCAGATCGGCTCGATCGGCACATTCGCCAGGAACCAGTCGACAAACTCGGCGCAGCGCTCGATCGGCACCTCGATGTCCTGCACGACGCGCTCGCGCGGGGGCCGACCGTTGCGCTTCTCGATCCGGTCGGCGATGTTGAAGCGCTGGTCGAGCGCGATCATCTTCCAGTAGATGCTGCTGCGCCGGTAGCGGCGCGGCCACAGCCGCCTGATCTTCGGGTTCTGCGCGCCGAACGCCCGCGAGCACCAGAACCAGTCGGTGTCCCACCGCCACAGGTAGTCGTGGATGGTGAGCCGGTCATGCTTCTCGGCCCCGTCGGCGCCGTCGTGCTGAATCGAGCGGTAGTAGATCTGCTGGCCGGTGTAGTCGCTGACCGGGCCGGGGGTGGCCGTCTGCACGCCCACGCACAGATAGCTCTCGTCGGCGCTGAACACCACGCCGTCCAGGTAGTCGACGGTTGCGCCGTCGAGGCCGCCGGTTTCGATGATCCGGTCCATCGCCGCGATCAGCGCAGGCACCGAATTGAACCGCAGATGCCGCAGCGCGACGAACGGCTTCACGGTTTCCAGCTCGATCTTCAGCCGGACCGAATAGCCCAGCGTGCCATAGGAATTCGGAAACGCCCTGTACAGGTCGGAGTGCTTGTCCGGTGACGCGGTGACGACATCGCCGGTGCCGGTGAGGATGTCCATCTCCAGCACCGACTCGTGCGGCAGGCCGTTGCGGAACGACGCCGACTCGATGCCGAGACCGGTGACCGCACCGCCGAGCGTGATGGTCTTAAGCTGCGGAACCACCAGCGGCGAAAGCCCGTAGGGCAACGTCGCGGCCACCAGATTCTCATAGGTGCACATGCCAGCGACGTCGGCGGTGCGGGCGTCGGGGTCGACTTCGATGACGCCGGTCAGACCCGAGACGTCGAGGCCCTTGACGTTGCTCTTGGCGCGGGCGCGGAACAGATTTGAGGTCGGTTTGGCCAGGCGAACGGTGGCCGACGGCGGGATGGCACGGTAGCTGGCGAGGAGCCGCCGCACCCCGGCGGAATGCGCGGCCCATGCGTCAGTTGCAGGAACAGACACGCATATACGCTAGTCCGCGGGTGCAACCGATGCGACCGCACTACGCGCACTACACGACGGGAAGGTTTTCCTAATGGGACAGGTCAGTGCGTCAAGCAGTGTCTTGATCGACGCCGCACCGGACAAGGTGCTGGCGGCTGTGGCGGATTACACAACGGTGCGTCCGAAGATCCTGTCGGAGCACTACCGCGACTACCAGGTGCTCGAGGGCGGGCAAGGCGCTGGCACGGTCGCCGCGTGGAAGTTGCAGGCCACCAAGACGCGGGTGCGCGATGTGAAGGCCAACGTCGACGTTGCCGGGCACACCGTCATCGAAAAGGACGCCAACAGTTCGATGGTCACCAACTGGACCGTCGCCCCGGCGGGTTCGGGCTCGTCGGTCACCGTGAAGACGTCGTGGCAGGGCGCAGGTGGCATCGGCGGCTTCTTCGAGAAGACGTTCGCACCGTTGGGGCTGAAGAAGATTCAGGGCGAGGTGCTGGCCAACCTGAAGAAGGCCGTCGAAAGCAGCAGCTGATCAGCGGCGCTGCACGCCGAGGAAGCCCGCGATTCCGCGGACGACGGCGTCGGCGTACTTCTGCCTGCCCTCAGGGGTGGTGATCAGGGCGGCGTCGGCGGGGTTTTTCATGTTGCCCAGCTCGACGAGGACCGACGGGTACTGCGCCAGGTTCAGGCCCGCGATGTCGGAGCGCGGGTTGAGGCCGTCGGTGCCGACGTAGGTCGAGGGCACCAGCCCGGATGCCCGCAACTGGTCACGCATGATCTGCGCGAACTGCACCGACGGGCCTGCCTGGACCTGGTTGAGCGGCGGCGAGGAGTACAGCACGTGGAATCCGCGGCCGGTCGGCGGCCCGCCGTCGGCGTGGATGCTGACGATCGCGTTGGGCTTGAGCGCGTTGGCCATCGCGGCGCGTTCGTCGACGCAGGGGCCCAGGCCGGTGTCGTTGCCGCGCGACATCGCGGTGCGCACGCCGAGGCCCGTCAATGCCTGGCGGATCCGCAGCGTGGTTTCCCAGGTGAAGGAGTGCTCGGGATAGCCGTCGTTGGTCGAGGTGCCGCTTTCCTGGCAGTTCTTGGTGCCGCCGCGGCCGGTGGGCACCTGGCGGCTGATGGAGCTGTCGTTGGCGCCGTTGTGCCCGGGGTCGAGGAAGACGATCATGCCCGCGATGTTGGCGGGGGCGGCGGACGCCGGGCTGGCAAGCGTCGACGCCGCGATCAGCAGGCAGGCAGCCGCGGTCGCGCCGACACGCAGGGTGGCTGGCACGTGCACCGCGTCAACGTAGCCCGTGGGCGTCTAGGCTTGGAAGACCAAACCGCCGCGTGCCAGCGAGCGAAACCAAGTCGAGACCAGGTAGTAACCGAGACGCAAGGGGACCGCCATGCAACCCGGAGGCCAGCCCGACATGTCGGCGCTGCTCGCACAGGCGCAACAGGTGCAACAGAAGTTGATGGAGGCCCAGGAGCAACTGGCCAACACCGAAGTGCACGGCCAGGCCGGCGGAGGTCTGGTGCAGGTCACGATGAAGGGCAGCGGCGAGGTCGTGGGCGTGTCGATCGACCGCAAGGTCGTCGACCCCGACGACGTGGAAACTTTGCAGGATCTGATCGTCGGTGCGCACGCCGATGCGGCGCGCCAGGTCACGCTGCTGGCCCAGGAGCGGCTGGGGCCGCTGGCCGGTGGCATGGGTGAGTTGGGCATTCCGGGGCTGTAATTGTTCGAGGGACCGGTTCAGGATCTGATCGACGAGCTGGGCAAGCTGCCGGGCATCGGCCCGAAGAGCGCGCAGCGCATCGCGTTTCACCTGTTGTCCGTCGAGCCGCCCGACATCGACCGGCTGGTGGCGGTGCTGAACAAGGTCCGCGACGGGGTGAAGTTCTGCGCGGTGTGCGGCAACGTCTCCGACGAGGACCGCTGTCGCATCTGCAGCGACCCGCGCCGCGACGCGTCGCTGGTGTGCGTGGTCGAGGAGCCCAAGGATGTGCAGGCCGTCGAACGCACCCGTGAGTTCCGCGGTCGCTATCACGTGCTGGGCGGAGCGCTGGATCCGCTCTCCGGTGTGGGGCCGGAGCAACTGCGTATTCGCGAGCTGCTCAACAGAATTGGCGAACGCGTCGACGGCGTCGACGTCACCGAGGTGATCATCGCGACCGACCCGAACACCGAGGGGGAGGCGACGGCCACCTATCTGGTGCGGATGCTGCGCGACATTCCCGGCCTGACGGTGACCCGTATCGCGTCGGGCCTGCCGATGGGCGGGGATCTGGAATTCGCCGACGAGCTGACGCTGGGGCGCGCGCTGTCGGGCCGCCGCGCGCTCACCTGAGCCGGCCCCTCCTTTTACGCCGAAACCAACGTTTGGGCGGAAAAGTCCGAGTAAAAAGCGCCATTTCGTCGGTCTCGGCGCCGTGTCGGCCCCTAGGACGACGATGCGGCCATGACTGCAGTATTCCTGGGCAGAGAAGCGTTAGGTGACGGACTGCCCCGTCACGAACTGAGACGGTGGTACCGCCCGATCTTCCGCGGCGTGTACGTGCCGAAGACAGCGGTCCCGACGTTGCACGACAGAGCCGTCGGGGCGTGGTTGACGTCGAACCGCACCGGCGTGATCACCGGTACGGCCGCGTCGGCTCTTCACGGCGCGAAGTGGGTGGACGACACGGAACCCATCGAGCTCCTGGTCAACGAACGGCGGCGTCAAGCCGGTCTCGTTGTCCGCACCGACCGCGTCGGCGTTGACGAAGTGACGAATGTCGGCGAGTTGACGGTGGCGATCTCGGCGCGCACGGCATACGACCTGGCCCGCTACCAGCGGCGGTATCTCGCGATCGGGCGACTGGATGCACTGATGCGAGCCGCGCCGTTCTCCGACGACGAGGTGTTGACGTTGATGCATCGATACGGCCCGGTCCGTGGCGTGCGCCAGCTTCGGGAACTGTTGCCGCTGGTCGACCCGGGCGCCGAATCGCTCAAGGAGAGCTGGTTGCGACTTTTCCTGATAGACAACGGGTTTGACATTCCCGAGACGCAGATTCCGGTGTTGGACGACGCTGGCGAACCCTTCGCGTATCTCGACATGGGCTGGCGTCATCTGCAACTCGCGGTGGAATACGACGGCGATCAACATCGAAGCGATCGCTCAAGCTATGTGAAGGACACGCGGCGTCTGCCCAAGATCGAGCGGCGCGGGTGGGAGGTCGTCCGGGTGATCAACGAGGACGATCCGCGGGACATTCTGCGGCGGGTGTACGAGTCGTGGCTTTATCGCGGTGGCCCCGAGATCGACAAAATGGCGTGGGCTACTCCCACTTTTGCGCCCAAACGTTGGTTTGGGCGCAAGGGACGAAGCGACGCGGCCTAGGGGCGGCGGGGAGCGGCCAGCCGTTCGCGGCGCAAGCGATCCACCTCCGGCAACTCCAGCGGCGGCAGGTCGCCGACGACGCGCGACAGCAGATGGTCGGCCAACTGCGGATTGCGGGCCAAACACGGGCCGTGCAGATAGGTCGCGACAACGCTGCCCTGCACGGCGCCGTCGATGCCGTCGCCGTCGCGATTGCCAGCGCCCTTCACCACCCGCGCCAGCGGTCGTGCGTCGGGGCCGAGAACCGTTCCGCCGCGGTGATTTTCGAAGCCGGTGAGCCGTTCGGTGAGACCCCCCAACAACGGCTCGCTGACGACCTCGCCGATCGTTCGCCGAGGCTGCGGCGACGTCGTCAGGTCCAACAGTCCCACGCCGTCGACCCGCTCGCCCGCCGACGTCTCATACCAATGCCCGAGCACCTGGATGGCGGCGCAGATCGCCAACACCGGAGCGCCTTTGGCCGCGGCCTCCTGCAGACCGGGATACCGCGTCAGGTGCCGTGTCGCGAGGCGCTGCGCATAGTCCTCGGCGCCGCCGAGCGTGTACAGGTCCAGCGTCGACGGCACCGGGTCATCGAGCGTGATGTTGACGACCTCGGCGTCGATACCCCGCAGCCGCAACCGTTCTCGCAGCACCACCGAATTGCCGCCGTCGCCGTAGGTGCCCATCACGTCGGGCAGCACCAGCCCGATCCGCACCGCCGATTCACGCACGCGACATCGTCCTGTTCGACACCCGCGACAGGGCCCTGTTCAGTTGCAGGAACGCGGTGTAGTTGGCGACGACCTCGACCCGCCCCGGCGGGCACGACTTGATCGCGTCAATCGCGCTGTGCACCAACGTGTGCGCCACTCCCGCATACCCCAGCCGCACGGCCAGATCGGTGCCGCGCTCACCCGAGGCCACCACCGGACGGCTCTTCGAGTGCTCCACGAAATGCTCGAAGTCGACGTCCCACAACCACGACAGATCCTCGCCGTCGGGCACCTGACCGTTCACCGCGATCACCACAGAACCCGCGTCGGTGTCGACCATCGACAGCGCTTCCTGCCAGCCTGCGGGGTTCTTGGCCAACAGCATCCGCACAGTGTGCTCGCCGAGCCGTACGGTGCTGTATCGCCCGGCGACCTCGTCGACACCTGCGGCCGCCGCCACCGCAGCAGCGGGGTCGGCGCCCATCGCCACCGCGGCGGCCACCGCCTGAGTTGCGTTGCCGCGGTTGACCTTTCCCGGTAGCGTCAACTGCATCGGCAGCGAAAGCCCGTCGGGCCCACAGATGTTGGTGTCGTCGTACCACCACTGCGGGGTGGGCCGCTTGAAGTCCGTTCCCGTCGAATGCCAGTGCGTGCCGTCGCGCACGATGATCTCGCCGCTGCGGGGACAGCTCACCGAATCCATCGCCCAGCTGCCACCCGCGGCGACCCACACCACATTCGGGCTGTCGTATGCCGCCGACGTCATCAGCACGTCATCGCAGTTGGCGACGACGACGGTGTCGGGGTGCCGCGCGAGTCCGGCGCGCAGCGTGCGCTCGATGTGGTTGATCTCGCCCACCCGGTCGAGCTGGTCGCGGGACAGGTTCAGCAGCACGATGACCTTCGGGTTGACCGCGTCGGAGACGTGCGGCACATGCATCTCGTCGACCTCGAGCGCCGCCAACTCCGCGTCGCGGGCGGCCGCCAGCGCGGAGACCAGACCCGCGTCCATGTTGGCGCCTTCTGCGTTGGTGGCCACGGCCTGCTGCGGGCCGAGCGTGCTGAGCGCGGCGGCCAGCATGCGGGTGGTCGTGGACTTGCCGTTGGTGCCCGTGACGATGGCCGTGCGGCGGCCCTCACCGAGTTGGCGCAGGATCGATTTGTCCAGCGTCATCGCGACGAGGCCGCCGATCATCGCGCCTGCGCCGCGGCCGGTCACCCGCGACGACCAGCGTGCGGCGGATCCGGCCGCAAGCGCGATTCGTCCGCGTGCGGTGACCATTCCCGGCATTTTATGTGCCCGACACGCGGAGCCATCGGCCGAGCCTTGTCGGATGCCCGTGCGATTCTGACCCTTGTGAGCCATACCGGGGCCGACAGTAGCCAGCCGAGCGGCTCCTGGGGCAGGCCCGCCGCGGAGCCCGGCGCCGGCTGGGCCGTCGTCGACGTGGAAACCTCTGGATTCCGCCCCGGCCAGGCCCGCATCGTCAGCGTCGCGGCGTTGGCCCTCGGGGACGACGGCAACGTCGAACACAGCGTGTCCTCGCTGCTGGACCCCGGCGTCGACCCCGGGCCGACGCACGTGCACGGCCTGACCGCCGACATGCTGGCCGGTAAGCCCACATTCGCCGACATTGCACCGGCGCTCGTCGACGTGCTGCGCGGCCGCACCCTGGTCGCGCACAACGTGGGCTTCGACTACGCGTTCCTGGCCGCAGAGGCCGAACTGGCCGCCGTCGAACTGCCCGTCGACAGCGTCATGTGCACCGTCGAACTGGCCCGCCGGCTGGATCTCGAGGTCGAGAACATGAGACTGGAGACGCTGGCCAAGCACTGGGGCATCAGCCAGATGAAGCCGCACGACGCGCTCGACGACGCGATGGTGCTTGCGCAGATCCTCAAGCCTGCGTTGGTACGGGCGCGCGAGCGCAGGGTGTGGCTGCCGTTGCGGCCGGTGCAGCGGCGCCGCTGGCCCAACGGGCTGGTCACCCACGACGAGGTGCGCCCGCTGAAGATGATCGCCGCGCGGCTGCCGTGCCCGTACATGAACCCCGGCCGTTTCGTGCGGGGCCGTCCGCTCGTGCAGGGCATGCGGGTGGCGCTGTCGGCCGAGGTCACGCGCACCCACGAGGAGCTCATCGAGCGCATCCTGCACGCCGGCCTGGCCTACACCGAGGCCGTGGACCCGGAAACGTCGTTGGTCATCTGCAACGACCCCGCCCCCGAGCAGGGCAAGGGCTATCAAGCCCGCGAGCTGGGCATTCCGCTCTTGCCCGACGCCGAGTTCATGGCGAGCCTCGACCGCGTCATCGGCGGCACCGGCATCGAGGAGTTCACCGACCACACCCTCACCGGCGGGCAGTACGCGCTGTTCTGACCGGCCGTTGTCAGCAATACGCGATAAGGCCGAACTCCAGGCGGCCGCAGTGAAGTCGGCGACACTCATGTTCGAGGCCGCCGGCTTCACCGCGGCGCCGGAGAGGATTAACGTATTCAGCAGGCTGCTCAACGGCTTTGTGTTCAGCAACCTCACCCTGCCGCCCGAACCGGGCGCGCAGAATGCCGCCGGTCTTGTGGACCGACTGCTGAGCGTCTTCCTCGATCGGGGGGCTAGCGCGACGCGCGATTGACCGCCGACACCACCGCTCGCAGCGACGCAGTGGTGATCGACGTCGCGATGCCGACGCCCCACACGGTCTTACCGCCGACGGACGCCTCGACGTAGGCGGCCGCCTGCGCCTCTTCGCCCGCCGACAACGCGTGCTCGGAGTAATCCAGCACGGAGATGTCAAAACCGATGGCGCCCAACGCATCGACGAATGCGGCGAGCGGACCGTTGCCCGCCCCGACGATCTCGCGTTCCTCGCCGTTGACTTTGACGACGGCCTCGATTCTGTCGGTGCCGCCGTCGACCTCCGAGGCGGTCACCTTCTGCCGTACTCGCTCCAGCGGCCGCACCGGGGCGAGGTACTCCTCGAAGAAGACGTCCCACATCTCCTTCGGCGAGATCTCGCCGCCCTCGCCGTCGGTGATCCGCTGGATCGCCTGGCTGAACTCGATCTGCAGCCGACGCGGCAGCGCCAGCCCGTGGTCGGCCTTCATGATGTAGGCGACGCCGCCCTTGCCGGACTGCGAATTCACCCGGATGACGGCCTCGTACGTGCGGCCGACGTCTTTCGGGTCGATCGGCAGATACGGCACCTGCCAAACGATGTCGTCGACGTCCTTGCCGATGGCGTCGGCGTCGACCTTCATCTGATCGAAGCCCTTGTTGATCGCGTCCTGATGGCTGCCGGAGAACGCGGTGTAGACGAGATCGCCGCCGTACGGGTGGCGTTCGGGTACCGGCAGCTGGTTGCAGTACTCGACGGTGCGCCGGATCTCGTCGATGTTGGAGAAGTCGATCTGCGGGTCGACACCGCGGGAGAACAGGTTCAGCCCCAGCGTGACCAGGCAGACGTTGCCGGTGCGCTCACCGTTGCCGAACAGGCAGCCCTCGATGCGGTCGGCGCCGGCCTGGTAGCCCAATTCGGCTGCGGCGACGGCAGTTCCGCGGTCATTGTGCGGGTGAAGGCTCAGGATGATGGAGTCGCGAGGGGTCAGATGCCGGTGCATCCACTCGATCGAGTCGGCGTAGACGTTGGGCGTGGCCATCTCGACGGTGGCAGGCAGGTTGACGATCAGCGGCACCTCGGGGGTGGGCTGGATGATCTCGGCGACCGCGTTGCAGACGTCGACGGCGTACTCCAGCTCGGTGCCGGTGTAGGACTCGGGGCTGTACTCGAACCGCCACTTCGTGTCGGGGTACTTCTTGGCCTGCTCGACGCACATGCGCGCGCCGTCGGTGGCGATCTTCTTGACCGCCTCGCGGTCGGCGCGGAACACCACGCGCCGCTGCAGGATCGACGTCGAGTTGTAGAAGTGCACGATCGCCCGCGGCGCACCCTCGCAGGCCTCAAAGGTCCGCTCGATCAGCTCGGGCCGGCACTGCGTCAGCACCTGGATCGTGACGTCGTCGGGGATGACGCCCTCAGTGATGATCTCGCGGACGAAGTCGAAGTCGGTCTGGCTGGCCGACGGGAAGCCGACCTCGATCTCCTTGTAGCCCATGCGCACCAGCAGTTCGAACATGCGGCGCTTGCGGGCCGGGCTCATCGGGTCGATCAGCGCCTGGTTGCCGTCGCGCAGGTCCACGGCACACCACAGCGGCGCACGGTCGATGACCTTGTCCGGCCAAGTGCGGTCGAAAGGAACCGGCCCTGTGCTGAACGCCGGGCTTCCGCCCGGCACCTCGTCGGCGAAACTGCGATAACGGCTGACCGGCATCGCCGATCCGCGCTGGGTGTTCCATGCAGGCTGGCCGGGGTTCGGCGGGCCAGCGGGCTTGGTGATCTGGCGTACGGACGCGAAGGCGTCGGGGGAATCCGGGGTTGATTTCGAGAAGGTGGTCACGATGGTTGCTCCGGGAGTAAATGGGACCTCGACCGGCGCATTACGACTACCCGCGACGGGAAGCCGGTCTGGATCAGACCCCGCCGCGGCTGTCGAGGAGGAGCACCCGCTGCACGCGGCCAACTGTACTCCGCACCCCCGCGCCCCACAAAATGCGGGTCACCATGCGCCCTATCTGGGCTTTTGCCTGGCCGCCCTGCCGCGAGCGCTCACCTGTGTACGGTTCGGGGCCCGAATTCTGTACCTAGCTCAGCGCTCACCGGGGCTAAGAAGCTAGATCTGCGAATCCGGGAACGCGATCACCGACAGGAAGCGGATCGGCACCTCGATGAGGTCGACCGGGCCGTGGGCGCCCTCGCCGTCGATCTGCAGCGAATCGCCCGGCTCCAGGCGGTACACCGAGCGGCTGTGGCTGTAGTCCATGACGCCCTCGAGCATGTAGATGAACTCGGTGCCGGGATGCTGAAACAACGGGTAGGTCTTGCTCTTCGCCGACAGCGTGACCTGCAGGCATTCCAGCCGCTTGTGCTCGCCGCGCAGCGACCCCAGCAGCTGGTACTCGTGGCCCTCCTTGGTCCCGTTGCGCACGATGCGCGCGCCCGTGCCCGCCTTCACGAACGCCGCAGGCCGTTCCACCTCGGCGCCGCGGAACAGGCTGGTGACCGGCACGTCGAAACCCTTCGCCAGCAGCGCCAGCGTGGACAGGCTGCACGACGTCTGGGCGTTTTCGATCTTGCTCATCATCGCCTTTGAAATGCCCACGCGCGCAGCCATTTCCGCGACGGTCAGACCCTGCTGCAACCGCAGCTGACGCACGTTGCGGCCGATCGCGGCCTCGAACTCGAGGTCCTCCACCGGCGCGTGCGGATCCCGGTCGCGGGCGATGCCGGACTGGTTGCGCAGCAGCGGGATTTCACTCATGACCGCTTGTCTACCGCATCTGGCCCGCGCCGACATACGGGTACGGCGTCGTGAGCAGGTCGTTTTCGGCGAACCGGGACAACCGGAAGTCGGTCTCCGGGATCCGCGGGTCGGTGCTGTGGCCGTCGATGACCAGGTCGGCGACCAACTTGCCGACCGCGGGCGAGATCTTGAAACCGTGGCCGCTGAAGCCGGCCGCGACGATCAGCCCGTCTAGCGGGGTCCTGCTGATCACGGGGTTCCAGTCCGGCGTGACGTCGTAGCAGCCGGCATAGCTGGTGCGGATCGCCGCGCCGGTGAACCCAGGGAAGCGGGTGCTGACCTTGTCGACCGTGAGGTCGACGAACGCCTCGGTCGCGCGGTTGAGGTAGTTGTCCGGGTCAGCCTCCTCGACGTCGGACAGGTCGCTGTTGCCGAACAGGATGTCGCCGCCGACCTCGGGTCGGAGGTACTGCAGCGAAACCAGGTCGGAGAACACCGGCACGCGGCCGATGTCGACGCCCGGTGCGATGGTGACGATCTGCTCGCGGACCACGCGGATCGGCACGTCGATGTCGTAGGGGGCGAGCAGCGGCCTGGTCCACACGCCGGCGGCGACGACGACGGTGCCCGCCGAGACCACGCCGCCGTCGGCCAGCCGGACGCCCGTGACCGCGTCGCCGTCGACCAGCAGTCCGTTTACGGTGGCGCCCTGCCGGATCTGCACCCCCGCCGCGCGCGCCGCGATCGCGAACGCCTGCGCGGTCTGATAGGCGTCGCCGTAGCCGCCGCGGGCCTCCCAGCCGAACGCGGCGAACGGCGACAGGTCGGCGAACGGCCACATCTTCGCGACGTCAGCGCGGTCGATCTCCTCGGTCTGCACGCCGACGGCTCGTTGTGCGGCAAGGCTTTTGCGCATCTCTTCGACATTGGGCTCGCCGACGCCGACGACGTAGCCGGTCTGGCGGAAGCCGATATCGTCGCCGAAGATCTCATGCGCCTGCTCGAAGACCTCCAGCCCGACCGTGGCCATCGCGGCCAGCGAGCTGACTCCGTAGTGGCAGCGCACGATGCCGCTGGACTTTCCCGTCATGCCGGATGCGACGGTATTGCGTTCGGCGACAATAACATCGGTGACGCCGCGCCGACTCAACGCCCACGCCGCAGCGGCGCCCTCGATGCCGCCGCCGACGACGACGACATCGGCTGTTTCGCTCATCGCGACCCTGGAATCCAGTCGGTGCCCGCCAGAGGAACCCGGGCCATCGCGGCCGCCTCGATCGTCACGGCGACCAGATCCTCCGGCTCGAGGTGGCACACGTGGGCCTTGCCGCAGGCGCGCGCGATGGTCTGTGCCTCCATCGTCAGCACGCGCAGATAGTTGGCCAGCCGCCGCCCGCCCTCGACAGGATCGAACCGCGCGGCCAGCTCCGGGTCCTGCGTGCTGATGCCCGCCGGGTCGGTGCCGTCCTGGAAGTCGTCGAAGAAACCCGCCGCGCTGCCGAGCTTTTGGTATTCGGCCTCGTATCGGGGGTGGTTGTCGCCCAACGCGATCAGCGCGGCCGTGCCGATCGCGACAGCGTCGGCGCCCAACGCGAGTGCCTTGGCGACGTCGGCGCCGCTGCGGATGCCGCCCGACACGATCAATTGAACGGATTTCTTCCCCGTCCCTTCGCTCGCCCCGGCCCGATGCACCCCGAGCTCGGCCAGCGCCTGCACCGCCTGCGGGACCGCGGCCAGCGTCGGGATGCCGACGTGTTCGATGAACACCTCCTGCGTCGCAGCGGTGCCGCCCTGCATGCCGTCGACGACGACCACGTCTGCGCCCGCGTGCACGGCCAGTTTCACGTCGTAGTAGGTGCGGGTTGCGCCGACCTTGACGTAGATGGGCTTCTCCCAGTCGGTGATCTCGCGGAGCTCGTTGATTTTGATGGTCAGGTCGTCGGGTCCGGTCCAGTCGGGATGCCTGCACGCCGAACGCTGATCGATGCCTTCGGGCAGCGTGCGCATCCCGGCGACGCGCGGCGAGATCTTCTGGCCGAGCAGCATGCCGCCGCCGCCCGGTTTGGCGCCCTGGCCGAGCACCACCTCGATCGCGTCGGCCTTCCGGAGGTCGTCCGGGTTCATGCCGTAGCGCGACGGAAGATATTGGTACACCAGGTATTTGCTCTGGCCGCGCTCCTCCGGAGTCATCCCGCCGTCGCCGGTGGTGGTCGACGTGCCAACCTCGCTCGCACCACGGCCCAGCGCCTCCTTGGCGGGGCCGGACAGCGCGCCGAAGCTCATGCCGGCGATCGTGATCGGAATATCCAGGTGCAGCGGATGTTTGGCGTAGCGATCGCCGAGGACAACGTCGGTGTCGCAGCGCTCGCGGTACCCCTCCAGTGGGTAGCGCGACATCGACGCACCCAGGAACAGCAGGTCGTCGAAGTGGGGGAGTGGGCGTTTGGCGCCCCATCCGCGGATGTCGTAGATGCCGGTTTCGGCCGCGCGCTGTATTGCCGCGATGGTCGGCCGGTCAAAGGTGGCCGATTCGCGCAGTCCCAGGCGGGCGCGGTCATCGATCGAATAGCTCATCAGTAGCTCGCAGCGTTGTCGACGTGGAAGTGGTACAGGGCGCGCGCTGATCCGTAGCGGGTGTAGGCGCTGGTGTCGTCGTCCTCGAAACCGGCTGCCTTCAACAGGTATTCGAGCTCCTGGTGATGCTCGGCGGTCATCTCCTTGGCGACACAGTCCGCGCCGAGGGAGGCGACTTCGCCGCGCACGTAGATGCGCGCTTCGTAGATCGAGTCGCCCAGCGCCTCGCCCGCATCACCGCGGACCACCAGCCGGCCCGCCTGCGCCATGAAAGCGCTCATGTGTCCGACGTTGCCGCCGACGACGATGTCGACCCCTTTCATCGAAATCCCGCACCGCGCAGCGGCATTGCCTTCGATAACGAGCAGTCCGCCGTGGGCGGTGGCACCTGCCGACTGCGACGCGTTGCCTTTCACCCACACCGTGCCGCTCATCATGTTCTCGGCGACGCCGGTGCCCGCATTCCCGGTGATGGTGACCTCGGCCTGCTGGTTCATCCCCGCGGCGTAGTAGCCGACGTGACCGTCCACGGTGATCTTCACCGGCGCGTTGACGCCGACGGCGACGTTGTGTGCGCCGTCGGGATGGCCGATGAGGAAATCGCCGGACAGGTCTGGCGCATGCAGTGCCGCGTTGACGTCGCGCAGCGGCATCCGGCGCAGGTCGTAGCCGACTACCGTGTCCATGCGTAGACCACCTCCGGTTCCGGCTCCCAGATCACGGCGTCCTCGACTCCGGGAAGGCCTGCAAGAGCGCGGTATTCGCTGCCGACGGCCACCCAGTTGGCGGTTTCGGCGATCACGGCCGGTTTGCATGCGATCGCGTCGCGCACCACCGCGAACGAGTCCCGGTTGGACACCAGCAGCGTGTAGAAGCCGTCGAACGTCGCGCAGAGTTCCTTCAGCGCGGACTCGACGTCGCGGCCGTCGGCCAACTGCTTGGCGACGAACCGCGCGCCGACTTCGGTGTCGTTCTCACTGTCGAATTCGACGCCGGCCGCACGCAATTGACGTCGGATCGTGGCGTGGTTGGCGAACGAGCCGTTGTGCACCATGCATTGCTGCGGGCCCACGGTATAGGGATGGCAGCCCGCCGGGGTCACCGCCGACTCGGTGGCCATCCTGGTGTGGCCGACGCCTTGCCAGCCCTGCGCCTTGGTCAGGCCCCACGCCTCGGTCAACGCGCGCGGATGGCCGACGCCCTTGAGCACGGCCATGTCCGCGCCGAAGCCCGCGATCAACGCGGTCGGGTAGGCGGCCCTGACTGCGGCGAGCAATTCGGCGGAGTCCGCGTCGGCGGTCAACAAGTACGCAGCGTCGACGGCAGAAACCGACACATCGCAGCCGGTCTGCGCGCTGACGGTGGCCGCGACGGTTTCGGCGTCGTCGGCGACGTCGACCACCGAGACGCAACCGCGCCCCGGCGGCGACCAGGTCGGGTCGCCGTACACCGCGACTCCGGTCGAGTCGCTGCCGCGGTTGCCCATCTCGCAGAGCATCCCCGTCAACAGTTCACCCAGCCTCGGGTAGAGCTCAGGGTTGCGTAGATGCAACCCAACGATCCCGCACATGAATTGACTCCTCAAGTGTTTCGCGTCTTTAGAAGGCGGTGAGGTAGGTGTCGATCTCCCACGGCGTCACGGCGCTGTGGTAGTCGAAGAACTCCTCGCGTTTGACCTTGACGAAATAGGCGGCCACGCCGTCGCCGACAGCGTCGAGCACGCCGGTGATGACTGGGTCGGCCTCCAACTCGTCGACGGCGTGCAGCAGGGTGGGCGGCAGCGGTCGTGCCGTCGTTGCCGCGCCCACGGCGCCGGGGTCGGCGCTGCGTTTGATCCCGTCGATGCCCGCACCCAGCGCGGCCGCGATGGCAAGGTATGGGTTGGCCGACCCGTCGCTGCCGCGCAGTTCGATGCGGGTGGAGTCAGGAACCCTGATGTAGTGGGTGCGGTCGTTGCCGCCGTACGTCGGCGTCCGCGGCGCCCACGACGCGCCCGACGACGTGGAGGTGGCGCCGGTTCGCTTGTAGGAGTTGACCGTTGGAGCCACCACCGCCTGCAGGGCGCAGGCGTGCTCGAGGATGCCGCCGACGAAGCCGTACGCGGTGTCGGACAGGCCGAGGCCGCGCGAGTCGTCGTCGGCGGGGAAGACCGGTGTGCCGCCGCTGGTCAGCGACAGGTGCAAATGCAGTCCGCTGCCGGTCTTCTCGGAGAACGGCTTGGGCATGAAGGTGGCCACCATGCCGCGTTCGGCGGCGATCACCGACAGCAGGTAGCGCAGTGTCACCACGCGATCGGCGGTGGTCAGCGCGTCGGCGAACTGGAAGTTCTGCTCGAACTGGCCGTTGCCGTCCTCGTGGTCGTTGGCGTAGTTCGACCAGCCGAGCTGGTTCATCGCCGCGGAGATCGCGGTGAGGTGGTCGTACATCCGCGTGACGCCGCGCGCGTCGTAGCAGGGTTGCGCGGCGGTGTCGGCGGCGTCGGCGACCGCAAGGCCGCCGTCGCCGTTGCGGCGCAGCAGGAAATACTCCACCTCGGCGCCCACCCACGGTTCGAAACCGGCGTCGGCGGCCTGCTGGATCAGCGCCTTGAGGATGACTCGCGGCGCGTACGGCCACGGCTTGCCCTCGACGTGCGGATCGCAATGCACGATCGCGAGGCCGTCCTTGATGAACGGGATGGGCAGAAACGAGGCCGGATCCGGAATCGCCATCATGTCAGGGTCTTTCGGCTCCTGACCCATCGCCCCGACGGCATAACCGGCGAACCCGACGCCTTCGGTGGCGAGCAGGTCGACGGCCTCGACGGGAACCAGTTTCGCGCACGGCTTTCCGCGCAGGTCGACGAACAACGCGAGGATGAATTTCGTTGCTGACTGCTCAGCGAGTGTGGCGAGGTCGGTGGACATCACTGCACCTTGTCTCGAGTTCGGAATTGATCGCGGCCTCCCGACGGCCGATCACTGGCAGTAGACGCTGTTTCTGTTACGTAGACTGCGTCGCCGTGTTGCGGGCACGTTACGACTCGGCGGCGGCCCGCTAGAGTGGCCGCGATGAGACTGGATCGGCGCTGGTGGGTCGCCATTGCCGTGGTGGTGGTCGTGCTCGTGGCGCTCGGGGTGTCGCAGACCGGCCTGTTCGGGCGCTCGTCGCAGGAGTGCGCACCGGTGAAGGACATGCTGGCCTTCAACCGCGAACAGTCCCAGCAGATCGAGTCCAAATTCGGTGACGCCGAGGGAGTTCCGACGCCCGCCGAGGACATCGCCTATCAGGCGTGGGCGGACGGCCTTGCCGAACGCGCGGGCAAGATCACCGCGCCCGACCTCGCCGGAACCGCGACGCAACTGGCCTACCTGGCCAACGAGTTCGTCGGGACGCTGCCCGAGATTCGCGCTCAGTCCGCGTCGCGGGCACCTGGCGCGCCGGCCCCGCCCGCTGCCTACGAGGCGATGGCGCTCAACGGCCAGATCCTCGAGAAGATCAAGGCGCTGGCCGACGCCTGCAAATGACCGGCGGTAAGACCGCTTACAGTGCATCTCATGTGCACACGTGTGGTCTATCTGGGCACCGGTGAGCGAATCGTCACCGGCCGGTCGATGGACTGGAAATACGAGATCGCAACCAACCTGTGGGCCTTCCCGCGCGGAGTGAAGCGCACCGGCCAGGCCGGTCCCGATTCGGCGGAGTGGACCGCGAAGTACGGCAGCGTGGTGGCGACGGGCTACGACATCTGCACGACCGACGGCGTCAACGAAGCCGGCCTGGCCGCCAACCTGCTGTGGCTGGCCGAAAGCCAGTACCCCGCCAACACCGGCGACCGGCCCGCGATGGCGCTGTCGCTGTGGGCGCAGTACGTGCTGGACAACTTCGCCACCGTCGCCGAGGCGGTCGCCGCGCTGACGGCCACGCCGCTGCGCGTGGTAACGGCGCAGGTGCCGGGCGAGGACCGGTTGGCCACTCTGCATCTGGCCATCTCGGATGCCGGCGGCGACAGCGCCATCGTCGAGTACATCGACGGCGAGCAGGTCATCCACCACAGCCGCGAATACCAGGTGATGACGAACTCGCCGACCTTCGACAAACAGCTGGCGATCAACGAGTACTGGCGCGAAATCGGCGGCACCGTGATGCTACCGGGCACCAACCGCGCCGCCGACCGCTTCGTGCGGGCGTCGTTCTACGTCAACGCCGTGGAGCAGACCGCCGACCCGGTGCTGGCGGTCGCGGCGGTCTTCTCGGTGATGCGCAACGTGTCGGTGCCCTACGGGATCTCGACGCCCGATGAACCCAACATCTCCAGCACCCGGTGGCGCACCGTCGTCGATCACACTTCGCTGCGCTACTTCTTCGAATCGGCGTTGGCGCCCAACACGTTCTGGGTCGATCTGAAGAACCTGGATTTCACCGAGGGCGCGCCGGTGAAGAAGCTGGACCTCGGCGACGCGGAGCGCACGATCTACGCGGGCGACGCCAGCGCAGCGTTCGAGGTGGCCGAACCGTTCACCTTCATGGCCGTGGCCTGATCACTACAGCGCCAGCGGCTTGCCCCAGCCGCCGGAGAACGCGACCTCCTCGAGCGGCAGTCGCTGTCGGCCGCGGGCGTCGCGTTCGACGATCTCCTGCGGCGCGTTGTCGTAGTCGCCGAGCGAGCCGACGGCGACGACGGCCACCGGCCGCACACCGGCCGGGATGCCGAACGCCTCGACGGCGCCGTCGGCGTTGAACCCGGCCATCGGGTGCGCGATCAGGCCCCGCGACACCGCCTCGATGCTCAACTGCGCGATCGCCGCGCCCGCGTCGACCGCCGCATACCGGGCGGTGCGCTCGTCTTCGCCCTCGTCGATGCAGACCAGGATCAGCGCGCCCGCGGCATGGGCGTAGCGGTTGCCCTTCTTCAGCAGTTCGGTGATCGCGGTGAACGTCGCATCGCCGCGCCGCCCCACGATGAACCGGACCGGCTGCCGGTGCCCCCAGGTCGCCGCCCACCGCGCGGCCTCCAGGACGGCCACCAGCTGCTCGGTGTCCAGCACCGCGTCGGGGTCGAACATCCGCGGACTCCACCGCGCGGCGATGGGCGGGTGAATCGGCACCCGGGTGGTGGCGTGCCGACTGGTCGGGCTATCGGTCACGTGACGACGCTACCGGCCGAAAAATTCGAGTGCGCGCAGCCCTTATCCTTGGTGGGATCTTCTCCAATACCCGAAAGGTTTCTTACAGTGGCGCTCGTCGTACAGAAGTACGGCGGATCCTCGGTGGCCGACGCCGAGCGGATCCGCCGCGTCGCTGAGCGCATCGTCGAGACCAAGAAGCAGGGCAACGACGTCGTCGTGGTCGTCTCCGCCATGGGCGACACCACCGACGACCTGCTTGACCTGGCCAAACAGGTGTGCCCCGCGCCACCTGCCCGGGAAATGGACATGCTGCTCACCGCCGGTGAGCGAATCTCCAACGCGCTGGTTGCGATGGCTATCGACTCGCTGGGCGCCCAGGCCCGCTCGTTCACCGGGTCGCAGGCGGGCGTGATCACCACCGGCACCCACGGCAACGCCAAGATCATCGACGTCACGCCGGGCCGGTTGCAGTCGGCGCTGGACGAGGGCCAGATCGTGCTGGTCGCCGGGTTCCAGGGCGTCAGCCAGGACAGCAAGGACGTCACCACGCTGGGCCGCGGCGGCTCGGACACCACGGCGGTCGCGCTGGCGGCCGCGCTGAAGGCCGACGTGTGCGAGATCTACACCGACGTCGACGGCATCTTCAGCGCCGATCCGCGCATCGTGCCCAACGCGCGCCACCTCGACACCGTCTCGTTCGAGGAGATGCTCGAGATGGCGGCTTGCGGGGCGAAGGTGTTGATGCTGCGCTGCGTGGAATACGCCCGCCGGTACAACGTTCCGATTCACGTTCGGTCGTCGTACACCGATAAGCCAGGAACAATCGTCAAAGGATCGATCGAGGACATCCCCATGGAAGACGCCATTCTGACCGGAGTCGCGCACGACCGCAGCGAGGCCAAGGTCACCGTCGTCGGGTTGCCCGACGTTCCTGGCTATGCCGCGAAGGTGTTCCGCGCGGTGGCCGACGCCGACGTCAACATCGACATGGTGCTGCAGAACATCTCGAAGGTGGAGGACGGCAAGACCGACATCACCTTCACCTGCTCCCGCGACAGCGGACCGGGCGCGGTCGAGAAGCTGACCTCGCTGCAGGAGGAGATCGGCTTCACCAAGGTGCTCTACGACGATCACATCGGCAAGGTGTCGCTGATCGGCGCAGGCATGCGCAGCCACCCTGGCGTCACCGCGACGTTCTGCGAGGCGCTCGCCGAGGTCGGCGTGAACATCGACCTGATCTCCACCTCCGAGATCAGGATCTCGGTGCTGATCAAGGACACCGAACTGGACAAGGCCGTCGCGGCGCTGCACGAGGCGTTCGGCCTCGGCGGCGACGAGGAAGCGGTCGTGTACGCGGGCACGGGACGGTAGGAGCGAGAATCAATGGTCAACATCGGTGTCGTCGGCGCGACCGGACAGGTCGGCCAGGTGATGCGCACGCTGCTCGAGGAACGCGACTTCCCCGCCACCTCGGTGCGGTTCTTCGCGTCGGCCCGCTCGCAGGGCAAGAAGCTGTCGTTCCGCGGGCAGGAGATCGAGGTCGAGGACGCCGCGACCGCCGACCCGTCCGGGCTGGACATCGCGCTGTTCTCCGCGGGCGCGACGATGTCGCGGGTGCAGGCGCCGCGGTTCGCCGAGGCAGGCGCCGTCGTCATCGACAACTCGTCGGCGTGGCGCAAGGACCCCGACGTGCCGCTGGTGGTGAGCGAGGTCAACTACGAGCGCGACGCCCGTAATCGACCAAAGGGCATCATCGCCAACCCGAACTGCACGACGATGGCCGCCATGCCCGTGCTCAAGCCGCTGCACGACGAGGCGCAGTTGGTGCGCATGGTGGCCTCGACGTATCAGGCCGTCTCGGGCAGCGGAATCGCCGGTGTGGAAGAGCTTTTCAGCCAGGCCTCCGCGGTGGTCGGCGACAGCAAGCAGTTGGTGGCCGACGGCAGCGCGCTGGCGTTCCCGCCGCCGAACAAGTACGTCGCACCCATCGCGTTCAACGTGGTGCCGCTGGCCGGCTCGCTCGTCGACGACGACTCCGGCGAGACCGACGAGGACCAGAAGCTGCGCAACGAGAGCCGCAAGATCCTCGGCATCCCAGAGCTTTTGGTGAGCGGCACGTGTGTGCGGGTGCCGGTGTACACGGGCCATTCGCTGTCGATCAACGCCGAGTTCGCGCAACCCCTGTCGCCGCAGCGGGCCCGTGAACTGCTCGCCGATGCGCCCGGCGTGAAGCTTGTCGACGTGCCCACGCCGCTGGCCGCCGCCGGCGTCGACGAGTCGCTCGTCGGCCGCATCCGCCAGGATCCCGGCGTGCCCGAGGGCTGCGGCCTCGCGCTGTTCGTGTCCGGCGACAACTTGCGAAAGGGCGCCGCGCTGAACACCATTCAGATCGCCGAATTGCTGGCCGCCGAACTCTGACCCGCATCCTGCCTTGCCGCGAAACGGAATCTACGCAGGCCGTTACTCGCAGTTTCTCTGCTGGAATGCCGTTTCGGCGCTGGTTGCGACGTGTTTGACGGCGGCACCCGTCGCGCACGCGGAGCCGTCGCCGATACCCGCACCGGTGCTGCCGCCGCTCGCGCCTGGGCAGGTGCTGCGCATCGGGCCTACGGCCGGAACCGGCACGCCGACACGGGATTACGGCATCGGTGCCACCGACTTGTGCGAGTTCATGGAGTTCCCCAGCGGCATCCTGCAGGTGTGCGGGGACAGTTTCGCCGGCCAGGGCGTCGGGTTCGGCGGCTGGTACTCGCCGATCGCGTTGCACGTGGAGACCGACTCCATCGACGACCCCGCCGGAGTGCGCTACGACGGCGTGTTCGGCATCGACAAGCCGTTGCTGGCCGATCCGGCGGAGCCCGGCGCCTCGCAGCTGCCCGCGGGCGTGGTGCAGATCAACCGGGAGAACTACATGTTGGTGACGGTCGCGAAGGATCTGCGGCCGCTGAACTCGCGGTTGGTCAAGCCCGACCCGGCGCGCGGCGGGTGGCCGACGGTGCCGGGTTCGCTGCGCGACGCGTCGTACGAAGGCGGCAGGCAGAGCCAGATCAGCGGCTACTACGACCCGATCCCCGCGCCGGATTCGGAGACCGGATGGGTCTATATCGTGGCCAACAACTTCGACCGCAGCGGCCCCGTCGTGCTGTATCGCGCCAAGCGCGAGACGTTCACCGACCGGTCCACCTGGCAGGGCTGGAACGTCGAGAGCGGCTGGGACAACCCCCCGACTCCGCTGTGGCCGGACCGGATCGGCGAGATGAGCATCCGCCAGATCGACGGCAAGACGGTGCTGTCCTACTTCAACGCCACCACCGGCAACATGGAGGTGCGGGTGGCGGAGAATCCCACTCAACTGGGCACCGCGCCGGTGACCACCGTCGTCTACGCCAGCGACTGGCCCGAACCCGCCGAGGTGCTGCCGCCGCCGGAGGTCAACCGATTGGCCCAGCCCTACGGCGGCTACATCTCGCCGGGGTCAACGCTCGACGAACTGCGCGTGTTCATCAGCCAGTGGAACACCGGGCCGCGCGCCAACGCGCCGTATCGGGTCATCCAGTTCGCCGTCAACCCGCTCAAGCCCTGGGACTGACGCGTCAGCGCCAGCGCGGCGGCTGAAACTCGGTGCGGCCGTCGGCCGCTACCGCGGTGAAGGCCTCCCGGGCCAACCGCAGCCACTCACCGAAATCGTCGGCGGTGGCGTTCGTCAAAGCGTTCTGCGCTTCCATGGGATCAATCGTCATGATCACGAGGCGCTGGGGTAATAGCCACCAAGCCACAACTGCCCGACCGCGGGACAGGTTTTCCTATCCGTGCGGTAAGTCCGTGCGGTAAGTCCGTGCGGTGAGCCGCTCCGCGGAAAGCCCCCTTACGATTCGGGCACCGAATCCCGGCCCGCCGCCTTCGCCCGCACCCGCTGGTGCACGGTCAGCAGCAACCGGTCGAATGTCGAACGCGGCGGCAGTGTCTCGTCGTAGTGCAACGTGCGCACGTCGGCGACCAACTGCTCTGCCAACGCGCGCAGCTTGACGTTGGTCTCCTGGGAACGCCACTTGAGCAGGTCGAACGCGGCGTCGGCGTGAATCCGGTAGACGAGCATGAGGATGCCTTTGGCCTGCTCGATGGTCGCGCGGTTCTCCGTGATCTCGGCGACCGCCTCGGTAATGATCGCCGCGCGCGTTTCCTCTGACGGCGTGACATCGATGAAGAAGCCCTGGGTGCCGATCACCTGTCCGGAGTTGTCGTGCATGCGTTCGCCGATGACGACGACCTCGCGGGTGTCGCCGGACACGGTGACGATGCGGTGTCTGGTGCTGAACGGCTTGCGGGTGCGCCGGATCTCGTCCAGCGTCGCGGCCACGTGCTCGTAGTCGTCGGGATGCTTGTGCGACAGCACAAGTTGGGTCGTCGGCGTGACGGTGCCTGGTTCATAGCCGTAGATGCGGGCCACCTCGGGCGACCATTCCCAACGTTCGTCTTCGAAGTAGAAGCGGTACCAACCGAAACGCTGAGGAGCCCCGCCGGTAAGCGCCTGTTCGACCAGCGAATCCTCGCTCATGGCTCCCCCACCGCAATGGTCATGATCAGATTTTTACACGGCGGGTCTTTCATAGCTGATTCATAAGTAATTCAAGAGAAGCGCATCGAATGCCTTTGCAGGCTTTGAGGTATGAGCGAACCAACCGGAACACCTGACGAATCGACAACCCAGCCGACCCCGGCTACCACCGCCCCGCCGCCACCACCGCCCGCCTACGTCGCACCCGAGCTGCAACCGCGGCGCTCACGACTGACCGCCGTCGCCGCGTGGGTCGGCATCGTGGCCGGGATCGTGTTCATCGTCGCCGTCATCTTCTTCAGCGGCTTCGTGCTCGGCACGCACTCGGCCAAGGGTGGCGGCCACCATCGTGGCGATCGCGACTTCGCGATCATCCATCGCGGCGGACCGCCGATGTTCCCGATGGGACCGGGGTTCGGCCACCACCGACGCGACTTCGGCCCAGGCTTTGAACGCCCAGGCCCCGGCTTCGAACGGCCCAGCCCCGGCGCCTCCGAGTCGCCGCAGTCGCCCACCCCGTCCACAACGGCGCCAAGGCCCTGATCAAGCGCACCACAGGGCGGTTTTCTTGACCGATTCCAGAATGCGCGGATACTGGACAATGTGACCGCCGCGCGTGAAACCGATCCTCAGACGATGCTGCGAGCCGCGGGGTTGCGGGTCACCGCGCCGCGCGTCGCGGTGTTGGAAGCTGTTGCGGCAAAACCACATTCGACTGCTGACGACGTGGCGGGCATGGTCCGTCAGACATTGGGGTCGGTGTCGACGCAAGCCGTCTATGACGTGCTGCGGGCATGCGTCGACGCCGGCCTCATCCGCCGTATCGAACCCGCAGGGTCGTCGGCCCGCTACGAGACCCGAATCGCCGACAACCACCACCATGTGGTGTGTCGCAACTGTGGCCGCATCGCCGACGTGGACTGCGTCGTCGGCGAATCACCCTGCCTTCACCACACAAAAGTCGACGGCTTCGAAGTCGACGAGGCAGAGATCGTGTTTTGGGGTACTTGCAATGAGTGTCGTGCGGGCGGAACCGCCTGACCGGCCGCCCAACCACAGTACCAACCACAGTGAGGAGAAGGGGAGGATGGCTGAGAATCCCACGACGAATCCCGCGACGAAGTTCACGACGACCGATTCCGGTGCCCCGGCCCCCAGCGCCGAGCACTCGTTGACCGTAGGGCCGGACGGTCCGATCCTGCTGCAGGACCACTACCTGATCGAGCAGATGGCCAACTTCAACCGGGAACGCATCCCGGAGCGCCAACCGCACGCCAAAGGTGGCGGTGCCTACGGCGTGTTCGAAGTGACTCAGGACGTCAGCCAGTACACGCGAGCGGCGTTCCTGCAGCCCGGCGTGAAAACCGAGATGGTGGCGCGGTTCTCGACGGTGGCCGGCGAACGCGGCAGCCCAGACACGTGGCGTGATCCACGCGGTTTCGCGCTGAAGTTCTACACCAGCGAAGGCAACTTCGACATGGTGGGCAACAACACCCCGATCTTCTTCGTGCGCGATCCGATGAAGTTCCAGAACTTCATCCGCAGCCAGAAGCGCCTGCAGAGGTCGAACCTGCGTGACCACCACATGCAGTGGGACTTCTGGACGCTGTCGCCGGAGTCGGCGCACCAGGTGACCTGGCTGATGGGCGATCGCGGCATCCCGAAGACGTGGCGCCACATGAACGGCTACTCCAGCCACACCTACAGCTGGATCAACGCCAACAACGAGTTGTTCTGGGTCAAATACCATTTCAAGACCGACCAGGGCATCGACTTCCTGACACAGGAGGAAGCAGATCGCCTCGCCGGTGAGGACGCCGACTACCACCAGCGCGACCTGTACACGGCCATCGAGGAGGGCAACTTCCCGAGCTGGACGCTGTATGTGCAGATCATGCCGTTCGAGGAGGCCAAGACCTACCGGTTCAACCCGTTCGACCTGACCAAGGTGTGGCCGCACGGCGATTACCCGCTGCACGAGGTTGGCAAGATGACGCTGAACCGCAACGTCACCGACTACCACGCCGAGATCGAGCAGGCCGCGTTCGAGCCGAACAACCTGGTGCCCGGCACCGGTCTGAGCCCGGACAAGATGCTGCTGGCCCGCGGGTTCTCCTACTCCGACGCGCACCGCGCCCGGCTCGGGGTGAACTACAAGCAGATCCCGGTCAACGAGCCGCGCGTCGAGGTCCGCGCCTACTCCAAGGACGGCGCGATGCGCATCCGCAACGTCACCGACCCGGTGTACACGCCGAACTCGATGGGCGGGCCGGAAGTCGACCCGAGGCGCGCCGCCGAGGTGCACTGGGCATCCGACGGCGACATGGTGCGCGCCGCCTATTCACTGCGCCGCGACGATGACGACTGGGGTCAGGCGGGCACCCTGGTCCGCGAGGTGCTCGACGACGCTGCGCGAGATCGCCTCGTGCACAACATCGTCGGCCACGTGTCGAAGGGTGTGCGCGAGCCCGTGCTGTCGCGGGTGTTCGAGTACTGGCGCAACGTCGACCCCGATCTGGGCAAGAAAGTCGAGGAAGGTGTGCGCGCGAAACTCGACGGCAACGGCGCGTAGCCGATTACCTAGGCCAATTATCTAGGCCAACCGACGGACGCCCCGGTCATCCCCGCAGCCCATGGTGACCGGGGCGTCTTGCCGTCTGGCCGTCTGCTGGCATGATCAAGCCCATGAGCATCGAAGTCATTTTCACGTCAGAGTCCACCGCAACCGGAGGTGGCCGCGACGGCCACGTGAAGTCTTCGAGCGGCCGCATCGATCTGGACACCCGGCCGCCCAAGGAGGCGGGCGGCAGCGGCGAAGGCACCAACCCCGAAGAGCTGTTCTCGGCCGGCTACGCCGCATGCTTCCTCGGCGCGCTGCGCCTCGTCGCCCGCAACGAGAAGATCGATCTCGACGACGCCACCGGCATCACCGCGCAGGTCGGCTTCGGCAAGGATTCCGACGGCGGCTTCGGCATCAACGCGCACCTGATCGGCTATCTGCCCGGGCTCGAGCAGAGCCAGGCCGAGGAGCTGATGAAGAAGGCCCACGAGGTCTGCCCATACTCGAAGGCCACCCGCAACAACATCGACGTCAAGCTGTCCGCGAAGGTCTGACCACATGCGAACCGCCGCCCTCGCCGGCGTCGGTCTGGCGGTCGGCCTCGCTGTGGCCGCCCCCGCGGACGCCCGGCCGTCTGATCCCGGCGTGGTGAACTACGCCGTGCTCGGCAAGGGATCTGTCGGCAACATCGTCGGCGCGACAATGCGGTCCGAGTCGATGATGGACGACCCGGTCCAGACGTTCTGGGTCGACAACCCGGTGTGCAACAACTGGGCCGACATCGGCTTGCCGGAGGTCTACCTCGACCCCGACCTGGCGTCGTTCAACGGCGCGGCGACGCAGGAGTCGCCGACCGATCAGACCCACTTCGTCAAGCAGGCCGTCGGCGTGTTCGCCACCAACGAGGCCGCCGAGCGAGCATTCCACCGCGTCGTCGACCGCACCGTCGGATGTTCGGGTCAGACCACGGCCATGCATCTGGACAACCTCACCACACAGGTGTGGTCGTTCACCGGCGGTCCGGCGACGGCCACCGAGGCCGACTGGGTGAAGCAGGAAGCCGGCACCGACCGGCGCTGCTTCAACACCACCCGGCTGCGGGAGAACGTTCTGCTACAGGCGAAAGTGTGTCAGCCCGGCAACGGCGGACCCGCGGTGAACGTGCTGGCAGGCGCGATGCAGAACACATTGGGCCAATAGCTCGCGGCGATTTCGGCCAGACGTCATCGTCTCGTCACCGAAAATGGACGGGAAATTGTCAGTGGGCTCGCCCAAGATGGACGAAAGGCCGCGATCGTCCAGACCCGGGAAGGGTGGCTGGCATGACCCACACCGTCTCGACCGACCTGGCCGAAGGTCACGGTCCTGACGTCGATCAACTCGAGCTGACCAGCGCCAACAGTGCGGCCCGCCAGATCGGCGAGATGTGTCTGGCCGACGGTCCGGTCGGCCGGGTGGGCCTGGAGGTCGAGGCGCATTGCGTCGACCTGAAAAATCCCGCGCGCCGCCCTGACTGGGCCGAGTTGACCGCCGCCATCGCCGGTGTCGGACCACTGCCCGGCGGCAGCCGCATCACCGTCGAGCCCGGCGGCGCCGTCGAACTGTCCGGCCAGCCCGCCGACGGCGCGCTGCCCGCGATCAAAGCGATGGCCGCCGACCGGGCGGTGCTGCGCGCGGCGTTCGCCGAGGCGGGCCTGGGCCTGGTGCTGCTGGGCGCCGATCCGCTGCGCCCGGCCAAACGCGTCCATCCCGGCGACCGCTACTTCGCGATGGAGAAGTTCTTCGCCGCCAGCCAGACCGGCGCCGCGGGCGCGGCGATGATGACCTCGACGGCCTCGGTGCAGGTGAACCTCGAGGCAGGCCCGCGGGAGGGATGGGCAGCCCGGGTCGGGCTTGCCCATGCTCTCGGCCCGACCATGGTGTCGCTGGCGGCGCACTCGCCGCTGCTCAGCGGGCGGTTCACCGGCTGGCGCAGCTCGCGCCAGTGGGTGTGGAGCCAACTCGACGCAGCGCGGTGCGGGCCGATCCTCGGCGTCGGCGACGACCCGGCCGGCGACTGGGCCCGCTACGCGATGAAGGCGCCGGTGATGCTGGTGCATCCCACGCCGGAGGTCGACGCGGTCGCCGTCACCGACTGGGTGCCGTTCGCCGACTGGGCCGACGGGCGGGTGTTGCTCGGCGGCCGCCGACCCACGCCTGCCGACCTCGAATACCACCTGACGACGTTGTTCCCGCCGGTGCGTCCCCGGCGATTCCTGGAGATCCGCTACCTCGACAGCGTCCCGGACGCTTTGTGGCCCGCAGTGGTTTTCACGCTCACCACCCTGCTCGACGACCCGGCCGCCGCCGACATCGCCGCCGAGGCCACCGAACCCGTCGCGACGGCGTGGGACCGCGCCGCCCAAACCGGGCTCGGCGACCGGCTGTTGCACAAGGCCGCCACCCGATGCGTGCAAGCGGCCGCCGACCGCGCACCTGCCGAACTCACGGAATCGATGCAACTGCTGGTGCGTTCGGTTGAACAAGGCCGAAGCCCGGCCGACGACTTCTCCGACCAGGTGGTGGCCAACGGGATCGCCGCCGCGGTCACCGATCTGGCCCGAGGGGATTTGTGACTGAACGCGAAACACTGGCACTCCAGCTGACCAAGGCGCGTAAGCGCACCTTACGGCTGGTCGAAATCGACGACGCCGAGCTGCGCCGCCAGTACGACCCTCTGATGAGCCCACTGGTCTGGGATCTCGCGCATATCGGGTGGCAGGAGGAGCTGTGGCTGCTTCGCGACAACGACCCGCGTCGGCCCGGCATGCTGGCACCCGATGTGGAGCGGCTCTACGACGCCTTCCAGAACCCCCGGGCCAGTCGCGTCGACCTGCCGCTGCTGCCACCGTCGGACGCCCGCACCTACTGCGCGACGGTGCGTGACAAGACGCTCGGCGTCCTCGACGCGCTGCCCGACGACGACCCCGCAGCGGCATTCAACTTCGGGCTCACGGTCAGCCATGAGAACCAGCACGACGAAACCATGCTGCAGGCGCTGAATCTGCGCTCGGGCCCACCGCTGCTCGACCCCGGCACACCGCTGCCGCACGGCAGGCCCGACGTGGCCGGAACCTCGGTGCTGGTGCCGGGCGGGCCGTTCCTGCTCGGCGTGGACGCCGTCACCGAACCGCTCTCGCTGGACAACGAGCGTCCCGCGCACTGGGTCGACGTGCCGAGCTTCCGCATCGCGCGCGTGCCGGTCACCAACGGGGAGTGGCAGCAGTTCATCGACGACGGCGGCTACCGGGAGCGGCGCTGGTGGTCCGAGCGCGGGTGGGCACACCGCAAACAGGCCGGCCTGGTCGCGCCGCAGCTCTGGAACGGCGACGGCACCCGCACCCGTTTCGGGCACGTCGAAGACATCCCCGCCGACGAGCCGGTCCAGCACATCACCTACTTCGAGGCCGAGGCCTACGCGGCATGGGCGGGCGCGCGGCTGCCCACTGAGATCGAGTGGGAGAAGGCGTGCGCATGGGACCCCGCCACCGGTGCGCGACGCCGATTCCCTTGGGGCGCATCCGAACCCACTGACTCCCTGGCGAACCTCGGCGGTCACGCGCTGCGGCCCGCGCCGGTCGGCGCCTATCCCGCCGGTGCGTCGGCGTACGGCGCCGAACAGATGCTTGGCGACGTATGGGAATGGACGTCGTCGCCGCTGCGGCCGTGGCCCGGTTTCACCCCGATGCTCTACGAGCAATACAGCCAACCGTTCTTCGACGGGGACTACAAGGTGTTGCGGGGCGGCTCGTGGGCCGTCGCCGCCGACATCCTGCGGCCGAGTTTCCGCAACTGGGACCACCCGATCCGGCGGCAGATCTTCAGCGGCCTGCGATTGGCTTGGGACGCCTGATGTGTCGGCACCTCGCCTGGCTGGGTGAGCCGCGTTCAGTGGCGTCGCTGGTGCTGGATCCCCCGTATGGCCTTCTCGTGCAATCGTATTCGCCGCGGCGGCAGAAGCACGGCCTGATGAACGCCGACGGCTGGGGCGTCGGATTCTTCGACGACGACGGTGTCGCGCGACGCTGGCGCAGCGCCGCACCGCTGTGGGGCGACGCGTCGTTCGCGTCGGTGGCGCCCGTGCTGCGCAGCGGATGCGTGGTGGCCGCGGTGCGGTCGGCCAGCGTCGGCATGCCGATCGAGGCGTCGGCGTCGGCGCCGTTCAGCGACGGGCGCTGGCTGCTGTCGCACAACGGGCTGGTGGATCGTGCGGTGCTGCCCGCGTCGTCGGCGGCCGAATCCACCAACGACAGCGCGCTACTGGCCGCCTTGATATGCAGCCGCGGGCTCGACGCGTTGGCCGACACCATCATTGAGGTCGCCGCGGCCGATCCCAATGCGCGGCTGAACATCCTGGCGGGCAACGGATCTCAACTCCTTGCCACCACATGGGGCGACACCTTGTTTGTGCTCCGCGGAGACGACGGTGTGGTGGTGGCCAGCGAACCCTTCGACGACGACAACCGCTGGGTCGAAGTTCCCGACCGGCACCTGGTGACCGCCACCGACTGCGGTGTGGAGTTGACCGCGCTGAAAGGATCGGCATGACCCTGTCGCTGTCCAACTACCTGGCCGCCGACTCCGCCGCCGTGGCTCTGCGCCGCGACGTGCGCGAAGGCCTGACGCAGACGCCGAAGTCGTTGCCGCCCAAGTGGTTCTACGACTCGGTCGGCAGCGACCTGTTCGATCAGATTACCCGGTTGCCGGAGTACTACCCGACCCGGTCCGAGGCCGAGATCCTGCGCGCGCGTGCCGCGGAAATCGCCGCCGCGTCCGGTGCGGACACCTTGATCGAGCTCGGCAGCGGCACCTCGGAGAAGACCAGGCTCCTGTTGGACGCCCTTCATGACGCAGGCGCGTTGCGCCGGTTCATCCCGTTCGACGTCGACGCCGGTGTGCTCCAGGCGGCAGGCTCGGCCATCCTCGACGAGTATCCGGGCATCGAAATCGACGCCGTCTGCGGGGATTTCGAGGAGCACCTCGGCAAGCTTCCGCGGGTGGGCCGCCGGCTGGTGGTGTTCCTCGGGTCGACGATCGGCAACCTCACGCCGGGTCCGCGGGCCGATTTTCTGTCGACGCTGTCGGACACGCTGCAACCTGGCGACACGCTGCTGCTGGGCACCGACCTGGTCAAGGACACCGACCGGTTGGTCCGCGCCTACGACGACAGCGCCGGTGTCACCGCGCGGTTCAACCGCAACGTGCTCGCGGTGGTCAACCGCGAACTCGACGCCGACTTCGACCTCGACGCGTTCGACCATGTGGCCCGGTGGAATCCCGCCGAGGAGCGCATCGAGATGTGGCTGCGCGCGTCCACCGCGCAGCGGGTCCACGTCGCCGCGCTGAACCTGACCGTCGACTTCGCCGCCGGCGAGGAGATGCTGACCGAGGTGTCGTGCAAGTTCCGCCCCGACGGCGTCACGGCCGAACTGGCCGCAGCGGGCCTGCGCCGCACGCACTGGTGGACCGACCGGGCCGGCGACTTCGGTCTGTCGCTGTCGGTCAAATGAGTGCGCTCGCCGAACGCTGGCGGGCCGCACGTCCGAAAGTCGCCGGGCTGCACCTCGACAGCGGTGCCTGCTCGCGGCCGAGCTTCGCCGTCATCGACGCCGTCGCTCAACACATGCGCCACGAAGCCGAAGTCGGCGGATACGTCGCCGCGGCGGCCGCCGCGCCCGCGCTCGACGCAGGCAAGTCCGCCGTCGCCGCGCTCACCGGGATGACGGCCGACGACGTCATCTACACCACGGGCTCCAACCACTCGCTCGACCTGCTGCTGAGCAGCTGGACCGGGCCGCGCACCGTGGCCTGCGTGCCGGGGGAGTACGGCCCGAACCTCGCGCTGATGGCAGCCAACGGATTCGACGTGCGGGCGTTACCGGCCGACGGGTCCGGTCGGCTGCTCGTCGACGCCACCGCCGCCATGCTGGCGGCCGATCCGCCGGCAATCGTGCACCTGACCGCGCTGGCCAGCCACCGCGGCATCGCCCAGCCCGCCCGTGAGTTGGCCGAGACGTGCCGCGGCCTCGATGTGCCACTGGTGATCGACGCCGCGCAGGCGCTCGGACACCTGGACTGCGCCGTGGGAGCCGACGCCGTCTACTCGTCGTCCCGCAAATGGCTTGCGGGCCCGCGCGGCGTCGGCATGCTCGCGATCCGGCCCGCGCTGGCGCAGCGGCTGCGGCCGCGGCTACCGCCCGCCGACTGGAACCTGCCCATGACCGTGCTGCAACGGCTCGAACACGGCGAGACCAGTCTCGCTGCGCAGGTGGGTCTTTCGGTCGCGCTGGGCGAATATCTCGCGGCCGGCGCGGAGACCATGCGCGCCGCACTGGCCGCCGTCGGCAAGCTCACCCGCGAGGCGCTGGCCGATGTCGACGGCTGGCGCGTCGTCGAACCCGTCGGCGAGCCGACGGCGATCACCACGCTGGCACCGACCAATGGCGCCGACCCGCAGCGGGTGCGGGACTGGTTGGTCGCCGAGCGCGGCATCGTCACCACCCACGCCGAGGTGCAGCGCGCGCCGTTCGAACTGGCCGCGCCCGTGCTGCGGCTGACCCCGCACGTCGACACCAGCGCCGAGGACCTCGCTACCTTCCGCGACGCGCTGGCCGACGCGACCGAAGAGGTGTGACCGCTACGCCGTGTGCACCACCAGCGTCGCGCGGTAGTCGCCGAACGGGATCGTCTCGCCCGGGGTGCGCGGATGCGGCTGCAACGCCGTCAACTCAACGCGATACCCGCCCACCTCCACCGTCTGCCGATTCTGGCCGGGCGCCGGGTTGGTGTTGAATTCCGTTGTGACGGGCGGACTTCCGGGCGGTTGCACGAGCACGGCGATGCGGGCCTGACCCGACCAGAAGCACTGCACCTCGGTCGGGCAGCGGGAATCCTCCAACACGTCGGTGAACTGCACCCGCAGGCCGTCCCCGATGGCTTCCTGACCGCCGCCGAGCGTGAACCCCTGACCCAGACCGAATTCGACGGGATCGGCGGCCGCAGCGGGCATGGCGTAAAGGCCTGCCGCGACGGCGACAACGGCCACCAGCATCCGGATCGCGGCCATCAACTGCTGATGTCCCATGTGTGCACGGGTTCGTTGCTGTGCATCCGCTCGCAGTACAGCCGCAGCATCTCGGCCAGCGCCTTGGGCCGCGCCATCCCGCGCTCCTGCAACGCCCGCACGGTCTCGACCTGCCACACCGCGCCGTTGCGCCCGGTCTTCGCGCGGCCCTCGATCACGCCGAGATAGCGGTCGGCGACCTCGTCGGCCACGCCCCAGCCGCGCAAACCCTCGCGCGCCAACGGGATTAGCTGCCGCAGCACAAGCTCGTCGGGCGTCACCTCGCCCATGCCGGGCCAGTACAGCCTGGCGTCCATGCCGTGCTGGGCGGCCTCGAGGAAATTCTGGTGTGCCGCAGAGAAACTCATCTTCGTCCACAACGGCCGGTCCTCCTCGGACAAGGTCCGCAGCACGCCGTAGTAGAACGCCGAGTTGGCCATCATGTCGACCACCGTCGGGCCCGCGGGCAGCACACGGTTCTCCACCCGCAGATGTGGTCGCCCGTCCACGACGTCATACACCGGCCGGTTCCAGCGGTAGATCGTGCCGTTGTGCAGCCGCAGCTCCGCCAGCTTCGGGGTGCGGCCCTCGGCCAGTTCTGCGACCGGGTCCTCGTCGGACATCTCGGGCAGCAGCGACGGGAAGTAGCGCACGTTCTCCTCGAACAGGTCGAAGATCGACGTGATCCACCGCTCGCCGAACCAGACGCGCGGGCGCACCCCTTGCGTCTTCAACTCGTCGGGCCGGGTGTCGGTGGCCTGCGTGAACAGCTCGATGCGGGTCTCGGCCCACAGTTCATGGCCAAAGAAGTACGGCGAGTTGGCGCCCAGCGCCAGTTGCGGACCGGCCAGCACCTGCGCGGCGTTCCAGTACTTCGCGAAATCCGCGGGGGACACCTGCAGGTGCAGTTGCATGCTGGTGCACGCCGATTCGGGTGCGATGGAGGCGGTCTGCAGGCTGAGCCGCTCCGGACCGGCGATGTCGATCTGGATGTCCTCGCCGCGCGCGACGAAAATCGAGTCGTTGAGCGCCTGATACCGCGTCGACTCGCTCATCCACTCGCCGGCAAGGTGTTCGGGCATCAGCGTCGGCAGAATTCCGATCATCACGATGTGCGCGCCCTGCGAGTTCGCCTTCTTCTCGGCGGCATTGAGGCTGGCCCGCACATCGGACTCCAGCTCCAAGGCGGCCCGCCCGGGCAGCGGCCGCGGCGGCACGTTGAATTCGATGTTGTAGGCGCCCAATTCGGTTTGATATGCGGGGTCGGCGATCGACCTCAGCACCTCGGAGTTGCTCATCGCAGGCTGATAGTCGGAGTCGACCAGATTGCACTCGATCTCCATGCCCGTCAGCGGGCGTTCGAACTCGAAACTGGACTGGGCCAGCATCGTCTCGAAGACGTCCAGGCACAGCTGGACCTTGCGCCGGTACTCGCGGCGGTGCGCACGGCTGTATTCGGTGCGCTCGACCTCTTCGCCCACACCGCCGATGGAACAGCGTCGGTGACGCGCGCGCAAGCGAATCTGCATAAATTGCCGCGCGACGGGTAGCCCCCGGCGATGGAAGTCACCGTCACCTTCATCGGCAACGCCACCACGCTGATCTCCGGTGGCGGGGTCACCCTGCTGACCGACCCCAATTTCCTGCACCAGGGCGAGCATGCCTACCTGGGCTACGGGCTGCTGTCCCGGCGGCTGAAGAACCCCGCCGTCGACATCGACCAACTGCCCGAAATCGAGGCGGTGGTGCTGTCGCACATGCACGGCGATCACTGGGACCGCAGGGCCACCACCGAACTCGACCATGAAATGCCCATCTTGACCACGCCGCACGCCGCGAAACGGCTCGGCCGCCGCGGGTTTGTGTCGGCGTTCGGCCTGTCGACGTGGCAGACCCACAACATCGTGCGCGGCGACACGATCGTCAACGTGACCGCGCTGCCGGGCAGGCACGCCCGCGCGCCGGTGCATCGCTTCCTGCCGCCGGTGATGGGCAGCATGATCGAGTTCAGCAGGGGTGAGAAGACCCGTCGCCTCTACGTCTCCGGCGACACCCTGCTGGTAGACGAGCTCGACGAGATTCCGCTGCGGTTTTCCGCCGTCGACCTCGGAGTGCTGCACCTCGGCGGCACCCGGCTGCCGTTCGGCAGGCACCTGCCGTTCGGGCTGACCGTCACCATGGACGGCCGCCAGGGCGCCGAGCTCGTCAACAAGCTCAAGCTGCCGAAGATGATCCCGGTGCACTTCGACGATTACGGTGTGTTCGCCTCACCGCTGTCCGACTTCGTCGACGAGATGAAACAACGCGGAATCGCCGACCGCATCGTCGAATTGGAGCGCGGATCCTCGGTCACGATCTGACGGGCGTCCCCAATGGCAGTAGTTTCGAAGGTTGCGTCACGTGTTCGTGGAACAACCGCGTGGAACAACTGCGTGGAACAACGCAAACCATCGAAGGGGGTCTCATCGCGATGACCGAGTCCGAGAACACCACCGAAATGCCGACACCGCCCGGCACCCCGCCCAGCACGGCACCCAGCGGGCCGCCTCCGCCGCCGCCCGGTCCGCCGCCGCACAACGTGGGCTGGGCGGTCGCCTCCGTGTTGTTCTTCTGGCCGCTGTCGTTCTCCGCGTTCACCCACGCGTTCAACGTGTATCCGCTGTGGGCGGCGGGCAACTACGCCGGCGCGCAGTATGCGTCCGACCGGGTGCGCAGGCTGGGCCAGCTGTCGCTGTGGATCGCCGGCGGGCTGCTGCTGTTGCTGGTGATCTTCTACGCGATCTTCCTGCTGGTGATCATCTCCAACGGCGCCGACTGGGGCGGCGGCCACCGCATGCGCTATCGGGACTGACGCCTGCGCACCACCGCGATCTGCGGGCTGATCAGGCCGCCGCGCAACTCGATGTCGGCCGACGCGTGGTCGGCGAGCGCGCGCAGCGCCGACGGGCTGTAGGTGCGCAACGAGCTGATCACACCGTCGTGCACGAACGGGATCCACGGCGCGAACGGCAGCATGGTCGCCAGCCGCACGATGTGCAGCGGCGACGGCGGCCGCGGCAGGTCGATGATCAGCAACTTGGTCGCGACCCGGGTGCCCTCGGCGAGCACGCGGGCGGCCAGCGACGGCGGCAGGTGGTGAAACGACAGCACGAAAACCGCCAGGTCGAAGCTCCCGTCGGGAGCGTCGATCGCCGTCGCGTCGATCTCACGGACGGTCGCCCGGGGATGTTCGCCGAGGTCACCTGCGGCGATCGCCTTCACAGACACCGGTTCGACGTCGGTGACGGTGAGTTCGGCGGTGGGGTGCCAGTCGAGCAGTTTGCGCGACAGCCCGCCGTGGCCCGCACCGAGTTCGAGGATCTTCGGGTCGGGCACCTCGGCCACTTCGTCGAGGGCGATGCGGGCGAACTTCTCGGTGTTGCCGAACGCCTCGCCGGTCCACTCCAGCGCCCGGATCACGCTGCGCTTGGTCTTCTCGTCGACGTCGTCGCGGTCGAGATACTCCAGGCGGTCGGTCTCCAGCAGCCGGTCCACGCACGATGCGTTCGGGCCGCCGCGGGGCATGCGGTCAATGTCGACGAGTGCGCGAGCCATGTAGTCCATCATGGACGACTGGAGCCGTCAAGAGGGGAGCAGGTAGTTGGCAGAGTTTGTGGCAGCGATCGACCAGGGCACCACCAGTACGCGCTGCATGATCTTCGACCACGACGGCGCCGAAGTAGGCCGCCACCAGCTTGAGCACGAGCAGATCCTGCCGCAGGCCGGCTGGGTCGAGCACAACCCGGTGGAAATCTGGGAGCGCACCGCATCAGTGCTGACGTCGGTGCTCAACAAGACGAAGCTGGCGGCCAATGACCCTGCGGCGCTTGGCATCACCAATCAACGCGAGACGTCGCTGGTGTGGAACCGCAAGACCGGACGGCCGTATTACAACGCGATCGTGTGGCAGGACACCCGCACCGACCGCATCGCGTCAGCGCTGGACCGCGACGGCCGCGGCGACGTCATCCGGCACAAGGCGGGTCTGCCGCCCGCCACCTACTTCGCCGGCGGCAAGGTGCAGTGGATCCTGGAGAACGTCGAGGGTGTTCGCGAGGACGCCGAGAAGGGCGACGCGATCTTCGGCACGGCCGACTCGTGGGTGGTGTGGAACCTGACCGGCGGGCCGCGCGGCGGCGTCCACGTCACTGACGTCACCAACGCCAGCCGCACGATGCTGATGGACCTCGAGACGCTGGACTGGGACGACGAGTTGCTGTCGTTCTTCGGCATCCCGCGGCAGATGCTGCCCGAGATCAAGCCCTCGTCGTGCCCGGAGTCCTACGGCATCACCCGCGACGAGGGACCGCTGCGCGGGCAGGTGCCGCTGACGGGCATCTTGGGCGATCAGCAGGCCGCGATGGTCGGGCAGGTCTGCCTCGACGCGGGCGAGGCGAAAAACACCTACGGCACCGGCAATTTCCTGCTGCTCAACACCGGCGAGAAGATCGTGCGGTCGCGCAACGGGCTGCTGACGACGGTGTGCTATCAGTTCGGCGACGCGAAACCCGTTTACGCCCTTGAGGGTTCGATCGCCGTCACCGGTTCGGCCGTGCAGTGGCTGCGCGACCAGCTGGGCATCATCAGCGGCGCGGCGCAGAGTGAGGCGCTGGCGCGGCAGGTGGAGGACAACGGCGGGATGTATTTCGTGCCTGCGTTTTCCGGGTTGTTCGCGCCCTACTGGCGCTCCGATGCGCGTGGCGCGATCGTCGGGCTGTCGCGGTTCAACACCAACGCGCATCTGGCTCGGGCCACGCTGGAGGCGATCTGCTATCAGAGCCGCGACGTCGTCGACGCGATGGAGGCCGACTCCGGTGTGCACATGGATGTGCTGAAGGTCGACGGCGGCATCACCGCCAACGACCTGTGCATGCAGATCCAGGCCGACGTGCTGGGCGTCGATGTCGTGAAACCCGTTGTCGCCGAGACGACTGCGCTCGGTGCGGGCTATGCGGCGGGACTGGCCGTCGGCTTCTGGGAGAACCCCGACGATCTGCGGTCCAACTGGCAGGAGGACACGCGCTGGACGCCGAACTGGAGCGAGGAGCAGCGCGCCAAGGGGTACGCGGGTTGGCGCAAAGCGGTGGAGCGCACTTTCGACTGGGTCGACGTCGAGTGATTTCGGCGCGCTCAGGTGCGCTGAGCGCCCGTTAGCGCGCCGAAATCGCTATGCTGCGTCGTCGAGTTCGCGTCTGGCGGCGTCGTCCAACTCGATGTCGGCGACCGCGGTGTTCTCCTCCAGGTGCGCCAACGATGACGTGCCGGGGATCAGCAGTATGTTCGGTGCGACCGAAAGCGTCCACGCCAGGGCGATCTGCGCGGGCGTGCGCCCGAGTCGGGCCGCCTCGCGCGTGACGGCCGGATGGCCGAGCACCGGATTGTCGGCGACGAACGCGGACCCGAGCGGGAAGAACGGCACGAACGCGATGTCGTGCGCAACGCACGCGTCGAGCACCGGTTGAGAGCTGCGGTCGACGAGGTTGTAGGCGTTCTGCACGCAGACGATCTCGGTGCGGTCCAACGCGATCTGCAGATGCTCAAGCGTGATGTGGCTCAGACCGATTCCGCCGATCAACCCTTCGTCGCGGGCCTTGATCATCGCGTCGAGTTGCCGCTCGAACAGTTCGCGGTTCACCGGGGCGGGCGCATGGCCTTCTGCTTCGGCGTCGTGCGCGCGAATGTTGGCCGCGGCCAGCTTGTCGGTGCCAAGCGTGCTGAGGTTCTCCTCGAGGCTGGCCCGCAACTGGTCGGGTTCCTGCGCAGGCAGCCAGGCGCCGGCGTCGTCGCGGCGCGCGCCGACCTTGGTGACGATCGCCAGGTTCGGCGGATAGGGGTGCAGCGCCTCGCGAATGAGTTCGTTGGCGACGTTGGGTCCGTAGAACTGCGCGGTGTCGATGTGGTTGATGCCCAATTCGATAACCCGGCGCAGGACGGCGAGCGCCTGTTCTCGATCGCGGGGCGGGCCGAAGACCCCGGGACCCGGCAGCTGCATGGCGCCGAATCCGACGCGACCGACACGAAAAGAGCCCAGCGGGAAAGTGGTGTTCGGCATGTAACTTTCGTACACCATTCCCGCTGGGCTTATTCCGACCGGCACGCAATAGTGAGGGTTTACTCCGTCTCGCCGAGGATGTTGTAGATGTCGCGGCGGGCATTGTTGAGGATGTCGCCAATGCGCTGCTGCTGGTCCTCGCTGGCGGTGTAGGCGGACTGCGCCACCGCGCCCATCAGCTGGCCGACGGCGGTGCGCAGGTTGAGATGGCCGGGGTTGACGCCCTCAGCGATCTCCTCCCAGGGCGGCGTCTCAACCTTCTCGGCCGCGGCGCGGCCCTCGTCGGTGAGCTCGAAAAGCCGCTTACTGCCCTCACTTTCGGTGCCGACGATGAGGCCCTCGTCGACCATCAACTGCAGCGTCGGGTAGACCGAACCAGGGCTGGGTCGCCACAGATCGCCGCTGCGCTCGGAGATCTCTTGGATCATCTCGTAGCCGTGCATCGGACGGTCGGCCAACAGCACGAGGATCGCGGCGCGCACGTCGCCGCGCTTGCCGCGTCGGCCGCCGCGCGGACCGCGCCCGCCGGGGAAGCCGAAGCCGCCGCGCGGGTCGAAGCCGAAACCGAAGCCACCGCCGCGGCCCGGCCCGAATCCGAACCCGGGGCCGAAGCCGGGTCCGAACGGGCCGTGCCGGTCGGCAGCGTGCTCACGAAGGTGCTCGCGGAGTTCGTGACGGGCCTGGCGCCGCTGCTCGTGCAGTGCGCGGCGCTGCTGCGGGCCGAACCCGAAGCCGAATCCGCCGAGCGGTGGGGTCAATGGGTCTCCCTTGGAGAAAGGGGAGAAAGTCATGGAGAAAACCTCTCGTCCAGGGAAGCGCCCCCTGCGCTTCCGATACGTCAACGATATATCGGAAGCTATCGTGATGCAACGCCGAGCGGTCGTTCAGTACTTCACGGGGATGTTGAACGAGTCGCCGCCGTGCTCGCACTCGACGTCGACGTTCCAGATCGTGCCGGTCTGGATGCCGGGGAACCACAACTTGTGAACGGCGTTGGCCTGCAGATAGAACGGCACGTCGTAGACGGGCAGCGGCGGCAGGACGCCCGGCGGCACGAACGCCGGCTCCGCGGTGTACTGGCACCAGCCGCTGCTCGGGCTCGGGCCGACCGAGACGACGTGCACGCTGACGCCCAGCGCGTCGCTGAATGGAACGACAGCGGCTTCTGCATTGGCAGTTCCGGTGCCCGAGAACAGAATTGCGGGCAGCGTTGCCGCGGCGAAGCCGACTCCGGCCACGACGGACTTGGTGCGGGACTTGCAGGATGTGGTGTTCATGATGTGCTCCTTTGCCTGATCGCGACCCCCTGTGGGTCGCTCTCATGGGTAGGAGCGGCGGCGCGGCCCGCGCCTTACGTTTTTTCGCGAGCCAGTTCTGGCATGTCGGATCCCGACGACTCCGCAGGCCGGCGCCGGTCGAGCTCGGCGATCACCCAGCGTGCCCAGTCGGCCTGCATCGCGTTGACCCGCAGGCCGTACTCCAGGGCCGCCCTCGCGAAGAACGAACTGGCGTCGTCGTCCCAGTCCAGCGAATCGTTCAACGCCTGCAGCCGTTCGACCTCCGCGTCGGAGTGTTCGGCGAGGGCGATCATGTGACGGCGTGCCTGCTGCGGTGGGACCTCGCCGAGCAGAAAGACCCGCAGCAGTGCCGAACTACGCTGCGGCGGATCGTCTTCGGGGTGCAGCACCCACCGCTGAAGTTCTTCACGGCCGGTGTCGGTGATGCGGTACTCCTTGCGCCCGCGGGGGCCGACGGCGCTCACCTCGATGAGCCCGGACTCTGCCAGCTTGTTGAGCTCGCCGTAGAGCTGGCTCTGGGTCGCGGGCCACACATTGGCCAACGACTTCTCGAACAACTTCAGCAGGTCGTATCCGCTGCCGGGCTGCTTGGCCAGCAGCCCGAGCGCGGCGATTCGCAAGCTCACATTCAGAATGCTACCTCCCACTCTTGACATGTCAGAACAGACATGTCAGATTTGGCGCATAGCGATAGGAGACCTCATGACCGAAACGACCTCCGACACCTCGGCTCTGTTCGGCACCGGCGAGTTCTTTACGCGGGGCAACTACGCCCCGGTCGCCGACGAGCTCACCGCGTTCGACCTGCCCGTCGAGGGGGCGATCCCGCCCGAGCTCGACGGCTGGTATCTGCGCAACGGGCCCAACCCGCGGCAAGCGACCAAGCACTGGTTCACCGGCGACGGCATGATCCACGGCGTGCGGATCGAGCGCGGCCGCGCCGCGTGGTACCGCAACCGCTGGGTCCGCACCGAGAGCTTCGAGAACGACTTCCCGGTCTACAACGCCGACGGCACCCGCAACCTGCACTCCAGCGTCGCCAACACCCACGTCGTCAACCACGCCGGCAAGACGCTGGCGTTGGTCGAGTCGTCGTTGCCCTACGAAATCACCAATGACCTGGAGACGTTGGGCGCCTACGACTTCGGCGGCAAGCTCGTCGACTCGATGACGGCGCACCCGAAGATCTGCCCGACGACGGGGGAGCTGCACTTCTTCGGCTACGGCAACATCTTTCAGCCGCATGTCACCTATCACCGCGCCGACGCCGACGGGCAGCTGACGATCAACCGGCCGCTCGACGTGCCCGCGCTGACGATGATGCACGACTTCGCGCTGACGGCCGAGCACGTCATCTTCATGGACCTGCCGATCGTGTTCAACATCGAGGTGGCCATGAAGCACGAAGGCGACATGCCCTACCGCTGGGACGACAACTACGGCGCCCGCCTCGGCGTGCTGCGCCGCGACGACCCCTTCGGTACCGTCCGGTGGTTCGACATCCAGCCATGCTACGTGTTCCACGTCGCCAATTCCTATGTCGACGGCAATTCGATTGTGCTGCAGGCGATTTGCTATCCTCAGCTGTGGCGCAACGATGGCGGATTCGACGTCGACGGCGTGCTGTGGAGTTGGACAATCGACCTGCAGACCGGCAGGGTCACCGAGCGCCAGCTCGACGACCGCGCGGTGGAGTTCCCCCGCATCGACGACCGGCTGGCCGGGTTGCCCGCCCGCTACGCCGTGTCGGTCGGCGAGACGGAGTTGGTCCGCTACGATCTGACCACGGGCGCCGCCGTCGAGCACCGCTTCGGCAGTGGTGACTCAGCGGGCCGCCCCGGCGAGGCCGTGTTCGTCCCGTCGACGAGCGGACCCGCCGACGAGAGCAGCGGGTGGTACCTCGGATACGTCTACGACCCCACCCGCAACGGCAGCGACCTGGTGATCCTCGACGCCGCCGACTTCTCCGGCGACCCGGTGGCCAGAATCAAGTTGCCGCAACGGGTTCCGTACGGCTTCCACGGCAACTGGATCAGCGCCTGACGATCACGCCGACGTCGCACGGTGCGCGTTCGGGCTGACGCCGTACGCCCGCTTGAACGCGCTGCTCAACGCGAACGGCGTGCTGTAGCCGACCTGCTTGGCGACCGCGGCGATCGTCGCATCGCTCGACCGCAGCAGGTCGGCCGCCAGCGCCAGACGCCAGCCGGTGAGAAACGCGATCGGTGGCTCACCGATCAGATCGGTGAAGCGACGCGCGAACATCGCTCGCGAACACCCAACGGCGGCAGCCAGATTCGCCACTGTCCACGGGTGCGCCGGATTGTTGTAGATCAACCGCAGTGCGGGCCCGACCACCGGATCATGCTCGGCGTGCCACCACGGCGGTGCGTTGTGTGCGCGATCGAACCAGGTGCGCAGCACCGAGATCAGCAGCAGATCGAGCAGTCGGTCCAGATAGGCCTCCTGACCCCGGCCGTCGCGGCCCGCCTCGTCGGCCAGCAGGTCCACCAGCGGCGTGTCCCATTCGCCGGCGTGTAGCACCAGCACGGCAGGCAGTGCGTCGAGCAACCTGGCGCTCACCTCGCTGCGGCCTTCGTAGGCGCACACGATCGACCGACTCGCCCCCGTCGGGCTGTTGCCCCACGTCCGCACGCCGAGCGACATCTCGAAATGCAGGTCTTCGCCCGACAGCGTGGTGCAGCGTTGACCGGGGTGAATCACGATCGTCGGCTCGGTGGCCGGATCGTCGGCCACCACGTAGTGCTGGGTGCCGCGGGTCAGCGCGACGTCGCCTGCGCCCAGCCATTCCGTGTCGCTGTGTTCGCCGACGATGGCGGCGCTGCCGTGGGTCTGGCAGATCAACACCAGCGGCGCTTCGTCTTGTATGCGCATCGACCACGGCGGGTCGAGGCTCATCCGCAGCACGAACGCACCGCGTGCCCGTACCCCGTCGAGCAGTCCGACGACGGCGTCCACGTGACGAGCGTATCGCCGGTCGACCTACCGTGGCCCGTATGCCGCGAGGAAGGCATCGACGCCCGCCCTGGCATACGTGTCCACATCGAGGTCCGCCAATACCTTTGGTGCACCGTCGAACAGCGCCTGGTCGATGGGTCTGCCCACAACGAGGAACGCGAAATGCTCTGCGGCGAGCGAAGGTTGGGGTGCATGTAGCAGGCCGCGCTGATGCAGACGGCCGAAGGCATCTGACAGCGCAGCGAGGGTGCGTTGCGGCGCGTGCTGGTAATAGAGCCGCGCGAGTTCGGGCAGCCGGTTGGCCTCGCCGATCACCAGCCGGCGCAGTTGCACGACGGACTCGTCGAGCACAGCGCGCAGATAGTCGCCGGCAAGCGACGCCAGGTCAGCCTCGACGTCCGCGCTGTCGGCCAGCGCGGCGATGCGTTCCCCGAACGAGCCGACGGTGGTGTCCAGCGCGTCGGTGACGATCGCGAACAACAGTTCGCGCTTCTCGCCGAAGTGCTTGTAGACGGTCTGCTTCGACACCGCGGCCGTCGCGGCCACCTGGTCCATGCTGGTGCCTTGGTAGCCGTTGGCCAGAAAGAGTTGCTGGCCTGCGGACAGGATCGTCGCTCTCTTGCGGGCGGAACGTGCGGGCAGGGTCATCGCCCTCAGAGTACTAGACAGTCTAGTTCCACACGATTACAGTACTGCACCGTCTAGTCCCGACTACGGGGAGAACAGCCGTGACCACCACACCCTGCCCGCCGCTGGCCGACCGCATCACCAAGTCCCTGCTCGGCTATGGCGTGATCGCCGGCCCCATCTACGTGGTCGCGGTGGCCGCACAGGCGGCGACCAGGGAAGGCTTCGATCCGACGCGCCACGCCGCCAGCCAACTCGCCAACGGTGACCTGGGCTGGATACAGATCGCCACCTTCCTGGTCACCGGCGCGATGACCGTCGCGGCGGCGGTCGGCATCCGCCGCGCGCTCGGTCCGGGCCGATCGTCGGCGTGGGCGTCGGGGCTAATCGGCGCGTACGGCGGCGCCCTGGTGCTGGCGGGGATATTCCGCGCGGATCCGTCCGACGGCTTCCCGCCGGGGACGCCGGCGGGCATGGCCGAGCCGTCGTGGCATGGGATGCTCCACTTCATCGTTGCGGCAATCGGTTTCGCGTGTCTCGTCGCGGCCTGCTTCGTGTTAGCCACCTACTTCTCCCGCAACGGTGCGGCCGGTTGGGCGGTGTTCTCCCGTCTCACCGGCGCGGTGTTCGCGGCCTCCTTCGCCGTCATGGCATCCGGCGTGGGAGGCGCGGCAGCGATCCTGCTCTTCACCGCCGCCGTGGTGTTGGCCTGGGCCTGGCTGAGCGCGGTCTCGGCCAGGTTGTACGCAACGGTCGGCGTCGCCTAGACGCGTGCGTATGTAAACCGGACGATCGACGATGGATCGTCTCGCCCGGAGCCGATTGACTACGGGACATGAACGTAAGCCCTGTTGTCGTCCTGACCAGCATCGCCGCCGTCGCCTGCGCCGCCGCCGGCGGCATGATGTACGTCTTCTCCACCTTCGTGCTGCGCGGCCTTGACCGCACCGGCCCAGTCACCGCGATCACCGCGATGCGCGGCATCAACGTCGTCGCCAACTCCAGCGCGGCGTTCCTGCTGGCGTTTCTCGGCTCGGCCGTCCTGTCGGCCGCGGTCGGCGTCGCCGCCATCGTCCAGATCCGCCAGGCCGGCAGCGTGTGGCTGCTGGTCGGTGCCATCCTCGGCGTTCTCGGCGCCGTCATCACGATCGCGTTCAATGTGCCGTTGAACAACCATCTCGACGCCGTCGATCCGTCAACCCTTTCGGTCGCCGACGCCGCACGCGAATGGCAGGCCTATGTCTCGTCCTGGATCGCGTGGAACCACACCCGCACCGTCACCGCGATCGTCGCGTCGGCGCTGATGCTGATCGGACTGCGCTACCGCTGAGCGCTCAGCTCGGGGGTGCGAAGCCGCCGCGGCCGTCGGAGGAGGAGGCAGGCGGTGTGGCCGGATGTGCCGGGGGAGGCGGCGGTGCCCATTGTGGGGGCGGCGTCCATTGCGGCGGCGGTGGACCTTGGGGCGGTGCCTGGCCGGTCTGCGGCTGCAGCCGTTGGAGCTCGCGGCGGTGCCGTTCGGCGAGCACAGCGGCCAGCACATACTGCGGCGGCACGCCAGCCGGCGGTGGCGGCGATATCCGGCTCACCACGTCACTGGCGATGCGATGCGCCATCTGGTCGCGCAGGTGCGGCTCCAATTGCGGTGCCCGAGCGAGGAATTGACGCGCCAGCTCGGCTTGCTCGGGATTCAGTCCGGACAGCTGCAATGACGACGCCCACCACGCCAGTTGCGGAGGCATCGCCGGTGGCGGCGGCAGCTTGGGGCCGCGTTCGCTGATCACCACGGTCCCTGCGAACACATCGCCGAGGCGTTTGCCCCTCGGCGAGAGCAGGCTGCAGATCACCGCGGGCGCGCCGAACAGCATCCAGATCTCCACGACCGACGCCAGCGCGCGAAACAGGGCCTGACGGAAGCGTTCCGGCCCGCCGTCGTCGGAGACCACCCGCAAACCCAGCGTCATCTTGCCCAATGTGCGCCCCCGCGTTGCGATTTCGAACACCAGCGGATAACCGACCACCGTCAACACGGTGAAGATCACCAGAATCGCACCCGACAGCGCCGGATCGAACTGGCTCAGCGTCGCCGCCCACAGCGCGATACCCGCCAGGTAGCCGATGAGCATCACCGCGATGTCGATCAGCGCCGACAGCGCCCGCACGGGGAGCTGGGCGATCTGCACATCGAGGACGACGGCGTCGCCGGTCACCACCTGTTCTGCCGGCCCGACCATAAAAGCCTACGGTACTTGACCCGCGACCGGCGAATCTGTTGCTGTGGCGGCGGGGGTCGGCGACGGCGTGACGGGGTCTTGACAGGTAGATGTCCGGCGCGTTGAATCCACACCATTCAGCGGTTTAAAAAACCACTGAGTGGGGGAAAACAACGTGATTGAGCGAGAGACGTCCGGCCAGATGCTGGACCGATTCTTGAGCGTGCTGAGCTGCTTCTCGGTTCACGCGCCGGTGGCTTCTGCCGCCGAGATCCGCGAGCGCACGACGCTTCCGCCCACCACGACCACCCGACTGATCCGGTTGCTGCTCGACCGTGGCGTGCTGAGCCAGACCAAGCGCGGATACAAGCTCTCCCTGAGGTTTGTCGGTTGGGCCGAGGTCGCGAAAGCGGGTTCGGACCTGGTGGAGGCGTCGACCCCGATCCTTTCCGAGTTGCGCGACCGCTCCGGCGAGTCGACGGGACTCGCGCTGCTGGACAAGGACTGTCGGTACGTCATCAACAACTGCTCGTCGAAGAAGTCGATCGTGTTCCACACCGAGATCGGTCAGACGCTGCCGCTCTACGCCGGATCCGGCGGCAAGGTGCTCCTCGCGTTCAGTGACCCGCCCCCAACCGTCGAGCGGCTGAAAAAGCTTGCCAGCGGGACCATCACGAGCCGCGCGAAACTCGAGAAGGAGCTTGAGCTGATCCGCAAGCGCGGCTGGGCGTACGCGCAGAGCGAGCGTGAGGACGGGTTGAACTCGGTTGGCGCGCCGGTGCTCGACGCAGGCGGGTTGATCGGCTCGATGACCATCGGCGGTCCGGCGTTCCGGATGGGTGAAGACCGCGCCGAAGAACTCGGCCTGATGGTGCTCGACGCGGCCCGCGAGCTCTCGCTGGCCATCGGTTATCAGGGCAAATATCCACCCGTGCGAGAGGCGAACGACACCAACGACACGAAGAAGCACGACAAGCACGAAAAGTTAAGAGACTAGGGAGAATATCGGTGGAAGCTCGTCGCAAACTCAATGACCAGATCGCGTCCGGCACGCTCACGGTGGCGCCAGGCGTGTACGACGGTCTGACCGCGGCCCTCGCGAAGCGCCGGAACTTCAACGCGGCCTACATGTCCGGTGCCGCCGTCGCGGCCTCACTGGGGCTGCCGGATCTCGGACTGACGAGCCAAAGTGAGATGGCCGCCCGGGTGGCGCTGCTGACCGGTGTGCTCGGAGACGTCCCGCTCATCGCCGATGCCGACACCGGGTTCGGCGACATCATCAATGCGGTGCGGACGGTCCAGCTGTACGAGCGCGCCGGGGTATCGGCGATCCAGCTGGAGGACCAGATGTTCCCCAAGAAGTGCGGACATCTGGATTCGAAGGAAGTCATTGCACCAGAAGACTTTCAGCGAAAGATCGAAGCTGTCGTCGAAGCGCGCACCGACGATCGGATGCTGGTGATCGCGCGCACCGACGCGCTCGCATCCCACGGCTTCGACGACGCTGTTGCGCGGGGCCGAAAGTATGTCGAGGCGGGCGCCGACATCATCTTCATCGAGGCGCCGCAGACCGAAGAACAGATCGCCACGATCCCCGGGCTGATTCCGAAGCCGACCCTTTTCAACCTGGTGGCGCGCGGCAAGACGCCGCCGGTGTCGCTGGACTCGGTGAAAAATGCGGGCTATTCGATCGTGATCGCGCCCGGACTCGCGTTCGGCGCCGCGGCCGATGCCGTCGACAGCGCACTGGCGACCCTGCAAAGCGGAGACACCGACACGGGCCGTCAGTGGGGACCGAACGAACTCTTCCGTGCCGTCGGCCTGGACTACTGGGACGAGGTCGGCAAGCGCTTCGCTGCGGGAACCGTAGGGGTCTGACATGGGGTCGACCATCATCGAGCAACTGCTGGGGCGCGCGTCGGAGAACCCTGCACCGAAGCCCGGCGACACCGTCGTCGTCGACGTCGACATGACGGTGCTGATCGACCTGCAGTTCCAGCATGACCGCCTGCATCACGTCCTGCGGGTGCACGACCCGGACAAGCTGGCCGTCGTCATGGACCACGCCGTTCCCGCGCCGTCGATTCGCGACGCCTCGGGGGGAGAGCGGGCACGGGATTTCGCCCGGACGCACGGCGTCAGCAGGTTCTACGACATAGGCAGGCACGGCATCGTGCACCAGGTGATCGCCGAGCAGGCTCTTGCACTGCCCGGGCAGAACCTCGCGTGCACCGATTCGCACACGTGCGCTGCGGGAGCGTTGAACGTCGCCGCGCGCGGCCTCGGCCCGGCGGAGGTCCTGCAGATCGTGTGCACCGGCAAGACATGGCACATGGTTCCGCCGACGATCCGCTATGACCTGGTCGGGCAGAAGCCGGACCACATCAACGGCAAAGACATCTTTCTGCACATCGCAGGCGAATACGGTGACGCGACCGATCACGCCATCGAGTACGGCGGGCCGGGCCTGTCCAGTGTGCCGATGTCGGACCGCCGAACGATCGCCGCGCAGGGCGCGGAGGTCGGGGCCGACTTCTCGGTATTCCCGGCAGACGAGGTATGCCTGGAATCGCTCGGGGCCAAAGCGGGAGAGGCACATCCCTGCAACGGCGATGACGACGCGGAGTACGCGGAACGCCGGACGGTCGACCTGTCCTCGCTGGAACCGATGGTCTCGAAGCCGGGCACAGTGATCAACAACTCGCTGCCGGTGCGCGCGTTGGGGGAGAAGCCGATCCATCAGGCGTTCATCGGCTCCTGCGCCAACGGCCAGCTCGAGGACCTGCGGGTCGCGGCCAGCATCCTCGACGGGCAGAAGGTGAAAAGTGGTGTCCGGCTGATCGTCACGCCTGCCTCGCAGCAGGTCTACCTCGACGCCGTATCGGAGGGTTACGTCACTTCGATCATCTCCGCCGGCGGCGTTGTCACGAACCCGACATGCGGCGCCTGCTTCGGATACCACATGGGTGTGCTCGGTCCGGGCGAAGTCTGCGTGACCGCCAGCACACGAAATTTCAGAGGCCGCATGGGAAGTCCGGACGCAGAGATCTACATGGCCTCGCCGGCGACCGTCGCGACGTCCGCGATCGCCGGACACATCACCGCACCTGGAGGTGTCTGATGCCTACAGCGACAAACGAACTCGTGTTGTCAGGTCGGTCGTGGGTGTTCGGCGACCAGGTCACCACTGACGACATGTTCCCCGGATATGCCATGCGGCTGCCGATTGCAGACGCCGCGCATGAGATGTTCAACGCCTCGCGCAAGGGCTGGCCCGAGTTGGTGCAGGCCGGCGACATCGTGGTCGGCGGCGTGAACTTCGGACTCGGCTCGAGCCGCCCGGTCGCGCTGCTGTTTCGTGAGCTCGGCGTCGGCTGTCTGCTCGCCGAGAACTTCAACTCGCTGTTCTTGCGCAACTGCATCAATTACGGGCTGCCGATTCTCGCGGTACCGGGGATTTCCTCCGCGGTCACCGAGGGTGACGAGCTGACCGTCGACGTCGTCAACGCGACCGTAAAGAACCGTTCGACCGGGGCGTTCCTCGAGTCGAAGCCGTACCCACCGTTCCTCATCGAGATCCTGCAGCGCGGTGGCTTGCTGCAACGACTCGAGGAGGACGGGTATCTGCGACCGGGTAGTACCGATTAGGAGCATCGAAATGTCAACCACGCGAAGCGTTTTTGCCACTCTGGCTTCCGCCGCCGTGATCGGGCTGCTTGCCGGGTGCTCGGGAAGCGAATCCAAGGACGCCAATCCCGACGACCCGGTCAAGATCGACATCACGGTCACACACGACACCGAGCCGTTCTCGGTTCCCTGGCTCGTCGCAATCGATCAAGGTTTCTTCAAGAAGCGCGGGGTCGAGGTCGGCCAGATCGTGCCGGGCAAGGGCGGCGCATCGACGATCCAGAACCAGCTCTCAGGCGACCTCCCGATCGCCGACACCAGCTTCCCGGCGGTGGTGGACGCCAAGTCCAGCGGCGCCGACCTCGTCATCGTCGGCGGTGCCGTGCAGTCGTTGGCGGGCAACGACTTCTACACACTGGCCAACAACAACGCGGTCAACACCGTCGCGGACGTCAAAACCTGGTCGTTCACCAGGGAAGGCTCGGTCACACAGCAGCTGACCTACCTGTTGCCCGACGCCGAGGGGGTCGACCCCAACACCGTCGAGCGCACGGCGGCAGGCGGTCTCGGCGAGGGCCTTGCACTACTTGAGGGCGGCGACGTGGATGCGGCCGTCGTGCCGATCGCCGAAGCGTTGAAGAACAAGGACGCCTACAAGCTGGTGGTCTCGGCCAAGGAAGTGATTCCGAACTTCCAGCAGACGGTGATGACGACGACGCCCGAGTACGCCGAAGACCATCCGAATGTGATCAAGGCGATCACCGCGGGCTACGACGAAGCTGTCCAGTGGACCAAGGACAATCCCGAGCAGGCTGCGGCCATCTGGGCCAGGCACACCAAGGAAGACAACGCGGTCGCAGAGCAGATCGTCGAAGATTATCTGCGATCCAATTACTGGGGCGTCGGCTTCAACGCCGAGGCCATCGCCAACGCGCTGAAGGGTTTCCAGCTCGTCGGCAAGGACGCCTCGAAAGTCGACCTGTGCGAGCTGTTCGATCCGCAGTACCTCCCCGAAGGTGCTTCCACCAAGGCCGCCGAGAACTGCTGACATGTCTGTCCACAAAGGAGTGCGACGATGCAAACAACCGCGGAGATGACGATGGCCGAGCAGATGTCTGTAAAGCAGATCGTCGACGTATCCGGTTGCGTTCAGCGGTTCGGCGAACTGCACGCGCTCGGCCCGATCGATCTGACGATCCAGGCCGGTGAGTTCGTGTCCATCGTCGGTCCGAGCGGGTGCGGAAAGTCGACGCTGCTGGAATTGGTTGCGGGACTTCAAGACCCGGCTGAGGGTCGCATCTCCGTGGCGGGTGAGCCGCTGCGCGGTCCGCGTGACCGGACGGCGATCGCGTTCCAGGAGTCCGCGACGCTGCCCTGGCGAACGGTGCGCGACAACGTCGCCTTCGCGCTCGAGGTGCGGGCGGTGCCGAAGGCCGAACGCAGAAAGCGTGCCGACGAACTCATCCGCACCGTGGGGCTCAGCGGCTTCGAAGACCACTATCCGTCGCAGCTGTCCGGCGGGATGCGTCAACGCGTCGCGATCGCGCGCTGCCTGTCGATGGATCCGGACCTGATCCTTGCGGACGAGCCGTTCGGCGCGCTCGACGAGCAGACACGGCTGCTGATGTCGTTCGAGTTGATGCGCGTGGTCGAGGAGTTGTCCTGCGGGGTGCTGGTCATCACCCACAGCATTCAGGAGGCGGTGCTGCTGTCGGATCGCGTGCTGGTGATGAGCGCGCGCCCGGGCACGGTATTGGACGAGATTCACGTCGATCTGCCGCGGCCGCGCGATGAGCACACGCTCGCCTCGCCGAGGATGGCCGCGCTCACGGAGGGGATCTGGGCTCAGCTCAAGGACGAGGCAGGCAAGGCCATGGAAGCGACGGTGCGATGAGCGGCGCGGCAACCGCGACCGTCGCACCGGCCAAGGCTGCCAGATCGACGCGTTCGGCGGTGCCCGGTTATGTCCGGCCGCCGGCGACGCGCGCGTTGGCGATGCCCGCAGGCGTGTGGCGACTGATCCTGATCGTCGCCTTCTTCGGCGGCATCGAGGTGCTCGCGCAGTCGGGAGTGGTTCCGCGGTTGTCTCTCGTACCGGTCACCGAGATGATCGTGCAGGCCGGTGAACTGCTCGCCGACCCCGAGTTCGTGGTGAACGACCTGTTGCGCAGCGTGGGCGTCGTCGTGGTCAGCTTTGTCACGGCGTCGGTGCTCGGCGTGGCCGTCGCTTATCTGATGTGGCGCAGCGCCGTCGTCCGCGCCGCGCTCGAGCCGTATTTGAGCGTCTTCTATGCGGTACCGACGTTCGCGGTCTACCCGATCCTCGTGGTGCTGTTCGGAGTCGGCGTCTGGCCGATCGTGCTGCTCGCCTCGACATTCAGCATCGTCGTCGTCATCCTGAACGCCCTGGCCGGCTTCGACTCGGTGCCGGAGGTGGTCACCAAGCTGGAGCGATCGCTGAAACTCAGCCGGTGGCAGTCGTTTCGGCTGGTGCTGATGCCGTCGGCCATGCCCGACATCGCCGCGGGTGTCAAGCTGTGTATGGCGTACTCGGTAATCGCGACGCTGGCAATGGAATTCATTCTGGCTTCGGACGGTCTCGGCAACTTCATCGCATACGCGTATGACAGTTTCGCGGTCGCCGACATGTACGCCGCGATCCTGATCGTCGGGGTGCTCGCTCTCGTCGCGAACCTGGGGATCTCGGCGGCACTGAACCGGCTCGATTGGAGGCGGCGATGACTGCAATTGGAAAGGAATCGGCAACCTCGCCCACGGCCACGGCGCCGCGGTCGACGCATCGGCTCCTCCCGCCCGTCGTACTTCTGGTCCTGCTTGTCGCGGCGTGGTGGATAGCTGCCATCCTGCTCGACAGCGCGGTCTTTCCCACACCGGTCGAGTCGGTGTCGACGCTCGGCAAAGAGCTCGCCGACAGCGGTTTTCGTGAGAGTGTCGGCTCGACGGTGTGCAACCTCGCGATCGCTTATGCGTTGGTGGTGGCCGTCGGCGGCGTGCTCGGCGTGCTGGTCGGGCTGAGCGCATTCTGGAGCCGGACGCTGTCGCCGTTGCTCTTCTCGCTCAACAGCATCCCGAAGATCGTGCTCTACCCGATCTTTCTGCTGTTCCTCGGTCTCGGAGCGCTCAGCCAGGTCTCGTTCGCGTTCTTCCAGGGGCTGCTCCCGATGTTTCTGATCATGCTCGAGGGCAGTGCGAGCGTGAACCGGCTTCATCTGAAGCTGGCGGCGAGCCTGCAGATGAGCTACCCGGCCTTGCTGCGCAAGATCGTCTTGCCGCAGCTCGTGCCGACGCTGCTCACCTCGATGCGGGTCAGCTTCGGGCTGACGTTCGTCGGGCTCATCCTGGCCGAGATGTTCTCCGGAACCACCGGGCTCGGCTTCGAGCTGCTGCGCAACGTGACCCAGGTCAGGATGGCCAACATCCTCGGCGAGGTGCTGTTGATCACGGTGATCGCGTTGATCCCGACCATCGCCCTGAAGTACTTCGAATTGCGCGTGAAACGCGCGTATTAGCCGCGGCAGCGAACGCCGCATCGGATCGAAACTAGGATCGGTCGGGTGGATGTCGACGCGTTCGTGCTCGCCCATCGCCAGACGTGGAACCGGCTCGAAGAGCTGGTCAAGCGGCGTCGGCAGCTGACGGGCGCCGAGGTCGACGAGCTGGTCGAGCTGTATCAGCGGGTGTCGACGCACCTGTCGATGGTGCGGTCGGCGTCGGGCGACTCGGTGCTGGTCGGCCGGTTGTCGTCGCTGGTGGCCCGGGCCCGCTCGGCGGTGACCGGCGCGCACGCGCCGCTGTGGAGCGAGTTCGTCCGGTTCTGGACGGTGTCGTTCCCGGTCGTCGCCTACCGCGCGTGGCGGTGGTGGGCAGGCACCGCGATCGGATTCCTTGCGGTCACGATCATCATCGCGATGTGGGTCGCGGGCAACCCTGAAGTGCAGGCCACCGTCGGAACACCAAGCGAGATCGAGCAATTGGTGAACCATGACTTCGCCGACTACTACAGCGAGCATCCGGCCGGGTCGTTCGCGTTGCAGGTGTGGACGAACAATGCGTGGGTGGCCGCCCGGTGCATTGCGTTCGCGCTGCTGCTGGGCATTCCGATCCCGTACCTGTTGTTCCAGAACGCCGCCAACCTCGGTGTCATCGCCGGCCTGATGTTCGACGCGGGCAAGGGCGACATCCTGCTGGGTCTGCTCACCCCGCACGGCCTTATCGAGCTGACGGCGGTGTTCCTGGCCGGAGCGGTCGGCATGCAGTTGGGATGGTCAGTGGTCGCGCCAGGTGACCGGCCCCGCGGGCAGGTGCTGGCCGAGAAGGGCAGAGCAGTGGTGTCGGTCGCGATCGGGCTGGTCGCGGTGCTGGCGGTGGCCGGGCTGATCGAGGCCCTCGTCACCCCGTCGCCGTTGCCGACGTTCGCGCGGGTCGGCATCGGTGTGCTGGCCGAGGTGGCGTTCCTCGGCTACGTCATCCACTTCGGCCGTAAGGCGGTGGCGGCTAAGGAAACCGGCGATATCGACGAGGCGCCTGACGTCGTGCCGACCAGTTGACTCAGAGCGGGTGACCTCACAGCCGTCCGGTGGCCTTCATCGCCAGGTAGTGATCGGCCAGCGCGGGCGCCAACTCCTCGGGTGGCGCGTCGACGACGTCGACGCCGTGGCCGCGCGGCCGCGACGCGATCGTCCGCCGGTCGTTGCGGGCGCGTTCGGCGGCGGCGGCGTCATACACCTGTGCGGCATCGGCGCGTCCCGCCGCGAGCTGGTCCACACGGGGGTCGCTGACCGCGGCAAGCAGCACCTGATGCTTGGCCGACAGCTGCGGCAACACCGTCATCAATCCCTCGTCCAGCGCCGAGGCGTTCAGGTCGGTCATCAGCACGACAAGCGCGCGCCGGCGAACGCGCCGCTGCACCGCCGCCACCATCGCGGTGGCGTCCGACTCGACGAGCGCAGGCTCCAGCGGGGCCATCGCGTTGACCAACTGCGCCAGCAGTTCCGTGCGTGAGGCGTTGAACACGCTGGCCCGCGTGACCCTGTCGTGGGCGAGGAAGTCGACGTGGTCGCCAGCGCGGGATGCCAACGCCGCCAACAGCAGTGCGGCATCCATTGACCAGTCCAGCCGCGGCCAGCCGCCCGGGTCCGACCGCGTCGGGTCGACGCCGACGCGGCCCGCCGAGGTGCGTCCGGTGTCCAGCACGATGACTACGCGGCGGTCGCGTTCGGGCCGCCAGGTGCGCACTACCACGTCGCCGCGCCTCGCGGTGGCCCGCCAGTCGATGGAGCGGACGTCGTCGCCGATGACATACTCACGCAGCGAGTCGAATTCGGTGCCCTGCCCGCGGATGAGCACCGGCACCGCGCCCTCCAGCTCACGCAGCCTGGCCAGCCGCGACGGCAGATGCTTGCGAGACAGAAACGGCGGCAGCACACGGATCCGCCACGGCACCCGGTGTGAGGTCTGTCGGCCCGCGAGACCCAGCGGCCCGATCGACCGCGCCGTCACAAACGCCGACTCCTGATCGCCGCGACGCACCGGACGCAATCGGGTGTCGAGTTGAATGCGTGCTCCCGCAGGCACATTCACCGAATGAACGCGAGGTTCGGCGCGGGCGCTTGGCGACCACGCGTCGCGGATCTGGCCGCGGAACGGGCGGGATCCGACGTTGTCGATCATCAACTTCGCGGCCACCGGTTGGCCGAGGCGTGCGGCCGTGTCGCCGAACCGCGTGAACCGTAATCGGCGCGTGCTGGCGGCCAGCGACACGTCGACAGCGACCGCGCTCACCAATGCCGCGAACAGCACCAGGAATGCGGTTGCCGGCCAAGGCGATACCGCGATCGGCAGCACGCAGATCAGCGCGACCAGGCCGGTGCGGCCGGTGAGAACCACTATCGGGGCACCGGCACCGCGGCCAGGATGCCGTCGAGCACACCGTCGGGGGTGGCGCCCTCGAGCTCGGCCTCCGGTCGCAGCGCAACTCGGTGTCTCAGCGTCGGCCGCGCCATCGCCTTGACGTCGTCGGGCGTGACGTAGTTGCGGCCCGACAGCCACGCCCACGACCGCGCGGTGGCCAGCAGCGCCGTCGCGCCGCGCGGCGAGACGCCCAGCTGCAGCGCAGGCGAATGCCTTGTCGCGCCGACGATGTCGACGATGTAGGCCAACACCTCGTCGGCCACCAGAACTTCGCGCACGGCCGCCCGCCCCGCGGCCAGTTCGGCGGGACCGGCGACGGCTTGCACGGTGGACAGGTCGCGCGGATCGAAGCCGCGGGCGTGCCTGCTGAGTATGGCGATCTCTTGATCGCGCGGCGGCAGCGGCACATTGAGCTTCAGCAGGAACCGGTCGAGCTGCGCTTCGGGGAGCTGATAGGTGCCCTCGTACTCGATCGGGTTCTGCGTCGCCGCGACGATGAAAGGGTCTGGCAACGGCCGCGGCTCACCTTCGACGCTGACCTGACGTTCCTCCATCGCCTCCAGCAGGGCGGCCTGCGTCTTCGGCGGGGTCCGGTTGATCTCGTCGGCCAGCAGCAGGTTGGTGAAGACGGGGCCCGCGTGAAACTCGAACTCCGCGGTGCGCGCGTCATAAACCAACGACCCGGTGACGTCGCCCGGCATCAGGTCCGGGGTGAACTGCACCCGCTTGAAATCCAGCTGCAGCGCCGCGGCCAGCGTCCGCACCAGAAGCGTCTTGGCGACCCCGGGCACGCCTTCGAGCAGCACGTGGCCTCGGCACAGCAGCGCGATCACCAGGCCGCTGACCACCGCGTCCTGGCCGACGACCACCTTGGCGATCTCTGTGCGCAGCGCCAGCAGCGCATTGCGCGCCGCGTTCTGGTCGGTTGTCGATGTGGCGGGCTGAGTCACGACTGGGCGACCTGCCTTTCGATGTCGTCGAGCGCGTGGGCAAGGTTAACGAGGTCGGTGTCGGTGCTCGGTGGCGGACCGTACAGCACGTGCCAGACGGCGCGCGGGTCCCGGCCGGTGCGTTCGACCACGGTTTGCACGACGGCCGCCGGGCTGGCGTCTGCGCCGAGTCCGAGTCGGGGCACGGTGCGCTGCAGCGTGGCGGTCCGCAGCGCGTCGGCGGCCCGGTCGCTCGCGCGGCGCGAGCGGTAGAGGCGCCCACGGCCCTCGACGGTTTCCGAGGCGCGCACCACCACGGGCAGCCGCTCTGCGACAAGCGGTCCGATGCGTCGCCCCTTGGCCAGCGCGACCAGCAGCACGACCAAGCCCAGCTGAATGACGATCCAGACGACCTGATCGGGGATGAGATCGAAAATCGATGCGCCACCGGTTGTTTCGCCCTCGCGCTGTTGCGGGGCGTACCAGATGAGCCTCGGTTTGGCTCCGGCGAGGTTCATCGCCAGCGCGGCGTTGCCCTCCTTCAACAGACCCGAGTTGGTCATGAAATCGCTGCTGCCGACGACGGTCACCGTGCGGCCCGCGTCGGTGTAGCGCACCAGCGCGCCTTCGTAGCACCGCGTCACGGGCACATCGCCGGAGGCGACGTAGGTGTCGCTCCCGCCGAACTGCACATCGCCGGCTCTGGTGGCTTCGCGCAGATCGCAATCGGGAGAGCCGCCGACGCTGCCCCCGTCGTCACGACGGATCTCCGGCGCCAGGATCTCGCGGGTGCGCGAAACCGGCTCGACGATGAGCCTGTCGCCGGGAACCGCCGCAAGGCGGCGCAACACATCCTCGCTGACGAGGTGAATCGTCTGCACCGTCATCACCAGGCTGTCGGGGGTGGCCGCCCGTTCCACCGCGGCGATGTCGTCGGCGACGACGACGTCGACGCCGTGGTCGCGTAGCAGGGCGACCAACGCGTGCGCGCCCTCGGAAGAGGTTGCCTCGGGGTCCATCCGGCCACCCGGCCGCGGAGCCGTGAAGACGGCGGTCAATGTCGCGACGGCGATCACCACTACCAGCACCATGAGCACCCAGCGACTGGCCCGCAGGCGTTGCCGCACAGTGGGATTGACCGCGGTTTCGGTCATCGGACCGCCGTCCAGGTGTCCGCGGCGGCGGCAGGTGCGGCAACAGCGGCCGACGCGGCCGTGCGCGAACGCAGATGCCCGTCGAGTTCGGCGATCATCCGGTAGGCCGCCTCGGTGCCGGGACGCTCGCCGTAGGTGACGTCGTTGAAAGCGGTTGCAGCGCGCATCAAGTCGGCCGCCAGGTCGGGAAGTGCGGCCCCGGCGTCGGTCGCCAACTCGGTCGCGGTGCGGCCAGGAACGGGGTCGAGCACTCCGTTCTCCTCGAGCTGGCGGGCGATCGCTCTGAGACGGTGACGGATGGCGGCCGCCCAGTTCCCCTGTACCGCATACTGTTCGGCCGTCGCGCGGTGCTGCGCGGCGGTCAGGTCGTGCGAGTCGAACAGCACGGGCTCGCCGCCGCGGTTGGTGCGCATGGCACGCCGAGCGACCCGCACGGCCACCACGATCGCGACGGCCAGAATGATGGCCAGCACGCTGACGGTGAACCATCCGCCGGGCACTGACGAACCCTCCTGGACGATGCGATAGATCAAGTCGTTCAGCCAGTCCGAGATGCGTTCGGTCAGCGACTCTTTCGGATAGATCGGCTTGGCGAGCTCGCGCTGTGCCGCCTCGTGGGCGGCGTCACGGTCGATGTCTATTGCAGGCACGTCAGGTTTGTCGGGTGAGCCACAGGTGGTCGGTCGAACCCGGTGGTGCTCCAGGCGGCGCGCTCGCCGCACCGGTCTGCAGGACGAGGTCGAACGCCTCGGCGCGGATTCGTCGGTCGGTGTATAGCAGAACCACCGCGCCCGCGGAGAAGGGGGCGGTGATGATCTGGCCGATGGCCCCGCCCACGGCGACGAGCACGAGCGCGAACAGGATCATCGGCGTCGACTCGGAGCCGAACAACAGGATCTGGCCGGTCAGGCTGAACGGAATGCTCACCGCGAACGCGACGACGCCAGCGACGATCGTGGCCAGCAGCCGGATCCCGAACACTCGCCAGAAGTCGCCCCGCACCAGCCGTACCGAACGCGCGATCGACGGGAAGACACCGAGTCGTTCCAGCACGATCAGCGGCGGCGCGAAACTGAGCACCGTCCACAGGTACACCAGCAACGCGACCAACCCGAGGCCCAGTGGAATCGCCAGGATGAACGCCACCACGCCGCTCAACTCCGCCGCCAGCGCGACGACGAATACGACGACGAAGACCGGGATGGCCACCGCCAGCAGCCACAGAAGCGTGTAGCCGATCAGGGGCAGCAACCGGCCGCGGACTCGCTCCCACGCCTCCCCGATGGTGATGCCCGCACCGAACACGGCCCGTCCGACGATGACCGTGAGCATGCCGCTCAGCACGATGGACGACAGCAGCGTGGTGACGAATCCGGCGATACCGGACGCCGACGACCCCAGCGCCGCTGCGCTCGACGCCTCCTCGCCGCGCAACACTCCCCACTCGCCGGTCGCGGCCAGCGGACCGATCTCCAAAAGCAGCACGACGAGTTGCGCGATCACCACGACGATGGTCGTCAGCCCCAGGGTGGCCTTCGGGTTGGCCCGAATGTAGGCGAACGCGCCGTTGAGGATGTCGGTCATCGTCAGCGGGCGCAGCGGGATGACTCCCGGTTTGAGCGCCTGTGGGCCCCACTGCCCTGCGCTCGGTGCGCCGTAGCCGGGGTAACCCGGGTAACCCTGATAGCCGGGCGGCGGATAGCCCGGCGGCGGATAGCCCGGCGGCGGATAGCCCGGATAGCCCGCATAACCGGGATAGTTCGGATAGCCCGGCGGCGGATAGCCCTGGTAACCGGGCGGCGGGTAGCCCTGGTAACCGGATTGGGAATCACCGGGATACGGCGGCGGGTACCCCGGGTTGCTCATGGCCACCATCCTGTCGATCACCGAGCAAATTGACAACGTGACGGACGCGGCGCGCCGCGCGACGTCGGCGGCCACGGCTACGGTGACCGCATGCCGACCGAGATCACCGTGCAGGGCACGTCTTCTGTGCGCCACGCGCCCGAACGTGGCACCGTCCACGCCACCATCTCCTATGAGGGACCGTCGATGCAGCCCGTCTACGACCGGACGGCGCGGGACTTGGCCGCGGTGAAAGAGTCGGTCATCGCGCTTCATACCGACGACGGCCCGGTCACCTGGTGGTCGGCGCAGGATCTGCGGACGTGGTCGAGCAGGCCGTGGAATCAGGACGGCAAGCAGCTTCCGCTCGTCTATCACGCGCAGGTCCGCGTCGACGTCAGATTCCGCGACTTCACCGCCTTGTCGCGCTGGGTTGCCCAACACACCAACGAGACAGAGGGTTTCGGGGTTGGGCGGGTGGAGTGGACGCTCACCGATGACCGCAGGAAAGAGCTGCTTCGGCAGGTCCGCACGGAGGCTGTGCAGGACGCGGCGCGACGCGCCCAGCAGTACGCCGACGCCCTGGACCTCGGCGCCGTGCGGCCCGTCGCGATCGCCGACGCCGGGATGCTCGGCTCGGGGATGGCGCGCGGCCGCTCGGCCGAAATGGATCTGATGGCGGCTCCCGGCTCTGCGCCGGATGTCGAACTGGCGCCCGACGAGATCAAGGTGTCGGCGGCGGTCGACGCACGATTTGTCGCCGGCTGACGCGGTCGGCGGCGGTAGCGTCGAGGCCATGGCGGAACTCAAAGACCGGCTGCGGGCGGACCTGACCGCCGCGATGAAATCGCAGGACCGGTTGCGCACGGCCACCCTGCGGATGCTCTTGTCGGCGATCCGTACCGAGGAAGTGTCCGGCAAGCAGTCGCGGGAACTGACCGATGCCGAGGTCATCAAGGTGTTGTCCCGAGAGTCCAAGAAACGCGGTGAGGCGGCCGAGATCTACACCCAGAA
>NZ_PDCP01000169.1 GCF_002553505.1 Mycolicibacterium agri | reverse complement strand
GTACCCAGGAGCGCACCGACTCCACGCCGTAGCCGAGCTGACGGGCCACCCGCGCTACCGTGCCCTGCTCGGTGCCCAGCTCTTCGCGCAGCGTGCGGACCATCCGCACCGCAGCAGCCTTCTCCTCCGAGCTGTAACGGCGCGTCGTGGGCTTCCCAGGCGACTGTTCCTTCGGCATACCTGCATCCTCGTTTCCAAGGTCAGGAGCCTCCAGCATTTCCAGGGCGATTCAGTCCTCGCGAACGGCTTCGGTCTTGTAGAGCCCTATGGTCGTCTCGGCCAGAGCGTTGTCGAAGGCATCCCCGACCGTGTCGACCGAGGCCACCAGACCGGACAACGCGAGTGTTTCCCCGAACCGCACCGACGTGTACTGCGAGCCGGCGTCGCTGTGATGAATAGTATTGCCCAAAAACGGATTAACCTCATCGATACGAAGTTGAGCGCCATGGCGTATCGCCTGGCGCACGAAGCGGTCCTCCTTGCTGGCCGAGCAGGTCCATCCCACGATCCGGCCCGCGTAGGCGTCGATGGCGAACGCGGTGTAGACAAAGGCTGCGTTGGACAGGCGCACGTAGGTGAAGTCGGCCACCAGCAGCACGTTGGGGCGGGCACTCGGAACTGGCGCTTGACCAGATCAGCGGCCCGCGCTGCGGCCGGATCGGCGATGGTCGTGCGCACCTTCTTGCAGCGGCGCACACCCTGCCAGCCGTTGACCCGCATGAGGCGCTCGACGGTGCAACGGGCCACCGCGATGCCCTGGCGCCGCAGGTGAGCCCACATCTTGGTGGCCCCGTACAGCGACACCGGCTTACGCCGACCATGCTCGTCAGGCTCGTAGAAGCCGGCCAGCACCTCGGTGATCACGGTGTCCCACAGCGCCCGCGCGGACGGGGGCCTGCTCAGCCAGGCGTAGAAGGTTCTCGGGGCGATCTGGCAGCCATGCTCGGTCAGCACGCGGCAGATCGGAGCGACCCCGAACCGAGCGCGATGCTCGGCGATGAACGCACAGATCAGTGATGTCGCGGGTCGCTCTCCCGCACGAAGAAACTTCTTGCCGCCTTGAGGATTTCGATGGTTATCTGAGGCCGACAGCGTTCTGTCGATGATGTAAAGGACACGCGGTCCTGGGTGCGCCGAAATCCGTTGTGGACTGGTTATCTTCGGTGTCTGTGACGGGGCAGGGATTGATGGTGCAGCGGGTGGCGATGCCGTTCGGCGATTCGCGGTCGTGGACGTTGACCGACAAGGGTTCGGTGGTGGAGTCGGCGGAGTCGTTCCTGGCGCATCTGCATGCGATTGAGCACTCACCGAATACGGTCAAGGCCTATGCCCACGATCTGCGGGACTGGTTTGAGTTCCTCGAGCAGCACGGCCTGGTGTGGTCGGCGGTGCGGCTGGAGGATGTGGGGCGGTTCGTGGCCTGGCTGCGGCTGCCGGCGGGGTCGCGGGCCGGCAATGTGACCGCGTTGCCGACGGCGGCGAGCACGTGCTCGGAGTCGACGGTGAACCGGAAGCTGTCGGCGGTTTCGACGTTTTACGAGTTTCAGCAGCGGCACGGCGTGGACCTGGGCGATCTGCTGGTGGCCTGGCAGCGACGCGGCACACGCGGCGGATCCTGGCGGCCGTTGCTGGCGCACTTGGGCTCTCGGCCGGAACGCACCCGCCGCATCGGTCTGCGCGCCGAGCGGCGGATCCCCGGCACGCTCGACGGCGAGCAGGTCGCGGAGATTGTCGCGGCGTGTGATCGGTTGCGGGACGGGTTCCTGTTCACGCTGCTCGCCGAGAGCGGGCTGCGGGTCGGTGAGGCACTGGGGTTGCGGCACAGCGACATCGATGCCGCCTCCCGGTTGGTCACGGTGACGCCGCGAGACAACGGCAACGGGGCGCGGGCCAAGGGCGGTGGTCGTCAGGTGCCGGTGGCCGCGCGGGTGATTCGCCTCTATTCCGACTATCTGCACAGCGAGTACGGCGAGCTGGACAGCGACTACGTGTTCGTCAACCTGTGGTCCGGCCCGGCCGGAAGGCCATTGACGTATCCGAGTGTCTATGACCTGACTTGCCGGATCCGCAAGAGGACCGGGATCGTGTTCGGGCCGCATATGTTTCGGCATACCTACGCCACCGAACTGTTGCGCCGCGGCGTCGCAGTCGAGGTAGTCGCCAAATTGCTGGGGCACACTTCGGTCACCACAACCAGCGACACCTACGCCCACCTGAAGATCGAGGACGCCCGGCGAGCGTTGGTGGCGGCGGGCTGGCTGGCGAACGAGGACGTGCAGCGGTGAGTGTCGCGGCGCTGGCGACCCAGACCGATATCGGCCTGCATGGGCGCCTGGAGGCGTTGGTGCGCCCCGAGTTCCGAGTTGATGTGCTGGTGCCGGCAGCGGGCGATCCGATCCTGGGCACGCCCGCCTGCGAGGTCACCGGCTGCGTGCACTCCAGTCGCTACGGCGGGCTGTGTCTGGCTCACCTGGGGCGGTGGAAGCGCGACGGCCGTCCCGACCGGCAGGCGTGGGCGGCGTCGGCGGATCCGGCCGTGATGGGGCACCGGCCGCTGCAGCCGTGCCGGGTCACCGGTTGCGGATACGGGCAGCACCGGTACCAGTTGTGCTATCGGCATTCCCGCGCGTGGGACAAGGCCGGCCATCCGAGCGGTGAACAGTGGGCTCAACCGCTGGCCAGCACTGCGGCCGTGTGCGCGCTTCCGGGGTGCGCGTTGTGGGCCGAGCTGGACGGCGGCTGGTGCCGTTCGCACCACGTGCGGTGGCGACAGCGTGGCCGCCCTGCGGCTGCGGAGTTCATCGCCTACTGCGCCAGTTACGGCGAAGACCACTTCGACTTCCGGCCGCTGCCACCACAATTGCGGCTCGAAGTCCAGTATGCGATCCAATGCCGGGTCGATGCCAACCGCACTCGCACCACACCGCGGTCGATCAAACCGCTGCTGGACCATCTCGCCGCCGACGGCGCCGCGTCGCTGCAGGACCATCCCACCGAGGGCTGGCTGGCCCGCCTGCCCGCTGCCGCATCGACCACCTCGCCACGCGCGTTCCTGGGCTACGCGATCGACTGCCTGCTCGATGTCCGCGACGGCACCGGGTGGGACAGCGAGTACCAGCGCGACGTGTGGCTGCTGCGACGGATCGGGGTCGCCGCTGGCCACGGTGCGCGGCTGGACTTCACGCCGATCGAGCCTCATTGGCTGCGGGAGTTGACCAAACGCTGGTGCCGGTGGCGCATATCCTGCGGTATCGGGCTGGGGCAGCTGCGCAAGGATCTCATCGCGATGATCCGACTGTCGCGGCTGACACCCGGACTCGCCGGCTCTGCCACAGTCGCCGGACTCGACCGGGCGCCGCTGGAGGCTTACCTGGCTGCGCTGGTGATCGAGGTCCCGCACGCGAAGACCCGCAGCAGTGACATCAGTTCGGCCACAGGGTTTCTGCGCGCCGTGCGCCAGCACCGCTGGGCGCGACTGCCCGCCGAGGCCGAGCTGTATCCCAGCGACCATCCTCGCCGCGCCGAAGCGTCAGCACCGCGTGCGATCCCCGAATTTGTGATGAACCAGCTCGAAAGCACCGACAACCTCGTCCGCCTCACCGATCCGCGGATCCGGCTGCTGGTAGAGATCCTCATCCGCACCGGACTGCGCATCGGCGACGCCACCCAACTGACGCTGGACTGCCTGATCCGCGACCACCAGGGCGCGGTCTACCTGCGTTACCGCAACCACAAGATGCGCCGCGACGCGATGGTCCCCATCGATGACGAACTCACCACCACGATCGAAGCCCAACAAGTCGGCGCCCGGCAGCGGTTCCCCGACACCGCCGTGCTGCTGCCGCGTGGACACGCCAACCCCGACGGCCGATTCCCCATCCACACAGGAACTTTCGACATGCGGCTCAAGCGATGGCTGACCGACATCGCGGTCACCGACGAACTCGGCCGCCCGGTCAAGGTCACACCCCACCAGTTCCGGCACACCTACGCCACCCGGCTGATCAACAACGACGTGCCCCAAGAAGTTGGACCGCCCCAGGTTTTGTTCCGATCTTTATAGGAGGATCGAGAACATGCCCCGTCAGTATTCGCCGGAGTTTCGG
>NZ_PDCP01000168.1 GCF_002553505.1 Mycolicibacterium agri | reverse complement strand
CAAGCATCCTCAGTAACGCGCCACGGTGGTCCCATCCCCCTGGCAATCAGGTGGTCCCATCACCCTGGCAAGCGACAGGAAGCGGGCTGGTGGTGGTCAACTGTGGTGGTCAACGAACCTGACCACCACGCCCGCTGTTCAGCTCGACGCAGCGGTGCCGGTCTTCAGGATCGCTCACCACGGTCAGGTTTGGCTTGAGGTGTCCGAGGCGCTCAGCGAGCGCATCCATCGCGGCGCGCGCCGTGTCGTCGGATGTGTGACCGTAGATGTCACCCGTGATGGAGATGGATGAGTGCCCGAGCAGATCACTGACCGCCTTGATGTGGACACCGGCTTCCAGCCGGCACGGTGGGGATCGCGGCGAGGGTGAAGAAGAACATAATAGCAGTTCAGATAGTATAAATAAGAGATGTCACGTCCCTTGTTTTACGCATATATAGGCCGACCCAGCGGCGGGCGCTTTGGGTGGCGGACGAAAACGAAATTTTCGTCCAGAGCGGTTCAGCAAACCACGCAGCGGGTTGAGCCGTGACACTCACGCGGCGGGGTTCAGGGTGCCGCACACCACCCCTGTACGAGGTTCCGCCTCCGGGAGCCAGCCGATATCCTGCACACCGCGCCCATCCCATGTGACCTCCGCGACGGTGGTCAGCGCAGCCAGCACCTTCGCGTCCACCACGCCGCGCTGGCTCACACAGTCGCTGATGGTCACGCAGCCGATACCCGATCCCAGCACGAAGCCACGGCGCCCAGGTTTCGCGTCCTTGGCGATGTCCCACCCGCTCCAGTTGGCAGGGTCGGACATGTCCTTGCCGATCCAGCCGTCGTTGCTGACACTGAGTGCATAATTGTTCCGATGGCGGTATAGTTGCGCATATGTCCGATTTCATGAGCAGTGCCGAAGTTGCGCAAGCACTGAACGTCAGCGAGCGTCGCGTGCGCGCGCTGATTGCTGATGGACAGCTCCCCGCACAACGGATCTTCGGACGATGGGCAGTGCCCGCCAACGCCGTCGCTGCCCACAAGCCCGCGTCGGCGGGACGACCCTTATCGTCGTCGTCGGCGTGGTCTGTGCTCGGGCATCTCGTCGCTGGGCAGCCGCTGTCCTCGCGTCTGAGCTACCGCGTTGGGTCACTACGCCGAGAGCACGACCTGCTCCCCCGAGTTCGTGGGCTGATGGCACGGAGAGGCAAACCCGTGCGGGTTTGGGCGTTCGGTCCCGCACTGGACGAGCTTGCAGATGACGACCGCGTGGTGGTCAGCGGGGACCGCGCTGTGCCCGACCTGGAGTCCGCTGGACCGCTGCGGATGTACGCCGACGACGACGACGTTGAGGACTTACTAGCCGACTACGGACTGCGCGAGGTACAGGGCGACCGACTCCCGAACGCAGTCATATGGGCGGTGCCCGACCTGAACGCTGTTCCTCGTGACGCGATGGACCCTCACCGCGCGGCACCTGTCGTCGCAGCGCTGGACTTGCTCGAAGAGGGCGATCCGCGCGCCGAGTCCGCAGCTCTCGGGATTCTCCGCGATGCGTTGGAGATGCACTGATGAGCTGTGATCGAAAGCCGCTCACGGAGGCTGTGCTCGGCGTTGTCGCGACACGCCTACACCGCAGAAGCGTCACGGAGCTGTTCCACGCCGTCGCAGCGGCACAACCGTCAAGGAACAAGCGTCGCAAGGCTTCCGATGAACAGTTACAGGCGTTCGTCGACGATCTACACGCTCACGTACCCGAACTGGCAGCCGACCGTATCGACGCCGCGATTTCCGCAACCGACCGACCAAGCCCTGCACACCTGGACACGTTGCGCGTGCTGCTGGATATGAAACCGCGCCAGATAGCTGAGCACCCTGGACCAGCAGTGACGCTGCCCGTGTCCGATCCCGCTGGCATCACGGCGTGGTCCACGGTGCTGGAGCTATCCACTCACCGACCTGGCGGCTGGACACTCGTCGGCGGTCAGATGGTCCACCTGCTGGCGTGGGAGCACGGCGAGGAATCGCCACGCGTCACCACCGATGCGGATGTGGTGCTGGACATTCGGGCATACCCGAAGGCACTGTTGGAGGTCACGGAACGCCTGCTACGTACGGGGTATGTCGAGGACGGAGTAAGTCCCGAGGGTCTTGGGCACAGGTACCGCAACCGCGAAGTGTCCGCCGCGTCTATCGACGTGCTACTGCCCGAGGGGCTGGAAGACCCCGCGAAGTACCCGACAGCGACAGGCGCACGCACCATCTCGGTACCAGGAAGCGTTCAGGCGCTTGAGCGTTCACTCAAGCGTTCGGTGGTCATCGGCGGAACGAACGGGTCCGTGATTCGTCCCGACGTGCACGCGGCGATGGTTTTGAAGGCGGCAGCACACCGCGCCGAGCGTGGGAGAACGGGAGCAGAAAGGCACCTGCGCGACCTCGCCGTGTTGGTCTCGTTGTACGCGCGGAACTATCCCGAATCCGAGCTGCGGGAACGTCTCACCAAGAAGGACCGCGAACGTATCTCGGACGGACTGGGCGCGCTGCTGCCTGATAATCCGATCTGGCGCACGGTCACTGATGGTCGGGAAGCTCGCGACTTGGTGGCGCGTGCGATCAAGGCGCAGTAAGCCCCTGAGCGCAACCATCGGCGGATGTTCAACTCGCCTCCCTGGTCTGAGCTGACACTTTACCGATATCGGCGAAGTGGTCACGCCGCGCTCACCAACGCCCGCAACCTGTCCAGCCTGAACCCCGACCAGTGCTCACCACCAGCGACCACGACCGGCGCGGCGGCGTAGCCAAGCGCCAGCACCTCATCCCGAGCCGCGTCCGTCCACGGGTAGTCGTCTCCCACCATCACGCAGCGTTCAGGGTGCCCAGGCGGCGACCGCCGATCCACGTCGTGACGGGTCCACCACGCGGCAGTATCGAGCCGATCTCCCACTCCTCGATCAGGTAGGTGGGGCGCGGAACATCGCAGGTGACAGGCTCGGGTTCGGCACGCGGCGTCCAGCGCCACGAGTCCCAGCCGAACGGGTCCAGGTCGCGGGTGTCCTCCAACGCGTTCAGCGCGTCGAACTCCCGCAGCATCCGCGCCCTGAACTCCTCGGGGCTCTCACCCGGCAGCGGACGCAGGTCGTCGGTCTCCTCGGCTTCGAGGGCGTCGATGTCAGCGATGAGGGCGTCGAGGTCGCGCATACCCCCAGCGTCGCACCGGACACTGACAGCCCGCGAGCCGGATATGGGGACGTGACACACCGCGCGCCGCAACGGTGTCCGGGCTGAGGATTCACGCCCGTGGTGGTCGTCAGTGGTGGTCAAAACGAAAAGAAGGTGCCTCCGATTGCTCGAAAACACCCTCTGACCTGCGTCGGGCTGACAGTGTGGTGTTTCAGGACATCGGAATAGGGTGTCTCAAGACATCGGCATAGCTTCATCGGCGAGTTTCAGCGGGTGTCGAAGGCTCGCCTGGTCATCACCGCCGTACTCGTCGAAGGACGTTCCCAATCGCAGGTCGCCCGCGATTACGGCGTCTCCCAGTCCTGGATCTCCCGGCTGGTGCGCCGCTACACCCTCGAAGGCGACGCCGCGTTTCAACCCCGCTCGCGACGCCCTCACACCAGCCCCACCCGACTACCCCAGGCCACCATCGACCTGATCATCGAGCTCCGCCAACAACTGGCGGGCAAAGGCCTCGACGCCGGACCCCACACCATCGCCTGGCACCTGCAACACCACCACCAACTACGCGTCTCCACCGCCTCGATCAGCCGCCACCTCCACGCCGCCGGCCTCATCGAGCCCACCCCGCAGAAGCGACCCAAATCGTCCTACATCCGCTTCGCCGCCGAACTACCCAACCAATGCTGGCAAGCCGACTTCACCCACTGGCGCCTCGCCAGCGGCGCCGACACCGAAATCCTGTCCTGGCTCGACGACTGCTCCCGCTACGCCCTCTCAGTGACCGCACACCGCCGCGTCACCGCCACCATCGTCGTCACCGAATTCACCAAAGCTATAGACCGCCACGGCATTCCGTACTCCACCCTGACCGACAACGGCATGGTCTTCACCACCCGCCTCGCCGGCGGCAAAGGCGGACGCAACGCCTTCGAAGCCCAACTACACCGCCACGGCATCCGCCAGATCAACTCCACCCCCAACCACCCCACCACCTGCGGGAAAGTCGAACGCTTCCAACAAACCCTCAAAAAATGGCTCACCCGCCAACCCCGCGCCGCCACCCTCGCCGCACTACAAACCCAACTCGACGCCTTCACCGACGAATACAACCACCGCCGCCCGCAC
>NZ_PDCP01000167.1 GCF_002553505.1 Mycolicibacterium agri | reverse complement strand
TGTAGGCGATCATTTCGTCGCGGGGCGGTCGAGCTCGGCTGCGAAAAACGCAGACGCAGACTTCAAAATCTCGTTGGTTATCTGAGGCCGTGAGGAAGCTGTTCACGATGTAGACGACACGCGTTGGGAGGTGCCGGGAAATGCGTTGTGGACCAGTTATCTTCGGTGTCTGTGAGGAGTCCTGGGCTGCGGGTGCAGCCGGTGGTGATGCCGTTCGGCGATCCGCGGTCGTGGACGCTGGTGGATGCCGATGCGGCGGTGGTGGAGCCGGTCGAGGCGTTCTTGTCGCATCTGCACGCGATCGAGCGCTCACCGAACACCGTCAAGGCCTATGCCCATGATCTGCGGGATTGGTTTGAGTTCCTCGATCGGGGCGCCCTGGTGTGGTCGCGGGTGCGGCTGGAGGAGGTGGGCCGGTTCGTGGCGTGGCTGCGACTACCCGCGGTAGGGCGGGTGGGCAATGTGTCAGCGCTGCCGACGGCGGAGAGCATGTGCTCGGAGGCCACGGTGAACCGCAAGCTATCGGCAATCTCGGCGTTTTATGAATTCCATCAGCGCCACGGGGTGGACCTGGGTGATCTGCTGACGACCTGGCAGCGGCATAAGGGACATGGTGGATCGTGGCGGCCGTTGCTGGCGCACTTGGGATCCGGCCCGGAGCGCACGAGGCGGATCCGGTTACGGGCCGAGCGGCGCATCCCGGACACGCTGGACACGAAGCAGGTCGCGGCGATCGTGGCGGCGTGTGCTCGGCTGCGGGATCGGTTCCTGTTTTCCCTGCTGGCTGCATCGGGGCTGCGGGTTGGTGAGGCGTTGGGGTTGCGGCACAGCGACATCGACGCGGCTGCTCGGCTGGTGACGGTGGTGCCGAGGGTGAATGCGAATCGGGCCCGGGCCAAGGGCGGGGGTCGGCAGGTGCCGGTGCCGGGTGCGGTGATCCGGCGGTATGCGGATTATCTGCATGGCGAGTACGGCGAGCTGGACAGCGACTACGTGTTCGTCAACTTATGGTCAGCTCCCATCGGATATCCGTTGACGTATGCCAGCGTCTACGATCTGGTCTGTCGGTTTGCGGGAGCGGACAGGAATTATGTTCGGGCCGCACACTTTTCGCCACTCGTATGCGACAGAGTTGTTGCGCCGCAAGGTGCCGGTCGAGGTGGTGGCCCATCTGTTGGGGCACGCGTCGATCGCTACGACCAGTGACGCGTACGCGCATCTGAAGGTAGAGGACACGCGCCGGGCGTTGGTGGCCGCGGGGTGGCTGGCGGACCGGGATGGGTCATCGTGAGCGTCGAGGCGCTGGCGACGCCGATCGAGTCCGGCTGGGTTGCGCGTTTGGGCGCAGCGGTGCGCCAGGAGTTTCGGGCCGAGGTGCTGGTGCCCGCCGTGGCGGATCCGATTCTCGGGTCGCCCGGGTGCGCGGTGCCCGGGTGTGTGCGTTCGAGCCGCTACGCCGGGCTGTGCCCGGCCCATCTGGGCCGGTGGAGAAAGGCTGGTCGCCCAGACCGGCACGGGTGGGTCAAGACCGCTGATCCAGAGGTGATGGGGTACCGGCCGCTGCACTCGTGCCTGGTGCCCGATTGTGGTTTCGGGCAGCATCGGTATCGGTTGTGCTACAGGCATTCCCACGCCTGGGACAAGGCCGGACGCCCAGCGGTCGATCGGTGGAAGCCGGACGTGGCCGGCACACCGGCAGCGGTGTGCGCCATCCCGGGGTGCGCGTTGTGGGCCGAACTGGACGCCGGTTGGTGTCATTCCCACCACCGGCGGTGGCGGCTGCGTGGTTGCCCGTCGGCGGCGGAGTTCATAGCCTACTGCGCCAGCTACGGCGAGGATCGCTTCGACTTGCGGCCGCTTGCGCCGCAGCTGCGGCTGGAGATCGGCTACGCGTTGCAATGTCGGGTCGACGCGAACCGGACCCGCACCACACCCCGATCGATCAAGCCGCTGCTGGACCATCTGGTTGCCAGTGGCGCCGAGTCGCTGCTGGAGCGGCCGCTGGCCGAATGGCTGGCCGGGCTGCCGGCCGCGGCGTCGGTCAACACGCCGCGCGCGTTCCTCGGTTACGCGATCGAGTGCCTGCTCGATTTGCGCGACGGGACCGGCTGGGACAGCGAATACCAGCGTGACGTGTGGCGGCTACGGCGGCTCGGTGTTTCCGGCCATGACGGGGCCAAACTGGATTTCACCGCGGTGCACCCAGTCTGGCTTCGAGAGCTGGCCAAACGATGGTGCCGGTGGCGCATGTCGTGCGGAGTCGGGCTGGGGCAGCTACGCAGTGATCGTCTCGCGCTTGTTCGTTTGTCGCAGTTCACGCCCGGACTAGCGAGCTCGTCGGGGCCGGACGCGCTCGACCGGGCGGCGCTGGAGGCCTACCTGGCTCGATTGGCCGTTGAGATCCCGCACCCGAAGACCCGCAGCGCCGAGATCGGCTGTGTGACTGGGTTTCTGCACGCCGTTCGCCAGCACCGGTGGGCATCGCTGCCGGCCGAGGCGCAGCTGTATCCCAGCGACCAGCCCCGCCGTGACGAGACACCGGCACCGCGGGCGATTCCCGAGTTCGTCATGGGTCAGCTGGAAAGCCCAGCCAACCTCGACCGGATCAGCGACCCGCGGATCCGGCTGCTGGTGGAGGTCCTCATCCGCACCGGCCTGCGCATTGGCGACGCCACCCGGCTGGCGCTGGACTGTCTGGTCCGCGATCCGCAGGGCGCGGTCTATCTGCGCTACCGCAACCACAAGATGCGTCGTGACGCGGTGGTGCCCATCGACGACGAGCTCACCGCCATGATCCAGACGCAGCAGGAGCGCACCCGGCAGCGGTTTCCAACCGCCGCCGTGTTGCTGCCGCGCAGCAGCGCCAACCCCGACGGACGGCTGCCCATTCCCACCGCGACGTTCCACCTCCAGCTTGGGCAGTGGCTCGAAACATGTGGTGTCACAGACGAACTCGGTCAGCCAGCGTATGTCACCGCTCATCAGTTCCGGCACACGGCAGCCACACGATGGATCAACCATGAGGTGCCGCAAGAGGTGGTCCGACGCCTGCTCGATCACACCAGCCACACCATGACCGCCGTGTATGCCCGACTGGCCGACACCACCATACGAGAGCAGTGGGAACGCGCCCAGAAGATCAACATCCGCGGTGAACCGGTCGACATCACCGTCGACGGGCCCCTCGCCGATGGCGAGTGGATGAAGCAGAATCTTGCCCGCGCGAAAATGGCGCTGCCCAACGGCTATTGCGGTCTACCGCTACAGAAATCGTGTCCGCACGCCAACGCATGTTTGACGTGTCCGCTGTTCATCACGACCGCCGAATTCTTGCCCCAACACCGCAAGCAGCTCGATGACACCCGCGCGTTGATCTCGCGTGCTCAAACCGACGGCCACACCCGCCTGGCCGAGATGAACCGCACGGTCGAAACCAACCTGCTCACCATCATCGCCACCCTCGAAACCGACCAACGCGACTGCCGGTGCGCTGCAGCGGACAGCGAAACATGCTGCGGAAAGGAATCATCCGATGCGCCATGACAACAGCCACCACCTCCTCGCCGCTGCCCAACGCCGCCGCGCCGACACCCTCGAACGCGCCCGCAAAGCCCTGCAGGAACTCGACCAGACCGGCCAGCGGCGCACCGTCATGCAGATCGCCGCCCACGCCGGCGTCTCCCGCTCATGGCTGTATGCCCAGCCCGAACTGCGCGACCAACTCCGCCGACTGACCGCCATATCGGAGACGCCCGAGCCGGCACCTGCCCGAATCGAGCGCGGCTCCGACGCCTCCCTGCGCCAACGCCTCACACTCGCACACGAACGCATCCGCGAACTCGACGACGAAAACCATCAACTGCGGAACCAGATAGCGCTCCTGCACGGACAGCTCCGCGCCAACCGCATCGCCGCCACCCAGGTCACGGACACCGTCCACGACACAAACCCCCAGCTCACGCCCCTAAACAGTCAACCCAGCCCAAGATAACGTTGGCTCTGCGCAAGTCAGCGACCTCACGCTTGAGACGACGGATCTCGGCATGCTCAGAGCTGGTCGTGCCCGGACGTTCACCGGCATCGACCTGGGCCTTGCGCCGCCACCGGCGCACCGACTCCTCCGAGATACCCAGTTTGCCGGCCACAGACTTAATCGCCTCAAACTCCGATACTTCCGAGGCCTCCATCGTGGTGTCCAACAACCGCAACGCACGCTGCCGAAACTCCGGCGAATACTGACGGGGCATGTTCTCGATCCTCCTATAAAGATCGGAACAAAACCTGGGGCGGTCCACTCAACCCCTACCTCTGAACCCGCCACTTACACAGACAACTTGACAGGCTCCTGCGGGCTTGCAGATCACCACCTTGGCTGCCACCGTGCCCCGGAACGCCTGGCATGCCGCGGTCAGCTCGGGTGTTCGTGCCCGCCACCGCCCGACCGCGCCCTCTCCATCCCAAACGAACACCCGAGGA
>NZ_PDCP01000166.1 GCF_002553505.1 Mycolicibacterium agri | reverse complement strand
GCACGGCAACTCCAGCCTTCCCCGGGCGGGGCCACTTCGAACCGCCCAGCCGGGGCCAATTCGAGTTGACATAGCCAGTGAACCTCTGAGCCTGGGAATGCATCCCTCAGCTGGTCGAAAAGGTGCTGCCGGCGACTAGCGCCATCGGCGACCCCGCGCTTGTCGTGCAGGCGGGCGAGTACGTAGTCCAGCTCGAAGAGGATCCCAGAACCCCAGACAGGTGCGTACGCCTCCTCAGTGGCCAACTGCAGCAGAAAGTCGCGCTGAAGGCTCGGCACAAGGGCGCAGGTGTCGAGGACAGCGCGATACACGTGGGCGAGTCTTTCAGACGCCGCGGACGGTCAACGCTTACGTTTCGCTTCGGCGAGCAACTCGGCGACCTCGTCGGCGTCGGCATCCGCGAACTCCTCCGAGCTCTCGGTGATGAACCGGTTGCGCCGGGCGTGAAGCTCCTCGCGGTAGGCGAGGACATCGGCAAGCCGCAGCTTGCGTCGGACCGTGCCGGGCACGTGCGCGTCTAACTCGCCGTCATCGATGAGGCGAACCACCGTGGGACGGCTGAGGCCGAGGATCTCGGCGGCCTGCTGGGTGGAGATTTCCTGGTCGCGGGTCAAGATGCTGATCGACTGACCGTGGCTGAGGGCGTGGGCGGCACGCTTGAGGACCTCGTGAAGCTGTTCGGTCAGTTCGACGCGGTCGTGTTCGCTCGCGCCGGATAGGAAGAAGGCAGGCTCAGGAGAGGTCCCGTGACGAGCCTCGTGTGCCTCGATGAAGCTGAGGACATCGGCAAGCCCATTGGCATCGGCCGGAACCGGGTTAACAATCTCCGCGGAGGCGCTGCTCATGGGCTCACTTCCTTTCATCTCACCGCTGGAACTCGACCAAGAGTAGCAGAGTTACGAAAGTTACGAAAGGATGAGGTGTTGGGTTATGTCCGTGCGGCCTGCAACCCAGCGGCAAGCTGCACGGCAAATTCCGGCCCGTTGTTGACGAGTGCGTACCCGCCGGCCAGCCCACCTTGGTTGCAGAGAGGTCGTCGTCGTCGAACCCGTCGATACGCCACAACATCGGTCTCACAGTCAACGCGTGGAACCAGGACTGTGGCCGTGCGCGGCACCACCGCAGTCGGGAAGCGGCTGTCAGAATCGCTGTACACCGCTTGGCTCCGAGACCACCGCCTGATGATCCGTCGAGCAGTCAGGTACGCATCCTGCGCGACTTCCACGACGGCGATGGCCTTCCTGAGCCCGTACACACCCCAGAATCTGCCAGGGCCACGTCCAGGCTGCCGCCACAGTTCGGGAACGATGTGTTGATACTCCTTGTCACCGTCCAGGTTTGGCGATGAGTGCTTGGTGAAGTAGATAGCTAACCGTTTCGGGTCACAGGCCTTCAGCCCGTTGCGCACGTCGATGGCGGTGCCGGCCAGCAGGTGCCGTGCCTTCTGTTCCGCGTCTGGATGATCGACAACCTCAGCCCACGTCTCGGACAACCAATGCGCAAAGCCGCGACCCGAACGCCCCAGCGACATCGGGGGCGCCATCCACAAGTGATTGTGCGGAGCACCGCGCCGCTGGAACTCCAGCTTCCAGATATAGCGAGCCGGTTCACCGTACTCACGCTGAAAGCGTTTGCGCCACAAAACCATATGTCGCTTCACGGTGCCCCCGTTGGGGGCAACGGCTTCCCAGTCTCCGGGGTAGGTGAGCGTGACCATCGCCGGGACACGGCCGGACTCCATCAACGGGGTGTAGTCGAGTTCGGCGAAGGTGCGGCACATCGCCGACCGTGACTTGCGGGACCACTCGGTGATGACGCCGCCAGTACTGCATGGGTCGGCTTCCGTAAGGCTCCGTCGCGTCGGAGACCCGACGGCCTGATCGCCGTGCCCGGCATCGCGTTCGAGGTCATTCCTGACATGAAACTTCGCGTCGTCAACGTCACGTTGGTGATGACCGACGGCCCGTTCGGCGGTCTTCTCGGCCCGGACAGGATTGGTCCACCCGAGCCGTACGACACCGGGACCGATGGAGATGCGGAACCGTCCGGATTCGGGCTCGGTGCCGCGACGCTGAGCGCCGCAAGCCCACGGTTCCGCGGGCTCGAACAATGCCGCTGCCGCCGTGACCATCTCGGGGCTCGGGAACCGCAGCCCCAGCGCGTCGATCGCTCGTAGCTCACCGGTCGCGGTCCCGTCATGGACAGACTCGCGGACATTTTCGGCACATATAACAAGCCCGCCGGCGAACGCCGGGTCGAGGCTGGGTGCCTCGGTCGACGTCCGGCCGACCGCTGCCGCTCTCCTGCCCTGCGGCCTGGCGGCCTCGGGCGCTCGCGACCTCCCGTCCACCGAGGCCCCTGCAGAGCCGGGCTCAAGAGGCGGCTGTTCGAATGCCGATTTCGCGCCGTTCGTCGACGGTGTCGAGTCGGTGGCTGATGATGCGATGCTGGGCATCGGGGTACCTGCTCCCCGGAGCCGCTGAGTCCGCCCACAACGCAAGCGGCGGCACGACAGCTCCTGGTCAGGAGCGCAAGCACCGTGTCCGGTTCATGTCCGTTCGTCGGACAGACCCCATGCGTCAGCGCAGCTCAACGCGGCGCATACGACGCACAGAATCAAATAAACCGCAGGTCAGTGGCTATCCCGTCCGCCTGAAAAGCGGAAGGTCGCCGGTTCGATCCCGGCCCTGGCCACTTCGGTTTTGTCTGGGGCTAAATTCGCGACGGCCGAATCAGGGAAGCGCAGCTAGCAACCGCTTGCGACCGGCCGCAGCAGATCGAGGATTTCGAAGTCGAAGCCCTCTGCCGCGGCGATGTACACGCGCTGATCCAGGTGACCGTTGCGCATGTTCACCGGCCCCCGCGGGCTGTCGAATCCGACATCCGGGGCAGAAGCGATCAGGTCGCAAATCGCCGGGGTGGGGGCCCGCTTGAACAGGGCCTCCAGCGTGAGCAGCCCTTCGTAGCAGGATTCGGCCATGCCGTTGAGTGGTGGAGCGTCTGCACCGTAGGAAGCGACGTACCGGCTCATCAGATCCATCGCCCCGGCTGTGGCCAGCGAGCTGAAGTAGGCGGCGGCGACGTACATGTTCTGGGTGCCACTGGCGCCGCTGGCCAGCAGCATGTTCTCCTCCATGAGTGGGCTGAACCGGACCATTCGGTCATGGCCGCCGCGGTTGGCGAACTCGCGGTTGAAGAGCACCGCGTCCTGGCCCACAAGCAACATCAACACCGCCTGGGCACCGGTGTCGATCGCTTGCTGCACCGGCTCCCGGAAGTCGTCTGATCCGTACGGGACGTAGATCTCCTGCTTCAGGTCCAGTTGCAGTTCCCGGCAGTACGCCCGGGCGGCGGCCGCCGAGCCGCGCGGCCAGATGTAGTCATCGCCGACCAAACACCACGATCGGATGCCGCAATGGTCACGGAGCCAGGCCAGTGCGGGCGCGATCTGGATCCGCGGCGTCTCACCGGTGCAGAACACGCCGGGGGTGCGCTCTCCGCCCTCGTACAAGGACGTGTACACGTAGGGAATCCGGTCCCTGACGACTGGTGACAAGACGTTCCGTACCGCCGAAATATGCCAGCCGGTGATCGCGTCCAGGCCTCGGCCGCGAAGCTGGTCGATGACTGTCTTGGCCACCGCGGCGCCGGACGCGCCACCGTCGAGCACTTCGATGGTGACCTCGCGCCCGTGCAGCCCGCCGCGGTCGTTGATCTCCTTCGCCGCGAGCTCGGTAACCGCCTCGCAGGAAGGCGCGAACATCCCGGCAGGTCCCTGTAGCGGGATCACCAGCCCGATGCGGAACTCACCTTCGCGATTCGCCAATCCCAGATCACTCGATCCCGTGTACGCTGCGCTTCGGCAATTTCTATCAGAAATAGTTCATTCTGAATAGACCATGACCACCGCGCGACGAGGAGGGGAGTGCTCCATGGGCACCCGACACCAGCACCGCACCAATCTCCTGTTGCCCCTCGCGCGCCTGACTCAGCACGCGGAGGCGGCCATCGCGCGCGTCCTGGCCGACTCGGCACTCAAGGTCGAGGACTGGCGTGTGCTCGACGATGTCGCCACTCGTCACAGGGTCCCGATGACCGACCTGGCGCAGGCCACTCTCATCACCGGGCCAACCCTCACCCGAACGGTGGATCGCCTTGTCTCCAAAGGTCTGATTTACCGGACGGCCGATTTGCACGACCGGCGTCGCGTCCTGGTCAGCTTGACGCCCAGGGGGCGGACACTGCGCACCCGACTCGCCGTTGTCGTCGCCGATGCCGAGCGGGCGGCCCTCGAATCGTGGGGGCTCGACGTGGACCAACTACGCGAACTCGTCGACAAAACTCAGCTCCTGACGTCCTGACACCCCGAAGGCCCCGCCACTGGGCAGGCGGTGTCGCCCTTGACTTTTATTTTCATCTGAATATATTTCAGTCAGATGAAAAGAGGTGTCATGCCGACCTACTCCTTCCGCTGTACCGATTGCGGCCCCTTCGCCATCACCCGCGCCATCACCGACACGGTGGCGAGACCCCCGTGCCCGACGTGTAGTGCACCGGCGCGGCGGGTGTTCGCGTCCCCCGCGTTGGCGACGCTCGGTACGGGTCAGCACCGGCTCGCCGACATGGCGGCGGCCAGCGCGGAACGACCCGAGGTCACCACCACGGTTCCGGCCGCTCTCGGCCGTCCCCGGACGCCGCGCCGCGATTCGCGGCTTCCCGCACTGCCCCGGATGTAGCGCGATGTCCGCCGTCACACCGTCGTAGCCGTCCGCCCCGATCCCCCCGGCCAACCCGGAC
>NZ_PDCP01000165.1 GCF_002553505.1 Mycolicibacterium agri | reverse complement strand
CATAATCCAGGGATAAGCCTTCAGATACACAACAACCTCCAACAAGGTGGCTGTTGCAATCACCCCCAGAAATCGCCGTCGATGTCATCGAGGATTTGGCAGATCCTAAGGATGCGACTGTACCGGCGTTTCACGTGGTGGCCCCGTCACTACCGGGCTTCGGGTTCAGCGACAAGCCGGCCACCACGGGGTGGGGAACCGAAAAGATCGCGGCCGCATGGGTGCAACTGATGGGACGGCTCGGCTACGACAAATTCTTGGCCCACGGCGGCGACTGGGGAGGCAACATCACCACGGTTCTCGGCGGCAGGTTTCCCGCGCATCTCCTCGGCATCCACTCGTTGTTCGCGGAGGCGCCGCCGGGATTATCGACAGCCGGACTCACGCCGATCGAGCGCAAGTGGACCGAGGAAACCCGCGAATTCTGGGGTCGTCGTGCGGCGTACGCGAAGCAGCAAGCGACCCGACCGCAGACCATCGGCTACTCGCTTGTCGACTCACCGGTCGGGCTGCTCGCGTGGATCCTCGACAAGTTCGCTGAATGGTCTGATACCGAAGACAGTCCGTTCGAGACGATTTCGCGAGATCGCATTCTCGACGACGTCACGCTGTATTGGCTCACACGGAGTGGCGCGTCGGCGGCCCGCATCTACTACGAAAGCCACAACTCGCTGGATCCCGAACTTCGCGTCGACGTCCCGTCGGCAATCACCATGTATCCCCGTGACATTGAGAGGTCGCCGCGGCCTTGGGCGCAGGAACGGTACCGACAGATGGTCCGCTGGAATACCCCCGAACGCGGGGGACATTTCCCGTCGCTGGAAGTTCCCGAGTACTTCGTCATGGATCTCCGTGAAGGCCTCGCGGCGGTGCTGGCCGCGGCGTAATACGCACAGGCCGCCGATGTGAGTGTCCCTTCACGGACAATTGGCAAGAATTAAGCGTTCTTGTCGGTGCCGAGTCGGACGAGGGGTATGAACACTGTGTCCACAATCTCCTCAATTGCCTCATCGGTCAACGGTTTCAGCGTGAACAGGACATCGTGGCGCAGCAGGTCGACGGGTAACCGTGCAATCCGGCCGGTAACCTGGCCGGGCCGGATCTCGCCACGGTCGACGGCGCGTGCGATGAGCTCATCCATGAGGACGCCTTGTTCAGCTTCAATCGCCTCGCGCAGATCGGCGATGTTGGTGCCGGTGTCGCGGTAGAAGCTATCGAGCCGGGTCATAGCGGTGACAGCCAGGTGGTGGCGTTGACTGTTGGCCTGGCGCAGCAGGCTGATCACGTCGCCGCGCAAGCTGCCGGTGTCCGGCACCGTGAGTGGATCCTTCTTGCTTGCCGCAATTAGCGCGGCATGCACGAGTTGCGGCTTTCCCGGCCAGCGCCGGTACAGCACGGCCCGGCTGGTACAAGCACGGGCGGCGACGCCGTCAATGGTGAAGTCGTCGTAACCGCGCTCATTCAGTTCGTCCCAGGCCGCGGCCAGCAGCGCGGCCTCCAGCGCGGGACCGCGGCGACGCTGCGGAGCGGAGCCGGGCTTAAGAGACATTGCGTTTCCTAAAGACCATCGCTACTCTTCGTTTAGATACACAGTGGATCTTAACCCCTGAGGAGGCTTCTTGATGCGCGTTTTGGTTTCCGGCGCGGGCATGGCCGGGCTGTCTGCGGGCATCAATCTCGGCAATGCCGGGCATGACGTCACCATCGTCGAACGCGCACAACATCTTCGGGTCAACGGATCACCGATCGACATTCGGGGCGAGTCGCTGAATGTCGCCCGGCAGATGGGCATCCTCGATGAGGTCCGGGCCCGACGGGTGGACATGACTGAGCGCGGCTGCCTGGTTGACGAGAACGGCAACCGAGTGGCCGAACTACCGTTCGCCGAGATCAACGACAGCCCTGACGACATCGAAATTCCGCGAGAAGACTTGGCGCACGTGCTACGCAATGCCCTCGGGTCATCCGTGACGTTGACGTTCGGCGAGTCGGTCGCCGAACTACACGACGACGGCCGCGGCGTCGACGTGCTGTTCACCTCTGGTGGGCGAGCCCGCTACGACCTGGTGGTGGGCGCCGACGGTCTGCACTCGGCAACCCGCAGGCTAATTTTCGGGTCCGAGCACCAGTACCTGCGTCATCTCGGCTTCTACACCGCCATAGCGCACGCACCTGACTACCACGCCACCGGTACCCCCAACCCGATCTACAACTTCCCGGGACACTTGGCTGGGATATTCACCTATCGCGACGTGACGTTGGCGGTGCTGAACTTCCGCTCCTCGTGGATTGATTACGATTATCACGACCTCGATGCGCAGAAGCGCATCCTTACCGCTGAATTCGGCGGACACAAGCGGTGGCGAGTTCCAGAGCTGCTCGACGCGGCATGCCGTGACCCTGAACTGTACTTCGACTCCGTCAGCCAGATCGACATGCCATCGTGGCATCGCGGGCGGGTCGTGCTGGTCGGCGACGCCGCCTACTGCGCATCCCCAATGTCCGGCCGCGGAACCAGCCTGGCCCTCACCGGAACATGGTTGCTGGCACAGGCTTTGGCCGAGCATACCGATAACCTGGACGCAGCGTTCGCTCAATATGAGCGTGACCAACGCCCGCACGTCACATACGCCCAAGGCACCGCCCTTGCGGGCGGCGAGTGGATGATTCCCGCCACCCAGGAAGACATCGACACGCGCAACCGCAAACTGGCTCAAGCCAGTTGATCTATCAAAGCCATCGCGACATCACTCACCGATCTTCGTAATGCACTGCGATGCCTGCACGCCCTGGCGCTAATTCAGGTCGCAACACAAGGTCGTCGTCGTAATCGCCGCCGTTTTGGCGCCGGAACGGAATCGGTTGGTCCTCTTCAAGGTTTTCCAACCGGTCGTGCAGTTCAGCAGTCGCGTCGTCGAACTCCGTATCAGACAGTCGGTCTGCGCCATTTACGCACATCGGTGGCAGGGGAGCGATTCCGACATACCACAGGGTGCCGTGCAGCAAGGGGAAGAGCACCTCGTCGAGTCGACCGTTGATGCCGCGCGGACCGAGCGCAGCAGGCGGGCTTCCGCTGGTCAGGATCGTTAGTGCCTTCTTGCCAGCCAGTGGGCCGTCACCGTAACGCAGTGTGCGGCTCGGGTTCTGGGGATCGCGGATGCCGTAGGCGAAGCCTTTCACAAAGACCCGATCGATCCATCCCTTGAGAATGGCCGGAACGCTGTACCACCACAGCGGAAACTGGAGGACGACGACATCGGCCCACTCAAGCTTGCGCTGCTCGGCAACGACGTCGAGGCTGAGGGTGCCAGACAGGAAGGCGCGCTGCGACTCTCGACTCACCGAAAATCGACCCTCGATGTCTTGGCTGCAGTCGTCGCGGTCGACCTGTGCCTTCCATTTCATGGCGTAGAGGTCGGAGACCTGGTAGTCGTGCCCCAGTTCGGTGAGGATCTGCAGCCCTTCTTTCATCAACGAACCGTTGAGTGACGATTGCTCGGGGTGGGCGAACACCCACAGCACTTTCACGACACAACTCCTCTTCCATCGCGTCTCGTCGGTCGCGCCCGGTATGTCCAGGATGACCAGCGGCGCGGGGCCGCGCTAGTGGCCCGCGGGTCAATACATGAAAGAATCGGGCCATGGGCTCTCGCCGGAGCTTGCACCGGGTCGTGGTGTTCGTACGCGATGGACTGATCCCGCTGGAAGTCGGGATACCGCACCGCCTGTTCGGGCAGGCGCGATCCGTGCGTGGGTCTCGCCTCTACGAAGTGGTGACGGCCACACTCATACCGGGTGAAGTGCGCACCGACACAGACTTCACGATCAACGTCCCGAACGGGCCCGAGCTTCTGGCAGAGGCCGACACGGTGATCATCCCGGCCTCGGATGAGGATTACGAACCTCCCACCCAGGGCCAGTTGAGCCCCAGGCTCACGAAGGCGCTGTCGCATGTCCGTCCTGGCACCCGGATGGCCTCGATCTGCACCGGGTCGTTCGTGCTCGCAGCGGCTGGCTTCCTCGACGGCCGACGAGCCACGACCCATTGGCGATCCGCCGCCGACTTCCGGCGCATGTTTCCGCACATCGAACTCGATCCGAATGTTCTGTTCACTGATTGCGACAATGTGCTGACCTCCGCCGGCGTAGCGTCGGGCCTGGACCTGTGCTTGCACATGATTCGGCGCGACTTCGGTTCTGCAGTCGCCAACGAGGTTGCCCGCGGCACTGTCACGCCTCCGCACCGCGATGGTGGCCAAGCGCAGTACATTGACCGCCTGGTTCCCGAGCCGACTGCCGCCACCACCAGTGCCGCACGGGCATGGGCGATGGAGCGGCTGGACCGCGCCATCACGCTCGACGACATGGCCGCCGTGAGCGGGGTCAGCAAGCGGACGTTCACCCGCCGGTTCCGGGAGGAAACTGGCATGTCGCCAATGCAGTGGTTGACCGAGCAGCGTCTGCACCGCGCCCGAGAATTGCTGGAGCAGACGGACTTACCGGTGGATCGTGTCGCTACCGCCTCGGGGTTGGGCAGTGGCACCGCGTTGCGCCAACTATTCGCGTCCACGATGGGTGTGGCGCCGAGCGCTTACCGCAACACGTTCCGCGGCCGCACGCCGCCCGAGGGCAGTTCTGACCAGCCGACAATCGCGGTGTAGCCGACGAGTCTGTCGCCCCATCCTTGTCTCACAGCGTCGGCGCCTAAAAGGGCAGCGGGGGATGAGGTCTGGACCGATGATGGACATGGCCACTCACCATTGAGCGACACAGCAGCCGTCGAGAGGTGAGCACAGGCATGGAGATGAACCAGTGGGCCGACTTCTCAGTCAGCGCCGAGAGCGATCGCGTGTGGCGCGGGTCACAATCAACAACCCGCCGATCAATCTGGTGACACCAGAGTTTCTCGTCGATCTGCCCGACCTGATCGATCAGATGCAGGCGTCGACCGATGTGCATGGACTCACGTTCGGCAGCACCACCGTCATTGAGACGGGCGCTGAGTCCCACCGTGTGGACCATGGCAATAGGCGTGCCGCCAGCTGAATTCGGGTGGCGATTTCAGGCAGTGGATGCAACAGCGGGTGGTTTTGGCGGGTTTGAGAGTAGCTCGTCGAGGACTTCAGCGGGTTTCTTCCAGCCGAGGGTTTTGCGGGGTCGGGTGTTGAGTTGGGCGGCAACGTAGTCGAGGTAGTCGGCCGGGAACACTGATAGGTCGGTGCCTTTAGCAAAGTATTGACGCAGCAGCCCGTTGGTGTTCTCGTTACTGCCGCGTTGCCATGGCGAGTGCGGATCGCAGAAGTAGATATCGAGCTC
>NZ_PDCP01000164.1 GCF_002553505.1 Mycolicibacterium agri | reverse complement strand
GAGCGGGGCCGTTCTCATCATCAGATCGTCGTCCACCCCATTGACGCCATCATCGTCATCCTGAGCGACGCGCAACAAACGATCGTCAAAACGCAGTAGTGCCTGGTGGTCCTTCGTGAAGCGCTTTCAAGCACAGACACCGCCCTCGCAAAACTAGCCCGTTCAGGACTGGACGGCGTTGCGGGCGGTGCCGATCCAGAGTATTTGCAGGTAGATCGGGGTGACCGAAAGCGCTACCGCATGAACCGCAGGCTGAGCCCAGCTGAGCAGACGCAGCTGGTTGAGGAGTACCGCGGTGGCAGGTCGACGTACGAACTTGCCCACCAGTTCAGGATCCATCGCCGCACGGTCGTGACACATCTGGAGCGCCACGGTGTCCCCGTTCGTCCGCAACTCAAGATGACGCCGACCGTGGTCGAGCAAGCGAAGCGGCTCTACGCCGACGGTCACTCACTCGCCGCTATCGGTGACGACTTGGGTGTCGACGCCACCACGGTGCTCAATGCGCTCAAGAAAGCAGGCGTGAATCTGCGCGACACCCACGGTCGGCCACGGTAGCCGCCCAGAAGGTCCAAGTTGACGACAACCCACGTCGAGTCTTGACGGGTCGTCGTTTCGGTGCGCGATGGCTGGACGGACAACAGTGCAGGCGGCATGGCATAACTATCTCCGACCTACGCCTCGGCCACCCTTCCGTGAGTCACGGTGAACCTTCGCAGTCCATCCTGCCAATCTCATCGAGCGGTACGCGGCGTCGCCCACTTCCTCGCGCAGCAGCTTTCTCCCGGGTGCCCTGCGCTGCTCTCTTATATCCTCGAATTCTGCGATCGCCGCGGCCTCGACCTTCGTCGAAAGAACGATCTCGCCATCCACCACGACGTGATACCTGCCGTCGTCGGGGACTGCAGATGTGCCTCGCTGGATGCTCACGCCATACCTGGCGTCGGCCCGTTCCCAACCGGTCACGCTCACACCGTACTACTGAAGTTTGCGTGGCTGGATCAGCGAAGATACTCGACGGCCATGGTGGCGTTTCACCCAGCGGCCGACCGCCATGGTGGACGACTCATAACTTTACGAACGCGCCTTCGGCGTGGCGATGCCGTGCCGCCGAGTTATCGCACTAGTGTTCGATTCTTGTCGGTGGCGACGTATACGGTTCGGAGGAAATGGTCAACAAGCTAGTGTTTGGGCTGGTCAGGTACCCATCCGGGCGCGGTGTAGTCGCGCTGCTGAACCGTCCGGCCAGTGGCGTCCGCCCACGCGATCACATCACGGATGTCCCAGATCGAACCACCGGCGAGGCGCACGATCGGCGCGGGAAACGGTGGGCGCGAAGCATCTCTTCGCTGCCAGACATTTACGGTGTTCGGTTCCACGCCGAGCACCTGGCCGATCTCCTTCGGGCCCGCAAGGTATCGGGCGTCATCCACGTCATAACGGTAGGCGAGCGACACGTTCTTATTTGGTCGGCGCGCCGCCGCTGCAAACCGACGGAGATCTCTTACAGTAGCGGGCGTACACCCGTTCGATGGAAAGGTTTGCGATGAGTGAGCCCGCGCGAACTACGGGAAGTCCGAACGTCGTTGCCTCTGGTAAGCAGTCTGGGCGATCCTGGGATCTGATCCAGGGCGATTGCCGTGAGCAGGCGGCGCTTTTGGAACCTGAATCCATCGACTGTGTCGTGACGAGCCCGCCCTACTTTTGGCAGCGAGATTACGACGTCGAGGGCCAGATCGGCATGGAAGCCACCATCCAGGGGTTCGTTGACAACATCGCTGCGTCGATGGGGGCCCTACGGGAGGCACTCAAGCCCACAGGCACCGTCTTCCTCAATCTGGGCGATACGTACTACAACGCCAAGGGCCGGCCGCACGGTGAAGACGCCAAACATCGGCGTCGACGGATGTCTGTACTGCGAGCGGTCGACGGTCCCGGCCTTGGTCTCCCTCGAAAGTCGCTCATCGGCATTCCGTGGCGGGTTGCGCTTGCTATGCAGGCGGCGGGCTGGACGCTCCGCAGCGACATCATCTGGATGCGCGAGTCAAGCATTCCCGAGCCCACAGCGAAGGATCGCCCCTGGCGCAAGTACGAGCACATCTTCATGTTCACGAAGTCGGTCAGGTACTACTTCGACCGCGAGGCACTGCAAGGCGAGGAAGACGTTTGGTTCATCGAACCAGAGCGGAATTCGCTGGCACGCGGTACCCACTACGCACCCTATCCGCGTGACCTCGTCCGCAGATGTATCGCAGTCGGGTGCCCTGAGGATGGCACAGTGCTTGATCCGTTCACCGGTGGTGGCACCACCATGTCGGTGGCATTAGAAATGAAGCGGCACGCAGTAGGCATCGAACTGAACCAGGACTTCTGCGACCATATTGCGGGCGTGCTCAAGTCGGACACGCGCAAAAAGGGGTAGTTCGACTAACGGGTTGACGGCTACCGTGCTCGTGTGCCGTACCCATCCCCAGAGCTCTTGAAGGCCGCGGCCGCCGACTTGGCGGGCAGCCACCCGCTGACGATCGTGACCATTCCCGCGCTGCTACGGGCGCGCGTGACGGAGGACCAGGATCTTCTAGACGACAAGCCGTTGCCGACCATCCGTGGCTTCGGGACAAAACAAGAGCGGCCGGTTCTCGAGGCGTTCCGCCTACGGGACAACAGCCAGAGCCCCTACCTGGCGGTTTGGCAGGATCCGCCAACGTTCATCAGGGCCGACTACCCAGGGTCGACGCTGCAACGGCTTCGGACACAGGATCTTCTGGGGCAGGAATTGTTCGACATCGCGTGGAACGACGAGCACACCAAGCGAATCGGCACCGCGCTTCGACCGACCGCTGGACATGCTCTCTCGGAACGCGACGTCAAGCCTGTGAAGCGGCTCAGCCTGGCGTTGTGGTTAGGCCGCGACCAAGATCTCCCGAACCTTGATGCGTTCGTGGACTGGTTCAATGCCAACTATCCGCTCGACGAGACCGACCTCGACGACTTCTACTCGGTGGAAGCGCCCGGTTATGTGCCTCCGAGTGGACCGATGGAAGGACTCCTCCAGGCCGGTCGGCCCATCAACGACGACCTGACAATCGAGATCGCACCTGCAACTGAAGAGCCAGCGCCGCTTGACGTGCCGTCCACGACTCCACCGAAGGCGGAAGTGAGCACGGAAAACGAACCAAACGAGGACAATCTCCGATGGACACGCGACTTCTGCGCGTACCCGCTCCGGGACGCCGATGTCACGCGCATAACCCAGACAGTTCTCAAGCGCCTAGCCGAAAGTCGTATCGTCCTGCCAGAAGCTGAAGCTCTCGTTGCCCGCTGCGTGACAGCGCTGTTGGTTGGACACCTGGTTCTCCAGGGACCGCCCGGCACGGGCAAAACGACGTTGGCGCGAATCCTGGCGGACGCATTTGATGTACTCCTGCTCGAGTCGACGGCCACGAGCGAATGGTCACCGTTCCACGTGATCGGTGGCCTTCGGCCAGCGGCCGATGGCAGCCTTCAGCCCTCATACGGCAAGGTCTCCGATGCAGCACTTAAGTGCGCTGTCCATGTGCGCACCGATGTCACTGCGGAAGCAGAAGGCGCAGTTGAGGACTCGGCACCGTCTCGACAGCGGCAAGGTGCATGGCTGTTGATCGACGAATTCAACCGCGCCGACATCGACAAGGCCATCGGCTCGCTTTACACGGTCCTCTCGTCATGCGACGCCGCCAATTTGGAACGAAGCCCAATCGACCTGTGGTTCGAATCTGAAGGACGACAACAGCTTTGGGTGCCAGGCAGGTTCCGGATCATCGCGGCGATGAACGACCTTGACACAAGCTTCGTCAATCCGATTTCACAGGGTCTCACCCGGCGCTTCCAGTTCATCACGGTAGGCACACCGCCGACCGGTGACCCGACTGAACTCAGTACCGAGACAATCAACAGTCTCCACATTGCTTATGACTGGCTGTCGGAAACGTACGGGGCTGTGCTCACGCTTGCCTCGTTGGAGGCCACCAGGCTGGTACTCGCTACCGAGATCAGCTCACTCCAGGCACTGATCACCGGTCTACGGCAGACAACGGACACGGTTGCGGGGTGGCCGGTCGGCACAGCACAGGTTGTGGACATCATGCGTGTCATGCTGCTTCGAACTGTGAGTGGCGCGGAGACGAAGGAAGCGCTCGATTGGGGTGTCGCGGATCGTCTTGTGCCGCAGATGGGTCAGCTCGACGAGTTTCAGCTGTCCCGAGCCGGGGACTTGTTCGAGCACACCGGGCTGACCAATGCCAGAGCGGCGCTTCAGCACCTTTTGGATCCGCATAGCACGTGAGCGCGACTAACGAGACCGAATGGTTGGGCGACCACTCCGGTGACGATGTCGTTCTGATCGACTCGGCTCCGGGGGGCGCACTGAGCGAGGCGGCACGTCAGTCGGCCGTGGAGGCATCGCTGTCGCTACTCGGACTCTACTTCTCAGGCGGCGAGCAGGAATTGGTCGATCGTGCCGCCGCCTCGATGGCTGACGACAGCACCGACCTCGATGTGCTTCGAGCAGGATTGCGGCTGCGCGTCGCACTTGCTGCCACGCGGAAACTGACTGCGCTACTTGAAGCTATCAACAAGCGCTCTACATTCCGGTACGAGCTGCGTGGCGCCGAGCACGTTGGATCTATGAGGGGCGCACTCGACGTTAACAGATGGGTGACGCGCGCACCTGGCGGCGACCAAGACATCACGTTTCCTGTGCTGGAGGTGCGACGGGGAGCCAACACACCGGAAAACATCCTCGCTACCTACGCGGCAATGTGGCTCAACAACGAACTGAAACGCAGCCTCTCGGCGAGCCTTGCGACGCCTGACGCCGTCGAGTACTCCGCGGTGCGTCGCCTCCGTGATCGTCTTGGGCGCGCAGTTCAGCTCCCAGTTTTCACTCAATGTGTTCGCAACGCGCAAGCGATCCGGACAGCGGGAGCTGCCAAACGTGTAGTGGCACAGGTGAATCGGCGACTGCAGCGTCGAGAGATTGCTAATCCCGGCCCGTACCGTGAACTGACCGACTGGATAGAGGGCTGCCTGGATGGCATGCCAGCCGCCAAGGCAGGAGAGATCGACCTCTCCGTCTACGGACCTCGCTTTGAATCGCCCTGGAAATGCTGGAGGCTCCTGACCTTGGAAACGAGGATGCAGGTATGCCGAAGGAACAGTCGCCTGGGAAGCCCACGACGCGCCGTTACAGCTCGGAGGAGAAGGCTGCTGCGGTGCGGATGGTCCGCACGCTGCGCAAAGAGCTGGGCACCGAGCAGGGCACGGTAGCGCGGGTGGCCCGTCAGCTCGGCTACGGCGTGGAGTCGGTGCGCTCCTGGGTAC
>NZ_PDCP01000163.1 GCF_002553505.1 Mycolicibacterium agri | reverse complement strand
AATAGAAATGCCCCCCAGGGTGTTGGGGGGCATTTCTTGTGTGTGTGTTCGGCGGTGTCCTACTTTTCCGCCCGGGTTGGGCAGTATCATCGGCGCTGGCAGGCTTAGCTTCCGGGTTCGGGATGGGACCGGGCGTTTCCCTGTCGCTATTTCCGCCGTAACTCTATTGTGTTGTTCACCAAATAAGGGTGTGTTTGGTGGTGGGGTGCAGTCTTTTTGACTGTTGTGGGGGTGTGGTTGCGAGTTTGGTTGTGTGTAAGTTTTCGGCCGGTTAGTGCCAGTTCCCTGCACCTATTACTAGGCTTTCAGGTCTGGTCTATTGATCCCGTGGTCCGCGGGGGGCCTTATCCCACTTGATGGGTGAGAAGCCTGGTCTTGGAGGGGGTTTCCCGCTTAGATGCTTTCAGCGGTTATCCTGTCCGAACGTGGCGATCCAGCGGTGCCCCTGGTGGGACAACTGGTAGACCAGAGGTTCGTCCGTCCCGGTCCTCTCGTACTAGGGACAGGTTTCCTCAAGCTTCTGACGCGCGCGGCGGATAGAGACCGAACTGTCTCACGACGTTCTAAACCCAGCTCGCGTGCCGCTTTAATGGGCGAACAGCCCAACCCTTGGGACCTGCTCCAGCCCCAGGATGCGACGAGCCGACATCGAGGTGCCAAACCATCCCGTCGATATGGACTCTTGGGGAAGATCAGCCTGTTATCCCCGGGGTACCTTTTATCCGTTGAGCGACACCCCTTCCACTCGGGGGTGCCGGATCACTAGTCCCGACTTTCGTCCCTGCTTGACATGTCCGTCTCGCAGTCAAGCTCCCTTGTGCACTTACACTCGTCACCTGATTGCCGTCCAGGTTGAGGGAACCTTTGGGCGCCTCCGTTACATTTTAGGAGGCAACCGCCCCAGTTAAACTACCCACCAGGCACTGTCCCTGAACCGGATAAACGGTCCGAGGTTAGAGGCCCAATACGATCAGAGTGGTATTTCAACAACGACTCCACCCAAACTGGCGTCTGGGCTTCACAGTCTCCCACCTATCCTACACAAACCGTATCGAACTCCAATACCAAGTTGTAGTGAAGGTCCCGGGGTCTTTTCGTCCTGCCGCGCGTAACGAGCATCTTTACTCGTAGTGCAATTTCGCCGAGTCTATGGTTGAGACAGCTGAGAAGTCGTTACGCCATTCGTGCAGGTCGGAACTTACCCGACAAGGAATTTCGCTACCTTAGGATGGTTATAGTTACCACCGCCGTTTACTGGGGCTTAAATTCTCCGCTTCACCCCCCGAAGAGGGTTGACGGGTCCTCTTAACCTTCCAGCACCGGGCAGGCGTCAGTCCGTATACATCGTCTTGCGACTTCGCACGGACCTGTGTTTTTAGTAAACAGTCGCTTCTCACTGGTTTGTGCCACCCACCCCCGCTGCCCACCGCAAGGGTGTTGACGGTGCGTGGGTCCCCCTTCTCCCGAAGTTACGGGGGCATTTTGCCGAGTTCCTTAACCATAGTTCACTCGTACGCCTCGGTATTCTCTACCTGACCACCTGTGTCGGTTTCGGGTACGGGCCGTGTGTGCACTCACTAGAGGCTTTTCTCGGCAGCATAGGATCACCGAATTCACCTCACTCGGCTATGCATCACCTCTCAGGAACAATGCCAGACGGATTTGCCTATCTGACTCCCTACAGGCTTACCCCAGTACATCCACTCACTGGTACGGCTACCTTCCTGCGTCACCCCATCGCTTGACTACTACCCGTCCGGGTCCCACGCAGCAGGTGATCCCCGCCCTCCGAAGAGGTTGGTAGACCACCGTTTGGGCGGTTAGCAGAACGGATTCATCAGGGGCGCACACACACGGGTACGGGAATATCAACCCGTTGTCCATCGACTACGCCTGTCGGCCTCGCCTTAGGTCCCGACTCACCCTGGGCGGACTGGCCTGGCCCAGGAACCCTTGGTCTTTCGGCGGGCAAGGTTCTCACTTGCCTTATCGCTACTCATGCCTGCATTCTCACTCCCACACCCTCCACAACTGAATCACTTCGCTGCTTCACCGGATGCAGGACGCTCCCCTACCCAACACAGACCAAAATCTGTGCTGCCGCGGCTTCGGCGGTGTGCTTGAGCCCCGCTACATTATCGGCGCACAATCACTTGACCAGTGAGCTATTACGCACTCTTTCAAGGGTGGCTGCTTCTAAGCCAACCTCCTGGTTGTCTTTGCGACTGCACATCCTTTTCCACTTAGCACACGCTTAGGGGCCTTAGCCGGCGATCTGGGCTGTTTCCCTCTCGACGCACGGAGCTTATCCCCCGCCGTCTCACTGCCACGCTCTTGCTTACCGGCATTCGGAGTTTGGCTGACGTCAGTAACCTAGTAGGGCCCATCGGCCATCCAGTAGCTCTACCTCCGGCAAGAAACACGCAACGCTGCACCTAAATGCATTTCGGGGAGAACCAGCTATCACGGAGTTTGATTGGCCTTTCACCCCTACCCACAGCTCATCCCCTCAGTCTTCAACCTAAGTGGGTTCGGGCCTCCACGACGTCTTACCGTCGCTTCACCCTGGCCATGGGTAGATCACCCCGCTTCGGGTCCAGAACACACCACTACACCAACCCCTACGGATTGGATACGCCCTATTCAGACTCGCTTTCGCTACGGCTACCCCACCCGGGTTAACCTCGCGACATGTCCCTGACTCGCAGGCTCATTCTTCAAAAGGCACGCCATCACCCCACCACAAAGGAGGGCTTTGACGGGTTGTAGGCACACGGTTTCAGGTACTCTTTCACTCCCCTCCCGGGGTACTTTTCACCATTCCCTCACGGTACTCATCCGCTATCGGTCACTGAGAGGTATTCAGGCTTACCGGGTGGTCCCGGCAGATTCACAGCAGATTCCACGAGCCCGCTGCTACTCGGGGAAAAACGCTTCCCAGAAGCCGCAATGTTTTCGGTTACCGGGCTCTCACCGTCTACGGCAGACCATCCCAGGCCACTTCACCTAACACCACGGTTGCTCACTTCTGCCCAGGCCGGCGGACCTGAGAAAGAAACGCCCCACAACACCGAACACACAACCCCCGCCGGGTATCACATGCATCCGGTTTAGCCATCCTCCGCTTTCGCTCGCCACTACTCACGGAATCACCATTGTTTTCTCTTCCTACGGGTACTGAGATGTTTCACTTCCCCGCGTTACCCCTGACCAGCTATACATTCACCAGCCAGTGACGCGACATCACTCGCGCCGGGTTTCCCCATTCGGACATCCTCGGATCCACGCTCGGTTGACAACTCCCCGAGGCATATCGCAGCCTCCCACGTCCTTCATCGGCCCTCAGTGCCAAGGCATCCACCATGCGCCCTTACACACTTACAACACAAAACCAAAAGTATTTGAGTTAAAAAACTCGAAATTGCACATCAACACACAAAACCGTCAACCCACCACAAAAGGCAAGCCAACGCCAATGCGTGCTAGATGCTCGCAACCACTATCCACAAATCAAACACCACACCCCACCACCAAAGCAGGGCGACAACAACCCAACCCCCAAAGGGGATCAACAACGGGCCTGTTGCCTCAAAGCCCAATAGTGTGTCCGATGATCTTTTCGCCGCCGCGTTTCCCGCGCAGCGACCTGTCTGCTGTTGCACCCACCAAACGCCCACTACAGGCGCCGGCACACATATCCCAACCGCGAACCCCTCACCGATGTGAGGCACGGGGGAAAAGAAAACGGTGCTCCTTAGAAAGGAGGTGATCCAGCCGCACCTTCCGGTACGGCTACCTTGTTACGACTTCGTCCCAATCGCCGATCCCACCTTCGACGGCTCCCTCCCACACGGGGTTAGGCCACCGGCTTCGGGTGTTACCGACTTTCATGACGTGACGGGCGGTGTGTACAAGGCCCGGGAACGTATTCACCGCAGCGTTGCTGATCTGCGATTACTAGCGACTCCGACTTCACGGGGTCGAGTTGCAGACCCCGATCCGAACTGAGACCGGCTTTAAAAGGATTCGCTCCACCTCACGGCATCGCAGCCCTTTGTACCGGCCATTGTAGCATGTGTGAAGCCCTGGACATAAGGGGCATGATGACTTGACGTCATCCCCACCTTCCTCCGAGTTGACCCCGGCAGTCTCTCACGAGTCCCCACCATCACGTGCTGGCAACATGAGACAAGGGTTGCGCTCGTTGCGGGACTTAACCCAACATCTCACGACACGAGCTGACGACAGCCATGCACCACCTGCACACAGGCCACAAGGGAACCGACATCTCTGCCAGCGTCCTGTGCATGTCAAACCCAGGTAAGGTTCTTCGCGTTGCATCGAATTAATCCACATGCTCCGCCGCTTGTGCGGGCCCCCGTCAATTCCTTTGAGTTTTAGCCTTGCGGCCGTACTCCCCAGGCGGGGTACTTAATGCGTTAGCTACGGCACGGATCCTTAGGAAAGAACCCACACCTAGTACCCACCGTTTACGGCGTGGACTACCAGGGTATCTAATCCTGTTCGCTCCCCACGCTTTCGCTCCTCAGCGTCAGTTACTGCCCAGAGACCCGCCTTCGCCACCGGTGTTCCTCCTGATATCTGCGCATTCCACCGCTACACCAGGAATTCCAGTCTCCCCTGCAGTACTCCAGTCTGCCCGTATCGCCCGCACGCCCACAGTTAAGCTGTGAGTTTTCACGGACGACGCGACAAACCACCTACGAGCTCTTTACGCCCAGTAATTCCGGACAACGCTCGGACCCTACGTATTACCGCGGCTGCTGGCACGTAGTTGGCCGGTCCTTCTTCTCTCACTACCGTCAGTCACCCTTCGTCGTGAGCGAAAGAGGTTTACAACCCGAAGGCCGTCATCCCTCACGCGGCGTCGCTGCATCAGGCTTGCGCCCATTGTGCAATATTCCCCACTGCTGCCTCCCGTAGGAGTCTGGGCCGTATCTCAGTCCCAGTGTGGCCGGTCACCCTCTCAGGCCGGCTACCCGTCGTCGCCTTGGTAGGCCATCACCCCACCAACAAGCTGATAGGCCGCGGGCCCATCCCACACCGCAAAAGCTTTCCCCTAACGGCCATGCGACCAAAAGGGTGTATTCGGTATTAGACCCAGTTTCCCAGGCTTATCCCAAAGTGCAGGGCAGATCACCCACGTGTTACTCACCCGTTCGCCACTCGAGTACCCCCCGAAGGAGGCCTTTCCGTTCGACTTGCATGTGTTAAGCACGCCGCCAGCGTTCGTCCTGAGCCAGGATCAAACTCTCCAAACAAAAACGTTCAGAACAATCTGACCAAAGACACCAAAACTGGCATCACAAAACAACCACGCCCTAAACGGGAAAAAAGACGTGGCCAAAAAAACAACAAACAAAAACCACCAAACACACTATTGAGTTCTCAAACAACACACCCGT
>NZ_PDCP01000162.1 GCF_002553505.1 Mycolicibacterium agri | reverse complement strand
CCCGCGGCGGGTGGGGTGTCCCCCGAGCCTAAAACCTACCCCGGCCACCACAACTTATCGGTAGATAATTTCGTCAACTGGCCAGGGGGCGGCGCCGTCGGGGAGCTACCCCGAGGGCGCCTCGTTGGCTCCTCGCGAGTCCGTGTGGCGAGCGCGACGGCTGGCGACGCGCGCTGCCAGCAGTTCCGAGGCTGTCAGCGCCACCGCGTAACATCACTCACCGAAGCCAGAATCTGCGCCCGACGATTTACACCGGATGTTGGACGCCACCTGTGATGAGAAGCACGGATGTCCTTCAGACAGCCTTCTAAAGAAGGGCTTTCGACAAGTCCTGCATCAATTTTCTTGCCCGTTCATGCGCCGTTGCTGGGGCCGGTGTTGCAAGCGGTCCTGGAACCAATAGAGAAATTCCGGGTCGTCGAGCCCGGACGTGATCAGCGTTGCCCCGGACAGGTCATCGTTACGGGTGTACGGATTGTAGGCGACCACGCAGCGCCGATCGGCAGCGACCGCTGCGCGGACACCGTTCCCCGAGTCGTCCACGGCAACCGCGTGATCGGCTGGGCAGCCGGTTCGGCGCAACACCTCGAGTTACGCGGCAGGGTTGGGCTTCAGATCGGGTATCTCCGTTCCGGTAATCACCGTGTCGAACCTGTCGCCGAATGCCTGGTGCAACAACGGCTCGACCCACGCGCGGGTGCCGGTCGTGGCCACGTGCACCTGCATACCGGACTCGGCCAGTTCGTCGAGAAAATCGGTTGCACCAGGCCTGGCCTGCACGCGTCCATCCGCAATCTGCCGACGCATAATCTGGGTCTTGCGCTTGTGCCGCCGCTGTGCGAGTTCAGCGGCGTCGGCCGGTGACCGCCCATTCTTCTCGAACCAGAACGCCAGCCGTCTCGCGCCGCCGGTGATCTTGACCGACTGCCCGTAGGTATCGACGTCCCAGTAGTCGGGCAGCCCGGCCTCCTCGAACGCCTCATTAAAAAGCCACCCGACGGCCATCGCGCTCGCTGTCGACGAGGGTGCCGTCGACGTCGAAGATGACCGCCTCCAGAGTCTCATCTGTGGTCTACGAGGTGTGCGCGTCGGCGAGACAGTACGCCTTCCCCCGTGAAGCCGTGGTGGGCCGATGCTGGTCGCACGACGGCTGTCATCTGGCTGCCACTCGTTGTGATTGGCTCTCGATCGCCGCCGCACGCAAAAGCGTGACGGCAGCGGCCTTGCCGTCGGAATACGCGTACATCCACGAGCCGGAGATGAAGACATCGGCACCGGCGGCCGATGCCCCCCGGATGGTTTGGTCCGTGATTCCGCCATCGACCTCGAGCTCGATGGGCAGCCCGGAATCGTCGATCATCTGACGCAGACGCGCGATCTTCGGCTCAACGGCCGCGATGTAGGCCTGGCCGCCGAATCCCGGATTGACGGTCATTGCCAACACCATGTCCGTCTCGGCCAGCACGCTCTCGACAAACGCGGCAGGAGTGTGCGGATTCAACGAGACACCGCTGCGCGCACCGAGCTGGCGGATGCGTGCCAGCGTGCGATGCAAATGGGTGCACGCCTCGGCGTGCACGATGATCAGTTCACAACCCGCGTCGACATACCGGCCCACGAGTTCATCGGGATCGACGACCATCAAGTGGGCTTCGAACCCGACCGTGCTGTGCGGCCGCGCCGCCGCGATCACGTCGGGGCCAAACGTGAGATTCGGGACGAAGACACCGTCCATGACGTCCCACTGGATCCGGTCCACACCCGCCTCGCACAGTTCCTGTACCTCGTCGCCGAGCCGAGCGAAGTCGGCGGGCAAGACAGAAGGCACGATGAGCGGCTGCCTCGCACTAAGTTCAGTCATCGACGGGCCCATCTCAGATTCGGGGTGTGGTTCGTTTCAGATTCGGGCATGTGTTTCATCCGACCTCGTCAGGGGTGTCATAGAACATTTCTCGGGGAGCTCGAGGAGACCCGATGCCGATAATAGGCGGCTTGGACGTGCACCGACAGCAGACCACACTCGATTGCGCAGACGGGCGAACTGGGGCAGATTCGCCCTGCAACGCCCAAGACTTTGCGAGCCTGGCTGGCCGAGCACTGGCCTGACCGCAACGCGGCGTTCGCGCTGGCTACGAGCGGTCACGGCGCGGCCTCGGTGTCACCGCCTCTGCCTGTCGCCTGCCAGGCCGGCCATTGCCTCGTCCGTGCGACCTTGTCTGTCTTTTCGACCACGAAGCCCAAGTGGACGATCATCCAGTCCGCCGGGACTGGATGATCGTCTCCTCCGGAAGCATCCCGACGGTGACCTTGCGCTGTTCACCGGCGACGTCGACCAGGGGCAGCTGGTCCGCGTAGCCCTCTAGCGGTCCGACGAACTGCTCCTGGATTCCCGGACGCATGGCTCAGCCCCTCCCCGACGGGGTTTGACGATGGTGCTCGAGACGTCATCGATCCCACTCGACGGCCGGTTTGGATCGTGCGCTGAAATTGGCACTGGCGGCGCCCCGCGCTTGGGCCCACCTGGATTCCGAAATCATGTGCCACCGTCGCCGTCGGTGTCGGCTCCGTGGATGTGGCGGCGCACCCGGTGCACGGTGCGCCACACGACGATCACTGCCACGGGGATGGCCGCCGCGGTCGTGACGCTCTCGTCGATGGGCAGGCCTAGCGACTTGAGCCCCTTAGCGAGATAGCCCACCAAGCCGACCATGTAGTAGGAGATCGCGGCGATCGAGAGTCCCTCGACCGTCTGCTGCAGGCGCAGCTGCAGTGTCTGACCCCGGCGCAGCCCGCTGAGCAGCTGCTGAGTGTGCATCTCGGCGGTCACTTCTACCCGGGTGCGCAGCACGTCGGCAGTACGTGAGACCCGGCCCGACAAACCCTCCATCCGGTGCTTGGCGGCCTCCACGGTGGCCATCGCCGGCACCAGTCGCCGACGCAGGAAGGTGAACACACCCATCAGGCCGGGCAATGACGACCCGCGCAAGTACTCAATGCGTTGTTGCACGATCGCGTAATAAGCGCTGGCGGCGTCGAAGCGGCCTGCGTGAGTCGCGATCTCATACTCGACGACCGCTGACAGCCCGATCAGCTCGTCAAGCAGTTGGCGGTCGTCGCGTTGCTCGTCCTCGATACCGCGCGCCAGCTCAGCGAGCCGGGCCTCCAGTTCTGTCATGCGCGGAACCATGGCCCGGGCAGGCGGATAGGCCAACAGCGCCAGCATTCGGTAGCGCTCGACATCCAGCAGTGAGCCGGTGATCCGCCCCGCTCGACCCTCGGTCATGGGCTCGCACAACATCAAGAACCGTGAGGTGCCGTCGGAATAAAGCCGATAGGTGGTGTACAGCCGGGCGGCGTCATCCCGCAGCCGCGAGCCGACCAACCGGCCCGGACCGAGGGTTCGTTGCGCAAACCCGGCCGCGTCCTCGTCGGACCAGCCGTGCGCAGACAGCAGCACTACGTGCACCGCGGCGAGCGTGCGGCCCGGAATGGCCGCGAGCCACCCGGCGGGCAGCGGCAGCAGCGCCAGCAGGTCGGCCTGGGCGCCCAGTACCGCTGGGTCCAGGGGCTGGTGGAAGGTATACAGGGAGTAGTCGTCGTGCCGCTCCCAGGACAACGCTGTCACGTCGTCGAAGTCAAGCGTGAGCCCCACATCCGTGGCGCCCACCGCGCTATGGGTCGCGGCAAGTCGGTGCAGGTGCGCGGTCTCTGCAGCAGCCGAAACCTTATCGGTGACCACGGTCAACTGTGTGGTCATCGATGGGATCGGAAGCGGCCGCGCCGGCCGAACGTGTACTTCGTTATGCGCGGCCGCCCGTTCAGGCGCATCACGAGGAAGCGGCGCGTTGACCGGCACCGCCGATTCACCCACTCGTCATCCCCGCCTCACCACCTCACCGCTGCCGATCAGCGCCGCACCGCAATCGCCTCAGCAGCGGTCGCACCGATGGTCGGCACATCCACCGACCCACGTTAACCGCACAACCTAACGGGGCCGCACCCGCAAGACGCGGAAGCGGTGCGCCGCACTGGCAACGTTTGGTCCTGCCAATCCCATCAGCTCGAGAAATGCTGTCACACAACGAAACGAGGTGCCGACAGCCGCGTCTCGGCCATGAGCTTTCCATGTTATCTTCATCGACCGGAGGGGAGTCGGCATGCCTCCGGTCAAGATTGCTAGCGTCGGAGGCGGATTCGGCAGCACAGTCGCGCTGCCCGTTTATACCGAGCTTGCGGAGTTCGAGCCGGTGGCCATCTGGTCTCGACGACCACACCGCGCCGCGGAACTGGCTACGCAGGCCGAAATGCCGCTTGGCACAGCAGATTACGATGAGCTGTTGTCAGCGCCCGGCCTGGAGGCGGTGCACATCGCCACACCGGTGGTCACCCACGTTCCGCTCGCCGTCGCCGCGGCCGACCGGGGCCTGCATATCCTGTGCGAGAAGCCGCTCGCGGACAATCTCATCGGCGCGCGCCGCCTAGCGGCGGCGGTCCGGTCGGCCGGCGTCGTCGGCATGTGTGATTTCGGTGTACGGATGAAGCAGACTCGCCAGCGGCTGATCGAGCGGGTACGCGACGTCGTGGGACGGCCACGGATGATGTCGGTCATGCTGGTCCACTCCGATCATCGCCGCACCCCACTCCCGCCCGTACACATGGATGCATGACGCCCGGCTCGGTGGAGGTCGGCTACAGGCGTACGGAGTACACGACCTCGACCTGGTCCTCGAGATGTTTCCCGACGTGGCCGAGGTCGCGGCCGCCACCGAGGTGGGAGTACCGACCCGCACGGACGAAAACGCACAGCTGCGAGACGTGACCGCCGAGGACAGCTACGCGGTGCTGCTGCGATTGCGCGGGGGAGGGCTGGGCGTCGTCACCCTGATCTCCACCGCACATCACAAGCGCGGCGAGGTCATCGAGATCTACGGCGACTCGGGAACCGTGCGGCTCGACAGCGAACGGCGCCTGTGGTGGGCGCGCGCCAACGAGCCGCTTGAGGATCGACTTTCGACAATTTGTTGGTGATGTGGAATGGTGGGCTGGTGCCGAATCCTCAAGCGGCTAGGGGTGTTTCGATGGCGAGATCGTTGAACAGCGTTTGCATCTCAATGCGGATCCGTTCGTAGTCACGGCCCCGAACGGCAGTGCGGGGGCGTGTTGACCGTCGATCTGTGACGGTCGGGTCACCTGGGTGAAGGTGGCCACATCCGGAGCGGGTCGGGCATCGGCGGCTTGCGTGTCACACATACGCTGGTTGGCGTGCTCGCCCACCGCCCGTAGGGCCTTCCAGTTCTCGGCGGTGACCCGTCGGCCGATGCCGAAGTCACGGGTGTCGCAGATGACCGTCTCGGTGCGCAACGCCCGATGCTCCTTGCACAGCGGCGCATCGTCGCCGCGGACTTGCTCAGTGGGTTGTGGTAGCTGCGCGCGAGGTGCCGCGCGGTTCGGTGGCTGTTGCCACAGCCATGCGTCACTCAAAGAGCAACTGCTGCCACGCCGCACGGCGATTCTGGCGAATCACCGTGGTTCAGGTGCGCTGCCTGCGCACGTTGTGAGCCGGAACGCGCAAACGTCAACATAACAGCTAATCACTTGCTCAGAACACTTTAGCAAAGGCGTGAGTGTCCCAAGAGCTCTATTGACAAGGGAATGGAGCCGGGCGTATACCCAAGCCTTAGCGCTGCGCAAGTGGGTCGAAAGTCGACTCCTGCGGTGTAGGGGTCGCCAGCCCCGGCCCCGGGAAGCTGTGACG
>NZ_PDCP01000161.1 GCF_002553505.1 Mycolicibacterium agri | reverse complement strand
TAGCGCTGCGCAAGTGGGTCGAAAGTCGACTCCTGCGGTGTAGGGGTCGCCAGCCCCGGCCCCGGGAAGCTGTGACGTATGCCAGGTCAGGCAGCAGTCAAAGCGGAAGAGGCGTTGATCCATGTGCTGTGGATTAATGCCGGTTTGAGTTGTGACGGGGATTCGGTGGCGTTGACTGCCGCCACACAACCGAGCATCGAGGAGATCGCTCTTGGCGCGCTGCCCGGTCTGCCCCAGATCGCCGTGCATTGGCCCCTGATCGATTTCGAGTGCGGACCTGAGGGAGGGGCGGACGATTTCCTGGAGTGGTTCTTCAAGGGCGAACGGGGGGAGTTGGAACCGTTCGTGCTGGTTGTCGAGGGTTCGATTCCGAACGAGAAGATCAAGAATGAGGGGTATTGGTGCGGGTTCGGCAACGACCCTGCGACCGGTCAGCCGATAACGACAAGCGAATGGCTGGACCGGTTGGCGCCCAAGGCCACCGCGATCGTCGCCGTCGGAACGTGCGCGACGTACGGCGGTATCCATGCGATGGCGGGTAACCCGACCGGAGCGATGGGGGTGCCCGACTATTTGGGTTGGGATTGGAAGAGCAAGGCCGGCATCCCGATCGTATGCGTGCCCGGCTGCCCCGCCCACCCAGATAACATGGCCGAGACGCTGACGTATCTGCTGTACATGGCGACCGGCCAGGCGCCGATGATTCCGCTCGATGATGCGCTGCGGCCCAAGTGGTTGTTCGGGAACACCGTGCACGAGGGGTGTGACCGAGCCGGATACTACGAGCAGGGTGATTTCGCAACCGAGTACGGGTCCCCGAAATGCATTGTGAAACTGGGCTGTTGGGGTCCAGTCGTGAAATGCAATGTGCCCAAGCGGGGCTGGATGAACGGGATCGGTGGCTGTCCGAACGTCGGTGGTATTTGTATTGGGTGCACGATGCCGGGCTTCCCGGATAAGTTCATGCCGTTCATGGATGAGCCGCCGGGCGGCAAGCTCACCAGCACCGCGTCGGGGCTGTACGGCTCGCTGATCCGTCCTCTGCGGAGCATCACCGGGCGCACCCTCGATAAAGAGCCCAAGTGGCGCCATCGCGGCACCCAACTCACAACCGGAGCGACCCGCACCTGGTAGGTGCGGGTCATGTTCGGCGCGCACGGGGGCGATGGGCCCGGGTTTCGGCGAATCGCCCTGTAACGCAGTGGACCACACATAGGAAAGAGAGTTCGATGACAGCGATCATCCCCGAGCCATCGCACGTGAAGAGGGATCCCGGCCAGCTGGTGGAGATGGCGTGGGATCCGATCACGCGTATCGTCGGTAGCCTTGGCATCTACACGAAGATCGACTTCGAGAACAAGGAAGTCGTCGAGTGTCACAGCACCTCGTCGATCTTCCGCGGTTACTCGATCTTCATGAAGGGCAAGGATCCGCGCGACGCGCACTTTATCACCAGCCGCATCTGCGGCATCTGCGGTGACAACCACTGCACCTGCTCGGTCTACGCGCAGAACATGGCCTATGGTGTCCAGCCGCCGCATCTCGCGGAATGGATCATGAACCTGGGTGAGGCGGCGGAATACATGTTCGACCACAACATCTTCCAGGAGAATCTGGTCGGCGTGGACTACTGCGAGAAGATGGTGTCTGAGACCAACCCGGGCGTGCTCGCCAAGGCAGAGAACACCGAGGCACCGCACGCCGGTGCGCATGGGTACCGCACGATCGCCGACATCATGCGGGCGCTCAACCCGTTCACCGGCGACTTCTACCGGGAGGCGCTAGTCGTCAGCCGCTTGACTCGGGAGATGTTCTGCCTGATGGAAGGTCGCCATGTGCATCCGTCCACCCTGTATCCCGGAGGGGTTGGCACGGTCGCGACCATCCAGCTGATGACCGACTACATGGCGCGGCTGATGCGCTATGTGGAGTTCATGAAGAAGGTCGTGCCGATGCACGACGATTTGTTCGACTTCTTCTATGAAGCGTTGCCCGGCTACGACCAGGTGGGTCTGCGCCGCACCCTGCTGGGCTGCTGGGGGTCGTTCCAGGACCCCGAGGTGTGCAACTTCGCCTACAAGGACATGGAGCGCTGGGGCGACGCCATGTTCGTCACACCTGGTGTGGTGATCGACGGTAAGCTGCACACCCACTCGCTGGTCGACATCAACCTGGGCATCCGAATCCTGTTGGGCCACAGCTATTACGACGACTGGACCGACCAGGAGATGTTCGTCAAGACCGACCCGTTGGGCAACCCGGTCGATCGTCGCCATCCGTGGAATCAGCACACCAACCCCAAGCCACAGAAACGCGACTTCGACGCCAACTACAGCTGGGTGATGTCACCGCGCTGGTTCGATGGCAAGGACTATCTGGCGCTGGACACCGGCGGCGGGCCGCTGGCCCGGCTGTGGGCCACCGCGCTGGCCGGATTGGTCGACATCGGCTATGTCAAGGCGACGGGGAAGAGCGTACAGATCAACCTCCCAAAGACCGCGCTCAAGGGACCCGTGTCCTTCGAGTGGAAGGTGCCGCGACAGGGCAGCAACACCATCGAGCGCAACCGCGCCCGGACCTACTTCCAGGCCTACGCCGCGGCCTGCGCATTGCACTTCGCCGAGAAGGCGCTGGTCGAGATCCGTGCGGGCCGCACCAAGACCTGGGAGAAGTTCGAGGTGCCCGACGAGGGCATCGGCTGCGGGTTCACCGAGGCCGTCCGCGGGGTGCTCAGCCATCACATGGTGATCCGCGACGGCAAGATCGCCAACTATCACCCGTATCCGCCGACGCCGTGGAACGCCAACCCACGCGACAGCTACGGCACACCGGGCCCGTACGAGGACGCGGTGCAGGGCCAGCCGATCTTCGAGGAGAACGACCGGGAGCGCTTCAAGGGCATCGACATCATGCGCACGGTCCGCAGTTTCGACCCGTGCCTGCCGTGCGGGGTGCACATGTACCTGGGTAAGGGCAAGCAGCTGGACCTGCTGCATTCCCCCACCCAATACGCAACCGGGGAATAGGGTATGGCCCCGCCGACACTGCCAGGCCCCGACGAGAACCAGGACGACGCGCAGTGGCGCACGGCGGGCGAACGGATCCAAACCCTGCTTGAGGCGTCATCCTCGGGAGGCGCCATCGCGCGCGAACGCGCCGAAAAACTCGTCCGCGAGGTGACAGACCTCTACGGGGCGATGCTTCAGCGGATGATGGATGTGGCGTTGGCCGAAGATCCGGGCCTCGCGGACCGGTTCGCGGCCGACGATCTCGTCGCCAGCCTGTTGTTGGTGCACGGGTTGCATCCGTACGATGTCGAACGCCGGGTCGCGGCGGCGCTCGATAATGTTCGGCCGTATCTCGGCTCACACGGCGGGGACGTCACGCTGCTGGGGGTGGCCGATGGAGTGGTGCGGCTTCAGTTCCAGGGCAGTTGCAAGAGTTGTCCGTCGTCGTCGATCACCCTTGAGCTGGCGGTCGAGGACGCCGTACGTGCTGCCGCGCCGGAGATCTCCGACATCGAAGTGGTTCCCGCAGAATCGGATTCCGGGGCCGGCGTGATTGCGCCGGAGTCGTTGCTGACCCGGGTGCACGCCAACGGCCACCATTGGACGGCGTGGCAGCCGGCGCCCGAACTCGCCGAACTCGGTGACGGAGAGGTGGGCGGGTTCCGGGTGCCCGGAGTGATGGTAGTGGCCTGCCGGGTGGGCGATGATGTGTTGGCCTACCGAGACCGCTGCCCCAGTTGCACGGGCACATTGGCCGGTGCACTACTGTCCGGCGCGGTACTGCGCTGCCAGAACTGCGGCGCCGGTTTCGACGTTGCCCGCGCCGGCGCGGGTGTCGGCGGCGACGGCCACCTCGAACCGATTCCCGTGCTGGTGCGCGACGGTGTGCCGTCGATGGCCGTGCCGCAAGAGGTGGCCTGATGGACGGCAACGTCACCGATGTCCTCGCCCGGATCCGCGCCAGCCGCGGCGCACCCGAGCCCGCGGGTGAACGCTGTGAGATGTGTTCGGAGGCCATCGCCGACGAGCACCAGCATGTGGTGAACCTTGAAGGCCGCCAACTGATGTGCGTGTGCCGCGGCTGCTACCTACTGTTCACCGACAGCCACGCCGAACTCCGCTATCGCGCGATCCCCGACCGCTACCTCGTCTTCCCGGATTTCGCGCTGGACCGCCGCGCGTGGGAGGCCCTGCAGATTCCGGTCGGGCTGGCGTTCTTCTTCCACAACTCGACGCTCGGCCGCACGGTGGCGTTCTACCCTGGCCCGGCGGGCGCCACCGAATCCGAGCTCGATCTGCAGGCGTGGAACGACATCCGCACCGCCGATTCCCGCGTCGACACTCTCGCGATGGACACCGAGGCGCTGCTCGTACGCGTACCCGATGACGAAAACACCTCCCCGCAGGCCTATCTGGTACCCATCGATGCCTGCTACGAATTCGTCGGCCGCTTGCGCATGATATGGCGTGGCTTCGACGGCGGGCAGGAAGTTCGCAGTTACATCGACGAGTTCTTCGAGTCGCTCGACAGCCGCAGCCGGGTGATCGACCGTGAGTGACGTCACGTTCGCCGTCCTTGATGTCGCACCGGAACCATACGCCGTGACGCCGATCCTCATGGCGCGCATCGGCATCGCATCGGTCGCCGCGGAACCCGTCCATGCGATCGCGCTGAAATGCCAGGTGCGAATAGAACCGTCCCGGCGGGCCTACTCCGACGACGAAGCCGCCGAACTCATGGACCTTTTTGGTCCGCGGGAACGTTGGGCTGCCACCCAGCACTCGTTCCTGTGGCAGCACGCCACCGCCATGGTGCCGGGATTCACCGGCACCACCCAGGTCCAGATGCCGCTCGAGTGCACCTATGACTTCGAGGTGGCGGCCGCCAAGTATCTGCACGCGCTGCGCGACGGCACCATCCCGCTGCAGTTCCTGTTCAGCGGAACGATATTCACTCCTGGAGACCGTGGCTTCGCCGTCCAGCAGGTGCCGTGGGACCGCGAGGAACGCTACGACATGCCGGTCACGGTGTGGCGTGACCTGATGCAACAGCACTTCCCGAACACCGGATGGCTGCGGCTGGACCGCGAGACCATCGACGCGCTCGCCGCGTATCGCACCGCGCGCGGGCTGCTCGGCTTGGACGACGCCATCACCTCCCTGCTGGCCGCGACTTCGGCGAAGGAGCTGCGGTGAGCGCCAACTGGGACCGGGCCCGCGCCGTCGCCGACGCGGTGCTCTACGAGGGCTACCTGCTCTACCCGTACCGCGGCAGTTCGCGAAAGAACCAGTCACGCTGGCAGTTCGGGGTGCTAGGTCCGCAGCGGGCCGCGGACACCGACATCGGTGAGGATGACACACTCTCCGCACAGGTGCTGGTGCGCTCAGGCGGCGCCGCGTCGCTCTCCGGCGTGGTTCGGTTCCTGCAGTTGCAGCACCGAGCGGCCGAACGCGACGTGGGCGCCGGCTGTTTCGAGCGAGTCGACGAGCTGACCACGGCATCCACCAGCTGGCTCAGCTGGGACGAGGCGGTTGAACGCGAGATCCCGATCGACAACGTGAGCGTCACGAGTCTGCCGCGCACGCTTGACATCTCGGTCCCGGCCGGCACCGACATCGAAATGCTGGATGGTGGGCGGCTGGTCCGCACGCGCCGCGCGCTCCACGGTCAACTCGACATCTGCGCTGAGCCTGACGGCGACCTCTTGCGGCTCTCATTCGAGGTGCGCAACACAGCTGCACCCGCCGCCGACAAGGACGAGGCGATCGCGAGCTCCATGATCGGGACGCACA
>NZ_PDCP01000160.1 GCF_002553505.1 Mycolicibacterium agri | reverse complement strand
CCCTGCACCCGTCAATCATCCCGAAAACCCCAGCAGAACCACGCCCGCCACGCGGGATTAATTCAGCAGGCTCCTAGTACCTGAGCAGGCCATCGTCGACTACATCACCAGCCTTCAGGTCGTCTCGTGAGCGACGGAATCGACACGCCGCCACTCATCACCTTCGATGAGATCAAGGCAGCCGCGGAACTGCGAGAGGTGCCGTACCGGCAGCCAACCCGCGCGAAACGGCTGATCATGAACTGCTTGGTTTGCGGCGGCGAGTCGTGCGTGACCGTAATCCAGAAAAGGCCGTTCGTGTACGTCAACTGCGACAACGAATGCGCACCGCTGCACGTCGTGCGCACCCTCAAAGTCGAAGGGTTACTGACTGCGCCGCGGTCGACTGACGACCTCGGCGCGAAGCACGGCAATCAGGTGCGAATCGCCTACCTGTTCGCGGAGATGTTCGCCCACATGTTCATCCATGTGTTCGGCCTGGGTTGGTTCTGGTGGAGCGGCAAACGCTGGGTCGAGGACCGCGGCGACAAACGGGTGACGGAGTACCTGCTTCGGACTCTGCGGCAAGCACTGGCTGACTCACTCGGCGACCCGGATCTACGCAAGGCGGTCGGGCAGTGTGAAACCAACGGCGCGATCGCCGGGGTACTGAGCATCGCATCCAAACTGCCCGAGCTCCGCGTCGACCCCGACGAATTGGACGCGGACCCGTACCTGCTGAATTGTGCAAACGGAACGCTCGACCTGCACGAGTTACAGTTGCGGCCCCACAATCCCGACGACCTGCTCACCAAGATGACCGAAGCGTCATACGACGAGACGGCGGTTGGCACGACGTGGGACAACTTCCTAGCCGAAGTGCTGCCAAACGAGGCTGTCCGCGAATGCTTCCGGCGCATGGTCGGCATGTCATTGATAGGCCGCCAAGTCGAGCACGTCCTACCGCTGCTGACGGGTGTCGGCGCCAACGGAAAATCAACCGCGATCGATGCCATCCTGCATGCGTTCGGAAGCTACGCGATGGCCGCCCATCCCAACCTCCTCACCGAGGGCAAGACGTCGAGCATGGGGCTTGTCGACCTCATGGGGCGACGCCTCGCCGCTATCAACGAAACGAACAAGGACGCACGGATAGCCGATGCCACCGCCAAACAGGTCACCGGCGGCGACCGGATGAAGGCGCGCAGGCTGTACTGCGACTGGATCGAGTGGACGCCGTCGCACACGCTGGTGATGATCACCAACCATCCGCCAAAGGTCAGCGGTGACGACGAGGCCATGTGGCGGCGGCTGATGATCTTCCCCTTCGACGTCGTTATCCCGAAGGAGAGGCGCGACGGCACACTGCCGGAGCGGTTGAAGGTCGACGCCGAGGCTGTTCTCACGTGGGCGGTTCAGGGGCTCGCTGACTATCAGGTCGACGGCCTGAACCCGCCCGACGATGTGCTGCTAGCCACCGCGGAGTACCGAGCCAAGTCCGATCACGTCGGCCAGTTCATCACCGATCAATGCGTGACCGGCAGCCCGGCGCTCAAGGTTTCAGCGAAGGCATTGCATGAAGCTTGGCAGCGGTGGGCTGCATCAGAGGACTGCCATCCCCTGGGCCGCAATACTTTTCAGGAGGCCATCGCCAAACGGCCCGGTATACGCGCCACCAAGAGCGGCGGCCAGAAGTTCTTTGAAGGTATTCGGTTGAGGATGGTGGCAGATGGCGACTGAAGCGAACACCAACAGCCAGCGCAACAGTCCTGCTCAGCGGGTGTGTTGGTGACTTTGGTGTTTTCCACACAAAACCTACATACGCGTGTGCGCGGGGAGGTTCTCTTCAGGAATCACCAAAACCACCAAAGCGGCCCAGGCCGACAGCGCAACCAAAAGTCGAGAGGAAACAGTTGAGTAACAACATGATTCATACCGAGCTTCTTAAGGGGGCATTGGAAGGTTCCGACACGGCACCTGACGCGATAGTTGAGGCCGACGCGACCGGCAACAGCAAGGACCGGGGAGCCGCGAATAAGGAGGCCGCGAAGTACCGCGCCCGCCTGCGTGACGCTGAGGCGAAACGCGACGAGTTAACCGAGCGGCTGGCGACCCTGCAGCGCGGGCAAGCCGAGACGTTGGCCCGCGAGTACCTCGCCGACCCTTCGGACCTATGGCGCGATGGCATCGAACTGACCGCGCTGCTGGACGACGACGGCAATCTCGATCCCGCCAGGGTCGCCGAGGTTGCGCAGGAAACCGTTGCTGCACATCGGCATTGGGCCGCGCAGCGCCCACCGAAGCGCAATCCGGCGGGCAGTGGCGGGGGCTTCAAGAGCGGCGCTACCGGCACCGACAACTACCGACAAGCCCCGTCGTGGCACAAGGTGCTCAACACAACTCGAGGCGACGCCTGACCGACAGATTTGAACAGAACTGCCGATAAGCTGGTCGGTGCGGAGACCACGCAGGTCCGTGACCTCGGTCGCCGCGCCGATCAGCTCCAGGCGGGCAATTCGTCGCAGGCAGTGCCGCGACTATCAGAACTGTTTGGTAACTCAACTTGGCTGAAAGACAGATACTTTTATGACACTGCTCACCTCTATCTCCGGTGACACCCACGGCCTGCTGCCCGACGAAATCGGCGCTCTCATCACACAGCCCGTTCGGCACCTGTCCATTGGTCTGCGCGTAGCAACCGTGGTGACGACCACCGCTCACGAGTACCGGGTACCGGTCGTCCTCGGCGACGCCGGGGCCGCATGGGTGCCTGAAGGCGGCGAAATCGCACCAAGCGAGGCCGATTTCGATGAGATTGTTGTGCGCCCTCAGAAGGTCGCCGGGCTATCGATCATCAGCCGCGAATTGGCCGAGGACTCGGCACCGTCCGCGCAGGCGCTTGTGGGCGAGGGCCTGGCGCAGTCCATCGCCAACGCCGTCGACGCGGCCTTCTTCGGCAATACCGTCCCCAACGGGCCGAACGGCTTGCTGTCGGTGTCCGGCTTTTCCGTCGTAGATACGGGCGGGACCATCGCCAACACCGACCCGTTCGCCGAGGCACTGTCTATGGCGGAAACCGTAGGGGCGCAGGTAACCTCATTCGTTGCTCATCCGACAACCGTGCTCACGCTGTCGAAGGTCAAGAAGCAGAGCGGCAGCAACGAGCCGCTGCTCGGCTACGACGCCTCTCAGCCCACGCAGCGCCAGGTGCTCGGCGTCCCGCTGATCCCGTGCCCGGCGGTGGCCGCGGGCGACGTGTGGGCGGTTCCGCGCGGCAAGGTCGTTGTGGTGTTGCGGGACGACGTGCGCCTTGAGGTCGATCGGAGCCGCTACTTCGAGAGCGACCGCGTCGGCATCAAGGCAACCATGCGTGTCGGTGTCGCGTTCCCGCACCCTGCGGCGATCGTCCGTCTGTACGACGCGCCCTAAGCCCTTGGGTGGTGGGGCTGTCGTGCCGTCTCTGAGTGAAGCGCCGCCATCGCGGAAATGCTGCAGCCACAACACCTTTGCCGAGCGCCCCGCGCGTGCGCGTCGTTTTGCGACCTCCGCGCCGCGCGGGGCCGCTCTACAGATTCTGGATAGACCGGGCAGTGACCCCGATCACACGACAGACGCCCCTCGTCGGCATAGGCGTTTGTCCCTCCCCGACATTTTTTCCCAAGACGGACTGCTCGCTAACGGTTAAGCGACTACATGCCGTTTCACCGGTTGAAGGTCGGCCGGCTGCGGATTTGAGTGTTCTCCGGTAACCCGACGCCCTTCTGCGCCAACGCACGCAATACCGATTGTCCGACTCCAAGGGGCAGCGCCGCCGAACTGTGAGCCAGCGCGACAGGAATAACCGCGTTCGGGTACAGCCGTGTGCGCACTCCGTCAAGAACCTCGCAGATTGTGCGCAACGTCGGATAGTTATTCAAGTCCTCGGCCCCAGGGCCTTCGTATGGCAATACTCCAGCCTTGGGCGGCACCGTGATGACAAGCGGGTCACCGGTGCTCGTCCGGTAGATAAAGCGGCGCCCGTAGAACTCGTCTGTGCCGTACTTGTTTCCGTCGGGGCGACCGGTGATCCGATTGATGTAAGCGGTAGTCAGCTTCATCACGTGCCCCTCAGGGATGAGCTCACTGATGAGCTCAGCATGTTCAACAAACCTTCCCGTCTTTTCCACGCCGACCATCAACGGGAGATCAGTGCCCTGTCCTTCCGACCACGTGAACAACTGTTGGAGGTAGTCGTGAAATCTGCGCTTGAGCGGCGCAAGTCCACCGAATAAGGCCAGGGGGCCGTCAGTGACGAAGATCGTGTTGCGAAAGGCGTCGAGCGGGCGCGCCGCCTCCGAGTAGAACAGGTCTAAGTAGGACAGTGTCATTAGACGTTCAGCGATGTTCATCGTGCGCGTGATCGCGGTCTGGTTCGAGCCCTCTGGTGTGTACTCCTCATGCGTTCGAAGAACATCGGCCAAATACAGCGTCTCGCCGCAGTCAGGGCACTTTCCGCCGTCCCTGCCGACTACCGGACCACCACCGGCGGGGTAGTCGTGCGTACGTGACGGGCAGGTTCGTAGAGCGATCCCCGCGGCGGCCGCGCCGGGTGCCCCGTGCAGCGTGAGCAGGGCATCCGCCAGTGTTCGCGGTGACGCCTCGTCGAAGCGGGTGTTCTGCAGGAAGTAGTCGACTTCGCGGCGCCAAGTTTCGATCCCTGAGTGTCCCGGCTGCACAAGGCCAGAACCTGGCAGCGCCGCATCGAAGGACGCCGCCTGGTGTGCGTCACTTACCATGCGCGGGTCGACGAAGGGTCCCCTGCCAGCTTCATCGAGCTTGTCGATCTCGAGCAGCGACCCAGCAACCCGAATGTAGCCAACCTTAACCGTCGGATATTCGCGTGTTGCTTCGACCTCAGTCTCTGATCCGTCCACCGTGATCGAAAACCGCACATCTGTTGACTGTGTACGCGTGGTGAGCGACGAGACATCCACACATAGGTCAGTCACCTGTGCGTCGTCCTCAGGGCGGGCCTGCGCGACCTCCCAGCGGGCGAAGGCCTCCTGAACGGCCTGGCTGGAAACCGTGGGCACATGACCCAGCCGTGGCGCTCGTTCGCTCGGATAGGGCATTTTCAGGCTTCTTCGACGGTGCCGTCAGCGCCAATGGGCGTCAGCCCGGCTGCCTGTCGAGCAGCGTTAATCATTGCGTGGTCGAACTTGGCGACCTGCACTGGGACGATGTACTTACCCGAATAGGTCTTCATGCGCACGAACCCGATGTCTTCGCAGCGTCGGATACTTTCGGCCCAAGTCTTGAAGTCGTAGTAGTGCGATAGCTCGTTGGTCTCCTTGTCGGAATTGAGATGTGCCACAAGCCAATTCGAGGTGTTCGACAGGATCCGTTGATCGACGCTTGAGACCTCTTGCGTAGCGTAAACGAGACCGATCTTGTATTTCGCGGCCTCCTTCGATAGGCGCACCCACGGGTTACTCGCGACTTCCTTCGCGCCACGCTCGAACAGGTTGTGGGCCTCTTCCACGACGATCTGGAACTTCACCGGATCCTGCCCACTGCGGAATCGTTCGTTAGCACGACCGAGGAGGCTGTTGACGATGTTCTCGCTGATTATGCGCTGCACATCGCCAGTCCCGTGGGAAAGGTCCACGATCGACAGCCGGCCGTGTTGCATGTCCTCCCATACCTGGTCTTCGACGCGGGCCTGGGAGTGGGACGAATGGAACTCGTGCAGCGTCCTGATTGCCGCTTTTCCACTCGCCCGGTCGAGGAACTCAGCGATGAACTTGAACGGTTGGCTGTGACAGGTTGATTTGGCCCCGGTAGGACGGTCTGTTTTGGCCCCGTCCGCCCGACTCGCCGGTGCGGTTGT
>NZ_PDCP01000015.1 GCF_002553505.1 Mycolicibacterium agri | reverse complement strand
CCGCCGCCACCGCCGCCTCCACCTCCGCCGCCACCGGTGTGGGTGCCGGGGCAGAACGTCGATGTCTGCGCCAATGTCGGTCGCCGGGTGAGCGTCACCGGCTGCATCTGATGGGCGGGCCGCTCGAGCCGACGCAGGAGCTCGCGGCGCTTGCCGCCCGGCCCGCCGACGCTCCTGTCGTGATGATCAACCTGCTGAAGTTCCACGCCGACGGCGGTTGGGAAAGCTACGTCCGTTACATGCAGGAGGCCGCACCGCACTTGAAGCGGGTCGGCGGGAACGTGCGCTATGCGGGCGGCGCGCCGACGCAAGTGATAGGTGAGGGCGAAAAACCTTGGTGGGATGCCATTCTCGTGATCGAATACCCGTCGCCCGCGGCGTTCATCGAGATGGTGACCGACGAGGAGTACCTCAAGATCCACCAGCATCGGGCGGCCGGACTCGAGCGAGGCGACCTGATCGCGACGTCGGCGTGGACCGTGGCCGACTAGCCGCATGCTCGATGGCGCGGGCTGACGTGTTTAGCTGATCGCGTGGATCGCACAACGTTTGACCGTCTCTTCGACATGTCCGACCGCACCGTCATCGTGACAGGCGGCACGCGCGGGATCGGCCTCGCCATGGCCGAGGGCTTCGTCCTCGCCGGTGCGCGGGTGGCGGTGGCCAGCCGCAAACCCGACGCCTGCGAACAGGCCGCCGAGCATCTGCGGCAACTCGGCGGCTCGGCCATCGGTGTCCCCACCCATATGGGCGAGCTCGACGCGATCGCCGCGCTGGTGCAAGCCACCGTCGACGAGTTCGGCGGTGTCGACGTCGTGGTGAACAACGCCGCGAACCCGTTGGCGCAGCCACTGGGATCGATGACGGTCGAAGCGCTGAACAAGTCGTTCGAGGTGAACCAACGCGGGCCGGTGCTGCTGGTGCAGGAGGCGCTGCCGCACCTGAAGGTAAGCGAACACGCCGCGGTGCTCAACATGGTGTCGGTCGGCGCGTTCAACTTCTCGCCGATGCTGTCGATCTACTCGGCCGCCAAGGCGGCGATGGTGTCCTACACCCGTTCCATGGCAGCCGAATTCGTGAAGTTCGGCATCCGGGTGAACGCGATCGCGCCTGGGCCCATCGACACGTACATGATGCAGCAGAACCCGCAGGAGGCCATCGACGCGATGGTCGGTGGCACGCTGATGAAGCGGCTCGGCACGCCCGACGAGATCGTCGGCGCGGCGCTGCTGCTGTGTTCGGATGCCGGCAGTTACATGACCGGCACGACGATCATCGTCGACGGCGGCGGAACGCCGCGCTAGCGCTTGGCCCCGTCTCGCCGAGCCCTGTTCTCGCCGGGCCCCGTCTCGCCGAGCGTGAAGAATCCGCGCTTTTCCGCGCGGATTTGCACCGATTCTTCACGTTCGGCGGGGGAGCGGGGCGTTTGGGGTGGCTAGCGTCGGCGCTGGCGGAACGCCTCGGTGGCCGCCTTCATCTCGCCGCCGGCCGACGCCAGTATCTGGCTGCGGTTCTCGACGTGCAGCGCCGCTTCGAGGCTGCCCGCATCGAGGTTCGCCCACAGCACCTGCTTGGTCGACTCGACGCCGAATTTGCCGTAGCCGCATAGGGTTTCGGCGATGGCGAGAGCGTCATCCATCAGCGACTCACCTGCCGAGATGCGGGTGACCAGGCCCAGCCGCAGCGCCTCCTCGGCGTCGACGACGCGCGCGGTCAGGATCAGGTCGAACGCCGGGCCCGCGTCGATGATGCGGGGCAGCGTGTAGCTGACGCCGATGTCGCAGCCGCCGAGGCCGAGCTTGATGAACTGCGTGCAGAACCGGGCGGACTCGCTGGCCAGCCGGATGTCGCAGGCCGCCGCGATGCCGAGGCCGCCGCCGTAGGCAGGCCCGTTGACGGCGGCGATCACGGGCTGGCGCAACCGGTGAATCCTCGCGGTGAGGTCGGCGATGCGTTCCTGCCACCGCATGCCCGAGCGCGGGAACTCCAGGCCGCGGCCGGCGCCGGGCGGGTTGGGGTCGGTCAGGTCCAGACCGGAGCAGAACCCGCGGCCGGCGCCGGTGAGGACGACGACGCGGCACTCGTCGTTGGCGCCGATCTCGTCGAGCGTCGCGTGCAGGCTCTCGACGAGCTGGTAGGACAGCGCGTTGAGCTTTCCTGGGCGGTTCAGCGTGACGACGGCGATGTCCGGGCGCGGATAGTTCAGTTCCAGGTCTGACATGGGCCACACCCTAGCCAGCCCCGCCAGGTGATCCTCAGGGCTTGCTGCGCCAGCCGTTCACGCCGACGGTGATCATCCGCAGCTGCTTGACGGCGACGCGCTTGATCTCGTCGAGCGAGGCCTGATCGGTGGCGTCTTCGATGGCCTCGGCGATGACGATCATCGCGTTGACGAACAGGCTGGCCAGGATGTTGAGATCCTCGCTGCTCCAGTCGGTCAGCCCGGGAAAGCGGGCCAGGTCGATCGCCAATTCTGAAGTGATGAGCCGGATTTCGGTGCGAATCGCGTAGCGCAGCACGGTCAGCCCGCTGTTGCGTTCGCGGCCGATGAACTGCCAGTACTCCCGGCGCTCGTTGACGCCGTCGATGAGGATGTCGACGGAGGACTCGATGATGCGCTTCGGGTCGAGCCGTCCGGCTCGCGCGGTGCGCAACATGTCGCGCAGCACGCGGAACGACTCGTCGATCAGCACCAGCCCGAGGGCTTCCATCGAGTCGAAGTGCCGGTAGAACGCCGCCGGTGCGATGCCGGCCTCGCGGGTGACTTCCCGCAGGCTCAGCTGCGAGAAGCTGCGCTCGTCGAGCAGGCGCAGCGCGGCGGCGACGATGGCCCGTCGGGTGGCCTCTTTGCGCTCCTCCCGCGATAGCGTGTCGCGGGACCGCGACCGACTTGATCTGCGCGTACGTGAGCTAGGCGTACGACTGTTCACTCTGTGAAAGCTACCACAATCAGGGGCGATTTCATTGACGGATGACGCTGTACTCAGCAACGGTGCACATATGTTCACTGAAACGTTGACACGCCGCGTGCGACGGTCGCCCCTGCTGGAGCTGCTGACCGGCCCCCACGGCGTGGACCGATACACCGAGCTGGTGGATCCGACCTGGACCCGCAGCGAGGCCCGCGCGAAGGTCGTCGCGGTCCGCCGCCAGACCCCGCGCAGCGTCACGTTGACGCTGGAACCGAATCGCGCGTTCACCGGATTTCGGGCCGGTCAGCACATCAACCTCACCGTCGAGATCGACGGCCGCCGCCGCACCCGCTGCTACTCGCCGGCCAGCGCGCAGAGCGCGGTGCACATCGAGTTGACGATCGGCCGCCACGAGGGCGGGCTGGTGTCGACCTATCTGTGCGAGCGCGCCCGCCCCGGAATGATCGTCGGGCTCGATTCCGTCGGCGGTGACTTCACGCTTCCCGCGGTCCTGCCCCGGCGCATCCTGCTGGTGTCGGGCGGCAGCGGCATCACCCCGCTGATGTCGATGCTGCGCACCCTGCGCGCCGACGGGTTCGAGGGCGAGGTCTCGTTCATCCACTACGCGCGCGGCCCGCAGGAGGCTTGCTACGCCGACGAACTCGCGACGATGACCGGAGTGCGCGTGCTGCACGGTTACACCCGCGGCGGGGTCGGCGATCTGGCGGGACATTTCACCGCCGAGCATCTGGCCGCCGCGATGCCCGAGCCCGACGCGGTGTTCGTCTGCGGTCCACCGGCCCTCGTCGACGCTGTGCGCGCGCACTGCCCCGACGCGAAGTCCGAGAGCTTCGTGCCGCCGACGTTCGACGCTCCGACCGACGGCGTCGGTGGTCGAATCTCGTTCAGCAACAGCGGTATCGAGGCTACCGACGACGGCAGGCCGTTGCTGGTGCAGGCCGAGGACGCGGGCCTGCGACCGGAGAGCGGCTGCCGCATGGGCATCTGCCACAGCTGCACCCGCCGCAAGACCAGCGGCGTCGTGCGCAACCTGATCACCGGGGCGTTGTCCGGCGCCGATGAAGAGGACGTGCAGATCTGCGTGTCCGCGCCAGTCGGCGATGTCGAACTCGCCCTGTAAAGGAAGGAACAATCCGATGACTGCACCGACCATTACCCAGAAGACCCTGCAGAAGACCGTCGCAGGCAAAACCATCACGCTGACGCCGGAGCAGACCGAGGCCTTCGGCCGCGAACTCGACGCACTCAAGGAGCGCGTGATCGCCGACCTCGGCGAGCGCGATGTCACCTATATCCGGCGAATCATCAAGGCTCAGCGCGGATTAGAGGTCGCAGGACGAGCACTGCTGTTCGGGGGTGTCTTCCCGCCGTTCTGGCTCGCGGGCACCGCGATGCTGGGGCTGTCGAAGATCCTGGACAACATGGAGATCGGCCACAACGTCATGCACGGCCAGTACGACTGGACCGGCGACCCGGCGTTGTCGAGCAAGAAGTTCGAATGGGATACCGCATGCCCGGCCGAGCAGTGGCGCCATTCGCACAACTACATGCATCACACCTACACCAACATCGTCGGCATGGATCGCGACGTCGGCTACGGCATCCTGCGGATGAGCAAGGACCAACGGTGGACGCCCTACTTCCTGGGCAACCCCGTCTACGCGTTCCTGCTGATGGTGTTGTTCCAGTACGGGGTCGCGCTGCACGAGCTGGAATCGGAGCGGATTCGCGCCGGTGAGATCACCCTGGCCGACAAGCGGGAGATCCTCGACGGCATCTGGCGCAAGACCAAGAAGCAGACGCTGAAGGACTACGTGGGCTTCCCGCTGCTGGCCGGTCCGTTCGCGCCGTGGGTGTTCGCAGGCAACCTGACCGCCAACCTGATCCGCAACGTGTGGTCGTACATGATCATCTTCTGCGGGCATTTCCCGGAAGACGTCCAGGAGTTCTCGATCGAGGAGACCAAGGCCGAGACCCGCGGCCAGTGGTACTTCCGCCAGATCCTCGGGTCGGCAAACCTGACCGGCAACAAGCTGTTTCACATCCTCAGTGGCAACCTGTCGTTCCAGATCGAGCACCACCTGTTCCCCGACATCCCCGCGCATCGGCACGCCGAGATCGCGGTCGAGGTCAAAGAGATCTGCAAGCGCTACGGAATCCCCTACAACACGGGTCCGCTGCCGCGCCAGTTCGCCACCGTTATCCGCAAGATCGTCCGGTTGGCGTTGCCCTGAGTTTTACTCTGGCCGACGGCCGCTGCACGTGATATGAATCGCCGGCATGGGCAGTTACAACCCCGCCATGCAAAAGGCGCGCTTCGCCGACATCGACAGCGACGTGCACGGGCTGATCTCGAAACGCACCGCCGTCCTCGACGGCATGTCGGTGACTCAGGTGACCTTCGACAAGGGCGCCAGATGGTCGAACGACCTCAAAAAGTACGCGGGCACCGAGCTGTGCGAGCTACCGCACGTCGCCGTCGTCACCGGCGGCGCGCTTGGCGTGCGGATGGCCGACGGCTCCGAGGAGGTGTTCTCGGCCGGTGACGTCATGCTCCTTCCGCCTGGACACGACGCGTGGACGGTCGGCGACGAGGCGTGCACGTTCGTGGAGTTCTCGCGCGGAAACGACTACTACGAGAGCTGACCCGCTACCGCTGGCAGTTCGGACACCAGAACGCGATGCGATCGCCGGAGTCGTCTGACCTGATGGCGGTGCCGCACCGCCGACATGGTTCGCCGGCCCTGCCGTAGACCCACACCTGCCGGCCGCGCCGGGTGTCGCCCGTCGTGGTGCGATTGGTGCGAGACCTGTTGAGCCACAGCATGTCTCGTGCACGCTGCACCACCCGCAGCGGATCCTTGAGCGCTGACACCGGCGCGGTGGGCAGGTGCCCGAAGATGAAGCACAGCTCGTTGCAGTACACGTTGCCGACGCCGGCCATCACCCGTTGGTCGAGCAGCGCCTCGGCTAACGGTCGGTCCGGGTCGGCGGTGAGGTTGGCCCTCGCCAGCTGAGGATCCCAGTCGGGGCCCAGCAGGTCGGGCCCGAGGTGGGCGACGACGTCCTCGTCGTGTGCGCGGTCGAGGATCTCCAGCACCCCGAGGTCGATGCCGGCAGCCTGCACGTCGCCGGCCTCCAGGATGATGCGGATGCGGTGGCCCGCCCGGCTGGGCCGGTCGCGGGTCGTGACGCGCCAGCTGCCGTCCATCTTCAGGTGCGAGTGGATACTCGCATCGCCAACCCGGATGAACAGGTGCTTGCCGCGGCTGAGCACCTCGTCGACGCGTTGCCCGGTCAGATCGACGGTGGCGTAGCGCGGGACGCGGACGTCGCAGCGGGTCAGCGTCTTGCCCTCGAGCGCCTCGCGAAGCTTTTCCGCGGTGTGAAAGACGGTGTCACCCTCGGGCATGGCTATCCGATCATCCGCAGCGAGATGTCCCACAGCCGTTCGGCATAGGCCGGGTCGAGCGCATAGGGGGCGACGCCGCCGCGGCCCGGCGCGCCGCGCCTGTCGACGACCCGCGCTTCGTTGCAGTCTTCGAAATAACGACCGCCGACGCCGTCGAGCAGCGGCGAGGCGGCCAGCAGCACCGACGTCGCCGCCGCCTGCTCGACGGTCTTGACCGTCTGCTGGCGTTTCATCGCGGCGGCCGCGACCCGTTCATCGACATGGCGGCCGAGCCGGGTGACGATGGCGCCGGGCATCACAGCGTTGGCGGTGATCCCGTCGTCGGCCCAGCGTCTGGTGGCCTCGACGGCGAAGAGCACGTTGGCGGTCTTGGACTGCCCGTAGGCGCCGAACGGGTCGTAGTCACGAAACGCGTAGTCGATGTCGTCGAACACCACCGGCGAGCGAAGATGGCCGGCCGAACTCACCGACACCACCCTGGCGCCTTCGGCGACGGCGAGCGCACGGTGCAACTCCACGGCGAGCGCGAAATGCCCGAGATGGTTTGAGGCGAACTGCATTTCGTGTCCGCTCGCCGACATGGTCAGCTCCGGTATCGCCATCACGCCTGCGTTGTTGACGAGGATGTGCAACGGACCCGACCAGGCTCGGACGAAGGCGCCGACGCTGGACAGGTCGCTGAGGTCGACGGCGCCGACGTCGACGTTGGTATTGCCGGTGCTGTCGCGGATTGCGGCGGCGACGCGGTCGCCGTCCGTGGTGTTGCGCACGGCGAGCGTGACCCGCGCACCCGCTGCGGCCAATGCCCGCGCGGTCTCCACACCGATGCCGGAGGAGGCGCCGGTGACGATCGCCGATTTGCCGGTCAGATCGACGTCGTCAATGACGTCGGCCGCGGTCGATTCGAAGCCGAAGGGCGTGGTGATGCGGTCAGCCATGGGCCCTGCCCGCCGCGGCGATGGCTTGTTCCGCCTCGCGGGCGATGCGCCCGACAAGCGTTGCGGCGCTTACGTGTTCGGTCACCATGTCAAGGGCTTCACCGGCCCAGATCGGCACGTAGTCGGGATCGCCGCGGCCGACCGCGGCGCGGAACTCCGCCCTGGCTGCGTCGTCGATGCCGGCCTCGCGGCCCTGCCACTGGTCGGTGACCTTGTTGCGCAGCGTGCGCGCGGGATACTGCTCGGGCCACGGGGAGTCGCGGATGACATCGAGCGCGCGTCCGCTGGTGGTGTCCTCGGCGCCCGCGGCGAGGATCGCATCGACGGCGGCCGGCTCGATCAGCGCTTCGGGCGTGGCCTCGAACCGGGTTCCGATGACGGCGCCTGCGGCGCCGAGCACCAACGCGGCCGCCAACCCTCGACCGTCGGCGATCCCGCCTGCGGCCAGCACCGGCACCGAACCGGCGATGTCGACGACGGCAGGCACGAAGGGCAGTGTGGCACGCCCGCCGCCGTGGTGACCGCCCGCCTCCGAACCCTGCGCGGCCACGACATCGGCGCCGGCGTCCAGCGCGCGGCGAGCCTCCGGAAGGTTCGTCACCTGAACGATGACCGGGACACCCGCGGCGCGGATCGTCTCGATGAACGGCGCGGGATCGCCGAACGACAGCATGATCGCCGCGGGCGACTGCGCCAGCGCTGCGTCGATCACCTCCGCGTCGATCGCCCACGCCAGAAAGCCGATACCCCAAGGCTTGTCGGTGCCCGCGCGGGCCCGCTCACACTCCCGCTCGAGCCACGCCAGATCGCCTCGGCCCGCACCGATCACGCCCAGCCCGCCGCCGTTGGACACCGCGGCGGCGAGCGTCCCGCCCGCAACATCGCCCATCGGAGCCAGCACCACCGGATATTCGATGCCGAACATCGCGGTCAACACCGTGCTCAACCCCATGACTGAACTCTAGGGAAGCCGAACGTCAGCGCAGTCGAAGACCCCGCGGTGTGCGGACGAATCCGGCGTCGGCCAGGGCGGCCACCACGGCATCGCGGCCGCCGTCGGCGTCGGGCGCCAGCACCGGCTGACCGTTGACCTTCTCGACGAGCAGCGACTGGACCCGACCAGCGGTGACGAGGTCGGCGATCGCCGCCGCGGCCGCGTGATGCGCCTCGGGATCGTCGGTGAAGCTGATCAGCGTGCGTCCGCCGCGCTCCAAAAACCAAGCCAGTTCGCCGTCCACCAGGGCGACCAGGGCACCGGCTTTGCGGCCGGGACGGTGCTCGCTCTCCGGCCATGGCAGCGCTGCGCCGTACGGGTTGGCCGGGTCGGCGGCGGCGAGCACGACCGTCTGGTATTCCTTGCGCTCCGGATCGACGCTGTCGAGATAGGTGCGCAACCGGTCCACGGTGGAGGCGACCGCGAACTGCGCGCCGCCGAGTGATTCGACGAAGTAGCCGCGCTGACAGCGGCCGGCGTCCTCGAACGCGGTCAGCACTTTGTACAGCATGGCGAAGCCGCCGGGCACGCCCTCGGCCGCGACGGCGCCCTTGGTCAACACCCCGTGCCGGTTGAGCAACAGCTCGGCCTGAAAATGCGCCCGCACCGTCGAATCCGGCTCGGCCTGCGGCACCGCCGACCAACGGCCGGCGACGGTGGGATCCGACGAACGTGTCTGCGCGTGGGCGACGCTGTAGCGGCTCAGCCGCGGCGGCCGCGAGCGGTGACGGTGCGCGGGCCGACCCGATCGTCTGCCCGTGCCGCTCAGCATCGCGCGCACCGGCGCGAACGTGTCACCGGTGACCCACCCGGCCCAAATCAGGTCCCACAGCGCCTCTTTGAATCGATCGTGCTCAGCCCCCGCACCGGTCGAGCCGGTGATCTGGCGGAAGAAGTACGCGCCGCCGGCCGAGCCGGGGGAGCCCAGCACCTCCATGATGGCGCGGTGCGTGTCGGTGAACTCGATCTCGGTGGGCGCGGCGAGTGTGAGCGGTGCCGATTCCGCGGTGTGGAAGGCGATCCAGCCGTCGCCGCTGCCGATCGTGCCCGCGCCCGACCACATCACCTCGCCGGAGGCGAGCAGTTCGTCGAGCATCGCCGGGTGGTAGTCGCGAATCCGCGCGGAGAACACCAGCGGTTCGACGGCCGACGCCGGAATCGGCACGCCGGCCAGTTGATCGATGACGGCGGCGAGTCCGTCGATGCCGGAACTGCGCTCGGTCCCGACATGCTGCCACGCCGGCAGGAACCGGGCGTACGCGGTGGTGCTGACCGGTTCGACCTGGGCGCGCAGTGCCGCCAGCGATCGCCGCCGCAGGATCTTCAACACGTCGGCGTCACACCACTGGTCACCGCTTTCGGCCTGATCGGTGAACTCGCCGCGCACCAGCTTGCCGTCGATTGTCATGCGGCTCAACACATCTGCGGCCACCCGTTGACCGAGACCGAACCGAGACGCCACGTCGTGGGTGGTGAACGGCGCGTGGGTGCGCGCATACCGGCCGATCAGCTCGCCCAGCGGGTCGTTGACGTTTTCGGTGAACACGGCGGGCACGCCGACGGGCACGGCGACGCCGATCCCGTCGCGCAGCAGGCCGATGTCCTCGATGGCCACCCACCACGTCCGCCCGGCGAACGACACCGTCAGCGCACGCTTGGCCGCGAGCAGGCCCTCGAGCCAGCCGCCGACGTCGTCGGCGGTGGCGCGCTCGGCGATCTCGTCCCGCGTCATCGGGCCTAACAGCCGCAGCAGGTCGGCGACGCCTTCGGCATCACGGGCCTTCCTGTCCTCGCTGAGGTGCTGCAGTTGCGCGGCGGTGCTCGCGATGACCTGCGGGTCGAGCAGTTCGCGCAGTTCGACGCGGCCCAGCAGTTCGGCCAGCAGCGTGCTGTCCAGCGACAGGGCGGCGGCACGACGTTCGGCCAGCGGGCTGTCGCCCTCGTACATGAACGCGCCGACATAGCCGAACAGCAGTGACGCCGCGAACGGTGACGGCGTGGTGGTTTCGACCTCGACCAGGCGCAGGCGCCGCTGCGCGACGCGGTGCATGAGCTCGGTCAGCGTCGGCACGTCGTAGACGTCCTGCAAGCACTCGCGGACGGTCTCCAGCACCATCGGGAAGTCGGGATACTTGCGCGCCACGTCGAGCAGCTGCGCGGCGCGTTGCCGCTGATGCCACAGCGGTGACCGCTTGCCCGGATGGCGCCGCGGCAGCAGCAGGGCGCGGGCGGAACACTCGCGGAACCGGGAGGCGAACAACGCCGAACCGCCCACCTCCGCGGTGACGATGGGTTCGATCTCGTCGGTGTCGAAGACGAACAGCTCGGCGCCGGGAGCGGCGTCCTCGGTGTCGGGCAGGCGGACGATGATGCCGTCGTCGGAAGCCGTTGGCTTCTCGTCGATTCCGTAGCGCTCACGCAGCCTGCGCGACACCGCCAGCGCCAGCGGGCCGTGCACCCGAAGCCCGTAGGGTGAATGCAGGATGATCCGCCAGTCGCCGAGTTCGTCGCGGAAGCGCTCCACGACCAGCGTCGCATCGGTGGGTACAGCGCCCGTCGCTTCCCGCTGGTCGTTGAGCAGCTGCCACAGGTTGTCGGTGGCGAAGGCATCGAATCCCATTGCCGCGCAGCGCTGCTCGAACTCCTCGCGGCCGAGGCGGGCCAGCTCTCCAGTGAATGCGCCGATGGCCGCGCCCAGTTCGGCCGGCCGGCCCACGCCGTCGCCGCGCCAGAACGGCAGCCGCGCTGGCTCGCCGGGAGCGGGGATCACCAGCACCCGGTCGTGGGTGATCTCGGTGATGCGCCAGCTGGTGGCGCCCAGCGAGATGACATCGCCGGGCCGCGACTCGTAGACCATCTCCTCATCGAGTTCGCCTACCCGCGAGGGCTTTTCGGAGTCCGCACTGGACGCCAGGTAGACGGTGAACAGCCCGCGGTCGGGGATCGCGCCACCCGAGGTGACGGCCAGCCGCTGCGCGCCGGGCCGCGCGGTGAGGGTGCCCGCGTCACGGTCGTAGACCAGTCGCGGCCGCAGTTCGGCGAATTCGGTGGACGGATACTTGCCCGACAGCAGATCCAACGTCGCCTCGAATGCGCTGCGCGGCAGCGTCGCGAACGGGGCGCTGCGCCGCACCGCTTCGAACCACAGGTCGGCATCGAGCGGTTCCAGCGCGCAAGCGGCAACGGTGTGCTGGGCCAACACGTCGAGCGGGTTGGCGGGCACCTGCATCGTCTCGATCTCGCCCGCAAGCATGCGCCGCACCGTGACCGCGCAACCGATCAAATCGGTGCGGTGTTTGGGAAACAGCACGCCTTGGGAGATTTCGCCGACTTGATGCCCGGCCCGGCCGATGCGCTGCAGGCCGCTGGCCACCGACGGCGGCGTCTCCACCTGGATGACCAGGTCCACCGCACCCATGTCGATGCCCAACTCCAGGCTTGACGTCGCGACGACGGCCTTGAGCCTGCCGGTCTTGAGGTCGTCTTCGACCTGTGCGCGCTGCTCCTTGCTGACCGAGCCGTGGTGGGCGCGCGCGAGCAGGGTGGCGGCGCCGGATGCCATGCCGCTGCCCATGATGTGCGCGGGTGCGCCGCCGCCCACTTGCGGATTGGGGCCGGACGGAAGTTCCAGCCCGTGTCGTTCGGCGTGAATCTCGTTGAGCCGCGAGGTAAGTCGTTCGGCCAGCCGCCGCGAGTTGGCGAACACGATCGAGCTGTTGTGCGCCTCGATCAGGTCGACGATGCGCTCTTCGACGTCGGGCCAGATCGTGTTGTTCTCGAGGTTGGCCATGTCGGGCACCGGCACCTGCACCGACAGGTCGAACGTCTTTCCCGCGGGCGGGGCGACGATGGTCGTCGGCGCATGCCCGGACAGGAAGCGGGCGACCTCCTCGGGCGGGCGCACGGTTGCCGACAGCCCGATCCGTTGCGCCGGTTTGTCCAGCAACTGATCGAGCCGCTCCAGCGACAGCGCCAGGTGCGCGCCGCGTTTGGTGGCCGCGACCGCGTGTACCTCGTCGACGATGACGGTCTGCACCGCCGCGAGCGTGTCTCGCGCGGCCGACGTCAGCATCAGGAACAGGGACTCCGGCGTGGTGATGAGGATGTCGGGTGGCTTGGCGATCATCTCGCGGCGCCGTCCTGGCGGGGTGTCGCCGGAGCGGACGCCGACGCTGATCTCCGGCGGGGGCTCGCCGCGCCGCTCGGCGATGCGGGTGATGCCGGTCAGCGGTGTGCGCAGGTTACGTTCGACGTCGACGGCCAGCGCCTTCAGCGGGGACACGTAAAGGACCCTGGTGCCCTTGCGGTGGGGTTCGGCATCGTCGGCCGGCGCGGCAAAGCTAGACGCCAGCCGGTCGATCGCCCACAGGAACGCCGCCAGCGTCTTGCCCGACCCGGTCGGTGCGATGACCAGCGTGTTGTCGCCGTCGGCGATCGCGTTCCAGGCCTGCGCCTGCGCGTCGGTGGGGGCGGCGAAGGTGCCGGTGAACCACTCCCTGGTCAGCGCGCTGAACCGGGACAGCGGATCCGAGCCGCGCCCGCGCGAACCGGAAGAGCTTCTGGTGGTCATCTAGCCATGGTGCCAACAGGCACCGACAAATTCCGCGACAGCGACTTCAGCAGGTCAACGCCGCGCGTTATAGCGGCTCGGCCGCCCCTGCAGTTATCGCGGCTCAGCCGCCCCGGTCGTTATCGCGGCTCAGCCGCCCCGGTCGTTATCGCGGCTCAGCCGCCCTGCAGTTATCGCGGCTCAGCCGCGATCGCATCCCTCAGCTTCGCCGGGATCCCCGGCACCCGGCTGACCATGTCGAGCAGGGCGTGCGCGCAGGTGTCGGCGATGCGCTCGGCGTCCAGCGACGGGTCCAAGATCCGCTGCCGACACATCTCCATGGTGAATGCCAACCAGCCGTAGAGCGTGGTGCGGATTTCCAGCTCGACCTTCGAGTCCAGTTCGCCGTCGAGCACCCCGTTGATCCGATCCATCAGGCGGTTCACCTGGCGCTCGTTGTCGGTGTCCTCGATGCGGCGCAGCACCGGGTCGGCAGTGCCCATGCCGACGTAGGCCGCCCAGGCGCCGTGCGGGTGCTGCTCGTCGTAGCGCAGATAGGCCAGCACGCCGGCGCGCAGTTGCTCGAAGAGCGTCTGGCCGGGCACCGGCGGTGTATTGGTCGCCTCGAACAACCGGTCACCCTCAGCCCGCACCACCGCGGCGAAGAACGCGCGCTTGTCGGGGAAGTAGTGGTACATCAGCGCGCGGGAAACGCCTGCCCGTTCGGCGATCTCGTCGATGCGGACCTCGTCGTAGGGCCGCTCGCCGAACACCTTGGCGCCCAGCTCCAGCAGCTCGCTTCGCCGATCCTCGGGCGACAGCCGCCGTCTGGGTTCCGCCACGCGGGCCATTCTAATTTGCGCGTGTGCAACAACGGCGCAGTGGCGTCGGGTCGGCTTTGCTAGCCGTCGAGGCACTGACCCCGAACTCCGGCTGACAGACGTGTGTTGTGTTGCGGCCCCTCGCCCCGTGCCGCTGCCGCAAGCACGCCGACCGCCGCCAGTGCGCCGCGAAGCCGGTCACTGACCTGCCGCAGGATCCGCGGCTCGCCGACGAAGGCCAGTCGACGGCGTCCTGTCGCGGACAGATGGTCGGCCGCCGGACACCCGCAGCTATCGGGGTCTCTCTGCTCCTCCGCGTCGCTACCTCACCTGTTAGTTTACCAGCTGCTCTCGCGGCGTGAGGCGGAACAACTGGGTGACGTGCTCGGGGCCGAGTTCTTCCAGGCACGTGACGCCGAGCAGGCGCATGGTGCGCGCCACCTGTTCGGACAGGATCTCGATGGCCCGGTCGACACCCGCCTCGCCGCCGGCCATCAGCCCGTACAGATAGGCGCGCCCGATGAGGGTGAAGCGCGCACCGAGGGCGATGGAGGCGACGATGTCGGCGCCGGACATGATGCCGGTGTCGAGGAGGATCTCGGTGTCCTTGCCGACCTCGGCGACGACGTCCGGCAGCAGGTGGAACGGCACCGGTGCCCGATCAAGTTGGCGGCCGCCGTGATTGGACAGCAGGACGCCGTCCACGCCGACGTCGACCACCCGGCGGGCGTCGGCCACCGTCTGGATGCCTTTGACCACGACCTTGCCCGGCCACTGGTCCTTGATCCAGCGCAGGTCGTCGAAGGTGACGGTCGGGTCGAACATCGTGTCCAGCAGTTCGGCGACGGTGCCCGACCAGCGGTCCAGCGACGCGAAGGCCAGCGGTTCGGTGGTCAGGAAGTCGAACCACCAGTGCGGTCGGGGCAGCGCATCGATGACCGTGCCCAGCGTGAGCGAGGGCGGAATCGTCATGCCGTTGCGCTTGTCGCGCAACCGGGCACCGGCCACCGGGACGTCGACGGTCACCAGCAGCGTGTCATAGCCAACAGCGGCCGCGCGCTCCACCAGCGCCATCGACCGGTCGCGGTCCTTCCACATGTAGAGCTGAAACCAGTTGCGGCCGCGTGGGTTTGCTGCCGCAACATCTTCGATCGACGTGGTGCCCATGGTGGACAGTGAGAACGGGATGCCCGCCCTGCCCGCCGCGCGGGCGCCTGCGATCTCACCTTCGGTCTGCATCATGCGGGTGAACCCGGTCGGCGCGATCCCGAACGGTTGCGCGACCGGCGCGCCGAGCACATCCCAGCCGGTGTTCACCGTGGACACGTCGCGCAGGATGGTCGGCTGGAACTCGACATCGGAAAACGCCTGTCGCGCCCGAGCCAGGGATAGTTCGGCCTCTGCCGATCCGTCGGTGTAGTCGAAGGCCGCCTTGGGAGTGCGCCGTTTGGCGATACGCCGCAAGTCCTCGATGGTCAAGGCCTTCTCCAGGCGTCGCTTCTTGGCGTTCAACTGGGGCTTCTTGAACTGCATCAAAGGGGCGAGGTCGGCGACCTTCGGCATACGACGTTTCACGATCGAACCCTTTCTGACCCGGCACGGGTCCCACTGGACTGCGTGCGTGGCGCGTACCGACCCGCAAGCAACGCGTCGGCGACGTGCGCGCGGAGCGCTTCGAGATCGCCGGACGGAACGCCATGGGTGCGTGCCTGGATCATGGCGTCACCGAGCGCGGTTGCTTCCACCGGTCCCGCGACCACGTTGGCGCCGACCCGGTCGGCGACCATTTGGCACAGTAGTCGGTTCCGCGCGCCGCCACCGACGAGATGTACCGTCCGCGCAGGCACTCCCGAGAGCAGCGCGCCGCCGCGACGGTCTGGGGCAAACGCCGCGCCAGGCTCTCGATGATCGCCCGCACCGTCTCGGCCATGGTGATCGGAGGCGCGATACCGGGCCCGGCGTGGTGCAGGAGGCATCCGATCGGCACTTGCGTGTACGTCGGTGCGATGCTCTGCGAGTAATCGGACGCGTTGTGGGTATCCCGTGCCCGGAGTCGTAGCAGGTAGACGAAAGGTTTTCGATGGGCTTCCCAGAGCAGCAGCAGTCCCCACCCGGCGTGCAGAGTCAGATGGATCCGGTTCCCGACTGCGGAGAAACGAGCTACCACGGGTCGGGTCGCCTGGCCGGCAAACGGGCCGTGATCACCGGCGGCGACAGCGGCATCGGGCGTGCGGTCGCGATCGCCTACGCCCGTGAGGGCGCCGACGTGTTGATCGCCTATCTCAACGAGCACGACGACGCCAAGGACGTCGCGCGTTACGTCGAAGACGCCGGACGCAAATGCGTCCTGGTGCCCGGCGATCTGTCCGACCCTGCGCATTGCCGCTCGGTGGTGGACAAGGCGGTCGAGGAGTTCGGCGGCATCGACGTGCTGGTCATCAACGCCGCCTATCAGATGACGCATCAGACACTCGAGGAAATCAGCGACGAGGAATGGGATTACACGTTCCGCCTCAACGTCGGGCATTACTTTTATCTGGTGAAGGCGTCGCTGCCGCACATGGGTCCCGGTGCGTCGGTCATCGGGAGTTCGTCGGTGAACTCCGATATGCCGAGTCCGACGCTGGCGCCTTATGCGGCGACCAAGGCCGCGATCGCCAACTTCTCCGCAAGCCTAGCGCAGTTGTTGGGCGAGAAGGGGATCCGCGCCAACAGCGTTGCGCCCGGCCCGATTTGGACGCCGCTGATCCCGGCGACGATGCCGCCGGAGAAGGTCAAGCAGTTCGGCGAGAACACCCCGCTGGGCCGTGCAGGCCAACCTGTCGAGCTCGCACCGGTGTACGTGATGCTCGCCTCCGACGAGGCCAGCTACGTGACCGGCGCGAGGATCGCGGTGACCGGCGGGCGGCCGATCCTGTAACCGCTTGGCTCGATTGTGAATTCACCGACGCTCTAGCGGTGTAAAGCGTCGGAAACCGCACAATCGGCGGGAGCTCAGCCGAAGTGCACACCTTGGGCCAGCGGCAATTCGGAAGAGTAGTTCACCGTGTTGGTCGCCCTGCGCATGTACGCCTTCCAAGCGTCCGATCCGGATTCGCGACCGCCGCCGGTCTGCTTCTCGCCGCCGAACGCGCCGCCGATCTCCGCGCCCGACGTGCCGATGTTGACGTTGGCGATGCCGCAGTCGGAACCGTCGGCCGCCATGAACCGTTCGGCCTCCCGCATGTCGAGCGTGAATATCGACGAGGAAAGCCCTTGCGGGACCGCGTTGTTCAAAGCGATCGCCTCATCGAACTCGTCGTAGGTGACGACATAGAGGATCGGCGCGAACGTCTCCTCGTGCATCAGCTCGGTCTGCGAGGGCATCCGCACCACCGCAGGCGCGACATAGAAGGAGCCTTCCCCGAAGTCGTGGCGTTCACCGCCGAACACCTCGCCGCCCTCGGCGCGGGCGCGTTCCAGGGCGCCGACCATGTCGCGGTAGGACCTCTCGTGGATGAGCGGGCCGACGAGCGTGCCCTCGACCGACGGGTCGCCGATCGGCAGCTGCCGGTACGCGGACACGATCCGCTCGACCAGTCCGTCGGCGATCGAGCGGTGCACGATCAGCCGCCGCAGCGTCGTGCAGCGCTGGCCCGCCGTACCCGCTGCCGAGAACGCGATGGCGCGCACCGCGAGTTCCAGGTCGGCCGACGGCGTGACGATGGCGGCGTTGTTGCCGCCGAGTTCCAGCAGCACGCGGCCGAAGCGCTGGGCCACTCGCGGGCCGACCTGCTGGCCCATTCGCACCGAGCCCGTCGCGCTGAGCAGCGCCACCCGCGGGTCGTCGACCAGCCGTTCACCGACTTCGCGCCCGCCGAGGATCAGCCGGCTGACCGTGCGCGGCGCCCCGACATCGTCGGCGGCCCGCTCGGCCAGCGCCTGGCACGCCAACGCGGTGAGCGGCGTCAACTCCGACGGCTTCCACACCAGGGTGTCGCCGCAGACCAACGCGATCGCGGCGTTCCACGACCACACCGCGACGGGGAAGTTGAACGCGGTGATGACGCCGACGACGCCCAGCGGGTGCCACGTCTCCATCAACCGGTGCCCTGGCCGCTCGGAGGCGATCGTCTTGCCGTACAGCTGCCGCGACAGGCCGACGGCGAACTGGCAGATGTCGATCATCTCCTGCACCTCACCGAGCGCTTCGGAGGTGATCTTGCCCGCCTCGAGGGTGACCAGGGTGGCCAGCTCGGCCTTGTGCTCGACGAGCAGTTCGCCGAGCCGGCCCACCAGCGCGCCGCGCACTGGTGCGGGCGTCGTGCGCCACGTGGTAAACGCTTGTGCCGCTTCGGCAATCGCCGCGTCGGCCTGCTCCGGCGTGGTTTCCGGGATGGTGAACAGCACGTCTCCGGTGATCGGGGTGCTGGCGTGTACACCGTGGGCGCCGGGCTCGCCGAGTTCGACGCGACACCCGAGCGCCTGCAGTGCCGCGCGGGCGCGTCCGCGGAGGTCCTCGGCCGTCGGAAGCTGTGATGTCTGAACGCTGGTCATGATGATGCTTTCTGGTAGAGCTCACTCGGATACAGTTCGGCCATGGGTGAACCCGTCGAACACCCCCAGCCCCAGGTGCCGCTCGACGACATCGATCGCACGCTGGCGCGCGAACTCGTCGCGGATGGGCGGGCCACACTGGCGCATCTGGCGGCCAGGACGGGTTTGTCGGTGTCTGCAGTGCAGTCGCGGGTGCGACGGCTGGAGTCGCGCGGGGTCGTGACCGGATACCGGGCGCACATCAACCCGGAAGCGGTCGGACAGATGCTGTCGGCGTTCGTGGCCATAACCCCTCTCGATCCGTCTCAACCCGATGATGCTCCCGCCCGCCTGGAACACATAGAGGCGATCGAGTCCTGCCACTCGGTGGCGGGCGACGAAAGCTATGTGCTGCTGGTCCGGGTCAGCTCGGCGCGGGCGCTCGAAGACTTGCTCCAGCGCATCCGCACCGCGGCCAACGTGAGGACCCGGAGCACGATCATCCTACAGACTTTTTACGAGGGCAGGCAGTACATACCGTAACTATTCCGGCCAAAGTGCCTTCAGGCGGGAAAGCTTGCCGATGGGGCGGTCACCCGTCCTTCCGCAAGCAGACGCGCAGGTCCGCCTCCACCTGGGGTTTTGCCGGGCATCGGTGTTCCCCTACCTGTGGTGTGGCCCAGCTCGCGCAGAGATCGGCCGGGACAGGAATATCTGCGGCTTAGACGTCAAAGCACCGTAAAAAATCCGTTATGATGGCTATATGACCGCTGTCTTGACACCCGCTGCCGATATCCACGCTGACGGCATCCACCCGGAGGATGTGCGTGAGGTACTGGCGCGCAGCATCCTCGCCGACGGCCTCGACCTCGTCCTCGATCTGGAGCGGTCGAAGGGGTCGGTGTTGGTCGACGCCCGCACCGGCGAGCGCTACCTCGATATGTTCACGTTCTTCGCCTCGTCGGCGCTGGGCATGAACCACCCCGCCTTGGCGCAGGACGAGGAGTTTCTCGCCGAACTGGCCGCGGCGGCGGTGAACAAGCCGAGCAATTCCGATGTCTACAGCGTTCCGATGGCGCGGTTCGTCGACACGTTCGTCCGTGTCCTCGGCGACCCGGCGCTGCCGCACCTGTTCTTCGTCGACGGCGGCGCGTTGGCCGTCGAAAACGCCCTCAAGGTCGCGTTCGACTGGAAGAGCCGGTTCAACGAGGCACGCGGTATCGATCCGGCGCTCGGCGCCAAGGTGCTGCACCTGCGCGGCGCCTTCCACGGCCGCAGCGGCTACACGATGTCGCTGACCAACACCGACCCGAACAAGGTCGCGCGTTTCCCCAAGTTCGACTGGCCGCGCATCGACGCGCCTTACATCCGTCCAGGCGCCGACATGGACGCGCTTGAAGCCGAGTCGCTGCGCCAAGCCCGTGCGGCGTTCGAAGCGCACCCGCATGACATCGCTTGCTTCATCGCCGAGCCGATCCAGGGCGAGGGCGGTGACCGGCACTTCCGGCCGCAGTTCTTCGCGGCGATGCGCGAGCTGTGCGACGAGTTCGACGCGCTGCTCATCTTCGACGAGGTGCAGACCGGCTGCGGCATCACCGGATCCCCTTGGGCCTACCAGCAATTGGACGTCGCTCCCGACGTGGTCGCGTTCGGCAAGAAGACCCAGGTGTGCGGTGTGATGGCCGGCCGTCGGGTCGACGAAGTGGCCGACAACGTGTTCGCGGTCAGCTCGCGGATCAACTCCACGTGGGGCGGCAACCTGGTGGACATGGTCCGCTCGCGGCGCATCCTCGAGGTCATCGAGGTCGACGGGCTGATGGAGAACGCCGCCGACACCGGCCGCTATCTGCACACGCGGCTGCTGGAGTTGGCCGCCGAGTTCCCCGATCTGGTGCGCGACGTGCGCGGCCGCGGCCTGATGCGCGCGTTCAGCCTGCCGACCGGCGCCCAGCGTGACGAGTTGATCCGCAAGCTGTGGGACCGCCATGTCGTGATGCTGGCCAGCGGGCCCGACAGCGTCCGCTTCCGCCCTGCGCTGACGGTCTCCTGCGACGAGATCGACCAGGCCGTCGAGGCCGTGCGGGACGCGCTGCGCTAAGGCGTCGTCGGTGACGACGGCGTAGTCAGCCGTCGGATGATCGACCGAAGCCGAGGAAGATCGGCGCCGCTGACCAGTTCGCAGCCGTGCAGCTCGGCGAGTTTGACTGCGGCGGGCGTGAATTCGTGGTTCGTGACCACCATCGTCTTCGTGCAGCCGTGCATCGGCGCCCCCGCGACGACCTCCTGCACGGCGCTCGCGCCGACCGGCCGGGACTGCCGTTTGCATTGCACCGCAAGGCGTTCGGGGCGATGGCCGACCACGAGGTCGACGCCCCAGTCGCCGGTCACCGACGTCATGATCACGGGCACCCGACAGGATCGCGCGATCCGCGCGACGTGATCCTCGAACTCCGTGCCCGACATCACCGACGCCGCCGGCGACTCCCCGGGGCTCGGCGTGAAAGCCCCCTTGACGGCCGCCAGCAGAAACCTCGGCGCCGCGGCCAGAACGGCGGGCGCGACGACCCCGGCCACCGCGCTCCACACCAGGGGCGCACCGAGCAGGTGTGCGGTCAGCGCCGAGGCCGCACCGACGACCAGATACAGCCTGACCCTGGCGCGCCTCACGAGGCGAATCGTAGTTAAGGCCCCGGACACATCGGCGGCACCAGCGCCGTCGCTACCGGCGATTTCCCAGGTTTACCGCGCACTCACCCGGGGCAATTAGTACGCGTGTACCGCACTCCCGATGATCTGCGCCATCACGACGTCGGCGTGCGCGACTGCATGCGCGACGCGGCCCGGTTCAGTATCGGAGTGGCGATCGCGGCGGTCCTGTTCCTGGTGGCCGCCGACATCTGGGTGGGCACCTGTGGCGGGTCGACCTTCGACGCCGTCGCGTGCGGTGCACCGCAACGAACTCTGCTCGCCCTCGGCGCACCGACCCTCTTGTTCCTCGGTGGCGTGCGCGCGTTCGTCCGCACGTTCCAGCTCCGGCGTCAGCGCGGAGTCTGGTGGCCGTGGCAGGGGGCGGGTTGGTTCCTGATGGCAGCGATGTCGTTGGTGCTCGTCAAGGCCGCACCCGCCATCGCTGTGCTCTAGCTGAAAGGCGTGATATGCCGACAGATTCGCAGCGGCCGCTCAACGCAATCGCGTTGGTGTGCAGCCTGAAACGCAGTCCCGCCGAGTCGAGCAGCGCGGTGATGGCCGAACACGTCTGCGAGCAGCTGCGCAAGCACGACGTCAAAACCGACATCTTGCGCTGCGTCGACTATTCGATTCTGCCCGGCGTCGAGGCCGACATGGGCGACGGCGACGAATGGCCCAAGATCAGGCAGCGCGTCTTGGACGCCGACATTCTGGTGCTCTCGACGCCGATATGGCTGGGTCATCCGTCCAGCATCGCGCAACGCGTCATGGAGCGGCTCGACGCCGAGTTGTCCAATACTGACGACGAGGGCAGGCCGATCATGTTCGGCAAGGTTGCCGTCGTCGCGGTGGTGGGCAACGAGGACGGCGCGCACAAGGTGTTCGCCGACTGTGCGCAGGGGCTCAACGACATCGGTTTCTCGTTCGCCGCGCAAGCCAACACCTACTGGACCGGCGAAGCGATGCACAGCACCGACTATGCCGACCTCGCCGAGGTGCCCGAGCAGGTCTCGAATACCACCGCCACTGCGGCCCGTAATGCCGCCCACCTGGCCGGCCTGCTGCGCGGCGGTCAGTTCCCCGGCCAGCAGTGATGTCCATTCCCTAGCACCCGCTTGCGGACGGTTCTACCGTTGAGTCATCCCCGTAACGGGCAGAGGGTATGGCGGAAGGAGAAGCCATGAAAAGCCCTAAGGATCCCGTCGACCATGCCAGGACGACGCGCCCGCATGCCGGCGAATCAATGACCGACACCAGGACCATTCCCGCATTGATCGTGATCGGGCTGGCGCTGGTGTTGTTCGTGGGCTCGCTTGCCGCTTTCGGCACGCACCACCACAGCACCGGCCTTTCGCTCGTTTCGGTCGCCGTGGCCGGTTTCGTGATCGGATTGGTGTGGTTGGCCATCGAGCACCGACGGGTGCGCGACATCGAAGAGCGTTGGTATGCAGAACATCCCAACGCGCCTCGGCAACGGCCGACCAGCTGACACGAAAAGTCCCGGCCGGGGTTTCACCGGCCGGGACCCTATCGCTTAGTCCTGTTTACTGATTAGCCTGCTGCCGCTTCTCGGCGGCGTCTGCGCCGCTGCGGGCGGCCTCGGCCTCGGCTTCCTTCTTGGCGGCGTCCTGCTGGGCGTCGGCCTTGTCCTGCTGCGCCTTACCCTCTTCGACCATGTCATTGCGGCCCGCTACGGTGCCGACCGCTTCTTTGGCCTTACCCTTGACGTCCTCGACGGTGCCCTTGACGGCCTCCTGCGGGCCGCTGTTCTTCTCAGTCATGCTTCACCTCTGTGTTATTGGATGGCCGTGAAAATGCCCCGCTGTAGGGACACGACATGGGTTCCCGAGCGGCCGGACCGCTAAACGCGTCCTCAGTCGCTGCCCGGCAAAACCGCTGAGAAGCGGGTATATCCGGGCCGTAGGATGATTTTCTCGTCATCGACACGTGCGACGTCGTCCCAGGAGGCCAGGAAAGTGCCGCGGTGCCGCCAGCGCAGCAGGCGTGCCAAGAGCAACGGTGCGGTGGCCGTACTCCGCTCATAGCCGAGGAAAGACGACTCGGTGCGCGGACTGATCACCAAACCGAAAATCCGCGGCACCGGCGGATCGTTCTGAAGATCGCCGGCGATCACCAGCCGCACGTCGATGACGGTTCCCACCGCATGTGAGCCGGCGTCAATCACCCGCAGTCCCAAGAACCTACTCAGCTGCATGCTTTGCTCCCGGGATGCGGCGGATGATGTGATCACGCAACCACTGCTCCACCCAATTCGTGTCGATGACCTCATCGGTTCGTTTCAACTTCACCACCACACCCACCGATGCGACCAACTGCCAGCGGATTTCGTGCAGCCGGGACCGTGGAGGGCAACCACCGAGGATGCGGGTCGCCACCACCTTGCCGGACAGCAACGCGGTCACCCGTGGCGCAGGTGCATCGGCGTCGATATTGCGGCCTGGGTGCACTCCGTCGAGTTCCAGGTCGTCAACGATGCCCACCGGGTCGCCGCGGTGATCGAGCAGCTGCCGGTCGAGCAGGTGTAGTCGTGCGTCGACGAGGTGACCCCGATAGCGCTTGATTGGCAATTCGGCACCACTCATTGGCCCGCTCCGGTGACGATCATCAGCGGGATCGCCGACAGCGACGCGGCCAGGATGATGACCAGGTACACCGACGCGAACATGTTGGTCACCTTTCCGTTGGTCTCGTCGCCCATGTACTGGGCGTCGTTGGCCACGATGAGGATCGGCAGATAGGTCAGAGGAAGCGCGATCGCCGAGAACACCACCGAGTATTCGGTGACCATGACCGGATCGACACCGGTGAAAAGCACTGCGGCACCGGCGATGAGGGAAACAAACATCACCACGTGGAACCGGGCCGCCTCTGTCGGGCGGCGGAACTTGCCCCACGTCCAGCCAAGGAACTGCGCCAGGATGTAGCCGCCGGACAGGGTGGTTTCCAGGGCCGCACCGAAGGTTGCCGCGACGATTCCCACGATGGCGAATGCCAACGCCAGCTTGCCGCCCGCGGTTATCACCGGCATTACCGTCTGCGACAGCGATGTCACTTCTATTTGGTTGGGCAGCAACACGATCGTCGCACATGAGGCGATGGCGATGGATAAAATACCGCCCAGCGGGAAGCCGATTATCACGTTCAGCCGTGAGGTCCCGAGATCCCGTATGCTCCATCCTTCCTCGACAGCGCCCGATGAGAAGAAGAAGACTTCGTAGGGCGTCATCGCGGCGCCGAACAGTGCGATCGCGAAGTACCAGTAGGTCGCCGCCGACTCCTGTTGGGGTATCACCGGTGCGGCCGCCTGATGGAGCAGATCGCCCCAATTCGGGTGCAGTGCAAACACGCTGACGGCGAAAATGATCAAACACAGGCCGAGCAGGCCTGCGGCGTTCTCCATGATGGAGAACTTCACTCGCCAGACCACCACCCACACTGCGAACGCGGCAACGGGAATCCACATCATCGGACTGACGTCGGTCGCCAGTTCGAGGGCCAGTGCCACGCCGCCGATTTCGGCTGTCAGCGTCATCAGATTGATGAAGAAAGAGGCGACGAGGTTCGAGGCGGCCGCGCGCGGTCCGAGCCGCTCGCGGATGATCTCAAAGGTGGCGCGGCCGCTGACCGCCGCCACGCGTCCCGCCATGTTGGCGTAGAGGCAGATGCCCAGCACCCCGACGGGCACCACCCACGCCAGGGCCAGGCCGAACCTCGATCCGACGACGGCGTTGGTGACCAGGTCGCCGATGTCGAGGAAACCTCCGATGGCAGTGAGAATGCCGAGCGCGACCGAAAAGAGCTTACGCATCAGCGGTAGCGACTTTCCAGGCCATCCGCGGCCGCCAGCAAGTCATCGCGTGCCTGCTCCGCACTCGGCTGCGTGATGATCGTCCGGATGAGGCCTCTTGCCGCATTGAGCTGACCGATGATCGCGGTCATCGCGTCTGTCAACAGGCGTTGCCGCTGCAAGTCGGCTACGTCATCGGCTTCCAGGTCGGCGATGCCTTTGTAGGCCCGCAGCACATCGTCACGGGCGTCGGACAGTTGCACGCTTGTCAGCTGCATTGTGGAGCGCTGCTGCGTCCACAGGTCGAGCGCCAGCGCACCGCTTCGGGCCGCCGCCGTCGTCTCCTCCATGGCCTGGGCGAGCTGACCCGACATGCCGTCGCGGTTGGCCGGGCAGCGGGTGAGCAACAAGCCGATGCAGATAAGTGACAGCACCAGAACCAGTGCTGTTCGGGCGCGCATATCAGCCCGGAAGCGTCTTGCCCCCAACCGGGGCGAGCCGCTCCCCGTCGTAGGGCGACAGGTTGCGCCTAGAGGGCTCAGTCATTGCTTCTCTCGTCGGGATCGTCGACGACTTCTTCGAGCTGCTCCTGCCAGTCAGCGTCGGGCGCCTCGAGCGGCACATTGGCCGGTGGCGTAACAGCGGCTTCCTCGTCGGGCACAGGTTCGGCGGTGTCCTGCTGCTGCTCGACGGCGTCGGCGACGGGTACTTCGTCGAACGGGGCATCGGTTGGCATGGCCGCCGAGTACCCGTTGCCAGCGAATCGCAACCTGTGCCCACGCATCCGCAATACGAAGCACTTCAAGGTCACATTGCGAACACTCGTCCGCACCACGTTTACCCTCAGCCACCTGCGGGCAAGGCGACTGAGGTGGCTGTCCACATACAGGCGGCGCAGTGAAGATCGCCATGGTCTCCGAGCAGGCGAGCGGCGCGGATACGGATGGTATCCACGTCGCGGAGCTGTCGGCGGCACTGGCGCGCCACGGCCACGAGGTGACGGTGTACACCCGCCGCGACGACCCGGATCTACCGGAGCAGATGGCGACGCCACGCGGATACACCGTGGTGTATGTGCCCGCCGGGCCGCCCGAGCACCTACCCGAGGACGAACGGCTCGCGCACATGGGTCCGTTTGCCCGATACCTGGATACCCGGTGGGAATCCGACCGGCCGGATGTAGCGCACGCCCACTACTGGACGTCGGGCATCGCTACTCAGTTGGCGGCTCGTCACCTCGGCCTGCCCGCGGTGCAGACCTTCCATGAGCTCGGTGTGGTCAAGAAACGTCACCGCGGCGGCATCGATGCCAGTCCGCAGCATCGACTGCGGCTGGAGGCCGCGGTTGCGCGCGGAGCGGCGTGGGTCGCGGCCACCTGCACCGAAGAACAACTCGAGTTGATGCGCCTTGGCCGTTCCCGCGCGCGGATCTCGGTGGTGCCATGCGGCGTCGACGAGAAGCGATTCACGCCGGATGGACCTATGACGGCAAAGAAAGCCAAGCACCGCATCGTCGCCGTGGGAAAACCCCTGCCGCACAAGGGATTCGATGACCTCATTCGGGCGATGCCGCACATTCCGAGCGCCGAGCTCGTCATCGTCGGCGGCATTGATGCGTCGGAACTAGACGCCGACCCCGAGGCCCGCCGCCTGCGGGCGCTAGCCGCCGAACTCGGCGTCGCGCGGCGGGTGCGCCTGCCCGGCCCGGTGGCCCAACAGGACATGCCCGCGCTCCTGCGGTCGGCCGACATCGTCGCCTGCACACCCTGGTATGAGGCGTCCGGCGTAGTCGCGCTCGAAGGCATGGCGTGCGGTGTGCCCGTGGTGGCCTCGGCCGTCGGCGGCATGCTGGACACCGTCGTGCACGACGTGACCGGCAAGCTGATTCCACCGCGCAGTCCGCGCGACATCGCCGATGCGATCAAGCCGTTGCTCCGTGACGCGTTCTTGCGGCAGAGCCTGGGCCTTGCCGGACGCGACAGGGTATGCGCGCGATATACCTGGGACCGCGTCGCCTCCGACACCGCCCGCATCTACGAGAAGCTCTGTCCCGACAAGCCACTAGCCCCGTCGCGAGACGGAATCCGCGCAGAGAAAGTGCGAGTGAGCGCCTGCGCGGATTCCGTTTCGCGGCAGAAGAACTAGCGCACCTTGCGGATCAGTCGCGCGGTGCCGCTCTCCAATACGGCCTGCCGCTCGACAACACGCTTGACGCGGTTGGCGCGGCGGACCGCGGCGGCGATGGTCATGCCTTTCTGGTAGCCCTCGACCACCCGCGGGTCGACGTAGGAGCCGCGCGCGAAGGCCGCAGTGTTGCCGAGTTCCTCGGCCACCTCCTTCATGACGGCCGCGACCACGCGCTTGATCACTGTCTTGTTCACCGGAGGGTCGGCGTCGACGAACGACGCGGCCGCCAGCACCGTGCCGTGCCACGTCCTCAGGTCCTTGACGGTGTACTCGTCGCCTACGAGTTCCTTGAACCGGGCGTTGAGATCGTCGGCGCGCAGGTCGACCCAGCCCGTCGCGTTCCGGCACACCAGCAGTCGCTCGGTGCGCTCGGGGCGACGCAGCAGTGAGCGGACCGAACGCACCACGTCGGCGTCCTCGATGAGCAGGGTGCGCCGCACACCGCTCTTGGCCGGGAAGTCGAACTCGACGGCCTGCTTCTGCACCGTCACGTGCTCGCACAGCAGCGTCGCGATCCCGAACGACTCGTTCTCCTCGGCGTACTGCTCGCCGCCCGCCCGGAAGTAGCCGAGATCGAGCAGCTGCAGCGCGACGGCCAGCACGCGGTCGCGGTCCAGCTTGCGGCGCCGCATATCGGCGGCGATATGGGCGCGCATCTCAGGCAGCGCCTTGGACATCTCCAGCACGCGGTCGAACTTCTCCTCGCTGCGTTCCTCCTGCCACTTCTGGTGGTAGAGGTACTGGCGCCTGCCTGCCGCGTCGGTGCCGAGGGCCTGGATGTGGCCGTTCGGATACGGGCAGATCCACACGTTCTTCCACGCCGGCGGGATGACCAGATCCGTGATACGCGCCAGGGTGGCGTCATCGGTGATCGCCTTGCCATCTTGATCGTGGTAGGAGAAGCCGCGGCCGCGCCGGACCCGCCGGAGGCCGGGCCCGCTCACTTCGCTTCGGCGAAGACGCATGCACACCTGCCGTTACAGATTCGCCCGAGGTGGGTATCAGACAGCGATGTCATCGATGTCACTGCATCAAGGGCGCAAGGATGAGAAACGCCACCGCGTACACCGCCGCCACAGCCACAATCAGTGCGGCGAGTACGACGCCCGCGGTGACCACGATGCGCCGCACGGTGTGCGGTCGCTGGAGGTCGTTCATTGTGGTGTGATACCCGGCCGGTGGGGGCCCCACACGCGGGCCGCTCGCAGGAGTGCCGATGGTTAGCTGGCACACCACTTGGAGTAGTGTCGGGTCGACATTGCCGGGAGGTCACATGGCCGACGTCGAGAATAACGAGAACGGACACCAGCGCGGTGACCGTTCCATTGAGATACGGGTCTCCGCCCACTTGGAGAACCTGGCGGTGGTGCGCACCGTCGTCGCCGCGATCGGCACGTTCGAAGATCTCGACTTCGACGCCGTCTCCGACCTGCGGCTGGCTGTCGACGAGGCATGCACGCGGCTGATCCGTTCGGCCATGCCGGACTCGGTTCTGGTGCTGGTCGTGGATCCACGCGAAACGGAAGTCGTGGTGGAGGCGTCGACGACCTGCAAGAGTCACGACATCCTGACGCCCGGCAGCTTCAGCTGGCATGTGCTGAGTTCGCTGACCGATGAGGTGAAGACGTTCCAGGACGGCCAAGCCGCCGAAGAGGGCCACATATTCGGGATCTCAATGACGACGAGGAGAGCGAGTTCGCTGCGGTGACTCGGCAGTCATCCCAGGCTTCGTCGTCACGGCCGACCTCCGAATACGCGGATGTCGCTGGCATGTTCCGCGAGTTACAGGGGTTGCCCGAAGGCTCACCGAAGTTCAGCAGGCAGCGCGACCGCATCGTCGAACGCTGCCTGCCCTTGGCAGACCACATCGCCCGCCGGTTCGACGGCCGCGGTGAGCCGCGCGACGACCTTGTGCAGGTGGCCCGCGTGGGTCTGGTCAACGCGGTGATCCGATTCGACGTCGACGCCGGCTCGGACTTCGTGTCGTTCGCGGTGCCCACGATCATGGGCGAAGTCCGCAGACACTTCCGCGACAACAGCTGGTCGGTCAAGGTGCCGCGGCGCCTCAAGGAACTGCACCTGCGGCTCGGGGCGGCCACCGCCGAGCTTTCTCAGCGGCTGGGCCGCGCGCCGACGGCGTCGGAACTGGCCGCCGAACTCGGCATGGACCGCGACGAGGTCGTCGAGGGGCTCATCGCCGGCAGCTCGTACAACACGCTCTCCATCGACAGCGGCGGCAGCGGCAGCGGCAACGAGGACGCGCCTGCGATCGCCGACACCTTGGGTGACGTCGACACCAGCCTGGACCAGATCGAGAACCGGGAAGCCCTGCGGCCGTTGTTAGAGTCGCTGCCTGAGCGGGAGCGCACCGTGCTGCTGCTGCGGTTCTTCGAGTCGCTGACCCAGACGCAGATCGCCGAACGCGTCGGCATCTCACAGATGCACGTGTCGCGGCTACTCGCCAAGTCCCTCGCTCGGCTCCGTGACCAACTTCAGTAGCCGACGCTGATCAGCCGCAAGCAGTCTCAGCGCCGCGGACATCGTGTTGGCGACGGGCAGCGTGGAATCCGGATCGCAGATCTGCATCAGACGGCGAACCGCGTTGCTGGGCACCAAAACCCACTGCACCCCCGCGCTCGCGCATCGAACGTTGAGCGTGTGTAGAGCGGAAAAGCCCGCGGTGGCAAAGAAATCGACGCCGGTCAGGTCGAGGGTCAAGCGCTTGGTCCGCTCCACGTCTTGCAGTGCATAGTCGACGAATTCGGCCGCGTTCGACGCGTCTAAGTCGCCGATTGCGGTGATCACGGCCAGCGAGGGTTGCGGCCACCGTGTCGAAAACGCTGCGGTGTGGTTCTGCCTGCGGTCAACAGGGCGAGGGGTCCTAAATGCAGTGGACATGTCTGTGACTCCATCAGTCGAAATCTTTCGGACTGTGGTCACGTCAAAAGTTCAGGCCCTGGGTCCTCAAAGCCCATCGGTGCAGGGAGTTCTTCGTCCTACACGTCGATGACGTAGCCCGTGGCTGTGAACTCAACCTGACTTGACCCTACGCCCACCGGCGTCCGTTCCTCAATCGGTTTCGACAATTCTTAGAAAGCCCGGTCAGCCCGGCGTATTCATCAGAAACATGAAAAATCCTGAATGCGAACCAAACACAGCCGAATTGCGCAATCGGTAACAATGGTCGACATGTCGATCGGCGGAGTCGTGCTCGCTGCGGGCGCGGGCATTCGCTATGGAATGCCGAAGGTTCTCGCCGACGAGGGGCGGTGGCTTTCATCGGCGGTGGGCGCGCTACACGGCGGCGGGTGCGACGACGTCGTGGTGGTGCTCGGCGCCGCGCTCGTCGATGTGCCACCACCTGCCCGCGCGGTGGTGGCTAGTGACTGGGCCGACGGAATGAGCGCCTCGGTGCGCGCGGGCATCACGGCGCTGCAGCCGGGCCCGGCGCAGTACGCCGTTCTGCACACTGTCGACACCCCCGACATCGACGCGGCCGTCGTCTCGCGGGTGCTCGACGCGGCCCGCGCGTCGGCGTCGGGTTTGGCGCGCGCCCGCTTCGGCGACCGGCCGGGCCATCCCGTCGTCATCGCGCGCAAGTACTGGTCGCGGTTGCTCGACACGCTGCACGGCGACGAAGGAGCACGGTCCTTCCTGGCCGCCCGCACCGACGTCGTCAGCGTGGACTGCGCGGACCTGGCGACCGGACGCGATATCGACGAACGTTAGGTGTCGCCGAACGCGGCGTCGGCGAATCTGCGCACGGCATCCGCCGCGGTCTGGGCGGCCTCGGCGTGCCCGGGCTGCGCCTGCATGCCGATCAAACCGGTCGCGGGGTCGAGCGTCACCGCGGCGACCACCTCACCCGTGATGGGCTCGCAGACGTCCCATCGATAGCCGGTGTCGGCCTGCACTCCGCGCAGGTACCAGGCGCCGGCGTTGATCTCCACCGGTTCCACGATTGCCCATCGTAGGGGTAGGTCAACCGATCTCGAGATTGGCGATGACCGGCACCGGGCTGTCGGCGTACTTGCGGTGCGCACTGACCGAGATTCCGCCCGCGGTCGCGTGCGGCTTCTCCGACCGTACGGGCACCGTCGCAACCGTCTGGTCGTCGATCGTGACCACCACCTGCTCCGGGGTCACCGCTATCACCGCGTGGTAGGACGGCGCAGGCGGCAGCGGCCCTGCCGCGACGACGACGGGGGAGCGGTACCCCTGGCTGATGTGGTAGGCCTGGCTGCTAACGCTGAGCTGGACTTCGTGACGCGAATCGCCCACCAGCACAGTCAGTCCCGTCGTGGTGCCGTCTGCCGAGTGCGTGAAGGTGCCGATGTCGGCCGAGACGGTGTAGGTGTCCCACATCGAGCTTCGGTAGCGCGCGTACTGCAACGAAAGATCGCGGCCGGCGCCGGGGTCGAGGATCAGCTTGCCGTCGACGACGTTGACGCTGGCTGGCTGTCGTTCGGATGTCATCCACTCGCCGGTGTCCGACAGCGGCTGTGCGGCAGCGGGTTCCAGCGGACTGGCCGCGATCATCCGATCGGCGAGGATCTCCGGCGTCACATCGTAGGTCATGTCCATCCGCGCGATATTGCCTTGCGACTGATGATCGCTGGTGGTGACGGTGACCGCGTCGGCTTGGTCGAGCATGCCCGCGGCGTAGTTCGAGGTGACGAGATCTTGGAGGATTTCGGTACTTTCGGCGTCGTCTTGATGAGCGGAGAACGGGAACGCGAACAGCGTCGGCTCGGGCAGACCGTGCACGACGAACTGGTTCTTGCACTCTTTCAGGTCGGCCTCGACCCGCGCGCGGTATTCCTGGGAGGTCTCCACCCGGCGCTGTTCAGGCAGGTACTGCAGCGTGGTCAGGAACGGTCTGTTTTCGCCCTCGGCGCTGGCGGGGACTTGCACGTGCCCGAGGTGCGTGTGCGCCTCGAGGTCCCACCGCCCGCTGGCGTGCAGCCGGGTCAACTCGTCCCACGTCATGTAGTACGGGGCGTGGGTGCCGACGAAGCCGGTGATGACGAATGCCGTGGCGTGTTGATTGTGGCGGGCCAGAATCGGATCGGCATACTTCCATACGCCGCGGGCGCCGTCGTCAAATGTGATCATCACGCTGTGCGGCGGAAGCGGTGTCCCGCGCAGCCAGTCGCGGATCTGCGCACTGGTCAGCGTGGTCCATCCCGCGTCGTGGATGAGTTGCATGTGCGCGGCGAACGCCTCAGGGGTGACGGTGTATTTGTCGCCGTGATAGCCGATGTCGTGATAGGTCAACGCGATCGGCGGCGCCTGACTGCTGGTACTGGCGGCGGCGAGGCGGGCCGCCAGGACGGGATCGCTTGCCGCAACCTCGGTCTGGACCTGCTCGACGATGTTCAGGTGCGCAGCGGCCAGCGCGGCGGCATGGCGCCACTGCAGCGCGCCGGGCAACACCAGATACGCCGCGACGGCAACGATGAACGGCAGCCCCCACAGCGCCGCGCGCACACGCCTCATCGGGTTCCCCATTTCGAATCGCGGATGGTGGCCATCGCATACGGCAGTTGCAACACGAGGACGACGGTGTAGAACATCGTGAAGAAGATTCCCAGATACCAGCGCTTGTCCGGCTTGTTCATGCGGTAGTACAGGCCGTAGATGATGGCCATCGCCGCGACGCCGCCGAAATACCAGTAGGGCAGTTGGCTGATGAAGTGCGGTTGGACGACGAACGCCCGCAACACCACCTGCGGCGCAAGCAGCGGCAGAACGAGGCTCAGGCCGAACATCAGCACGGCCACCGGGTTCTTGCGGAACACCGCCCTCGCCGCCCGCGGCGCTTCCCGAAGCCAGCTCTTCTTCCACCGCAACTGCTGACGCAGGAACTGCTGGAGCCGCTCCGGGACATTGGTGTAGGCCTGCGCGTCGGGCGCATACAGCACCCGCCAATGGGGCAGCAGGAAGTTGGTCAGGCTGCGGTCGTCGCCGAAAGTGCTTGGCCGCCCGAGGAATCGCTGATTTAGCCAGGCGTCGAGGACGGGTTCGACGGCTTTGCGGCGATAGCCCGAGAAGCAGCCTGAGCAGCACATCACCGCCCCGAACAACGCTTCGGCCGACTTGTAGATCCGAAACGCGATGTAATACTGCATCGACTGCATCCGGGTCAGGATGTTGACATCCTTGTTGGCGACATCGGTATGGCCTGCGACCGCGCCGACCGTCGGGTCGGCGAAGTAGCGGACAAGCCGTTTGACGGCGCCGGCGCTGACGCGTGAGTCGGAGTCGATGAAGACCAGGATCTCGGCGTCGCCCGCGGCCGCGATCCCCGTGGCCATGGCGTGGCGCTTGCCGCGGTTGCGTTCCGACTCGATCACCACCAGCTCCGGGTGGGCGGCCGCGACCTCGTTGATCCGTTGCAGCGTGTCGTCGGTGGACTTGTCGTCGACGACCACAACGCGCAGCCGGTCGGCCGGATAATGGGCGCCCAGGCACGCGAGCAGCGTGCGGGCGATGTCGGGTTCGTTGTATGCGGGCACGATGATCGCCACGGTGGGGCGGTATGTCATCGCGGCGCTGGGCGGGGGCACGCGGTACAGCCAGGCCAGCACGAAGCGGGAGAAGATGAACGTCGTCACCACGATGCTGTAGACGGCCCAGAACGGGTCGCGCCGCAGGTTGTCGAAGCTGTCGATCTTCTGCACGCAGATCGTCAATACGATCGCGACGAGCGCGATGAGAAGCACTGCGCGAAGCGTGTTTTCGGATGCCCGGCGCGGCGTGTGCGGCTCGGCGTGCCGGGGCGGCGGGGCGGCGAGCAGTGTCATGAGATCCCTTCGCTGTGGTTCGCCGCGGCCACCGGTGGGCGGCGGTCAGATGACATGGCGTTGCTCGAGCTGCGTCATTCGGTATGTGCTGTCGAGCACCGCGGGCTGTTCGGCCAGCCAGTCGAGCTGCTCGCCGGGATGAATTGTGTGCACGATGACCAGATCCCACTGACACTCATCGGGTTTGGCGTGGCCGAGCAGTTCGTGCCCGTCCGGCGTGCGGAGAAGCTGAATCTCGGGGTCCGTGAAGCTGGTGTGCGCGCCCTCGGTGATCAGCCGGTCGAGGATGAGGAGCGCAGGCGACTCCCGCACGTCGGCCACACCGGGCTTGTAGGCGACTCCCACGACGAGGACCCGTGCGCCGCGCAACGGCTTTCCCCGGTCGGCGAGCACGCGGCGGGCCTCGTCGACGACATCGAGCGGCCTGCGCGAGATGGCGGTCATGGCCGACTCCATCACGGGCAACGACGTGCGTTGGGCGCGCAGCTGCCACAGCAGGTAGTGCGGATCGCACGGAATGCAGTGACCGCCGACTCCCGGCCCCGGATAGAACGGCATGAAGCCGTACGGCTTGGTGGCCGCCGCGCCGATGACCTCCATCACGTCGACGCTCAATTCGCGTGCCGCAGACGCGAATTCGTTGGCCAGTGCGATGTTGACGGCGCGAAACGAGTTCTCCACGAGTTTGGTCATCTCGGCGGCCTCCGGTGAGGAAACCATGTGGAGGACTGCCGCGGTGCGCCCGAGCACCTCGGCGGCCTTCGCGCTGCACTGTGCCGTCACGCCGCCGACGACGCGCGGTGTCATTTCGGGGCGATGCTCGTCGACGCCGGGATCGATACGCTCGGGGCTGAACGCCACGAAAACGTCGCGGCCGACGGCGAATCCGCGCGCCTGCAGCGGCTCGACCAGCATGTCGCGGGTGCAGCCCGGGTAGGTGGTGGACGTCAACACGATGGTCTGGCCGGCCTTCGCGTGCCGGACCACGGTGTCGCACGCGCCGCGCAGCGCGCCCAAGTCCGGCGTCAGGTGGTGGTCGACGGGCGTCGGCACGCAGATCAGCACCACGTCGGCGGCCGCCAGTTGCGCCGGCTCGGCCGTCAGCGTCAGCGCATCGGCGGCCAGTGCGTCATGCAGGCGGTGCACGTCACGGGGCAGCAGGTCGACCCGGCCGGACCGGATGGCGTGCAGCCGCGCTTCGCTGATGTCGAACCCGATGAGTTCGACGTCGTCGCCGGTGAGACTCAGCGCCGTCGGCAGTCCGACGTAGCCCAGTCCGACCACCGCGAAGGACATCGCGCGTGTTGACTGTCTCGACTGTTCTCCCCGTTCTGGCCTGTGAACACTTCTCGTGGCCGATGCCAGCTTCTCTTCAACCGGCACGTGCAGCCTCCTTCGATGGGCGGGCCTCGGTTTCAGCTCCGTTGCCGATAGCAACTAGATAGTTTGCTGAAATCGAAGTTACGGGTACGAAAATAACAGACCGTTTCACTTTCAAGTAGCTTTGTGACGTACCTCACTAGTTCGAATAGATTTCGCCGAAACATGTCGTATATGTCGCAACGGCAGAGATATAGCGATGTAGACGCTGACTTTTCGCCAAGCTAACCTTTTCACAGTAAATTTGCCAAATCTGCAGAATGATGTCGGAAACGCTGGTGTGACGTGCGATGATGCCTTCGTTGGCCCGATACGCCGCCTGGCCGCTATAGTTAACTCATTTCTGCCATCACAAGATGGCGATACCACAGGTGGGAGGCGCGAATGGCTCTATGTAGAGTCGCGGCCTCGGTTGCGGTCGCGTGCCTGGCAGCGTCAGGGTGCACGACCGCGACAGCGGCTCCCGCGCGCATCGCAGAGACGTTCATCGGACCCGACGGGCTGATCGCCGCGGAGGGCAAGCCCGCCGAAGACGACACCAATTGGGAAGTCACCAGCGGATCGCTGTTTCGGACCGCGGGCACCGGGTGGACGGGTCATCCCGACGCCGGCGACTTCCCAGGAGCGACCGGCTCGGCGGTCTTCCGCATGGTCTCGCGCAACCGTGGTTTCGACGATCTGGAAATGTCGGTCACGCTGCGTGTCGATGCGCTAGTGGAATCCCCGCGCACGCCGGCCCAGGACTACGACGGCGCCCATCTGTGGGTGCGGTACCGGTCGGATCGCGAGCTCTACGCGATCAGCGTCGACCGGCGCGACGCCACGATGATCATCAAAAAGAAGTGCCCCGGCGGCGACTCGAACGGCGGCACCTATTACGACCTCAGCCCGTCGAGACCGGATGCGCCGATCCCGCAGGGGCAGTGGCAGCACGTCACAGTGACCGTGGCTGACCTGCCGGACGGGACGGTGCATATCGCCGCCGTGCGCGACGGGATACCGGTCGAGGCCATCGACAGCGGTGTCGGCTGTCCCGCGCTGCACGGTGACGGCGGTGTGGGCATCCGCGGAGACAACGCCGAGATTCGGTTGGCCAGCGTCATCGTCGACCAGGTGTGAGCGCGCGCCCATTGCTTTCGGCGGGTGCCGAGAGGGCTAATGGTAGTCATGAAAATCGCAGTGATTGGGGCCAGCGGCCTGATCGGATCCAAGCTTGTTGAACTGCTGAAGGCGGACGGCCACGAGGTCGTCGCCGCGTCCCGCAACACCGGCGTCGACGTGTTGACCGGTCAGGGACTGGCCGACGCGCTCGCCGGGGCCGATGTCCTGATCGACGTGCTGAACTCACCGTCGTTCGAAGACGATCCGGTGATGGACTTCTTCACCACGGCGGCGAGCCACCTGGTGGAGGAGGCGAAGAAAGCCGGCGTCGGCCACTACGTCGCGCTGTCGATCGTCGGGGTGGACGGCCTTCCGGAAAGTGGCTACATGCGGGCCAAGTTCGCGCAGGAGAAGATCATCACCGAGTCAGGCCTGCCGTGCACGATCGTGCGCGCCACGCAGTTCTCCGAATTCACCGACCAGATCACCGACTCGCTGACCGTCGGAGACGAAGTGCGTGTTCCCGACGCGCTGATCCAGCCGATCGCGGCCGACCGGGTGGCCGAAGAGGTCGCCCGCGCCGCGCTTGCCGATCCGCTCAACGACTACGTGAATATCGGTGGGCCGGAGAAGATTTCGTTCGAGCAGATGGCCCGCGAATCGCTGGCCCGGCGCGGCGATGACAAATCGGTCGTCGTCGACCAGAACGCAAAGTACTTCGGGACGCCGTTGGAGCAGCGCAGCCTGGTCACCCCCGACTGAGCCCGGAGGCGTCGCGGCTACTTGATCTCGGCGAGCACCGTGCCCTGCGTGATGGCGGCGCCTGCCTCCACCGCCAGTCCGGTGATGGTGCCGTCCTTGTGGGCGGTGACGGGGTTCTCCATCTTCATCGCCTCCAGCACCACCACGAGATCGCCCGCACTGACCTGCTGGCCCTCCTCGACGGCGACCTTCACCACGGTGCCCTGCATCGGCGCGGTGACCGCGTCACCGGAGGCCGCGGCGCCCGTGTGCGAACCGCGCTTGCGGGGCTTGGGCTTCTTGCGGACGACACCGGGTGCGGCCGCACCGTTGCCGAGCGCCAGGTTGCCCGGCAACGAGACCTCGAGCCTGCGGCCGCCGACCTCCACAACGACGGTCTGCCGCGGGATCGTGTCGACCTCCTCGACCGGATCGCCGCCGGTGAACGGCTCGATCTTGTTGTCGAATTCGGTCTCGATCCAGCGGGTGTGCACCGCGAAGCCGTTCTCGTCGCCGACGAACGCGGGGTCGGACACGACCGCGCGGTGGAACGGGATGACGGTGGCCAGGCCCTCGACGGTGAACTCCTCAAGGGCCCGGCGCGCCCGCTCCAGCGCCTCCTGCCGGTTGGCGCCGGTGACGATCAATTTGGCCAGCATCGAGTCGAACTGCCCGCCGATCACCGAGCCGGTCTCCACGCCGGAATCCAGCCGCACGCCAGGGCCCGACGGTGGGGCGAACTTGGTGACCGGGCCGGGGGCGGGCAGGAAGCCACGGCCGGCGTCCTCGCCGTTGATGCGGAACTCGATGGAGTGGCCGCGGGGTTCGGGATCCTCGGTGATGTCGAGGCGCTCGCCGTTGGCGATGCGGAACTGCTGGCGGACCAGGTCGATGCCCGAGGTCTCCTCGGTCACCGGGTGCTCCACCTGAAGGCGGGTGTTGACCTCGAGGAACGAGATCAGCCCGTCCTGGCCGACCAGGTACTCGACGGTGCCCGCGCCGTAGTAGCCGGCCTCTTTGCAGATGCGCTTGGCGGACTCGTGGATCTCCTTGCGCTGCGCGTCGGTCAGGAACGGCGCGGGCGCCTCCTCGACCAGCTTCTGGAAGCGTCGCTGCAACGAGCAGTCGCGGGTGCCCGCCACGACCACGTTGCCGTGCTGGTCGGCGATCACCTGCGCCTCGACGTGGCGCGGCTTGTCGAGGTAGCGCTCGACGAAGCATTCGCCGCGGCCGAACGCGGCTACGGCCTCGCGCACCGCCGACTCGTACAGTTCGGGGATCTCCTCGATGCTGCGGGCCACCTTCATGCCGCGGCCGCCGCCGCCGAACGCCGCCTTGATCGCGACCGGCACGCCGTACTCCTTGGCGAACGCGACGACCTCGTCGGCGTCCTTGACGGGGTCGGCCGTGCCCGGAACCAGCGGTGCCTGGGCGCGCGCGGCGATGTGGCGTGCGGTGACCTTGTCGCCGAGATCGCGGATGGACTGTGGGCTCGGCCCGATCCAGATCAGCTCGGCGTCGATGACCGCCTGCGCGAAATCGGCGTTCTCCGAAAGAAATCCGTAACCCGGGTGGATGGCGTTCGCACCGGACTTCGCGGCGGCGTCGAGAATCTTGCCGAAGTCGAGGTATGACTCCGCCGACGTCTGACCGCCGAGGGCGAACGCTTCGTCGGCGAGCCGAACGTGAGGCGCGTCGGCGTCGGGTTCGGCGTACACGGCCACGCTCGGGATGCCGGCGTCCTTGGCGGCGCGGATCACCCGGACGGCGATCTCACCGCGATTGGCTACCAGCACTTTCTGGATGCGTGAGCTGGCGTGACTGGGCACTGCGCCTCCTGATCGACTTTCCGTCTTCGCGTTGTCTAAGAAACGTCTTTAAGAATGTAACCCGCGCAGTTTATGCGCCCACGCCGTGCCTAGGGCAATTGACCCTGGATAGCCGTCCGGCTAGCTGCGCTGCCGCAGCACTTTCTCAAGATCAGGTGGCGATCGTCACCGGCGCGGCGGGCAACCTGAGCGTGGATGGACCGGCCGCCCTCAGGGATCTCGCGCTGAAGTATGCGTCGGCGCTAACCAGGGCCCCTTACCGCAAGCGCTTCTTGATCCTGGCCAGCATCGCCGACATGCCGCGCAGCCGCAGCGGGCTGATCAGCGCCGCCAGCCCCAGCTCGGTGTAGAAGTCGTCGGGCACGGCCAAGATGTCGTCGGCCGGCTGGTTGTCGAGGCCCGCCGCCAGGATCGACGCGAAGCCGCGGGTCGTCGGCGCCTCGGGCGGCGCGCTGAAATACAGCCGCACATGCTCGCGGTCTTCGGCGTCGACGTGCAGAAACAGCGGCGACTGGCATTCCGGCACCGGCTCCATCGCCGCCTCTTCCAATTCGGCGGGCAGCGGCGGAAGCTCGCCTGCGAATTCCAGTAGCAGCTGGAGCTTGTCCTGGCCTTGCACCTCTTTGAAGTCGGAGACCACCTCGGCCAGCGCGGGTGGCATGCCGGTCATGACGACCCCGGTGCCTCGCCAGGTTCGGGCCCTGCCACCACGGGCACCCGCACCGTGTTGCCCCACTCGGTCCAGGAGCCGTCGTAGTTGCGCACGTTCGGCAGCCCCAGCAGATGGGTCAACACGAACCAGGTGTGGCTGGACCGTTCACCGATGCGGCAGTAGACGATGGTGTTGTCCTCGGGCTTGATGAAGCCGTAGAGCTCCTCGAGTTCCTCGCGGCTGCGGAACCGGCCGTTGTCCTGCGCGGCCTTGGCCCACGGAATCGACACGGCGGTGGGGATGTGGCCGCCGCGCAGCGCGCCTTCCTCGGGGTAGTCCGGCATGTGCGTGCGTTCGCCGGTGTACTCCTGCGGGGAACGCACGTCGATCAGCGGCGCCTTCCCGAGGCTGGCGAGGACGTCTTCCTTGAACGCGCGGATCAGCGCGTCGTTGCGCTCGACCACCGGATATCCCGTGGTCTGCTTGTTCGGGACCTCCAGCGTGGTTTCGCGGCCGTCGGAGATCCACAGATCGCGCCCGCCGTCGAGCAGCCGGACGTCGGGGTGGCCGAACAGGGTGAACACCCACAGCGCGTAGGCCGCCCACCAGTTGCTCTTGTCGCCGTAGATGACCACGGTGTCGTCGCGGGCGATGCCCTTGCGGTTCATCAGGTCGGCGAACTGCTCACCGTTGATGTAGTCGCGCACGTGCGGATCGTTGAGGTCCGTATGCCAGTCGATCTTCACCGCGCCGGGAATGTGGCCGGTGTCGTAGAGCAGCACATCTTCGTCGGATTCGACGACAGCCAGGCCGGGCCTGCCGAGGTTGCCCGAAAGCCAATCGGGGGTCACCAACCGCTCGGGGTGGGCGTAGCGGGCCAGGCTGGGATCGGGATCAGGAGGAAGTGGCACAACACCGAGCCTACAGCGGGTTGTCAGCCCACAGTTCGGCGATCGACACCCCTGCGCGGGCCAACAAGTCGCGCAGCGTTGGCAGCGACAGGCCCACCACATTCGACGGGTCGCCGTCGATACCGTCGACGAACCAGCCGCCCAGCCCGTCGATGGTGAAGCCGCCCGCCACGTGCAGCGACTCTCCGCTGGCCAGGTACGCCGTCAGGTCGGTCCCCGTCGGCTTGGCGAAATGAACTGTGGTGGCTCTCGATTGGGTCTGGCGGTGCGCGCCGGCGCCGTCATTCAATCGGATGACGCAGTGCCCGGTGTACAGCACGCCGGACCGGCCGCCCATCGCAAGCCATTGCTCACGGGCGTCTTCCACCGACGGGGGCTTACCCTGGAGCACGCCGTCGACGAAAAGCATTGAATCACAGCCCACCACAACGCAATTCGACCGCAGGGCGGCGTCGAGGCGGCCGGCGACGTCGTCGGCCTTGGCGGCGGCGAGCGCATTCGTCACGTCGGCGGGTGTGGCGGTAGGTCCCTGCGAGGCGATGACGGCGTCCTCGTCGACGCCCGAAACCTTGACGACAGGGTCAATTCCGGCCTGGCGCAGCACGGTTCGCCGTCCCGGCGAGGCGGAGGCCAGCACCAAGCGCGACATCGGCGAGTGTTCGCGGCTCAGCTACGCCGCATGTGCGTGCGCTCCCGCAGCGTGACCAGCTGCCAGCTGAACGGCTCGTAGCGAAGCTTGTCGACCGGATGGCCCCACCGGTTGATCTCCTGCGGGCCGGGCTCGACGACGCCCCCGGTCGCGGCGCTGAGCACCGCGACCAGCGCCGCGAGCTCGTCGGGGGTCGGTTCGCCCTTGAGGACGTTGATCTCGTCGACGGCCTGGCTGGCCGGCTGGTCGATAGTCATCTGCCGCGGGTCGCTGACCTCGGTGATGTGAGTTTCGTTGTGGCTCATGATAATCCGCTCCTCAGCCGCTTACAGCGGGATGTTGCCGTGCTTCTTCGGCGGCATCTGGGCGATCTTGCGTTCCAGCAGCCGCAGGGCGGTGGCCACATAGCCGCGGGTGTGCGAGGGCGGGATGACCGCGTCGACGTAGCCGCGCTCGGCGGCGATGTAGGGATTGACGAGGGTGTCCTCGTAGTCCTGCTGCAGCTCCAGCCGCAGGGCGTCGACGTCCTTGCCCTCCTTGGCGGCCTCCTTGAGCTGCTGGCGGTACACGAAGCCGACCGCGCCCGATGCGCCCATGACCGCGATCTGCGCCGTCGGCCAGGCCACGTTCACGTCGGCGCCCATCTCCTTGGAGCCCATGACGCAGTACGCGCCGCCGTAGGCCTTGCGGGTGATCACGGTGATCTTGGCGACGGTCGCCTCGCCGTAGGCGTACAGCAGCTTCGCGCCGCGCCGGATGATGCCGTTGTACTCCTGGTCGGTGCCCGGCAGGAAGCCGGGGACGTCGACCAGCATCACGATCGGGATGTTGAAGCAGTCGCAGGTCCGCACGAAGCGGGCGGCCTTCTCCGAGGCGTTGATGTCCAGGCAGCCGGCGAACTGAGTGGGCTGGTTGGCGACGATGCCGACCGGGCGGCCGTCGACGCGGCCGAAGCCGACGATGATGTTCGTCGCATAGCCCTGCTGGATCTCCAGGAACTCGTCGTCATCGAGGATGCGCGTGATGACCTCGTGCATGTCGTACGGCTGATTCGGCGAGTCGGGAATCAGCGTGTCGAGCTCGAGGTCCTCCTCGGTGAGGTTCTCTTCGATCGCGCCCTCAGGGATCTCGGCCGGGTAGCGCGGCGGCTCGGAGTAGTTGTTGCTCGGCAGGTAGGACAGCAGATCGCGGACGAAGTCGAACGCGTCCTGCTCGCCGGAGGCGACGTAATGCGCCAGGCCGGACTTGGCCATGTGGGTGTGCGCGCCGCCGAGCTCCTCCATCGTCACCTCTTCGCCGGTGACGGTCTTGATGACGTCCGGCCCGGTGATGAACATCTGGCTGGTCTGGTCGACCATGATCACGAAGTCGGTCAGCGCGGGGGAGTACACGTGGCCGCCCGCGGCCGCGCCCATGATCAGCGAGATCTGCGGGATGACGCCGGAGGCCTTGATGTTGTTGTGAAAGATGTTGCTGTACAGGCCGAGTGAGACGACCCCCTCCTGGATGCGGGCGCCGGCGCCGTCGTTGATGCCGATGAGCGGGCGGCCGGTCTTGATGGCCAGCTCCTGCACCTTGACGATCTTCTCGCCGTAGACCTCGCCGAGGCTGCCGCCGAACACCGTGGCGTCCTGGCTGAAGATGCAGACGTCGCGGCCGTCGATGGTGCCGTAGCCGGTGACCACGCCGTCGCCGAGCGGCCGGTTCTCCTGCATGCCGAAGTTCGTGCTGCGGTGCCGGGCCAGCGCGTCGAGTTCGACGAAGGAATCCTCATCGAGCAGCGCCAGGATGCGCTCGCGGGCCGTCAGCTTGCCCTTGGCGTGCACCTTCTCGACCGCGGCCTCGCCGACCGGGTGCAGGGCTTCCTCGGTCCGCCTGCGCAGATCGGCCAGCTTGCCCGCCGTGGTGTGAATGTCGATCGTGTGCTCGGCGGATGGCTCGGCCTTGTGGTCGGTCGTCGTCATGGTCGTCGATGCTATCGACATAGGGTCATCAGTGTGAAAAGCGGACCGTGGCGCATCGAACACGTCGAGGAGACCGGATCCACCAACGCCGACCTGCTGGCGCGGGCCGCCGCAGGTGAGGACATCGACGGCGTCGTGCTGACCGCCGACTCGCAGACCGCGGGCCGCGGCAGGCACGGCAGGAGCTGGTCGACCCCACCGAGGTCGCAGGTGGCGCTGTCGGCGGGCGTCGGCGTCGGCACCGTACCCAGCGAGGCGTGGGGCTGGCTGCCGCTGCTGACCGGCGTCGCGGTGGTCGACGCGGTCGCCGAGGTGGCTGGCGTGACAGCGGGGCTGAAGTGGCCCAACGACGTCGTGGTCGCAGACAAGGGCAAGCTGGCGGGCATTCTCGCCGAAGTGGCCGCGCCCGCCCCGGTTGTGGTGGTCGGCCTCGGGGTCAACGTCACCGAAGCGCCCGACCCGGCCGCCACGTCGCTGTCGCTGCTCGGTGCGACGGTCGACCGGACCGAGCTGGCCGAGGCCGTGTTGCGCCATCTGGCCGCCCGGGTGGACGCCTGGCGGGCGGCCGACGGCGCGGACGCCACGCTGGCCGCCGACTACCGGGCGCGCAGCGTCACGATCGGCAGTCAGGTGCGCGCCACGCTGCCAGGCGATCGCACGGTGTCCGGCGTCGCCTCCGACATCGACGACGCGGGCCGGTTACTGATCGACACCGGCGACGGGACCGAAACCGTCTCAGCGGGCGATATCACGCATCTGCGGGCAGCTAACCCATAAAGTTCGAAAGCGTGGGTTACCCGGATAACGTGCTGGCCGCCGACGAACAGGTGGTGTTGCACCGTCACCCGCACTGGAAGCGGCTGATCGGGCCCGCGCTGGTGCTGATCCTCAGCACGGCCGTCGCGGCGTTCGCCGCCGCGGTCGTCGACCAGCAGGACTGGGGCACCGCCAAGATGGTCGTGCAGCTGGTGATCCTGGCTGTCTGGCTGATCATCGTCGGCTGGCTGACGCTGTGGCCGTTCTTGAACTGGCTGACGACGCACTTCGTCATCACCGACCGGCGGGTGATGTTCCGCCACGGCCTGATCACCCGTGCTGGCATCGACATTCCGCTGGCCCGGATCAACAGCGTGGAGTTCCGGCACGGCCTGGTCGACCGCATGCTGCGCACGGGCACGCTGATCATCGAGTCGGCGTCACAGGACCCATTGGAATTCAACGACATTCCGCGAGTGGAGCGCGTCCACTCGCTGCTGTATCACGAAGTCTTCGACACGCTCGGCGGCGAGGAGTCCGACAGCCGGTCCTCCGGCAGGCGTTGACGGCGCCTGGCCCGCTGCAGCGGGGTCACGTTGGAGACGTGATGGGGGTGTTCGTGTACTTCCTCCATCGCCTCGGCCAGACCGCCGGCGGTGAACGTGGACTCGAACGCCTTGTCCGGGTTGCGGCCGAACTCGTCGGGGAAGACCCAGCGGCGGAACGCCCAGAACCGGAACGCCATCTGCAACAGGTTGCCAAGGATGTAGGCGGAGACGAAGTCGGCGATGTTCTCCGTCGTCAGCGACACCTCGGGCACCCGCAGGTGCAGCACGTAGCTGGAGAACCACAGCGGAGCCATCGACAGCAGCACCCCGACGCCACTGAACGCGAAGAACAGCAGCGCCTCGTGGTGGCGTTCACGGCCACCGCGGTCGCGGAAGCTCCATTCCCGGTTGAGGATGTAGGACGCGATTACCGCGACGATGCCGGCGATGATCTTGGCGGTGACAGGCTTGGGCTCCAGCACCGTCAGCTTCAGCGTGTAGAAGACCGCCGAGTCGATGACGAACGTCGTCGCGCCGACAATGGCGAACTTGATGAGCTCATGGTGCCGTTCGAAGTACGGCCGGATCGGGCTTGGCAGCCGCGCGATCGTGGCGTCGGTGAAGGACACGACACTGAAGTCTACGGAAATTCGTTAGGCGACGTGTACCCGAGCAGGTCAGGGCGCCTACAGCCATGACACGATGAACGCTGTGCCCACCCCTAAGACCCCGCTGGTGACGATGATCGGCGGCGGCCAACTGGCCAGGATGACCCATCAGGCCGCGATCGCGCTGGGCCAGACGCTGCGCGTGCTGGCCGTCACACCCGACGATCCGGCGGCTCAGGTCACACCCGACGTGGTGATCGGCTCGCACACCGACCTTGACGCGCTGCGCCGCGCCGCCGAAGGCGCCGACGCGTTCACCTTCGACCACGAGCACGTGCCCACCGACCTGCTGGAAAAGCTGATCGCCGAGGGCGTCAACGTCGCGCCGCCGCCGCAGGCGCTGGTCCACGCCCAGGACAAGCTGGTGATGCGCCGAAAGCTGGCCGACATCGGGGCGCCGATCCCGCGCTACGCCGAGGTGTCCGCCGCCGCCGAGATCGACGCGTTCGCAGGCGGCAGGCCCGTGGTGGTCAAGACCGCGCGCGGCGGCTACGACGGCCGCGGCGTGCTGATCGCGAACGACCTGGGTGAGGCACGCGATTTCGCGTCCCGAAACCTCGCTGCGGGAATCCCCGTTCTGGTCGAGGAACAGGTCGCGATGCGACGAGAGTTGGCCGCGCTGGTGGCGCGCTCGCCGTTCGGTCAGGGCGCGGCGTGGCCGGTGGTGGAGACCGTGCAACGCGACGGCATTTGCGTCGAGGTGGTCGCCCCGGCGCCCGGTCTGGACGATGAAATAGCAAGCGCCGCAGAGCAATTGGCGCTCCGCCTGGCCGCTGAACTCGGTGTGGTCGGGGTGCTTGCCGTCGAGTTGTTCGAAACCGCCGACGGCGCGCTGGTGGTCAACGAGCTGGCGATGCGGCCGCACAATTCGGGGCACTGGACGATGGACGGCGCGCGCACCAGCCAGTTTGAACAACACCTGCGCGCGGTTCTGGACTATCCGCTCGGCGACACCAGCCCCATCGCGCCGGTCACGGTGATGGCCAATGTCATTGGCGGGCCGGACAAACCGGCCATGGAGATGGACGAGCGGCTGCATCATCTCTTCGGCCGCATCCCCGACGCGAAAGTGCACTTGTACGGCAAAGAGCAACGGCCCGGCCGCAAGATCGGCCACATCAACATCGTCGGCGATGATGTGGCGACTCTGCGTGAACGGGCGGGCAGGGCGGCACACTGGTTGTCGCATGCCGAGTGGACGGATGGATGGGACGGACATTGAGTAACCCGCGGCCGAACCCGCGCGTCGGGCTGATCATGGGCAGCGACAGCGACTGGCCGGTGATGGAGGCCGCCGCGCATGCGCTCGCCGAGTTCGACATTCCGTTCGAGGTCGGCGTGGTGTCGGCGCACCGCACCCCCGAGCGCATGCTCTCCTACGCCCGCACGGCCGCCGCCCGCGGCATCGAGGTGATCATCGCCGGCGCCGGCGGTGCGGCCCACCTGCCGGGCATGGTGGCGTCGGCGACGCCGCTGCCGGTGATCGGTGTGCCGGTGCCGCTGGCCAAACTCGACGGCCTCGATTCCCTGCTGTCGATCGTGCAGATGCCCGCAGGAGTTCCGGTGGCGACGGTGTCCATCGGCGGCGCCCGCAATGCGGGCCTGCTGGCGGCGCGGATACTGGGTGCATCCGACGCCGAGCTGCGCAAACGGCTGGAGGCGTTCGCGGAGCGGCTTGCGGCATCGGTGCTGGAGAAGGACGCCGCCCTGCAGGACCGGCTGCTCGGCCCCGAGGGTAAAGTTACTGGCGAGTAGCAAGGAGTTCGCAATGGCTGGTAACCCTGATTTCGATGTGTTCAAGCTGCCCGACGAACACAACGAATTGCGCGCGGTGCTGCGCGATCTGTGCGAGAAGGAGATCGCCCCGCACGCCGCCGACGTCGACGAGAAATCGCGCTTCCCGGAGGAGGCGCTCAAAGCGCTGAACGAGTCCGGCTTCTCGGCGGTGCACATCCCCGAGGAGTACGGCGGGCAGGGTGCCGACTCCATCGCGACGTGCATCGTCATCGAAGAGGTCGCGCGCGTCGACGCGTCGGCGTCGCTGATCCCCGCGGTGAACAAGCTCGGCACGATGGGGTTGATCCTGGCCGGCTCCGACGATCTGAAGAAGCAGGTGCTGCCGTCGATCGCATCCGGTGAGGCGATGGCGTCCTATGCGCTGTCCGAGCGCGAGTCCGGCAGCGACGCCGCCGCGATGCGTACCCGCGCCCGTCAGGACGGCGACTCGTGGATCCTCAACGGCACCAAAGCGTGGATCACCAACGGCGGCAAGTCGACCTGGTACACCGTGATGGCGTCGACCGATCCCGACAAGGGCGCCAACGGCATTTCGGCCTTCATGGTGCACAAGGACGACGAAGGCTTCACGGTGGGGCCGAAGGAGCGCAAGCTCGGCATCAAGGGTTCGCCGACCACCGAGTTGTATTTCGAGAACTGCCGGATCCCCGGCGATCGGATCATCGGCGAACCGGGCACCGGCTTCAAGACCGCGTTGCGCACGCTCGACCACACCCGCCCGACGATCGGCGCCCAGGCAGTCGGCATCGCCCAGGGTGCGCTCGACGCCGCGATCGCCTACACCAAGGAGCGCAAGCAGTTCGGCAAGCCGATCAGCGACTTTCAGGGTGTGCAGTTCATGCTCGCCGACATGGCGATGAAGATCGAGGCGGCGCGGCTGATGGTTTACACCGCGGCGGCGCGCGCCGAACGCGGCGAGCCCGCACTGGGATTCATCTCGTCGGCGTCGAAGTGCTTTGCCTCCGATGTGGCCATGGAGGTCACCACCGACGCGGTGCAGTTGTTCGGCGGGGCCGGCTACACGCAGGACTTCCCGGTGGAGCGGATGATGCGCGACGCCAAGATCACCCAGATCTACGAGGGCACCAATCAGATTCAGCGCCTGGTGATGTCGCGCGCGCTGCTCAAGTAGAACCGACGGCGACCGGCGCTAGCCGCGGGTGATCTTCTCGGTCTGCCGACGCCGCTGTTGCGCACCCTCTTCCGGGTTGGCCACGTAAACCAGTGACGCCCCCGCGGCCAGCACCGCCAGCATGTTGTCGGTCAGCTCGTCGGCGGTGTCCCAGCGCGCCGTCGACAGCACGCGATCCTGGGCGGTGAGGCCCTGCACTGCCGCCGAATCCGTTGCTGCGCGCAGCACTTCGTCGACCGGCCTGCCATTGAGCGCCGGCCCGGGGTGGCGTTCGGGGATGATCTGGTCTCCGTGCACCCGCACGGCCGTCGCGTAGTCGGTGACACCGACCGGCAGGTCCGGCACGGGCTTGCCGAAGGGATCCAGTGACAGCACGGCGATCTCACCGACGCCGACGGCGGCATCCGCGTCGGCCAACCGGTCGGCGGTGCACAGCGCGACATCGGCCTCGCCGGGGCCGAGCACGGCCTGCGCGCCGATGTACCAGATCCCGAACAACACCGCCGCGGTCTGCCAGTGCGCGGGCAGCAGCACGGCGACCCGGCTGCCCGGTCCTGCGCCGAGTTCGTCACGAAGAAGGTTGGCCGTCTTGGCCGCCCAGTTGGCCAGGGTGGCCGTGGACAACTCGATACGCTCGCCGGTGGCGTCGTCGTAATAGGTGATGCGGGGGCCCATCGGATCGCGTTCGAGCAACGGATCCAGCAGGGCGGCGCTGATGGTGGTCACGTGTCCCTGAGGTTAGTTGACGCACTCCGGGCTGTCCGAACCGGCCGTGATGATCGGCGACGGCGGCGGCGGTGCGTCGTCGCCGGTGGACTCGGTTGCGGCGGGGTCGGCCGTCTGCACGGTCGGGTCGATGCCGTCAAGGCCGCCGCCGGGTCCGGTGTAGTCGTTGCCGAGCACGACACGGACCGTTCCCGGTGGGACATTGGGGTCGGCGTTGATCGGCAGCCCACCCAGGTCTTTCGAGACCTCTTGTGCGCCAACATCATCCGCGGATGGGGCCAGCACCGCGCTGGTATCGAGAATGCCGGCTTCGTGGTTGCCGATCGGGCCCTCGGCGAAGCCCTTCTGGGTCAGCACCGCCGACACCGAAGCAGCCAGACCGTTGATGTCGGTGGCATTGACCACCTCCACCGCCGTCTTGCTCGGCGAGAACGCCAACTCCTCGGTCTTGCCCGCGTCCTGCTCCTGCAGCAGGCTCTTCACCCACTCGTGCACCTCGTTGGGGTCGACCCGCACCACGCTCTGCATGCCGTCGTCGCTCCAGCCGCTCTCGTCGAGAACCGGGATGGTGGCGAATGCGACATTGCCCGCCGCCAGCTTCTGCAACTGCTCGGCGAACTGCATGACGTCCCAGCCGTCGGACAACACGACCGAGCGTTGCACGGCCTCCTCGAGCCGGTTCAGGGTCGCGGGGCTCGACAATGTGTTACCCGAAATCACTTGATGAGCAAGGGAAGCCATCACCACCTGCTGGCGCACCACGCGGTCGAGGTCACCGCGGGGCAGGTCGTGGCGTTGCCGCACGAAGCTGAGCGCCTGCGGGCCGTCCAGCTTCTGCCAGCCGGCGGGAAAATCGGCGCCCGAAAGGGGTTCGTAGACTGGGTTTTTCAGGCAGACATCGACGCCGCCGAGCGCGTCTGTGATCAACGCGAAGCCCAGCAAGCCGATTTCGGCGTAGTGGTCGACGGTGACACCGGTCAGGTTGGCGACCGTCTTGATGAGCGCCTCGCGGCCGGCTTCGGTTGCTTCGGGCTCGGCCACCGCGGGATCGACGCCCTGCTCCTCGACGAGCTTCTTGAGCTTCTCCAGATGCACCGAACCGTAGACGCCGTTGATCTTCATCCTGCCGATGCCGGGCGCGTCGACGTAGGAGTCGCGGGGGATGGAGATGGCGGTGGCCGACTTACCGTTGTTGGGGATCCGCACCAGGATGATCGTGTCGGTGTTGGTGGCCTCGTCGTCACCGGCCCGCAGCGTGGCCAGCTCCTCGGGCGAAAGCGGATTTCCGTGCGCGTCGGTGCGGCTGTCCATGCCAACCAGGAGGACGTCGATGGCGCCGTCTTCGCCGCCGCCGCCCAGCGCGGCCGGGGAGATGTGGTTGATGCCGGACTCGAACGACCGGATCTTGCTCCAGGCCACGCCGGTTCCCGTGACAATCGCCGCGGCGAGCACGACAGCGACGATCCGATAGAGACGGGTGGGCATTAGCCCAGGCTACTTGCGAGCGGGGTGCGGACCCGGTAGCCGCAGCCCGGCGTGCCAGACTTTGCCGGTGTCTTATCGGATCGTGATCACGGGAGCGGGCGGCCAGGTCGGGCGGTTTCTGGCCGCACAGGCCGGTAGCAGAGGCCTCGACGTGCTGGCCCTGACCAGCTCGAAGTGGGACATCACCGACGCCGATGCGGCGGGCCGGTTCGTGGCGCCCGGCGACGTGGTGGTCAACTGCGCTGCCTACACCGCCGTCGACGGCGCCGAAACCGAGCCTGAGCGGGCGCATGCGGTCAACGCGGCCGGGCCCGGACACATCGCGCGGGTCTGCGCGAAGGCCGGCGCCCGGCTGATCCACATCTCGACCGACTACGTGTTCAGCGGGCAGTTCGACGGCGCGCCGCGGCCCTATGACATCGACGATCCGACAGGGCCGCTGTCGGTCTACGGGAAGACCAAGCTGGCCGGTGAGCAGGCCGTGCACGCGGCACTGCCCGAGGCCCACGTGGTGCGCACGTCGTGGGTGTACACCGGCGTCGGGTCGGACTTCGTCGCTGTGATGCGGCGGCTGGCCGCGGGGGAGGGACCGGTCAAGGTGGTCGTCGACCAGGTCGGCTCACCGACCTACGTCGGGGATCTGGTGGCGGCTCTGCTGCAGATCGCCGACCGGCCCGCGGCACCGCCGCTGTTGCACGTCGCCAACGAAGGCGCGGCGAGCCGGTTCGAGCAGGCGCGGGCGGTGTTCGAGGGCGTCGGCGCCGACCCGCAGCGGGTGCAGCCGGTGGCCACCGAGGACATGCCGCGGCCGGCGGCGCGCCCGCCGTACTCGGCGCTGTCGACCCGCGATTTGACCGCCGCGGGTCTGACGCCGCCGCGGCCGTGGCGTGACGCGCTGACCGAGGCGTTGGCCAACGCGACTGGCGAAGGCAACAAGTAATTAACGGCCCGCTACCCTCTACGCCGTGAGTGACGAACTGTTCGTAGTGACGGTGACGTACTCACCCGGGCCTCATCTGGGGCGGTTCTTGTCGACGCTGTCGCTTTCCACCGAGCGACCCGTGACGGTGATCATGGCCGACAACGGGTCGACCGACGGCAGCGTGGAGGAGGCGCTGGAGCGCTTCCCCAATGCGCGGCTGCTGCGCACCGGCGGCAACCTCGGCTACGGCACCGCGGTCAACCGGGCGGTGGCCGAATTGCGCAAGGAGGCCGGCGATCTGACGCCCGACCTGTTCATCGTCGCGAACCCCGACGTGCAATGGGGTCCCGGAAGCATTGACGCATTGCTCGACGCGGCGGGCCGCTGGCCGAGGGGAGCGTCGTTCGGCCCCTTGATCCGCGAAGCCGACGGATCGGTGTACCCGTCGGCGCGGCATCTGCCGAGCCTGATCCGCGGCGGCATGCACGCGGTGGTGGGCCCCGTGTGGCGGTCCAACCCCTGGACCGCGGCCTACCGCCAGGACCGGCTCGAACCCAGCGAACGCCCAGTCGGGTGGCTCTCGGGGTCCTGTCTGTTGCTGCGAGGCGCGGCGTTCGACGCGGTGGGCGGTTTCGACGAGCGGTACTTCATGTATATGGAAGACGTCGACCTGGGGGATCGGTTCGGCAAGGCCGGCTGGCAGAACGTATACGTTCCGTCGGCCGAGGTTTTGCACATGAAGGGCCATTCGACAGGTCGCGACCCCGCCCGCAACTTGGCCGCCCATCACACCAGCACCTACACTTTCTTGGCCGATCGGCACAATAAGCGATGGCAGGCGCCGCTTCGGTGGACGATGAAAGGCGCACTAAAGGTGCGGTCGCGCCTGGCAGTGAGAAGAAGTCGGCGCAAGGGCAGAGGGGGGAGCTAACGTGACGGACTCCGTGGACCCTGCGCGCGTGGATGCCGTCGTCCTGGTCGGCGGGCAGGGGACCCGGCTACGGCCCCTGACACTGGCGGCGCCGAAGCCGATGCTGCCGACGGCCGGGCTGCCGTTTCTGACCCACCTGCTGTCGCGCATCGCCGCCGCCGGTATCGAGCATGTGGTGCTCGGCACCTCTTACAAGGCAAACGTCTTCGAGGCCGAGTTCGGCGACGGCTCGAAGCTGGGGCTGCAGATCGAGTACGTCGTCGAGGAGGAGCCGCTGGGCACCGGCGGCGGCATCGCCAACATCGCCTCCAAGCTGCTATACGACACCGCGATGGTGTTCAACGGCGACGTGCTGTCGGGCTGCGACTTGAACGCGCTGTTGGCCAGCCACTACGAGCGCGACGCGGACGTGACGCTGCACCTGGTGCGGGTGGGCGATCCGCGCGCGTTCGGCTGCGTGCCCACCGACGCCGACGGCGTGGTGACGGCCTTCCTGGAGAAGACCGAGGATCCGCCGACCGATCAGATCAACGCCGGCTGCTACGTGTTCAAGCGCGAGATCATCGAGCGGCTGCCGAAGGGCCGGGCGCTGTCGGTGGAGCGCGAGGTGTTCCCGCAACTGCTCGCCGACGGGCACAAGGTCTGCGGCTATGTGGACGCCACCTACTGGCGCGACATGGGCACCCCGGAGGACTTCGTGCGCGGGTCAGCCGATCTGGTGCGCGGCATCGCGCCGTCGCCCGCGCTGCACGGCCATCGCGGGGAGTCGCTGGTGCACGACGGGGCGGCCGTGGCGCCCGGCGCGCTGTTGATCGGCGGCACCGTCGTCGGCAGGGGCGCCGAAATCGGTCCCGGCACACGGCTGGACGGTGCGGTGATCTTCGACGGCGTGCGGGTGGAGGCCGGTTCGGTGATCGAGCGGTCCATCATCGGGTTCGGCGCCCGCATCGGGCCGCGTGCGTTGATCCGCGACGGGGTGATCGGCGACGGCGCCGACATCGGCGCGCGCTGCGAGTTGTTGCGCGGTGCGCGGGTGTGGCCCGGGGTGTCCATCCCCGACGGCGGCATCCGCTACTCCACCGACGTCTGACGTGTAGGGCCCTTTCAAGGCCCCCGTACCGCGAGCGCTCATCCTTGTACAGAATTTGGCGCTGGAACTGTACCTAGTTGAGCGCGCAGCCTGAGTGTTCAGCGTTGGCGACGGGCCGCTGCGGCCAGTTGCGCCAGCCCGTAATCGGTCTCATCGGGCAGCGCGTCCAACGGCCACCACCGAAGATCCAAAGACTCGTCGCTGCAGACGATTTCGGCATCTGCGGGCGAGTGGGCGATGAACTGCAGATCGAGATGGCGGGTCGGCACGCCCAGCGAGCAGACCACCGGATGCACATGCAGCGCCGCGATCCGCGGCACCACCGTCAACCCTTCGATGCCCGACTCCTCGGAAGCCTCGCGCATCGCGGCCGCGACGATGTCGCTGTCGGCCTCCTCGCAGTGCCCGCCGAGCTGCAGCCAGCGACCGATCCGCGGATGCAACGTCAGCAGCGCATGCGTTCCCGTGTAGTCCAACACCAGCGTCGAGGCCGTCACGTGGCCCGGCGCGCACTGCCTGCTGCAGGCGTCCGGCCGCGCCAGCACAAACGACAGCACCGCATGCCGCAGCGTGTCCTGCGCCGGGTCGGGCGGCGCCCATTCGGTCAGCGCCTCGACCGCCGAAGCGTGCAGGCTCACTTGCGCACCAGCAGCCCGTCGATGGGCGCAGGGTCGCGCGGACCCGATGGTTCGGCGGGATAGCCGATCGCGATGGCGCCCAACGGCTCCCAATCGGCCCCAAGCGACAGTTCGGAGCGCACCAGATCGGCGGCGAAGATCGTCGACCCGATCCAGCAGCTGCCGACACCGCGCACGGCCAGCGCGACCAGCAGCGCCTGCACGGCCGCGCCCACCGCCACCGTGAACATGGTGCGTTCGGCGGCCGTGCGGGCCGCATCCGGGTAGCTGTGCGCGCCGTCGGGCACCAGGAACGGGATGATCAACTCGGGCGCGTCGTAGAGGATCTGGCCGCGGGCGACGCGGCGCTCGATCGCCTCGGCGGATTTGCCGTCGCCCGCCAGGTCGGCGCGCCACTTGTCCTTCATCCGGTCCAGCAGCCCCACCCTGGCCTCGCCGTCGGTCATCCAGACGAACCGCACCGGCTTGGTGTGGTGCGGGGCGGGCGCGGTCAACGCCTCGGCGACCGCGGCTTCGATGATCTCCTCGGCGACCGGCTCTGCGCTGAACTTGCGAACCGACCGGCGCAACAGCTGCGCCTGCGTGCGGCCCAGCGCCAGCGCCTCTTCGGTGCCCAACCAGAACAGGTCCTCTTCGCCCGGCCGCAGCAGCGACCGCGCGGTCGATCCGTCGTCGGCCAGCGTCAGACCGCGCACCACCGCGACCGGTATCCCGGTCAGCTTGCCCTTCACCAGATCCGCGGCCGCGGCGATCTCGTCGGCGACCGCCACCTCCGTGACGACCAGCTCGTTGCCGTGCACGTCGCGCGCACCCGCGTATCCGTGCAGCACCTGCACGCCCGCCGCGCCGATCGCGGCGTCGGTCTGCCCACTGCGCCACGCGCGGCCCATGGTGTCGGTGATGACGACGCCGACGGTCACGCCCAACCGCTCCCGCAGCGCTGCCCGCAGGGCGGCTGCGCTGGCGTCGGGATCAACCGGCAGCAGCGCGATCTCGTCGGCGCCGACGTTGGAGCCGTCCACGCCCGCAGCGGCCTGCACGATGCCCAGATTGTTCTCGGTGATCAAGGTGCGGCCCTTGCGGGCGAGCACACGCACGGCCTCTTCGGAGATCAGCTTGCGCCGCAGCGCATCTCGCTCCTCCGGATCCGGCGGTGCAGGCACGATGCGGCCCTCACACTTGGACACCACCTTGCTGGTCACGACGACGACATCGCCGTCACGCAGCCACGGCGCCGCGGCCGCCAGTGCTGCGGCGAGGTCGTCGCCAGGCCGGAACTCCGGCAATCCGGTGACCGGCAGCAGTTCGACCGCGGCTCCCGACCCGTCCTCGGTCATGGCCCCAGCCCCGCCATCTCCAGCCCGGCGCGCACCATCTCGGCCGTCGCGGCGGGATCGGTCATCAGCAGCGGCACCGCCCGCACGTCGATGCCCTCGATCGACGCGTCATCGCCCTCGTGGACGAGCCAGCCGTCGAGTATGCCGACCCCAGAGCGCGGCCCGTAGTACCCGCCGACGGCTTCGGACGTGCTGGCCACCCCGATCACCTTCAGGCAGTCGTCGGCCATGCCGCGCAACGGTTTTCCGAACACGATGGGGGAGTAGCCGATCACCGGCGCCTGCGTGGACCGCAACGCGCCGCGGATGCCCGGCACGGCCAGGATCGCGCCGATGCTGACGACCGGGTTGCTCGGTGCGATCAACACCACATCGGCGTCGGCGATCGCGTCGGTGACGCCGGGCCCCGAGGTGGCCTTGTCCGCCCCCACGAACGCGAAGCTGTGCGTCGGCACTTGTGCGCGATAGCGCACCCACCACTCCTGGAAGTGAATCGCGCGGCGGTCGCCGGTCTCGGGATCGGTGATGACGACGTGGGTTTCGCTGCGGTCATCGCTGGCGGGCAGTAGCCGCGCGCCGGGCGACCACCGCTTGCACAACGCCTCGGTGACCTCCGACAGCGGATAGCCTGCCCGCAGCATCTGGCTGCGCACCAGATGTGTGGCGAGGTCGCGGTCGCCCAATCCGAACCAGTCCGGTTGCACGCCGTAAGCGGCGAGTTCCTCCTTGGCGTGCCAGGTTTCGTTGCGATGGCCCCACCCGCGCTCGGGATCGATGCCACCGCCTAAGGTGTACATGCACGTGTCGAGGTCCGGACAGATGCGCACGCCGAACATCCACGCGTCGTCGCCAACGTTGACGACGGCGGTCAGCGAATGATCTTGTGCTGGCTCGCGGGCGAACTGGCCAAGGCCGAGCAGGTGCTGCACTCCTAGGAGGAATCGGGCGCCGCCGACTCCACCGACCAGGACGGTGACTTTCACACCGACCGAGACTAGGCCCTTCGTCACGAAGAGGTCTCGGCAGCCGGACGGAACCGGTTTGTGACAGACACGCCGGAGCAGCGACGCGCCGAAATGAGATAACGAAGTGGTATGAAATCCTGTTCTAGCGCTTGACCCCGGCAGCTAACACGTGTGTAATCACATCAGTGTCATTTTCGGTTGGCCGGCCGGTTCCGGTGTCGCAGACCGAGATTCGATCACTTGTTCGAATTATGAATGGCCGCACATAGCGACGGTGGGGCTTCCATAGCGGATCAGCGGAACCAGGTGAGGAGGCGGAAAATGTCTTTTGAGCAGGTCGATTTCGATCGCCAGGCGCGATTCGACTATCGAGTTATCGGCTCGGTCGGCAATGTTTCGCGCACCAATACCGGACCGGCGCCAGAAGGGTCGAAAGCACGGCCGCAATTGAGTTTGGTGCCGGATCGCCCAGAGTTGGATGCAATTTCTCCGGCAACGGAGATTGAGCCGGCAACTTCTGATGATCAATGGCAGGAGCGCGCATTGTGCGCGCAGACCGATCCCGAAGCGTTCTTCCCCGAGAAGGGCGGCTCCACTCGCGAGGCGAAGCGCATCTGCATGGGTTGCGAGGTCCGTGACGCATGCCTGGAGTACGCGCTGGCTCACGACGAGCGGTTCGGCATCTGGGGCGGGCTCTCCGAGCGCGAGCGTCGCCGCCTCAAGCGCGGAATCATCTGATCCCGCGCTCAGTCGTCGTCGATCGAAGGGTCGATGACGGACGGTTCGACGCCCAAATACGTGGCCACCTGGGCCACCAGAATCTCATGCAACAGTTCCGAAAGCTCGGCGGCGTCTTTGGCTCGACGCTCGATCGGCTTGCGGAACAACACAATTCGCGCGCGAGTGGAGTTACCTCGCACATCCACGCCGGCAGGGATCAGCCGGGCCAATGCGATGGCGCCGTCGGCCACCACCTCAGGCGGCCACTGCACGCTGTCGGGATCCTTCGGTGACATCCGCGGGATCTCGTCGACCGCGACGTCCAACCCCGAGAGCCGGTCCTGCCACTGCCGCTCGATCGGCTCGTAGGCTTCCAGCACCGCCATGTCGAACCGTTCGGCTCGGCTGCGCCACCCCGGGACGGTGGGCGGAAGCAACGGGCCGCGCACTTCGCGGCCGCGGCGTGATCGCCGGAGAGTCCGCTCGGCCACAGGCTGAACTCTACTGCTAACGAAAGTGGCCGAACTGTAACGGTTGGAAGTCGGCCCGCCGAGCGCTGCGTGTCCGACGCCGCAGTGGGTTTGTCGCGCGATAGATTCTGGGTCGTGAATGTTCCCCGTCGCTGCTGCCGGCCCGGGTGCCCTCACTATGCGGTCGCGACGCTGACGTTCGTCTACTCCGACTCCACGGCGGTGGTCGGGCCGCTGGCCACGGTCTCGGAGCCCCATTCCTGGGATCTCTGCGTCAGCCACGCCGGCCGCATCACCGCCCCCCGCGGCTGGGAGTTGGTCCGCCATGCCGGGCCGCTGCCCACCCACCCGGACGAGGACGATCTGATCGCCTTGGCCGAGGCTGTGCGTGAGGGCCGTGAGGCACCTGCAGGCGGCGTCGTTGCCGGTTTCACCGATCCCGTCACCGGCGCCCACGGCGGGGCGCTGATGGCGCCGCCCGCTCCGCGACCCGAGGCGGGCGGGCGCAGGCGGGGTCACCTGCGGGTGCTGCCCGACCCCTCCGATTAGACCGCGCGAGTACACCGCAGTAGCCCCCGTAGTCCTCGCGGCGACGGATAGGCTGGCGCCAACAGTCCCGGTTGCGAGGATTTGCAAGGAGACCTGAGAAAGCCATGTCCCGGTCCGCCGCGGCAGTGCACCGCGTCATCAAGGCGTATGACGTGCGTGGCCTGGTCGGCGACGAGCTCGATGAGGGATTCGTCGCCGACGTCGGAGCGGCATTCGCGCGCCTGATGCGCGGCGAGCGCGCCGAGCAAGTGGTGATCGGATACGACATGCGTGCCAGCTCGCCTGGCCTGGCGGCCGCGTTCGCCGAGGGCGTGGTGGCGCAGGGCCTCGACGTGGTGCGCGTCGGGCTCGCCTCGACCGATCAGCTCTACTTCGCGTCCGGCCTGATGGACTGCCCGGGCGCGATGTTCACCGCCAGCCACAACCCGGCCGCCTACAACGGCATCAAGCTGTGCCGCGCCGGCGCCAAGCCCGTCGGCAAGGACACCGGGTTGTCGATCATCAGCGACGACGTGATCGCCGGCGTCCCGGGACACGACGGCCCGGTCGGCACGATCGTCGACCGCGACGTGCTGGCCGACTACGGCGAATTCCTGCGCTCGCTGGTGGATCTGAAGGACATGCGTCCACTGAAGGTGGCGGTCGACGCGGGCAACGGGATGGCCGGGCACACCACACCGGCCACGCTGGGGCCGATCCCCTCGCTGACGGTGCTGCCGTTGTACTTCGAACTCGACGGCACCTTCCCCAACCACGAAGCCAACCCGCTTGATCCGAAGAATCTCGTCGACCTGCAGGAGTACGTGCTGGCCACCGGCGCGGACATCGGCCTGGCCTTCGACGGCGACGCCGATCGGTGTTTCGTCGTCGACGAATCCGGGCATCCGGTATCGCCGTCCGCGGTGACCGCCCTGGTCGCCGCGCGCGAGTTGAACAGGGAGATCGGCGCAACGGTGATCCACAACCTGATCACCTCTCGAGCGGTGCCCGAGTTGGTCGTGGAGCGGGGCGGCACGCCCGTGCGTTCCCGGGTCGGGCATTCCTACATCAAGGGGCTGATGGCCGAGACCGGCGCGATCTTCGGTGGCGAGCATTCCGCGCACTATTACTTCCGCGACTTCTGGGGCGCCGACTCCGGCATGCTGGCCGCGCTGCATGTCCTTGCCGCACTTGGCGAGCAGCATCGCCCGCTGTCGGATCTGATGGCCGACTATCAACGCTACGAGTCGTCCGGCGAAATCAACTTCACCGTCGTCGACGCGCAGACGTGTGTCGACGCGGTCCTCAAGTCGTTCGGCGACCGCATCCGGTCCATCGACCACCTCGACGGGGTTACAGTCGACCTCGGTGAAGGCGCCTGGTTCAACCTGCGCACATCCAACACCGAGCCGCTGCTGCGACTGAACGTCGAGGCGCGCACGACCGGCGAAGTCGACCAGGTCGTAGAACAGGTGGCCGCCGAAATCGCCTCCCACACCGAGATCTCCACATGAGCGCACTACACGCGACAATCGACTTCGACGACGCCGAAAACCTGCTCGCCGCCGACCGCGGAGGCCTGCTGCGGGCGGCCTCCATGGCCGGGGCGCAGGTGCGCGCGATCGCTTCTGCTGTCGACGAGGGCGCGTTGGAATCGATCGCCGACGACCAGCCGCCGCGCACCGTCGTCTGGGTGGCGGGCCGCGGCAACGCCGAGACGGCAGGATCGACTCTGGCTGCCGCACTGGGCTATTCGACCGGCGCCCCCATCGTCGTGGTGCCGCAGGCGCCACCGTGGATCGGCGCACTCGACGTCGTCATCATCGCCGGCGACGATCCCGGCGACCCGGCGCTCGTCGGCGCCGCCGCGACCGCCGTGCGGCGAGGTGCCCGCGTGGTGCTGGTGGCGCCGTTCGAAGGGCCGTTGCGCGACGCCACCGCGGGCCGTGCCGCCGTGCTCGAACCGCGGGTGCCGGTGCTCGACGACTTCGGGTTGGCCCGCTACCTGGCCGCCGGTCTTGCGGTGCTGCAGGTCATCGATCCCGGCGTGCGGCTGGACCTTGCCACGCTGGCCGACGAACTCGACCAGGAGGCGCTCCGCAACAGCGCGGCACGCGAACTGTTCACCAATCCGGCGAAAACGTTGGCCGACAGGATGTCTGGCCGCACCGTCGTGATGGCCGGTGACAACGCGGCGACGCTTGCGTTGGCCCGCCACGGGGGCGCGATCATGCTGCGCATCGCGCACCAGGCGGTCGCCACGGTCTGCCTGGCCGACGCCGTCGCCGCGCTGCACACGGGCCTTGGCGGGCTTTCGGACGCCGACCGCGAGGCCGCGCTGTTTCACGACGAGGAGATCGACGGTCCGCTGCCCGAGCGGGTCCGCACGTTCGTGCTGACTCTTGCCGACGAGCGTGCGGTGGTGGCGGCGCGGGTGGCTGGGTTTGACGGCGTCGACATCGTCGGCGCTGAGGACGTACCCGACGTTTCCGACACGCCGGTGCAATCGGGTCGCCCCGAACAGCAACTGGCGATGTTGGCTGTCAGATTGGAGATGGCGGCCACTTATATGCGACTGGTTCGAGGTTAAGCGAGTGAACCTGTTACGAGGTGCATTGCGGACCTATGCGTGGGGTTCGCGGACAGCAATTGCCGAATTCACTGGAAGGCCAAGTCCCACAGCGCATCCCGAAGCTGAACTGTGGTTCGGGGCGCATCCCGGTGATCCCGCATGGCTGGAGACCGACGGCGGCGAGCAGTCGCTGCTGGACACCGTGCGCGAGGATCCCGAGGGCCAGCTGGGCGCCGCGGTGCGCGGCCGCTTCGGAGACACGCTGCCGTTCTTGATGAAGGTGCTCGCCGCCGACGAACCGCTGTCGTTGCAGGCCCACCCGTCGGCCGAGCAGGCCGCCGAGGGCTTCGCGCGGGAGGATCGCCTCGGGATTCCGGTGTCGTCGCCGATCCGCAACTATCGCGACCGCAGCCACAAACCCGAACTGCTGGTAGCGCTGCATCAATTCGAGGCGCTCGCCGGGTTCCGGCCCGCGATGAAGTCGGTGGAGTTGATGCGCGCATTGGGCGTCTCCGAGCTCGAACCGTACGTGGGGCTGCTCAGCGGCCAGCCCGACGCGGACGGGCTGCGGGCACTGTTCACCACATGGATCACCGCACCGCAGCCGGATCTCGACGTGTTGGTGCCCGCAGTGATCGACGCCGCGATCGAATACATCCGTTCCGGTGCAAAGGTATTCGCCGCGGAAGCCAAGACGGTCCTCGAGCTGGGGGAGCGGTATCCCGGCGACGCCGGTGTGCTCGCCTCGCTCCTGCTGAACCGGCTGACGCTGCGACCGGGCGAAGGCATCTATCTGCCCGCGGGCAACCTACACACGTATCTGCACGGGGTGGGAATCGAGGTGATGGCCAACTCCGACAACGTGTTGCGCGGCGGCCTCACCCCCAAGCACGTCGACGTGCCTGAGTTGTTGCGGGTGCTCGACTTCACCCCGGCCAGCGAGACGGATCTGCGCCCACAGACCACCAACGACGGCATGGAAACGGTCTACGAGACGGCGGCCCCGGAGTTCACCGCGTCGGTGCTCAGTCTCGACGGCGACCGGCTTGGCCATGAGGTGGACGCGCCGTCGCGGCACGATGGCCCGCAGATCCTGCTGTGCACCGAGGGCTCGGCGGTGGTGCATGCGAAATCCGGTGCGGTAACCCTGAATCGGGGTATGGCCGCATGGGTGGCCGCCGACGACGGGCCGATTCGGCTCGTCGCCGAGCAACCGACGAAACTGTTTCGCGCGACTGTCGGCGTGTAAGGGGGACGGCGATGTCCAGCGAGGGCAGCACCAGGGCGATCCTGGCGGCCCTGCTCGCCAACGCCGGTATCGCCGTCGCGAAATTCGTGGGCTTCCTGATCACCGGCAGCTCATCGATGTTGGCCGAATCGGTCCACTCGGTCGCCGACACGTCGAATCAGGGTCTGCTGTTGTTGGGGCAGCGGCAGGCGCGTAAAGACGCCGACCCGCTGCACCCGTTCGGCTATGGCCGCAGCCGCTACTTCTACGCGTTCGTGGTGGCGCTGGTCTTGTTCACGCTCGGTTCGGTGTTCGCGCTGTACGAGGGCTATCACAAGATCACCCACCCGGAGCAACTGACGTCGCCTATCGTCGCGGTGGTGATCCTCGTCGTCGCGATCTGCTTGGAGGGCTACAGTTTTCGCACAGCGGTACGCGAATCGCGGCCGCTGAAGCGTTCGCTGAGCTGGTGGCGGTTCGTCCGCACATCGCGCAACCCGGAGCTGCCGGTGGTGCTGCTGGAGGACACCGGCGCGCTGATCGGTTTGGTTTTCGCGCTGTTCGGCGTGGGATTGACGGTCCTGACCGGTGATCCAGCATGGGACGGCGTCGGCACCATCGGCATCGGCGTCCTGCTGGGCGTCATCGCCGTAGTGCTGATGATCGAAATGCATAGTCTGCTGATCGGTGAGGGCGCCACCAGAGACGAGGAACGCGCGATCCGGGCCGCAATCGAGCAGACCGATCACATCGACCGAATAATCCATTTGCGCACACAGTATTTGGGGCCAGAGCAGATGCTGGTCGGCGCGAAGATCGCGCTGAAGCCGTCGACCGATCTGGCCACGGTCGCCGCCACGATCGACGCGGCCGAGGCCGCGGTCAGGGCCGCGGTGCCCGCCGCTGATCTGATCTACCTGGAACCGGATCTCGACCGCGCTGCGGCGAAGTAGCCTTGCCGCTCCGCTCGGTCAGCCACAGCCGGGCGTTGTGTGCAATCGTCCTGCCGACGAGCCGCATCGGCGGCACCAGGTAGAGGCTGTCGAGCAGGCTGAACCGGCGCAGAAACCATTCGGCGAGAACGGGATCGGTTTCGGCGGCGCCGAGGAACTGGTCGAACAGCCCGCCGACCGGTCGGTACCACCACGGCGCAGGCCCGGGCGCCTGATGTAGCACGAGGTCGCCGATCGCGTTCATCGTCCACACCGGGTATGTCGACTTGGCGACCGCGCTGTTGAAGTCTGCGGCGAGGTCGGCGTCGGGCGAACGCAGTGCGCGCCGCAGACGGCCCGCCTGGATCGACGTCATCGTCATCCCTTGTCCGAATGTGGGATTGAAGCTGGCGACCGCGTCGCCGAACGGCAGGATGCCCGCCGGGAAGCGGGCCATCTTGTGATATCGCCGCCACCGGCTGACCGGGAACTTGTGGAACGCGACGTCACCGATCGGCTCGCCGCGGCGGATGGCGGCGGCAATGTGCGACGGCACAATCTCGTCGGCCAGTGCGCACATCGCGGCGAAGTCCTGCGGCGGTTCGGTTCTGGCGACACCGAAGGTGGTCAGCACCCAGCTGCCGTCCTCGTAACACAGCAGGCCCAGCCCCCGCGGCTGCTGCGCCGATGCGCCTGCGACGACGACCCTTTCGGTGATGAGCCCGTCGGGGATGCGCAGGTGTTGGGTGGCATAGCCGATGCCGACCTCGACGGTGTCCTCGGGCGGCCGGTCGAAACCCCACTGCTGCAACCAGACCGGCAGCCGGGTGCCGCGACCCGCGGCGTCGACGACGAGGTCGGCGCGCACCTCCTCGCCGCTGTCGAGCCGCACGCCGGTAACGCGTTCGCTGACTGCGTCGAAGGCCGGTTCCGCGACCCCGGCGGGCGTGACCGTCACATTCGGAAGCGCCGCCGTGCGCCGCCGGATCTGCCATTCCAGATGCGGCCGGCTCGGCACGTACGCGGTGAACTCCTCATGTAGACGCCCCGTCGTGCCGAGCACGTGTCCGGCGGCGCCGAAGTGGATGCAGTCGGGGCGGTTGCGCAGAACGGGAACCCCCGCGGCCACCATGTCGTCGAGAAGACCGGGAAACAGCGTCTCCAGTTCCTGGGCCCCGCGCGCCAGCAACAGGTGCAGATGCCTACCCTGAGGAACCGCCGACCGCTGAGCGGGCGCCGACGGCAACTCGTCGCGCTCGTAGACGGTGACCCGGTCGAAGAAATCGGAAAGCACCCGCGCGGCGCACATCCCCGCGATGCTCGCGCCGATGACGACGGCGTGGTTCGCGCTGCGCCCCATTGCCGGGAGGCTACTCCGAACACGATTTGCTTTTCCGAGATCACGCGTCGGGGTATTCGATACATTCCGGTGAGCAGACCAGGGAGGATGACCAATGGCAATGGCCTGGCGGACCAAGTCTGTGGAGCAGTCGATCGCCGACACCGACGAGCCGGGGACGCGACTGCACAAGGATCTGAACTGGTGGGATCTCACGGTCTTCGGGGTGTCGGTGGTGATCGGCGCCGGCATCTTCACCATCACCGCGTCGACCGCAGGCAACATCACCGGACCCGCGATCGCGGTGTCGTTCGTGATCGCCGCGATCGCGTGCGGCCTGGCCGCGCTCTGTTACGCCGAATTCGCGTCGACGGTGCCGGTGGCGGGCAGCGCGTACACCTTCTCCTATGCCACCTTCGGTGAGTTCATCGCATGGATCATCGGGTGGGACCTCATCCTCGAGTTCGCGGTGGCGGCCGCGGTGGTGGCCAAGGGCTGGTCGAGCTATCTGGGCACCGTGTTCGAATTCGGCGGCGGCACAGCACAACTGGGTCCTTTGCAGCTTGACTGGGGCGCCCTGTTGATCATCGCCTTCGTCACCACGATCCTGGCGCTGGGCACCAAGCTGTCGGCGGGCGTCAGCCTGGTGATCACGGTGATCAAGGTGTCGGTGGTGCTGCTGGTGGTGGCGGTCGGAGCCTTCTACATCAAACCCGAGAACTACACGCCGTTCATCCCGCCCGCCGAACCCGGCGGCGCGGGTAACAGCGAGCAATCGCTTCTGTCCTTGCTCACCGGCGCCGAGGGCAGCACCTACGGCTGGTTCGGCCTGCTTGCCGGCGCTTCGATCGTCTTCTTCGCGTTCATCGGATTCGACATCGTCGCCACCACCGCCGAGGAGACCAAGAACCCGCAGCGCGACGTGCCCCGCGGCATCCTCGGCGCCCTGGCCATCGTCACCGTGCTCTACATCGCTGTCGCCGTCGTGTTGACCGGGATGGTGCACTACACCCAACTGCGGGACGCAGGCGAAGACGCGAACCTGGCAACGGCATTCAGTGAGAACGGCGTGCACTGGGCCGCGAAAGTCATCTCGATCGGCGCGCTGGCCGGCCTGACCACCGTTGTCATCGTGCTGGTGCTCGGCCAGACGCGAGTGCTCTTCGCGATGTGCCGCGACGGGCTGCTGCCTCGGGTGATGGCCAAGACCGGATCGCACGGCACCCCGGTGCGCATCACCGTGCTGGTCGGCGTGCTGGTTGCGGTGGCCGCGTCGGTGTTCCCGATGGGCAAGCTCGAGGAGATGGTCAACATCGGCACGCTGTTCGCGTTCGTGTTGGTTTCGGCAGGCGTCATCGTGCTGCGCCGCACCCGGCCCGACATCCGGCGCGGGTTCCGCGTCCCGCTGGTGCCGGTGCTGCCCATCGCGGCGATCCTGGCCTGCCTGTGGCTGATGCTGAACCTGACGGGGCTGACCTGGATCCGCTTCCTGGTCTGGATGGTCATCGGGATCGCGATCTACCTGATGTACGGCCGAAGCCATTCGATGCTGGCCCGGCGGGAGGTCGCCGCCATGGAGAAGTAACGGCTACGAACTTTACAAATCTATGCTCTGTGTCTAGACAGGCGACAAAACCGCTCCTATAGTCAAGCCATGACTCAGGGCATCAATGCACCCACGCAAGCCGAGGTTTGGCGGGACAAGAAGCGGCATCTGTGGTTGATGGGGCTAATCGCCCCCACGGCGCTGTTCATCGTCTTGCCGCTGGTCTGGGCGTTCAACCGGCTGGGCTGGCACACGGCGTCGCAGGCGTTCTTCTGGATCGGACCGTTTTTGCTCTACATCCTGCTGCCGCTGCTGGACCTGCGGTTCGGCGCCGACGGGCAGAACCCGCCCGACGAGGTGATGGAGCGGCTGGAGAACGACAAGTACTACCGCTACTGCACCTACGTGTTCATCCCGTTCCAGTACGCCAGCGTGATCTTTGGTGCCTACCTGTTCACCGCGACCGACCTGAGCTGGCTCGGCTATGACGGCGGGCTGAGCTGGGTGGCCAAGATCGGCGCCGCGCTGTCGGTGGGCGTGCTCGGCGGGATCGGCATCAACACCGCACACGAACTGGGCCACAAGAAGGATGCGCTGGAGCGCTGGCTGTCGAAGATCACCCTGGCGCAGACCTGCTACGGCCACTTCTACATCGAGCACAACCGAAGCCACCACGTCCGCGTCGCCACTCCGGAGGATCCCGCCTCGGCGCGGTTCGGCGAAACCTTCTGGGAGTTTCTGCCGCGCAGCGTGTGGGGCGGGTTGAAGTCGTCGTGGGAGTTGGAGGCCAAGCGGCTGCGGCGAGCCGGCAAGAGCCCGTGGCACTGGTCCAACGACGTGCTCAACTCCTGGGCGATGTCGGTGGCGCTATACGGCGTGCTGATCGCGGTGTTCGGGTTGGCGCTCGTTCCCTACATCGTCATCTCGGCGGTGTTCGGGTTCACGTTGCTGGAGAACGTCAACTATCTGGAGCACTACGGGCTGCTGCGGCAGAAGACCTCAAGTGGTCGCTACGAGCGGTGCACGCCCGAACACAGTTGGAATTCCGACCATCTGGTGACCAACCTGTTTCTGTATCACCTGCAGCGGCACAGCGATCACCACGCCAACCCGACCCGGCGCTACCAGACGCTGCGCAGCATGGACGGTGCGCCGAATCTGCCCAGCGGGTACGCGTCGATGATCGCGCTGACATACTTCCCGCCGCTGTGGCGCAAGGTGATGGATCACCGGGTGCTCGAGCACTACGACGGCGACGTCACCCGGGTGAACGTGCATCCGAAGGTCCGCGACAAGGTGCTCGCGAAATACCGCGCGGCAGACGGGGCCGCGGCGTGAGCCGTCATCGCTGCCCGGTCTGCGATTACGTCTACGACGAAGCCAAAGGCGATCCGCGGGAAGGGTTTTCGGCGGGCACGCCGTGGAGCGAAGTACCCGACGACTGGTGCTGCCCCGATTGCGGGGTGCGGGAGAAAGTCGACTTCGAAATGATTGGAGATCGCGAATGAACGACTACAGGCTGTTCGTCTGTGTGCAGTGCGGATTCGAATACGACGAGGCCAAGGGTTGGCCCGAGGAGGGAATCGCGCCGGGCACCCGGTGGGATGACATTCCCGACGACTGGAGTTGCCCCGACTGCGGCGCGGCCAAGTCGGACTTCGAGATGGTCGAAGTCGTCCGCCCTTGACGGCCGCCAGCGGCTCGCCGGCGGCCCGTCAGGATCGATGGCCGACGTCAGTCGGTGACCAGATCGAAGTCCTTCTGCTCGGCATCCGCATGGCGGTCATTGCCGATCCGATTGATGGCTTCCGCGGCCTGCTCGGCGGTCAGCGTTTTCGCCTCAACCGCTCGGGCGATCGCAAAAACCTCAGCAAATTCCTGGACAACCTCACGGAATCGCTGCCAGCGTGTGGCCCACGTCATATTTCTCCCCTTCTTGCTCCCAATTTCGTATCAATCGATTCAACTGTTGGCATAGGCAAATCGTTCCTGGAGCAAACGTTATTCACATCACGTGACGTGACCCACAAATGCGCGTGAGGGCTGCGCCGAGTACCCGGCTGGCGCGATGAGCGCGCCGCACCGCAAGGGAGACGGCGGAATCGCGAGCGCTTACCTCCGCGCATCGAAGTCAAGGGCTACTCTCGCGGCTGTGACTGGCCGCGTACGCATTCCCTACGCCGAGGCGTCCCGGGTGCTGCTGCGCGATTCGATCCTGGACGGGATGCGCGAGCTGCTGCTCACCCGCGACTGGTCGCAGATCACGCTGTCGGACGTGGCCGGCGCGGCCGGCATCAGCCGGCAGACCATCTACAACGAGTTCGGGTCGCGCCAAGGCCTGGCGCAGGGTTATGCGATGCGGTTGGCCGACCGTCTGGTCGACGCGGTCGACAAGGCCATCGACGGCAACGTCGGCAACATCTATGCCGCGTTTCTGGAGGGCTTTCGCGACTTCTTCACCGAGTCGGCCGCCGACCCGTTGGTCAGGTCGTTGCTGACCGGCAGCACCAAGCCCGACCTGCTGCAGCTCATCACCACCGACAGCGGCCCGATTATCACGCACTGCTCGGCGCGGCTGACGAAGACGTTCATGGAGAGCTGGGTGCGCGCCAGTGAGGACGACGCCGGCGTGCTGGCCCGCGCCATCGTGCGGCTGGCGATGAGCTATGTGTCGATGCCGCCCGAGGCCGACCACGATGTGGCCGAAGACCTGGCACGTCTTATGACGCCGTTCGCCGAACGGTACGGTGTCATCGAATCCGAATAACGGCGGCTTGGGAGCACACAGCCGCCGGGGCTAATGTGTAACTCAGCTAAGCAATTGCGCGCGAGATGAAGGACGACCATGACCACGACTGAGCAGCGGCTGACGCCGGATGTCCGCAACGGCATCGAATACAAGGTGGCAGACCTGTCGCTGGCCGAGTTCGGCCGCAAGGAGATCCGGCTGGCCGAGCACGAGATGCCGGGGTTGATGGCGCTGCGTCGCGAATACGCCGACGTGGCACCGCTGAAGGGTGCGCGCATCTCGGGGTCACTGCACATGACGGTGCAGACCGCGGTGCTCATCGAGACGCTCGTCGCGCTGGGCGCCGAGGTGCGTTGGGCGTCGTGCAACATCTTCTCGACGCAGGATCACGCCGCCGCGGCCGTCGTCGTCGGTCCGCACGGAACGCCGGAGGAGCCCAAGGGCGTGTCGGTGTTCGCGTGGAAAGGCGAGACCCTCGAGGAGTATTGGTGGGCCGCCGAGCAGATGCTGACGTGGCCCGGTGAGCCCGCCAACATGATCCTCGACGACGGCGGCGACGCGACCATGATGGTGCTGCGCGGCGCGCAGTTCGAGAAGCAGGGTGTCGTCCCGCCCGCCGAGGACGACGATTCGGCGGAGTGGAAGGTCTTCCTCAGCGTGCTGCGGGAGCGCTTCGAGACCGACAAGACCAAGTGGACCAAGATCGCCGAGTCGGTCAAGGGCGTCACCGAGGAGACCACGACGGGTGTGCTGCGGCTCTACCAGTTCGAGGCCGCCGGTGAGTTGCCGTTCCCGGCGATCAACGTCAACGACTCGGTCACCAAGTCCAAGTTCGACAACAAGTACGGCACCCGGCACTCGCTGATCGACGGAATCAACCGCGGCACAGACGTTTTGATCGGCGGCAAGAAGGTGCTGATCTGCGGCTACGGCGACGTCGGCAAGGGTTGTGCGGAGTCGCTGGCCGGGCAGGGCGCCAGGGTGTCGGTCACCGAGATCGACCCGATCAACGCGCTGCAGGCGCTGATGGACGGATACGACGTCACCACGGTCGAGGACGCCATCGGCCAAGCCGACATCGTCATCACGGCCACCGGCAACAAGGACATCATCAAGCTCGAGCACATGCGGGCGATGAAGGATCAGGCGATCCTGGGCAACATCGGCCACTTCGACAACGAGATCGACATGGCCGCACTCGAGCGTTCCGGCGCCAAGAAGATCAACATCAAGCCGCAGGTCGACCAGTGGGTGTTCGACGACGGCAAGTCGATCATCGTGCTGAGCGAGGGTCGTCTGCTGAACCTGGGCAATGCGACGGGGCACCCGTCGTTCGTGATGAGCAACAGCTTCTCCAACCAGGTAATCGCGCAGATCGAGTTGTGGACCAAGAACGACGAGTACGACAACGCGGTGTACCGGCTGGCCAAGCATCTCGACGAGAAGGTGGCTCGCATCCACGTCCAGGCGCTCGGCGGCAAGCTGACGAAGCTGACCAAGGAGCAGGCGGAGTACATCGGCGTCGACGTCGAGGGCCCGTACAAGCCTGAGCACTACCGGTACTGATCGCGCCTGGCTAATGTCGGGGCGTGGGTCGGGGGGTTCTCGGGTTCGTCGTTGCTTGTGTCCTTCTGCTTCTGACGGCGGGTCCGGCGCCACCGGCGGGCGCCGACGACCCGACCAACGACGCCCACGATCCGTACTTCAACGAGGACGAGTATCAGGCGTTCTACACCCCGCCTGACCCGTTGCCGCCCGGCGCGCCGGGGGACCTGATCCGCAGCGAGCCGTCCCGGCTGGTGCTCGAGCCGTCGGGTCAACTCGGCGCGATCATGGCGACGGGTACCCGCATCATGTACCGCAGCACCGACGCGCGCGGTAACCCAAATGCGGTGACGGGCACGTACTTTGAGCCCTACAACGACTGGCCGGGCGGCGGTCCGCGGCCGCTGTTGGTGTACGGGCCCGGCACGCAGGGCCAGGGTGATCAGTGCGCGCCGTCGCGCCAGTTCAACCAGGGCATCCATTGGCGACCGTATCTGGACCTGGCGTTCAATTACGAGGAGATGTTCGTCGCGACCATGGTCGCCCGCGGTTTTGCGATCGTGATGACCGACTACGAAGGTCTCGGCACGCCGGGTGTGCACACGTACGTCAGCAGGGTGGCCGAGGGCAATGCGATGCTCGATGCTGCCCGCGCCGCAAAGCAATTACCCGGCACATCGCTGACACCCGATGGGCCCGTGGCGTTTTGGGGATACTCGCAGGGCGGTGGGGCGGCCGCATCAGCCGCGGAACTGGCGTCGTCGTACGCTCCGGAACTCGACGTCGTCGGAACCTATGCCGGCGCGCCGCCCGCCGACCTGAAGGAGTTGTTTCCCTATGCCGACGGCAGCGTCCTCGTCGGCGCCGTCGGCTATGCGCTGAACTCGGTGATCACCACCTATCCCGAGCATGAGGCGGCGATCCGCGCGACGTTGACGCCCCGCGGTGAGGACCTGTTGTTCAAGGTGCAAGATCAGTGTGTGGCAGAGACGTTGACCAAGTTCATGTTTCGCCACCTGCAGCCCTACTTCAACGAGGACATCTATCAGCTGGTGAACCGGGAGCCGTTCCGCGGGATCTTCGACGAGCAACGCATGGGCAGGATGAAACCCAATGCGCCAGTGATGATTTTGAGCAATCGATACGACCCTTTGGTGCCGTGGACGGCCGCCAGCCAGTTGGGCCGCGACTGGTGCGCCCAGGGGGCCGACGTGCAGTTCTGGACCAACGAGGAGCCGCCGTTTCTCAACAAGGCCATCGTCAACCACGCGTTGCCGATGCTGGTCGACGGCGAGCGCGCGATGCAGTGGGTCGCCGACCGGTTCAACGGATTGCCGACGACGCCGAACTGCGGCGAGTTCTAGCGGACTTACACGCGGCCCGGGGACCACCGCCGTGCCCGGCGAGAGACGGCTGGAACGCCGCAGGCGCCGTTAACCGTGCCCGCAGCGGTTCTTGATGTCCACCAGGGGTTGGCGGATGCCGGTCAGCTCCGCCTGCGTCTGCGGATGCGCGGCGAAGTAGTCCTTGAGCTTGGGCCCCAACTTATTTCGCGGCAGCCCGCTGAGGCCGTTGAAGAAGGCGTTCACGTCGGGATGGGTGAACAGGTAGGCCGACGTCGACGCCTCAACGCCCGCGCGCACACCCTCCATATCGGCCGCGCTGCAATTCGGGGGATTGGCCGCGGGATCCTCGTTGGCGTGCGCGAGGGGAGCGGCGACGAACACCGCGGCGCCGAGCATCGCGGTGCACACGATCGTTTTCATGCCGACAGTGTCGACCTGCGCACGTCGGCTCGTATCGAACACAAGCCGTTCCGCAGGAAACCCGAAGCCAACCTCAGGGTTAGGCTCGCCGGGTGCTGATCGCGATCGAAGGTGTGGACGGCGCAGGCAAACGCACGCTGACACAGGGGCTGCGCGACGAGTTTGAGGCGCACGGCAAGGCCGTCACCAGCCTGTCCTTTCCCCGCTACGGGCAGTCCGCGCCCGCCGACATCGCCGCCGAGGCGCTGCACGGCGGCCACGGCGACCTGGCGTCGTCGGTGTATGCGATGGCAGTGTTGTTCGCGCTCGACCGCGCCGGTGCCCGCGAGGAGATCGACCGGCTGCGCGCCCGCTTCGACGTCGTGATCCTGGACCGCTACGTGGCGTCCAACGCCGCCTACAGCGCGGCCCGTCTGCATCAGGGCGCCGACGGGGACGTCGTCGCCTGGGTGCACGACCTGGAGTACGGCCGGCTGGGTCTGCCCGCGCCGGACTGGCAGGTGCTTCTCGACGTGCCCGCCGAACTGGCCGCCCAGCGCGCCGAGCACCGCGCCAACACGGAATCCGACCGGGCCAAGGACGCCTACGAGCGCGACGACGGCCTGCAGCGGCGCACCGGCGAGGTCTACTCCGAGCTGGCCGCGCGCGGCTGGGGCGGGCGGTGGCGCGTCGTCACCGCAAACGTGAATCCGGCCGATTTGGCCGCCGCTTTGACCGAGTAGCAGACTCGCGGGCGCGCTATCAGCGATTTATTGCAATTTGGTGACACCATGGAATCCATGAGGCAAAGGATTCTGGTCGTCGATGACGACCCTTCGCTCGCCGAGATGCTCACCATCGTCCTGCGCGGGGAAGGGTTCGACACCGCGGTCATCGGCGACGGCACCCAGGCGCTCACCGCAGTGCGGGAATTGCGGCCCGACCTGGTCCTGCTGGACCTGATGCTGCCCGGCATGAACGGCATCGACGTGTGCCGTGTGCTGCGCGCCGACTCCGGGGTACCGATCGTGATGCTGACAGCCAAGACCGACACCGTCGACGTGGTGCTCGGCCTGGAGTCGGGCGCCGACGACTACGTGATGAAGCCGTTCAAGCCCAAGGAGCTGGTGGCCCGGGTGCGCGCGCGGCTGCGGCGCAACGAGGACGAGCCCGCCGAGCTACTTTCCATCGGCGACGTTGACATCGACGTGCCCGCCCACAAGGTCACCCGCCAAGGCGAGCAGATTTCGCTGACGCCGCTGGAGTTCGATCTATTGGTGGCGCTGGCACGCAAACCGCGCCAGGTGTTTACTCGTGATGTGCTACTCGAACAGGTGTGGGGGTACCGGCACCCCGCCGACACCCGTTTGGTGAACGTGCATGTCCAACGTTTGCGGGCCAAGGTCGAGAAGGACCCGGAGAACCCGCAGGTGGTGCTGACTGTTCGAGGAGTGGGATACAAGGCCGGACCCCCGTGATCCGGCGCGGCTCGGCCGCGGTCGTGAGTTCGCGTGACCCGGCCGTGGCCGTGATCCCCGTTGGCGGGGCTCCGAATAGTCGGCGGTCGCCGTGATCTTCAGTTCGCGACGGCGCATTCGCGGTCGACTCGGCCCGTCTGCACCGTTGATCCGCGGGTTGGGCGCCCTGGGGCGCGCCCTGGGCCTGGCCTGGCGTCGCTCCCTACAGCTACGGGTGGTGACACTGACCCTCGGGCTGTCGCTGGCCGTCATCCTGGTGCTCGGGTTCGTGCTGACCAGCCAGATCACCGACCGCATCCTCGAGGTCAAGGTGCGCGCGGCGACCGAGGAAATCGAACGCGCCCGCAACACCGTCAGCGGCATCGTCGGCGGCGAGGAAGCCCGCTCGCTGGACAGCAGCCTGCAGCTGGCGCGCAACACCCTCATCGACCGCAAGGCCGACGCCGGGGCCGGCCTGGCAGGCGCCTACGACGCGGTCCTGGTCGTGCCCGGCGACGGGCCGCGCGCCGCCACCGCCGCCGGTCCCGTGCAGCAGATCCCCGACGCGCTGCGCGAGTTCGTCAAGGCGGGCCAGGTCAGCTACCAGTACGCGACCGTGCACACCGACGGCTTCTCGGGGCCTGCGCTGATCATCGGCACGCCGACGTCGTCGCCGGTCACCAACCTCGAGCTGTATTTGGTCTTCCCGCTCAACAACGAGGAATCCACCATCACGCTGGTGCGCGGCACGATGGCCACCGGCGGTGTGGTGCTGCTGCTGATGCTGGCCGCGATCGCGCTGATCGTCGCGCGCCAGATCGTGCTTCCGGTGCGGTCGGCGTCGCGGATCGCCGAACGCTTCGCCGAAGGCCACCTCACCGAACGGATGCCGGTGCGCGGCGAGGACGACATGGCGCGCCTGGCGGTGTCGTTCAACGACATGGCCGAAAGCCTGCACCGGCAGATCACCCAGCTGGAGGAGTTCGGCAACCTGCAGCGCCGCTTCACCTCCGACGTCAGCCACGAACTGCGCACCCCGCTGACGACCGTGCGGATGGCCGCCGACCTGATCCACGACCACAGCGAGGACCTCGACCCCGCGCTGCGCCGCTCCACCGAGCTGCTGGTCAGCGAACTCGACCGGTTCGAGATGCTGCTCAACGACCTGCTGGAGATCTCCCGCCACGACGCGGGCGTGGCCGAGCTGTCGGTGGAAGCCGTCGACCTGCGCAACACCGTGCAGAGCGCGCTCGACAACGTCGGCCACCTGGCCGCCGACGCACAGATCGACCTCATCGTCGACATGCCGGTCAACGAGGTCATCGCCGAGGTCGACCCCCGCCGCGTCGAACGCATCCTGCGCAACCTGATCGCGAACGCGATCGACCACGCCGAGGGCAAACCGGTGCGGATCAGGATGGGCGCCGACGAAGACACCGTGGCCGTGACCGTGCGCGACTACGGCGTCGGGCTGCGGCCCGGCGAGGAGAAGCTGGTGTTCAGCCGATTCTGGCGGTCCGACCCGTCGCGGGTGCGGCGGTCCGGCGGCACCGGGCTGGGCCTGGCGATCAGCATCGAAGACGCCCGGCTGCACCAGGGCAGGCTCGAGGCGTGGGGCGAGCCCGGCAAGGGCGCCTGCTTCCGGCTGACGCTGCCGCTGGTGCGCGGCCACAAGGTGACGACAAGCCCGCTGCCGTTGAAACCCATTGGGCGCGAACGAAAGGCGCGTCGCTCGACGGCTCAGCGCCAACCTGCGGGGGAGAGCGTGTGAAGCGCCTGCTAGCCGTCGTGGCCGCGGTGTGTGCGACGGTGCTGACAGGTTGTGCGGGTGTGCCGAGTTCGTCGGCGCCGCAGGCCATCGGCACGGTCGACCGCCTCGCGCCGCCCAGCCTGCCCAAGCCGACACCGGACATGGACCCCGACGTGCTGCTGCGCGAGTTCCTCAAGGCCACCGCCGATCCGTCCAACCGGCACCTCGCCGCTCGGCAGTTCCTCACCGAGTCGGCTTCCAAGGGATGGGACGACGCGGGCAGCGCACTGTTGATCGACCGAGTGGTCTTCGTCGAAACCCGTGGACCCGAACGGGTTTCGGTCACCATGCGCGCCGACATCCTCGGTTCGCTTTCCGACATGGGCGTGTTCGAGACCAAGGAGGGCGCGCTGCCCGATCCCGGCCCGATCGAGTTGGTCAAGACCCCCGGCGGCTGGCGCATCGACCGGCTGCCGAACGGGGTGTTCCTCGACTGGCAGCAGTTCCAGGAGACCTACAAGCGTCACACGCTGTACTTCGCCGATCCCACTGGCAAGACCGTCGTACCCGATCCGCGCTATGTGGCGGTGTCCGATCCCGACCAGTTGGCCACCGAACTCGTCACCAAGCTGATCGCCGGTCCGCGGCCGGAGATGGCCAACACCGTGCGCAACCTGCTCGAGGCGCCGCTTCGTTTACGCGGCCCGGTGACTCGCGCCGACGGCGGCAAGATGGGCGTCGGCCGCGGCTACGGCGGCGCCCGCATCGACCTGGAGAATCTGTCGACGACCGATCCGCACAGCCGCCAACTGCTTGCCGCGCAGATCATCTGGACGCTGGCGCGCGCCGGGATCAACGGACCGTATGTGATCAACGCCGACGGCGCCCCGCTGGACGACCGCTTCGCCGAGGGATGGCAGACCTCCGATGTCGCAGCCACCGACCCTGGTGCGGCCGACGGCGCGGCGGCCGGGCTGCACGCCTTGATGAACGGCTCGCTGGTGTCGCTGGACGGTCAGCAGGCGCCGCGGGTGCCCGGACCGTTTGGTGCGACACCGAACCAGACCGGGGCAGCCATCTCCCGCAACGGGCGGGAGGCCGCGTCGGTGGTGACGCTCAACGCGGGCACACCCGAAGTCGCGTCGTCGCTGTGGGTCGGACCGATCGGCGGAAACCCGTTGCAGGCCATGGATGGTCGCACACTGTCGCGGCCGACCTGGGCGCTCGACGACGCGGTGTGGGTGGTGGTCGACGGCAGCAACGTGGTGCGCACGGTGCAGGACGCCTCGGGACAACCCGGCCGCATCCCCGTCGACATCGCCGCCATCACAACGAAATTCCCGGGGAAGATCACCGAGTTGCAGCTGTCTCGTGACGGCACCCGCGCGGCGATGGTGATCGAGGGGCAGGTGGTCCTCGCCAGCGTCGAGCAGACTCCCGGCGGCGGTTACGCGCTGACCTATCCGCGTCGGCTCGGCTACGGCTTGAAGGACACCGTGGTTTCGCTGTCGTGGCGCACCGGTGACGACATCGTCGTCAGCCGCACCGACCCGCAGCACCCGGTCTCCTACGTCAACCTCGACGGGGTGAACTCCGACGCCCCGAGCCGCAACCTGCTGATGCCGGTCGGTGTCGTGGCCGCCAACCCGTCAACGGTCTATGTCGCCGACGCCCGCGGCATCCTGCAACTGTCGGCAACCGGCGCCGACAACGACCCGCGCTGGGTCGAGGTGCGGCCACTGATGACACCCGGCGCGATACCCGTGCTGCCCGGCTGACGTCTCAACGGCGGCCGCGCAGGGTGCTCGCAGGCGATTCGCCATAGCGGGCGGCGTGCGTAGCAGCGGACCGGCCGAGGTTGGTGAAACCCCACTGATACGCGATCGATGCCACCGTGGCGCTCGTCGGGTCGGAACGCTGCAGCGCTTCATGCGCTCGCAGGAGCCGAACTTCGCGCAGGTATGCCATCGGTGAGGTGCCCAGATGTCTACGGAAACCCGCTTGTAAGCCGCGCACACTCGCGTGGCGGCGGGACGCCAATGCTGACACCGTCAACGGTAGATGCGCTTCAGCTTCGATGATCTCCATCGCCGTGCGGACGATGCGGGAAGGGACCGGCGGAGTAGGTGCCGCGACGGCTTCGCGGTGCGGATGGTCGGCGGCTATCAGCAGACCGCGAGCCACGCTCTCTACGAACGGCCGGCCGACCAGCGGAACCGTCAGGACGCTGTCGGGTTGGAATGCCTGTTGAGCGAGGATCGTCAACATCCTGATCCAGCTCTTCGCCGACGCCGTGCGGACCGACATGGTGGGCAGGAAGTCGACCTGCGAGGTGACGCGTCGGCCGAGTACATCGCCCAGAGCGTTGTCCACGACGGTGCGGTCGATCTTGACAGCGAGCATCCGGCTGCCTGCTGACCAACGCCCGGTCGCACGTCCCTCCGGTGGATACACCAAGACGGTGCCGGCCTGCGCGGAGACGGCGGACCGGCCCGAGACAGTCTCCATGTGGCCCGACACCAGCACGTTCACCCGGTAAGCCGTGCACTGCGTGCCGCAGTCCAGCGCCAACTGACTGCCGACCTGCAATTCGCCGACGGAAAGCGGCCCGACGTGCCCGATCCTGTGGTTGAGGGTCAACGAAGCCGGATCCGTGTGCAGCATGATGTGCGGCTCGGGGCAGCACAGACACGAGAATTGCTCCAGCGAAGTCGCGGTGGTCCAACCGGTGTTCATGAAATCGGCAACGATTGCGGCCGCCGAGATGTGGCTCGTTCGGACGGATTGGCAGCAATTTCCCAGGCGTCGTGCGCTACTCGGCCATTGCGGTGCGCCTGCCGGCCCAGTCGGGGAGCGCACCGGCCATGCCTATGAAACGACGGGAGCCGACGGAGGCGACGCGCATCGCGTAGGCAGTAAGCCGCCGTCGAAGTCGCTGACCGGAACCCCGCGAAGGCATGCCAGCAGCCGCAACACCCGTTCCTTGGAGAAGTTTTCGATATCGTGCGTCTCGGGATAGAGCGCCGTCTTGAAGTGCTCGTAAAACAGCGGTGTTCCTACCGACACACCAGGATTCAGCCTGCCCCCGGACAGGATGTCGGTGGTGGCCAAATCTTCAGCAAGCCGCAGCGGATTTTTCGAGCCCCAGGGGGATGACGGCGGTACCCAACGCAATTCGGCTCGTACGTTGGCTCGCCGCGGCCAACACCGCGATCGGGGAGGAAATCGCCGGTTGGAGGTGCCGCTGGCGCACCCATACACTGTCGAACCCAAGCTCCTCGGCAAGCTCGATCAACCCCAGTGTTTGATGATGACCGGGCCCCGGATTGGCCGGATCGAAATTTCCGACGGTCAAGAACCCCAGGCGGCGCATTGGCCTCACGAAATCAGTCATGGCGGCGACGGTATGGCCGCGCTGCCAGCGCCTCTAGCCGGGCGACGTATCCCTATAGACAGATCGCGCGAGGTGATTGATGACACCCTGCGCGCTACGGTGCCGCCCGCTGACTTTGGCCGTTGTGCGGACAAATCGGCTCTCGTGGCTTTTGCTATTAGGAGTGCTATCTGTAAGGCCCAGCCCGCCGGAAGGATTGCCATGCCCTTCGATGATGTCCAGATCCCCCGTCAACATGTGCTTCGTGGTGCCGGTGTCTTCTTGACGGCCGGCGCGCTCGCCGCGTGCGGCAACGCAGTGGCGAGCCCGCGGTCGCCAGCGATACGACGCCGGCGGCTGCGCCGCCGAACACGACAGAACCCCCTGCCGCACCGCAGTCGGGGGTGCTCACCAAGACGTCGGACGTGCCGGTCGGGTCCGGTGTCATCGTTGGCGATGTCGTGGTGACACAGCCGTCGGCAGGAGACTTCAAGGGATTCTCCGCGAAGTGCACGCACAAAGGGTGCACGGTGAACGCTGTGGCGAACGGCACGATAGATTGCCCGTGCCATGGCAGCAAGTTCAACCTCGACGGCACGGTCGCCAACGGCCCGGCCACCGAACCTCTGGAACCCAAGGCCATTTCGGTCGACGGACAGGACATCGTGCTGGCGTGACCGCGGTCTAGCGGTCCTGCTCATTCCCTGGGAATCACCTGCGGATCTTCCCGGGCGGGATGCCTTTACACGTTTGTAACGTTGTGGGGGGTCAATGGCTGCCCACAATGGAAGAGGTTGACTGAATGGCCGAACACGAGCCGGCATCCGAGTTGCACGTTCATGACTGGGCATCAGCAGAGAAGTTCGATGATTTCGCCCTTGTCTGCTGTGGCCAACCCCATCTCACTCTGCGCAGCGATCCGGAAACCTTCGCGCTGACCCAGCGCATCGGCCGGGTAGGGCCTGTGACCCTCGACGAGATGATCATCGGGTCGGACATCTCGATCGACGGCAGCGACGCGTGCGGCTCCTATCGGATCCTGCTGGTGCAGTGCGGACGCGCCGAGTCGGTGTCGCGCGACGGATCGCTGACGGTCGGGGCTGGCGGCGCCGTCCTATACGCGCCCGACGGGCTCGAAGGGGTGCGCTGGACGGCGGGCAGCAAGTTTCTCTCAGTCAAGATCGGTCACCGCGCGGTCGACGACGCGCTGGTCGACGCACTCGGTCTGCACACGAAATCCCCGATCGACTTCAACCCGGTCATGTCGATGGACAGTGCGCCGACGCGCAGCTGGATCAGCATGGTGATGCTTTTCAGGGAACTGATGTTCCGGTCGGACAGCCTGCTGCATCAACCTCTGGTGCGGTCGCCGTTCACCGACGCCTTGATCCGAGGACTGTTGCTCGCTGCCGACCACCCGTATCGCGATGCGGTCGCAAAAGATCAGCCGCTGGCCGCACCGCGCACCGTCCGACTGGCCGCCGAGATGATCGAAGCGGAAGCGCACCTGCCGTTGACCGCGTCGCACATCGCCGCACGATGCCATGTCAGCGTGCGAACGCTGCAGGACAGCTTTCGACGCCACATGGGTATTTCGCCGATGGCGTATCTGCGTCAGGTGCGGTTGCGGCGCGCACATGACGAACTGCTCAAGTCCGACCCGTCGGTGACAAGCGTCGCCGCTGTGGCCTATCGCTGGGGGTTCACCAACCTCGGCCGGTTTGCGGCCGCTCATTCCGCCCGCTACGACGAATGTCCGGCGGCCACACTCAAGCGCGCAGGTTAGACGGGAATCCGATTCGTGCGCAATGTGTCCCCTCAGCCGCGCACATCGGCTAGGTCAATTACAGTGACGCCCTTAACGTTAGCGCCATGCTCTATGCCGTCCCCTCCGCTGAACGCATGTCTTCACTGGCGCGTGAACAAACTAAAATTGCTGCACGACAATGCAACTCCGCCACCCCCACTGATGACGCCGAGAAGGCGGTGCGCGCATCGGGACTCTTCTGCAGGGCACATCGCGACGCAATATCGGTGTGGCTCAAGCGCATGCGGCCAGCCCTATTCGCGGCCGGGAGCGTCGTATTCGCACAGGGCGAGCGCGGCGGAGCGCTGTTCGTCATCGTGTCGGGGAAAGTGAAGGAGACGTACCGGCATACCGACGGCAGAGAAGCCGTGCTCAACATTTTGGGCCCATCCGAGGTGTTCGGTGTGCTGACCCCGTTCGACAACCTGCCCCGGACTGTCACCGCCACCGCCCTGACGGAGGTGCGTGCGGTCGCCATCGATCGCCGTCAACTTCTCGCCTGGACGGTCGTCTGCCCGGAGGTCATCCACCAGGTCATGCGCCTGATGGCGCGCCGTGTCGATGTGGTCACGGATTGCCTGGTCGACTTCATGTGCCCCGACCCGACCTACCGCATCGCCAGGCGATTGTTGGTGTTGGCGAAAAGATTTGGCCGACGGCATGCGGACGGCGTTCAAGTGGGGCACGATATGACGCTGGCGGAGCTTGCGTCGTTCTCGGGTGTCGATGAGCACACCGCGGCGGTGACCCTGCGTGACTTCAAAGCCGACGGCTGGATCCGGATCGTCGACGGCGAAGTTCTGATCGTCGATGCGCACGGACTTGCACAAGTCTGCGCGGAGGTCGGTTGTGGCTAACCGGTTCTCGTTCAACGACCTGAGTTGCCGGGTCGTCGGAGCGCCCATGGAGGGAGGTCCGTCGACGCCCACGCTGGCCGCCGCGGTGTCCAACGCAGGCGGCCTTGGCTTCCTCGCAGGCGGCGCGCTGTCGGCCGAGGAGTTGGCCGAGGCGATCGTCGGCACCCGACGAATGACCACAGCGCCGATCGGCGTGAACCTGTTTGTGCCGCACTCGCCTGAAGTGACGACAGATCAGCTACGGCAGTACGCCGCTTCGCTTTCCGGCGAGGTCGACCGCTACGGCGCGGCGCCCGGTCGTCCACACCACGACTCTTACGACGATTGGCTCGCCAAGGTCAGCGTGGTGTGCGACCTGCGACCCGAAGTGGTGTCCTTCACGTTTGGGGCGCCGAACGCGCGACACTGCTGCCGAATTCGCACCGCCGGGATCCTCACCCTTGCGACGGTCACCACACCCCAGGAGGCGGCGATCGCGTTGAGCCGCGGGGTCGATGGCTTGGTGGCACAGGGCCCGAGTGCGGGTGGACATCGGGCGACGTTCGACCCCCGTGCCATGCCGACAGACCCGTTGGAGGATCTGGTATCGGCCCTGATCAAAATGTCGGACCGCCCCGTCGTGGCGGCTGGGGGAATCGCGACGGCCGCCGATGTGAGGGGTGTGCGCTGCCTGGGTGCGACGGCGGCGCAGATCGGAACGGCCCTGTTGCTTGCCGACGAAGCCGGAACCAATCCGGTGCATCGGGCAGCGCTGACCGACCCGCAGTTCGACGCGACGGTGCTGACCCGGTGCTTGACCGGCCGCTACGCGCGCGCACTGCGGAATCGGTTCGTCGACGACCACGAACCCGATGCCATCTTCGGGTTCCCCGAGGTGGCGGGCATCACCGCGCCGGTGCAGGCGGCGGCGGTACGCGCCGGCGATCCGCACGGCACAAGCTTGTTCGCGGGCACAGCGTTCCGTGAAGCGATGACGGGACCTGCGGCCCACATCGTGCACGCACTGTCGCTCTAGTCCTGTCTTCCCGCTTCGCGCGCCAACGGAGGTATGCAGTGCTACTCGACCATGCCCACACCGATGACGTTCACGACCGCAGAGTCCGAGACAACCAGGCGCGGCTGGCGACGGAGTTAACCCGGCCATACGACTTCATCGTCTGTGGCGCGGGAACATCCGGTTCGGTCGTCGCGCGGCGGCTCGCCGAGGACCCCGCGGTCAGCGTGCTGCTGCTGGAAGCAGGTGGCGATGATGACGTCCCCGCGGTCACCGAACCGGACCTGTGGCACACCAATCTCGGCGGGCCGAGGGACTGGGCGTTTGTCGCCGAGCCGAACGCCAACCTCAACAACAGGACGCTCACGCTGAACACGGGCCGGGTGCTCGGCGGGAGCTCGAGCATCAACGTCATGTGTTGGGCGCGCGGCCACAGGGACGACTGGGATCACTTCGCAGACGAGTCAGGGCATTTGGCGTGGAGCTACGCCGCGGTGCGCGACATCTACCGGCGTGTCGAGCACTGGCGGGGGCAGTGCGAATCGGCGTATCGGGGCCGCGGCGGACCGATGTGTGTCGAACCGAACACCGACGCCCATCCCGCCAATCGGGCGGCGGTCGAGGCCGCACACGTCATCGGGGTTGAGGCGTTCGATCATCCCAACGGCGCGCTGCTCGAAGGACCGGGCGGCGCCGCGATCGCCGACAACATCATCTGTAACGGCAAGCGCCGCTCGGCCTTTCGTGCCTACGCCTACCCGATCATGGACCGGCCGAACCTGACGGTGCTGACCAACGCCGAAGTGCGCAGGCTGCGGATCAATCGCGGTCGCGCCGTCGGAGTCGAGGCATCGTTTCGCGGCCGGATCCGCGAGTTCACCGCCGACTGCGAGGTCGTGCTGTCGATGGGTGCCATCCACACCCCCAAAATCCTGATGTTGTCCGGCCTCGGCGATGCGGGCCGGCTGCGGCAACTGCAGATTCCGGTGGTCGCACATCTGCCCGGGGTCGGCAGAAACCTGCAGAACCACCTCGCCTTCTCGTGCATATGGGAGATGCCGAGCCGCTGGCCGGCCGACCCTGTCGGCGGCAGCGTGATGTTCTGGTCGCGGGGCGACGGCAAGGACTCGCCCGAGTTCTTCGCCTGCCAGGGGGCGCTCAAGCTGGCCAGCCCCGAGAGCATCGCGCGGTTCGGGCTGCCCGAAACATGCTTCGGCATCTACGGTTCCCTCACCCACCCGCGCAGTCGCGGCATAGTCGAACTCACCGGACCCGCTCCCGACGATCCGGTCCGCATCCACGAGAACGCGCTTTCCGACCCGCACGACCTTGCGCAGGCCGCCACGTGCATCGAGGACATTCGTGAAGTCGGCAACGCCCCTGAACTGCGGCCGTACTTCACCCGCGAGGTGATGCCGGGCGATCTCAAGGGCGACGAGCTCACCCGCTACTTGCGCGACGGCGCGATGACGTACTGGCACCAATGCGGCACGGCGAAGATGGGCCGCGATTCGATGTCCGTCGTCGACGGCGCCCTCAAGGTCTACGGCATCGCCGGGCTGCGCATCGCCGACGCGTCGGTGATGCCCAGAATCACAGCCGGAAACACGATGGCGCCGTGCGTGGTCATCGGAGAGCGCGCAGCCGAGGAGATCAAGCGAGCCCACGGCTTGGAGTAGCTTGACAGCCGGATCGATCGATAAATAGCGTGCACAGATGCCAGAAGCGCCCATCGGTGGGCGAGTGCCGCTTGTCTACCGGCACGTCGATGTGTTCAGCCAAATTCCGTTCGGCGGCAACAGCTTGCCGGTCTTTGTCGACGCTGATGGCCTCACAGCAGCGCAGATGTTGCGAATCACGGCGGAATTGCGGCACTTCGAAGCGATCTTCCTGCAGGCAACGGATCGTCCCGACACTGTCCGGGCAAGAATTTTCGACCTCTTCGAGGAACTGCCCTTCGCCGGTCACCCGGTCATCGGGGCGGCGGCGGTGTTGCACGAACGCTCAGCGACCGGCGGCACGAAGTACTGGCAGTTCGTACTCGCAAGCAGGACAGTGCAAGTCAGGACCGAGGTCACCGACGGCGGCTACACGGGCTGGCTGGATCAAGGCGCGCCGGAATTCTTGGGGACGGTCGACGAGCGTGACCGCATCGCCCGCGCTTTCAACCTCGACGCCAACGACCTCGCGCCGCACCTACCGTTGGAAGTGGTGAGCACCGGGCTCCGATATCTGATCGTGCCGATCCAGGCCGGCGCGCTGGGTAAGGCCCGAATCACCCACGACATCACCGAACTGCTGCACGGCTACCACGCCCAGTTCGCGGTTCTGCTCGACGAATCCGCTGTCGAGATCCGGCATTGGAACAACGACGGCGCCACCGAAGACGTCGCCACCGGCAGCGCCGCAGGCACGATCGGTGCCTATCGCCTGCGCCATGGGCTGATCCGCGGCGGGGACACGTTCATACTGAACCAGGGCCGATTCACCGGACGCCCAAGCGAACTGTCCGTGCAGGCGGAAGGCAGCGCCGACCGTGTCGAATCGGTGAGCGTCGGCGGGAACGTCGCCTTCGTTGGGTACGGCGTCATCGAGTCGCTGCCCTAATACCACCGACATGGGTTCTGCCAGATGGAGATGCGCTATATCCGGGCCCATGCGGTGATCAGTGCCGGCAACATGAACACCGCCCCGGCGTCGGCCAGTTCCTGCTGCAATCGGGATGGAAACTCGTCCGTGTCGGTCAGTCCGTCGGTGTTGACTGCAAGCTTTCTGGCCAGGGGGAGCAGCGAACGCCACGTCTCCGCCAACCAGGTGAGCTCCAGGATGTCGTCAGGTCCCGCCACGGGCGCACCGAGCGTCATCCGCGGCGAATCGAGCCCGGCGCGACTGAAGCATTGATGCATGGTCAGACCGAAGTTCGAGTCAACGCCCATGCGGGCGAACGTTTCTCGGATGGCGCCGAGGATTGCCTCGCACAGCGGCGTTTCCGGCACGCTCGCGGTCCCTCGGTTTTCGAAGTCACTGAATGCGACGACACCACCGGGCCGGATACGGACAGCGAGCTTGCGCAGCGCCTCCACAGGATCGGGCAGATGCATCAGAATCAGTCGCCCGATCACCGCGTCAACCGGCTCGTCGAGGGCAATGTCGTCAATCGCCGATTGCACGAATCGTACGGTCGGAAAGTTGAATTCGCGCGCACGTCGCCGCGCATGTTCGATGACGTCGCCGGACATGTCGACGCCGGTCACGCTTCCGGTCGGCCCGACCAGGCCCGCGGCCAGGAACGACACGTCGCCGACGCCGCAGCCGACATCGAGGACCCGCATTCCCGGCCGTAGGCCGGCCAGCCGCAGGGCGTACTCCATGTGGCCGTCATACAGTCGCGACTGCAGTTGGAGCCTGCGCGTTTCCGGGTCGGTGTGGCCGAACAGATACGTCATAACGACGACGGTATTGCGACGGTTGCGGGCGAACGAGACACGGCGCGCACCGTTTCGGCCGGAACGCGCATGCCTCAGGTCATCGCGGCGACGATCTGATCTCGGGTCAGCGGCAAGGTGCGCACCCGCACCCCGAGCGCCGCTGCCACTGCGTTGGCGATGGCGGCGGTGACCGGTCCCTGCGCGCATTCCCCGACGCCGAGCGGCGGATTGCCGTCTGTCGGCATGAGTTTCACGTCGACGGCGGGCACCTCGGAAAACCGCAGAATCGGGTAGGTCTCCCAGTTGTCGCTGGTGACGTTGTGCCGGTCGAACCGGACGCGTTCCTTCAGCGTCCAGCTGGTGGTCTGGATCGCTCCGCCCTCGATCTGGTTGACCGCGCCGTCGGGGTTGATGACCAGACCCGCGTCCACCGCGATCGTCAGGCTGCGCACCCGCACCTGATCGACGGCCTCCACCTCGGCCACGACGGCGCAATAGGCGCTCGCATTCTTGTACCTGGCATAGCCGACACCGCGACCAACAGAATCCGACGCAGGCGAGCGTCGCCAATCAGACTCACGCGCAACGGTTTCCAGCACCCTGCGACCGCGCGGGTCCGACAGCTGCGCGAGCCGGAATTCAATGGGATCGACTCCAGCCTGCGCGGCCAGTTCGTCCATGAACGACTCGATGGCGAAGACGTTGAGATGCGCCCCGAGGGAGCGAAGCGCCGATGTCCGCAACGGCATCTCCGGGATCAGGTGATTGACCACCTCGCGGTGCGGGAAGTCGTAGCCGGGAACGGCATTGCGTCGGGTGCCGCCGCCGAGTTCCAGCGGAGGTTCGGCCGTCGAGTGGATCGCGGTGCGCTCGCGGTGGCTGGTGCCCAGGAACGCGGGCGGCCCGATCATGCCGGGGCGGCTGATGAAGCTGCCGCTGAAGATCTCGTGCCGCCACGACAGCACGCGGCCGTCGTCGCCGGTTTCCGCCGAAACCCGCACCACCCCAGCCGATCCGAGCGGCGCCCACGCCAGCTCGTCGGCGCGCGACCACACCACTTGCACCGGTTGTCCCGGGACCGCCCTGGCCAGCAGCGCCGCATCCATCGCCGCGTCGTCGGCGCCGTTGTGGCCGTAGCACCCGGCGCCCTCGACGTGGCGAACCACCAACTGCTCTGGGCGCATACCCAGTTCGCGCGCGATTTCGCGGCGCAGGATGTGCATGCCCTGCGAGTGCGACCAGATCCGCAGTTCGTCATCGATTGCCAGCGCGATCGCACACGACGGGGCGATCGAGCCGTGGGCCAGGAACGGGCGGTGATAGGTCGCCGACAGGGTCCGCTGCGGCGGCGCCGACGGACGCGACCCCTCGGCGAGCACCGTGGTGTCGGCGGGTGCCGACGTCAGGAATGTCGGCAGGTCATCGTCGTCGGGCAATGACGCCCGCTGCTCCCACTCGGCGTCGGCGCGCAACCGGTCCGCCGCGCGCAGCGCGACCTCCTCGCGGTCGGCGATCACGGCGAGGAAGTCGCCCTCACAGACCACGTCGACGACTCCGGGCTGCGCCAACGTGGGCGCGGTGTCCACGCTGCTCAGGGTCGCCGCGCGCGCCGGCGGCCTCACCACGCGGCCGTAGAGCATGCCGTCGAGATGAAGGTCGTGCACATAGCGGGGTCGCCCGGTCAGCTTGTCGGGCAAATCGATTCGCGCCACATCCGTGCCCACCACGCGGTAGTCCGAGTCCTTCTTCGGCGTGGCACTGCCGCTGGCGGGTCGGTCGAGCACGGTCTCGTCGGCGAGCTCCCAGTAGCTGGTGACCGACCCGTCGGGGCCATGGATCTCGCCGTCGTCGACGTCCAGGTCTTCCTTCGGCACCGCGAACTTGTCCGCGGCGATCGAGAGGTAGAGGTCGCGGGCTTCGGCGCACACCATGCGCAGAGCCGCGCCCGAGTGCTGAATGGACAAACTGCCCGCGGTGAGTCCCTCGTCGGGGCTGACACCCGTTGCTGCCGAGACCATCTCGATGCGTCGCACGTCCACGTCGAGTTCTTCGGCGGCCATCTGGGCCAGCGCGGTGAGCACGCCCTGGCCCAACTCGACCTTGCCGGACCGCACATGCACCGCGCCGTCGGTGCGGATGCTCAGCCAGTCGCCGAGGCGTGGGTTGGCCGCCAGTGTCGGCGGCAGCGCGTCGGTGTTCACGTCGGCGGTCATGGTGTGTCTGTCCGCATTTCGGCCGCCGCGGCCAGCACGGCACGCACCACGCGGTTGTGTGCTCCGCAGCGGCACAGGTTGGCGTCGAGGGCGGCGCGCACGTCGGCGTCGGAGGGGTCCGGGTTTTCTGCGAGCAGATGGGCGGCCCGAACGACGATGCCCGACATGCAGTAGCCACACTGTGCGGCCTGGTGCGCGACGAGCGAACGGGCCACTGGGTGCGGTTGGCCGTCGCTGCCGAGGCCCTCGACGGTCGTCACGGCCTTGCCGTCGGCCGCCCACAGCGGGGTGTCACAGGAGTACGCGGGACGGCCGTCGATGAGCACCAGGCACGCGCCGCACACGCCGAGCCCGCACCCGAACCGGGTACCCGTCAGGCCGAGATGGTTGCGCAACACATACAGCAGCGCGGTGTCCGGCTCGCTGTGCACCACCTGTCTGCGGCCGTTCACGGCGACGACCGAAGTCTGCTCCGAGGCCTGTTCTGTCATGACTCCAGGATCACCGCGGCCGCCGGCGGCGGCCAGCCAGATTCGTCACAGAGCATTCTCCCAGGTTCGAAGATTCGCGCGCAATGTGTCCACTGCCCTGCGCCTCGCGGCTTGTAGGCGACCATTGCTCTTCCTAACGTAGGCGGGGCGGCGGCGAAGTGAAAGCGCCTCGGCCGCATGGCTTCTCTCGTGGCTTGTCTGGTGAATCTTCGCGAGAGGCAAACCCTGATGACACTCGTGGAATCTGATGGAAGGAGTAACTTCAGTGGCACCATCCGATGACGCCCATCACCAGATGGCCGCAATGATCTTCGGCTACTGGATCAGCCAGGCGCTGGGTGCATACGCCTCGCTTTCTATTGCCGATCACCTCGCAGATGGTCCGCTGACGGCCGCTGAGGTAGCGCAGCGGGAGTGCAGTGCACCTGAGGCTACCTTCCGACTGATGCGGGCCGGGCTCACTCTCGGGCTGTTGACTTCCGACTGCGACGGACGATTCCGCGCCACCGAACTGCTGGACACGTTGCGAAGGGACGCTCCGCGATCGCTACGGGATGTTGCCTTGTCGATGACCGGTCGGATGCACTGGCAACCGTGGGGGGAGTTCGCCGCGGCGGTGCGTACGGGTGAGAGTCAGGCCCGGAAGATGTTGGGATTGCCCATCTTCGACTACATGCAAAAGAACCCGCACGTCTCTGTGGAATTCACCGCCGCCATGACGGGCTTGACCGCCCTGTGGAAAAGTGACGTGGTGGACCGCCTCAACACAGATGGGGTGACATTGGCGGTCGATGTGGGCGGGGCAAGTGGTGCGCTTCTTCGTCAGCTCCGGGAGGCGAATCCCGCATTGCGCGGGATCGTTTTCGACCGCCCGGATGTGGCCGCTGCGATAGCGGACGATTTGGAAGGCATTGGCGATGGCATCGAGGTGGTTGGTGGCGACTTCTTTGAAGCGTTGCCTGCGGCAGATCTTTATCTGCTGAAGTTGGTCCTGCACGATTGGGACGACGAAAGCTGCGTCAAGATTCTGAGGCGTTGCCGGGAGGCGATGGCTCCTGGCGGCCGGATCGCCGTCATCGATTTCCTCATCGAGGATGCCCGCAATCCCGGCTTCGCGGCGCTGATGGATTTGAACATGCTCGCGATGGCGACCGGAAAGGAACGCACGGTCGAAGATTTCGACGCACTGCTGGCGAACGCGGACCTGCGCCGATGCGGGCTGCAGACGACAGATTCGTACGCGATCATCGAAGCCGTCGGGGCCTGAACCCCGGATGTCACCGCGTGCCGGGACACTGGCCGCGTGCTCGACCTGGTGTTGCCGCTGGAGTGCGGCGGCTGCGGCGCGCCGTCGACCCGGTGGTGCGAGGCCTGCGCGCGACAGCTGCGGGTCCGGCCCGACGAACCGCATCTCATCGCGCCGCGAGTGCCGCCAGGGGTGCCGGTCTTCTCGCTGGGCCGGTACGCGGGCGCGCGCCGCAACGCGCTCGTCGCAGTCAAGGAGCACGGCCGCGCCGACCTGGTCGGCCCGCTGGCGGCCGCGCTTGACGCCGCGCTGCGACGGCTACAGGCGTGGCGTGTGGTGGAGGCGCCGCTGGCCGTGGTGCCCGCGCCCACCCGCCGGCTGGCCGCGCGCAGGCGCGGCGGTGACCCGGTGGCCCGCATGGCGCAGGCCGCGACGCGACAGAACCCGGACGCGGCGGTGGTGCCTGCGCTGCGAATGGCCGCCCTGGTGCGCGACTCGGTGGGGCTGTCGAGTGCGGCGCGGCAGCGCAACGTGGCCGGCCGGGTTCGGCTGTGCCGCCCCGCCGACCGGCTGGACAGGCCGGGCGGCGACGTCATCCTGGTCGACGACATCGTCACCACCGGCGCGACGGCCGCCGAGTCGGTGCGCGTCCTGCAAACTTGCGCGGTTCCGGTCGCCGCCGTCCTCGCCCTCGCCCACGCCTGAGCGCGCCCTTGACGACCGGGCCGATTTCTGCCGCATCAAGCCGCAGTGACGAACAGAAAACCGGTAGGCGAAAAGAGTGGCACTGCCGGGTAAACACAACTACCGTCGGGGCCAAGCAACCGTGACGCCTCACGGCGGCGCTCAACCCAGAAGCGCCGACCCTCGCCCGAGTGGTAGGAGGTGAGTTATCGACACCTTGCACCGGCGAGCGGCGAAATCGCGTGCCCCGTCGGTGCATCTTCATCCGAGGTAGGCACGCAGCGAGCGTGCGACGCGAAACAGAAACGAGTCGCCAAGCATGTCAATCCGTTCCATGGAAAACGACCGCTCGATGATCGTCGAAGACGAGAAGCCGGCGCCGGCGCCTCGCGCCGAGGTCGTCGTCAAAGGCCGCAACGTCGAAATTCCGGACCATTTCCGGATTTATGTCTCCGAGAAACTGGCGCGTCTAGAGCGATTTGACCGCAGTATCTACCTTTTCGATGTCGAACTCGACCATGAGCGCAACAGGCGCCAACGCAAGAACTGTCAACACGTAGAGATCACCGCGCGGGGCCGCGGGCCGGTCGTGCGCGGCGAGGCCTGCGCCGACAGCTTCTACGCAGCCCTGGAATCGGCGGTGGGCAAACTCGAGAGCCGCCTGCGGCGAAGCAAGGACCGCCGCAAGGTGCACTACGGCGACAAGACCCCGACGTCACTGGCCGAGGCCACCAAGATCTCGGCGCCCGAAGCCTTCGAACCGCGCCGCTCGGCCCAGGAGGAGTCGGACGACTACGAGCATCGCGACGGCGTCGAGCACCACGAGCCGGGCCAGATCGTGCGCGTCAAGGAACACCCCGCCACCCCCATGACCGTTGACGACGCGCTCTACGAGATGGAACTGGTCGGCCACGACTTCTTTCTGTTCCACGACAAGGAGAGCGACAAGCCCTGTGTGGTGTACCGCAGGCACGCCTTCGACTACGGGCTGATACGCCTGGCCTGACGCAAATAACCAGGGAGTTCGACGAGTCCCCTACGATGGACCTCGTCTAATACGTCACGAGATCCATCAACCCACAGGGGAAAATAGCGTGCTCGATAAGTTGCTCCGGCTCGGTGAAGGCCGCATGGTCAAGCGCCTCAAGCGGGTCGCTGACTATGTGAACACCTTGTCCGACGACGTCGAGAAGCTCTCCGACGCCGAACTGCGCGCCAAGACCGACGAGTTCAAGAAGCGGTACGCCGGCGGCGAAGACCTCGACGATCTGATGCCGGAGGCGTTTGCCGTCGCCCGGGAGGCGGCGTGGCGCGTGCTCGACCAACGGCCCTACGACGTGCAGGTGATGGGCGCCGCCGCCCTGCACTTCGGCAATGTGGCCGAGATGAAGACCGGCGAGGGCAAGACGCTGACCTGTGTGTTGCCTGCTTACCTGAATGCGCTGTCCGGCAGGGGCGTGCACGTGGTCACCGTGAACGACTACCTGGCCAAACGCGACAGCGAGTGGATGGGTCGCGTGCACCGCTTCCTCGGCCTGGAGGTGGGCGTCATCCTCGCCCAGATGACGCCCGACCAGCGTCGCGCCGCCTACAACGCCGACATCACCTACGGCACCAACAATGAGTTCGGCTTCGACTACCTGCGCGACAACATGGCGCACTCGGTCGAGGAGATGGTGCAGCGCGGCCACGCCTACGCCATCGTCGACGAGGTCGATTCCATCCTGATCGACGAGGCGCGCACCCCGCTGATCATCTCCGGGCCCGCCGACGGCTCCTCGCATTGGTATGCCGAGTTCGCGCGCATCGCGCCGCTGATGGAGAAGGACAAGCACTACGAGGTTGACCTGCGCAAACGCACCATCGGCATCACGGAGCTCGGCGTCGAGTTCGTCGAGGACCAGCTCGGCATCGACAACCTCTACGAGGCGGCCAACTCCCCGCTGGTCAGCTACCTCAACAACGCCATCAAGGCCAAGGAGCTCTTCCAGCGCGACAAGGACTACATCGTCCGCAATGGCGAGGTGCTGATCGTCGACGAGTTCACCGGCCGCGTGCTGGTGGGTCGGCGCTACAACGAGGGCATGCACCAGGCCATCGAGGCCAAGGAAGGCGTCGAGATCAAGGCCGAGAACCAGACGCTGGCCACGATCACGCTGCAGAACTACTTCCGCCTCTACGACAAGCTCGCCGGCATGACGGGCACCGCCCAGACCGAGGCGGCCGAGCTGCACGAGATCTACAAGCTCGGCGTGGTCAGCATCCCGACCAACAAGCCGATGATCCGCGAGGACAAGCCGGACCTGATCTACAAGACCGAAGAGGCCAAGTACCTCGCGGTGGCCGACGACGTGGCCGAGCGCTACCAGAAGGGCCAGCCGGTGCTGATCGGCACCACCAGCGTCGAGAAGTCGGAGTACCTGTCACGGTTGCTCACCAAACGGCGCATCCCGCACAACGTTCTCAACGCCAAATACCACGAGCAGGAGGCCGCGATCATCGCCGAGGCCGGTCGGCGCGGCGCGGTCACCGTAGCCACCAACATGGCCGGCCGCGGCACCGACATCGTGCTCGGCGGCAACGTCGACTTCCTGACCGACAAGCGGCTGCGTGAGCAGGGCCTCGACCCGGTCGAGACCCCCGAAGAGTACGAAGAGGCCTGGCACAGGGTGCGCGCCCAGGTGAAGGCGGAAGCCGCGAAGGAGGCCGAGGAGGTCATCGCCGCGGGCGGTCTGTACGTGTTGGGCACCGAGCGCCACGAGTCGCGTCGCATCGACAACCAGCTGCGCGGCCGCTCCGGCCGCCAGGGCGACCCGGGCGAGTCTCGGTTCTACCTGTCGCTGGCCGACGAGCTGATGCGGCGGTTCAACGGCGCCGCGCTGGAGTCGCTGCTGACGCGCCTGAACCTGCCCGACGACGTGCCGATCGAGGCCAAGATGGTCACCCGCGCCATCAAGAGCGCCCAGACGCAGGTCGAGCAGCAGAACTTCGAGATCCGCAAGTACGTCCTCAAATACGACGAGGTGATGAACCAGCAGCGCAAGGTCATCTACGCCGAGCGCCGCCGCATCCTTGAAGGCGAGAACCTCAAGGAGCAGGCGCACGCGATGATGGTCGACGTCATCACCGCCTACGTGAACGGCGCCACCGCCGAGGGCTACGCCGAGGACTGGGACCTTGAGACGCTGTGGACGGCGTTGAAGCAGCTGTATCCGGTCAGCATCGACCACCGCGACCTGATCGACTCCGACGCCATCGGCGAGCCCGGCGAGCTGACCCGCGAGGAGCTGCTCGACGCGCTGGTCAAGGACGCCGAGCGCGCCTACGAGGAGCGTGAGAAGCAGCTCGAGGAGATCGCAGGCCCCGGCGCCATGCGCCAGCTCGAGCGCAACGTGCTGCTCAATGTCATCGACCGCAAGTGGCGCGAGCACCTCTACGAGATGGACTACCTCAAGGAGGGCATCAACCTGCGCGCCGTCGCCCAGCGCGACCCGGTGGTCGAGTACCAGCGCGAGGGCTACGACATGTTCATGGGCATGCTCGAAGCCATGAAGGAGGAAGCCGTCGGTTTCCTGTTCAACGTCACCGTCGAAGCCGTGCCGCCCACACCCGCGCAGCAGGTCGCGCCCGTCGCGGCACCCAGCGGGCTGGAGGAGTTCGCCGCCCAGGCCGCGGCCAAGTCGCAGGACGGCGGGGTGGCCACCAAGGAACGGGTGGAACCCGCTCCGGCCCTGCGCGCCAAGGGAATTGACGACCAGGCTCCGCCGCTCACCTACACCGGCCCGTCCGAGGACGGCAGTGCGCAGGTGCAGCGGCAGACCGGCGGCGGCAACGGCGGAGGCAGGCACTCCGCGCTGAGCCGGCGCGAACGGCGTGAAGCCGCCCGCAAGCAGGCCAAGGCCGCGCGCAAGGGCTGACGGCGGGTCGGGTTTCAGCCGATCTGTAGCGCCACCAACCGCCAGCGGCCGTCGATGACCTCGATGCGGCCCGCGATGGCGCGCATGCGCGGTCCGCGGGTGTAGGTGGCGAACACCTCCGCGGCCACCGGCTGATCGGGCTCGTTCTCGTCGACGGCGGCCGTGCGCAGCCGCACCCGGCGCAGCACCGCCGCCTTGACCGGTCCCGAGGAGCGGGCCTGCGTGAAGACCATGTCCAGCAGGCGGGGCGTCAGCAGCGGCCGCAGTTGCGTGATGGGCCTGCGGCGGTCGATGACCTCGAGGACGCGGCGAAGGGCGGCGTCGGCAAAAGAAGCCGCCGCCGGAGGCGGCGCGATGTCAGGGGCCGCCGGAGGCGGCGCGATGTCAGGGGGCGCCGGAGGCGGCGCGATGTCAGGGGCCGCCAGGGCAGGCGATGGCTCCGGGGACCGCAGTGGGCGCCGCTGCCCGCGGTGCAGCGCGGCGGCCGACGGCGTCGCGCACCCGACGGCCCGGCCGGCAGCGGTCAGCGGCGGTGGTTCGTAGTCGATTACCGGCGCGGTGAATGCGCCTGGCTCGAACGGGATTTGCGATGCGGACATCACACCTCTCCAGCGATCGGCGATGTGGGCGACGGCGTCTGCTGGAGAGGAACAGACCACTCCATGATCCCATGGTTTGCCGGGCCGATATGCACCCGTAATGCGCACGGCCAGAATCTGCGGTTACCGTGGCGGAGTTCGACGAGCGTCGACGAAGAGTTCAGGGGGTACGCCACAAATGGTGACCAGGTTGTCGGCGTCCGATGCGGCGTTTTTCGGCCTGGAGGACTCATCGACGCCGATGTATGTGGCCTCGTTGGCAATTGTGCGCAAGCCCCGCAACGGGTTGAGTTACGAGACCTTGCTCGAGACCGTCGAAAAGCGTCTCCCTCAGATCCCGCGCTACCGGCAGAAGGTGCGGGAGGTGACGCTCGGGCTGGCTCGGCCGGTGTGGATCGACGACCGCGACTTCGACATCACCTACCACGTGCGCAGGTCGGCGTTGCCGTCGCCGGGCAGCGACGCGCAGCTTCATGAGCTGGTGGCCAGGCTGGGCAGCCGCCAGCTCGACAGGTCGCGGCCGCTGTGGGAGATGTACCTGGTGGAGGGGCTCGCGGGAAATCGACTGGCCATCTACACCAAATCGCACCAGGCGCTGGTCAACGGGATGACCGCGCTGGAGATAGGCCATGTGATCGCCGACAACTCGCCGAAGCCGCCCGAATTCGGCGAGGACATCTGGATTCCTGCCCGCGAGCCGAGCGACGCGCAGTTGGTGATGGGCGCGGTCGGCGAATGGATCGCGCGGCCCACCGCGCAGCTGGCCGCGGTGCGCTCGGCGGTCAGCGAGGTCGCCACCAACTCGGGGCAGCTGCTCGACCTCGGCCGCCGATTCGCCGCTGCGGCAGCGACTTTCGTCCGAGGCACCGCACCGTCGAGTCCGCTCAACACGACCGTGTCGCGGCACCGGCGGCTCACCGTCGCGCGCGCGAGGCTCGAGGACTATCGCAACTTGCGCGCCCGCTTCGACTGCGACGTCAACGATGTGGTGCTCGCGGTGATTGCGGGTGCCCTGCGCAACTGGCTGCTCTCGCGCGGAGAGCCGGTGCCGCCGACGGCCACCGTGCGGGCGATGGCGCCGATGTCGGTGTATCCGGACGAGGAGCTGGACTCCTCGGGTCCCGGGCAGGCGATCAGCGAGGTGGCGCCGTTTCTGATCGATCTGCCGGTGGGGGAGAGCAACGCCGTTGTGCGGCTGTCCCAAATAGCGCACATGACCGAATCGCATCCGACCGCGGCCAGCCTCGTCGACGCCAGGACCATCGTCACCCTGTCGGGTTTCGCGCCACCGACGTTGCACGCCATGGGAATTCGGGTGGCCACCAAGTATCCGGCCCGGCAGTTCAACCTTCTGATCACCAACGTGCCCGGCGCGCAGAAGCAGATGTACATCGCCGGAGCCAAACTGCTCGAGACATACGCGGTGCCGCCGCTGCTGCCCAACCAGGTGCTGGCGATCAGCGTCACGTCCTACAACGGCATGGTGTTCTACGGAATCCACGCCGACCGCGATGCGATGAGCGACGTCGAGGTTCTGCCGTCGTTGCTGGCCGAGTCGCTCGAAGAGCTGCTCGAGGCCGCCCAGTAAACCCGCAGGAACCACCGGCCAACTTGACGCGGCCACGGCAAGCGGTTTCTGATGAGACCACCATGACGATTAGTCCCGAAAATAAGAGGTCCGAGAAAGCAAAGGCGATCATCAAGAGTCCTGAGGGGGAGACGGTCCCGCATCCTGTGCTCGATCAGCCCGTTGACCACGAGGCTTACGAGCGTACGAAGGGGCTGGACAAGGTGGTTTTCGGCGTCACAGCCGTGATCGCCATCGGATTCCTGATCTGGGGCTTCGTCAGCACGGCGTCGCTGGCGTCCGCGTCGGGCAGCGCCCTGACCTGGGTGATGGACAACACGGGCTGGCTGTTCGTGCTGACGGCGTCGGCGTTCGTCGTGTTCGTGCTGTGGGTCGCGCTCGGTCGCTTCGGCAACATCCCGCTGGGCCGCGACGACGAAGAACCCGAGTTCAACGGCGTGTCGTGGGTGGCGATGATGTTCAGCGCCGGCATGGGCATCGGCCTGATGTTCTTCGGCGTCGCCGAACCGCTGACCCACTTCGCGACGCCGCCGCCCGGGACGGGTCCGGAGGGCAACTCGCAGGCCGTGCAGAACGCGATGGCGACCACGCTGTTCCACTGGACGCTGCACCCGTGGGCCATCTACGCCGTCGTCGGCCTTGCGATCAGCTACGGCGTCTACCGCAAAGGCCGGGTGCAGTTGATCAGCTCGGCGTTCGAGCCGTTGCTGGGCAACCGCGCGCACGGGCCGTGGGGCAAGGTCATCGACATGCTGGCGATCTTTGCCACGCTGTTCGGCTCGGCGGCCTCGCTCGGCCTGGGCGCCCTGCAGATCCGCAGCGGCCTGCAGATCGTCAGCGGCATCGGCGAGGTGGGCAACACCGTGCTGATCGTCATCATCACGATTCTCACCGTCGCCTTCGTGCTGTCGGCAGTTTCCGGCGTCGCGCGCGGTATCCAGTGGCTGTCCAACATCAACATGGTGCTGGCCGTCATTCTCGCGCTGTTCGTATTCGTACTCGGCCCAACGGTTTTCATCCTCAACCTGTTGCCGACATCGGTGGGCAGTTACATTGCCGAGCTGCCGATGATGTCGGCGCGCACCGGTGCCGAGGGGGCCGACGTCGATACCTGGCTGCAGTCCTGGACGGTCTTCTACTGGGCCTGGTGGGTGTCGTGGACGCCGTTCGTCGGCATGTTCATCGCGCGCATCTCGCGCGGCCGCACCATCCGTCAGTTCGTGGCCGGCGTGTTGCTGGTGCCCAGCCTGGTGTCGCTGGTGTGGTTCTGCATCTTCGGCGGGGCGGCCATCCGCGAACAGCAGCAGGGCGTCGACCTCGCCGGCGAGGGCAGCATCGAGGCGCAGCTGTTCGGCCTGCTCGACCAGTATCCGATCGCGATCATCGCCAGCGTGCTGGTGATGGTGCTGGTGGCGATCTTTTTCGTGTCCGGCGCCGACGCCGCCTCGGTGGTGATGGGCTCGCTGTCCGAACGCGGCACGATCAAACCGACACGCGGCACGGTCATCTTCTGGGGCGTCGCCACGGGCGCCGTCGCGGCGGTCATGCTGCTGGTCGGCGGCGAGGACGCACTGACCGGCCTGCAGACCATCACGATCATCGCCGCGCTGCCATTCCTGCTGGTGATGGTGGTGATCGCGGTCGCGTTGGTGAAGGACCTGCGCAGGGACCCGATGATGGTGCGCAAGCGCTACGCCGAAGAGAAGATCGACACCGCGGTGATCGCCGGCGTCACCCAACACGGCGACGACTTCGTCATCGCGGTGGAAAAGGATCCCAACGCCGAGGGCTAACCTCTGCTGGTGCGTGTCTACGTTCCAGCCACCCTGGCGATGCTGCAGAAACTGGTCGCCGACCGGTCGCTGGCTGCGGTCAACCACACCGCGTTCGCGGTGACACCGGCGCTACGGGAGTCCTACGCCACCGGCGACGACGAGGAACTGGCCGAGGTGGCGCTGCGCGAGGCGGCGCTGGCGTCGATGCGCCTGCTGGGCGACGAAGGCGACGACACCCTGCCGCCCCGGCGCGCCGTGGTGGAGGCCGAGGTCGACGACGCCACCCCGCGGCCCGACCTCGATGAAGCGGTGGTCCGGCTCGCCGGTCCGATCGCGTTCGAGAACGTGGTGGCCGCCTATGTCGACAACGCCGACGCCGAATCGGCCGTGCGTGCCGCCGTGGAAGCCGTCGACGCGGCCGACCTCGGCGACGAGGACGCCGAGTTGACCGTCGGCGACGCCCAGGACCACGACCTGGCCTGGTACGCCGCCCAAGAGCTGCCGTTCCTGCTGGAATTGCTGTAACCCGACTGGATACGGGACCGTAGGTTACGGTACCGTAGGTTGCGTGGCCAAGAACGAAGTCAAGGTCTCGGCCAACGTCGCCGATACGGTGCGGCCCAAGATCGCCGGGGCCAAGGAGCATCCAGGCTGGCACGCGTTGCGCACGATCGTCGGGCGTATCACGACGCCCCTTCTGCCGGACGACTACCTCCAACTCGCCAATCCGCTGTGGTCGGCGCGCGAGCTGCGCGGGCGGGTGCTGGAGGTGCGCCGCGAAACGGTTGACTCCGCGACGCTGGTCATCAAGCCCGGATGGGGCTTCTCCCTCGACTACCAGCCCGGCCAGTACATCGGCATCGGCCTTCTCGTCGACGGGCGCTGGCGGTGGCGTTCGTACTCGCTGACGTCCCCCGCAGTGCGGGGTAGCCGGACGATCACCATCACCGTCAAGGCGATGCCCGAGGGCTTTTTGTCGACGCATCTCGTCGGCGGGGTGGCGCCGGGCACGATCGTGCGGCTGGCCGCCCCGCAGGGCAACTTCGTCATGCCCGACCCCGCGCCGGCGTCCGTGTTGTTCATCACGGGCGGCTCAGGCATCACCCCCGTGATGTCGATGCTGCGCACCCTGGCCCGGCGCAACCAGATCACCGACATCGTCCATTTACATTCTGCGCCAACGGAATCCGAGCTCATGTTCGCGGCCGAGCTGGCCGAGCTGCAGCGCGGTAGCAATGGCTACCAACTGCGCGTGCGGCTCACGCGCCAGCAGGGCCGTCTCGACCTGTCGCGGATCGGCGACGAGGTGACCGACTGGCGCGACCGGCAGACCTGGGCCTGCGGGCCGGAGGGCATGCTCAACGCCGCCGAGGCAACCTGGGCCGCGGCGGGCGTCGCCGACCGACTGCACCTCGAGCGATTCGCGGCATCACGCGCCGCGATGCACGGACAGGGCGGCACGGTTGAGTTCGCGCGCAGCGGGAAATCCGTCACTGTGGACGCGGCCACGTCGTTGATGGAGGCAGGCGAGAGCGCAGGTGTACGGATGCCGTTCGGGTGCCGGATGGGTATCTGTCAGTCCTGCGTGGTCGGCCTGCTCGACGGGCACGTCCGCGACCTGCGCACAGGCACTGAACACGAACCCGGCAGCCGGGTACAGACCTGCATTTCCGCAGCTTCTGGCGATTGCGTGCTGGACGCTTAGCCTTTACTGGCTGGTAACCTACGCCGCCGTAGGTTACGGTAGCGTAGGTATGCAGAAAGGAGACAGACGATGGCCATAACCGACGTCCCGGAATTCGCCCATCTGACCGACGCCGACATCGAGAGCCTCGCCGTCGAACTGGATGCCATCCGACAGGACATCGAGGACTCGCTCGGTGATCGCGATGCGCGCTACATCCGACGCACCATCGCCGCGCAACGGACCTTGGAGGTCGCGGCCCGGCTGATGTTGGCCGCCAGCAAGAAGCGCTCAGCCTGGTGGGCAGGCGCCGTCACGCTCGGCGTGGCCAAGATCATCGAGAACATGGAGATCGGCCACAACGTCATGCACGGCCAGTGGGATTGGATGAACGATCCCGAAATCCATTCCTCCACATGGGAATGGGATATGAGCGGCGCCTCCAAGCACTGGCGCTTCACCCATAACTTCATGCACCACAAGTACACCAACATCCTGGGCATGGACGACGACGTGGGCTACGGCCTGCTGCGGGTGACGCGTGACCAGAAATGGAAGCCGCACAACCTGTTCAACCTGGTGTGGAACACCATGCTCGCGACCTTCTTCGAATGGGGAGTCGGCCTGCAGCACTTGGAACTCGGCAAGATCTTCAAGGGCCGCGACAACCGGGATGCCACCTTGGTGCGATTGCGCGAGTTCTCCACCAAGGCAGGCCAGCAGGTCTTCAAGGACTACGTTGCCTATCCGGCGCTGACGTCAGTGTCGCCAGCCGCGAGCTTCTCCTCGACGGCGAAGGCCAACGCGGTGGCCAACATCATCCGCAACATCTGGTCCAACGCGGTCATCTTCTGCGGTCATTTCCCCGATGGCGCAGAGAAATTCACCAAGACCGACATGGTCGGTGAAACCAAGGGCCAGTGGTATCTGCGTCAGATGCTGGGCAGCGCCAACTTCGAGAACGGGCCGGTGTTGCGCTTCATGAGCGGCAACCTGTGCCACCAGATCGAGCACCATCTCTACCCGGACCTGCCGAGCAATCGACTCTACGAGGCCTCGCTGCGAGTGCGGGAAGTGTGCGACAAGTACGACCTGCCCTATACCACCGGCAATTTCCTGCTGCAGTACGCCAAGGCGTGGCGGACCATCGCCAAGCTGTCGCTGCCGGACAAGTACCTGCGTGACACCGCCGACGATGCGCCGGAAACCCGCAGCGAGCGGATGTTCGAGGTGCTCGAACCCGAGCAGCGGCGTGGACTGAAGTCCGCGATCGCCGCGGTGCGGCAGCGCCGGCGCGACAAGCGCGCGGCCAAGCTGTTGGCTCGTGCTGACCGCGCGGCCTAGCAGATTGGACCAACGAGTTACAGTTGTGGGGTGTCGCCGCAAACCCATCGCGGGGCGAAGTCTCGACTGACCTCACGCGGTGCCGCGACCCGCAACCGGATCGTGCTCGCCGCTGCGGAGCTGATGCATGTGCAGGGCGTGGCGACCACCACCATCGACGAGGTGTTGGCTGCCAGCGCCACCAGTAAGTCGCAGTTCTATCAGCACTTCGAGGACAAGTCGGAGCTTGTCTACGAAGTGATCAACCTGCGCGCCCAGGAGATCCTGTCCTGGCAGCGGCTGCGGCTGGAGAAGGTGGATTCCCTTCGCGGACTTCAACAATGGCGCGACGCGATGGTGCAGCGTTGTGTGCTGCGGCGCGGGCTGTGGGGGTGCGAGCTGGGCTCGCTGGCCGCTGAGCTGTCCGACACCGACGACAAAGCCAGGGCTTCGCTGGCCGAGCATTTCGCCGAATGGCGCTCCATCCTGGCCGGGGCACTCGAGCGGATGCGCGACAACGGTGTGCTGCGCGACGACATCGACGCAAAGGCTCTTGCCACCGGACTGCTGGCCGCGGTCGAGGGCGGCTACCTGCTGTCGCAGACCGCCCACGACCCCCGACTGATGCAGACGTCGCTGGATGCCGCCATTGCCCACATCATGTCGTTCGCCCCAGAAAACGGCGAGCGGACCAGTCGGTAACTGGCCCGCTCGGTCCGTCCGTCGGTGGCTGCTAGCCGGTGTTCTCTTTGTTCCCCGGGATCGCTGTCGGCGCTGCGGGCGCCGTGATCTGCGGTGAGAACGGGTTCGGCCCGCCGGGATCGATGCGCGGTGCCTTCTCGGTCGGTTCGGCCGGCGCCGTCGTCGTCGTGGTGGTTGTCGTTGTCGTAGTTGTTGTTTCAGTGGGGGCCTCTTCCTCCTCACCGGCACACGCGGTCAATGCCCCCATCGAAATGATGGCGGCGATGCCGAGTGAGGCGGCGACGCGGCGGGACAGCCGGCCTGCTCTCATGATGTAGTCCTGTTCGTACACGGATGATGTGATAACGCGAACTGAACTATATCGTCCAATTCATCCATCAGTCAATGGATCTATCTGCAGAAATGAGACCAGATAGTCCAATGTGGCGGATGTGTCAGGGGATGTAGTCGAAAGTGTCCGGATTCGGCCCGGTGCGGCCCTTCTCGCCCTTGTCCAGTTCGGTCAGCGCATCCATGTCGTCCTGGCTGAGTTCGAAGTCGAAGATCTCGAAGTTCTCCTTGATGCGGCTCTCGGTGACCGACTTCGGAAACACGATGTCGCCGCGCTGAATATGCCAGCGCAACACCACCTGCGCTGGGGTCTTACCCGTCGCCTTCGCGATTCCCTCGACCACCTGATCGCCGAGCACCTTGCCCTGCGCTATCGGCGACCACGCCTCGGTGGCGATGCCGTGCTCGCGGTCGTAGGCGCGCACCTTCTCATTGGTGAAGTACGGGTGCACCTCGATCTGGTTCACCGCAGGCACCGTCTCGGTTTCCTTGGCCAACCGTTCCAGGTGCGGCACCTGGAAGTTCGACACGCCGATGCTGCGGGCGCGGCCGTCCTTCTTGAATTCCTCGAGCGTGCGCCAGGTGGAGACGAAGTCGCCGTCGTAGAGCGTGGGCAACGGCCAGTGGATCAAGAAGAGGTCGACGTAGTCGTAGCCCAACTCCTCGAGTGTCTTGTCGAACGCCCGGCGGGCATCGTCGGGCCGGTGATAGCCGTTGTTGAGCTTGCTGGTGATGTACACCTCGGAGCGGTCTATGCCGGCGTCGCGGATGCCCTGGCCCACTCCGGCCTCGTTCTGATACATCTCCGCGGTGTCGATGTGGCGGTAGCCGACCTCAAGCGCCTTGCGCACGGCTTCGGCGGTCTCGGCCGGGTCGATCTGAAACACCCCGAACCCGAGCTGCGGGATTCGGTTGCCGTCATTGAGTTCGATGTTCGGTACTTGGCTCACGGTTGATCCTCCTTCGAAGGGTGCCTGCCCGGTGATCGAACAGGTCAAACACGGCACATCGGTGATTTATGTCCACCGAACGGCGGACACAGGAATCCCCCAGGTGATTGGCCGACTGCCGGACAGATTCCGACGCTGCCTTGCGACACGCTGAGGTCATCGGAAAGCCTATCGACACAGGAGAATTCGCAATGATCAAGAACGTCTTCGCTCGTTACCTCGTTTTTCTGACCGTCGGCGGAAGCCTGCTCGGCGGTGCGGCGGTCGGGCTGGCGGGCATGGCCGGCGCCGCGACGCCGAGCGGTCCCGGATACTCGTATGCCCCCAGCGTCAAGGCGGATCCAGCGCCCGAGGCGACGCCGGGCTGGCACAACCACAAGGGTATCTGGCACATCAACGCCCTGCGCAACCGCTGACAAGACGTCACAGGCGCCCAATTGGTGTCTAGTAGGTGTCCGCCGACGCCAACGCCGTCAGCAGCCGGCGCGCCGCAGCGACCCGGCCGGCGGCAGGCCCGCTGAGCGTGTCCAGCGCGCACTCCGGATCGGCCGGCGGCCCCAGATGGCCGCACCCGCGCGGGCAGTCTTTTATGGCCTCGGCCAGATCGGAGAACGCCAGCAACACATCGTCGGGCTCGATATGCGCCAGCCCGAACGAGCGGATGCCGGGCGTGTCGATGATCCAGCCCGATCCCTCCAGCGGCAGGGCCACCGACTGCGTCGACGTGTGCCGGCCCTTGCCGACACCGGACACCTCACCGATCGCCCGATGTGCCTCCGGCACAAGCCGATTCACCAATGTCGACTTGCCGACACCGGAATGGCCGAGCAGCACCGTCACTTTGTCGGTCAACAACGGGATGAGCGCGTCGAGCGGATCGTCGCGCCCGGCCGTCGTGATCGTCAGGTCGAGGTCGGCGAACTGCGCGGCGAACGGTTCGGCTGGTGCGAGATCGGTTTTGGTCAAACAGAGGATGGGCTCGAGGCCGCCGGCATAGGCGGCGATCAGGGCGCGCTCGACGAGGCCGGTGCGCGGCGGCGGGTCGGCCAGCGACACGACGACCATCAACTGGTCGGCGTTGGCGACGATGACGCGTTCGGTCGGGTCGGTGTCGTCTGCGGTGCGCCGCAACACCGTTCGCCGTTCGCCGCGCCGCACGATGCGGGCCAACGTGTCCGGTCGCCCTGAAAGGTCACCGACCAGCCCGACATTGTCGCCGACGACGATGGGGGTGCGGCCGAGTTCGCGGGCCCGCATCGCCGTTACGCGCCGCGTCGGGTCGCGGCCGAGCACACAACCCCACCGTCCGCGATCGACGGACACCACCATCGCCTCCTGGGCGTCGGCGTGGTCGGGCCGTATCTTGGTGCGCGGCCGAGAGCCCCGACCCGGTCGGATCCGGACGTCGGATTCGTCGTAGTCTCTGCTGCTCATCCCTGCGGCATTGTTTACTGTCCGGCCAGCATGTCGGCCCACATTCGCGGGAATTCGGGCATCGTCTTCGAGGTCGTGGCGATGTCTTCCACCTCGACCCCGGGCACTCGGAGGCCCACGATCGCGCCCGCGGTGGCCATCCGGTGGTCGGCATAGGACCGCCACAGCCCGCCGTGCAGCGGTTGGGCGGTGATGAGCAGACCGTCGGGCGTCTCCTCGCAGCGGCCGCCGAGGCCGTTGATTTCGGCGCTCAGGGCCGCGAGCCGGTCAGTCTCGTGGCCGCGCAGATGGGCCACGCCCCGCAGCCGCGACACCTGGCCCGGCGTCGCCAGCGCGGCCAGCGCCGCGACCGCCGGTGTCAGCTCGCCGACGTCGTGCAGGTCGACGTCGAACCCGCCGTAGAACTGCGAACCCTGCACTTCGAGATACGAATCGGCGTGCCGCACAGTCGAACCCAGCTTCTGCAGGATCGCAAGGATCGCGTCGGCCGGTTGGGTGCTCACCGGCGGCCACCCGGTGATCCGCACCGTGCCCCCGCTGACCACCGCGGCGGCGAGGAACGGCACGGCGTTCGACAGATCCGGCTCGATGGCCCAGTGCCGCGCAGCGACGGGCCCGGGTGAGACGCGCCAGCGGTTGCGCTGCGTGTCGTCGACGTCGACGCCCGCGTCCCGCAGCATCGCCACCGTCATCGCCACGTGCGGGGCCGACGGCACCGAATCGCCGGTGTGCACGACCGTCAGCCCTGCGGTGAACGCCGCGCCGGCCAGCAGCAGCCCGGACACGAACTGCGACGACGCCGACGCGTCGATCTCGACGGTGCCGCCTGCCACCGCGCCTTGGCCGCGCACCGTGAACGGCAGGCCGTCGCCGTCGATCTGCACGCCAAGTCCGCGCAGCGCGTCCAGGAGCGGGGCGATCGGGCGGGCCCTGGCCTGCTCGTCGCCGTCGAACACCACCGCTTCGGTGGACAGCGCCGCGACCGGTGGAACGAACCGCAGCACGGTGCCCGCGAGGCCGCAGTCGACTCGGGCGCCGGGGGAGGGCTGCAGCCCACCGCTCACCGTCAGCTCGGTGTCGGCGCCGTCGACGATGAAACCGAGTGCACTCAGCGCGTCGATCATCAGGTCGGTGTCGCGGCTGCGCAGCGCGCCGCTGATGGTCGACGTCCCCTGCGGAGTGGCCAGCGCGGCCAGCACCAGCGCACGGTTGGTCTGCGACTTCGAGCCGGGCACCGTGACGGTGGCGTGCACCGGCCCCAGCGTGGTCGGCGCCTGCCATGCACTCGTGTCGTTCGTCCGGCTCTCCACGGCCCTATCCTGCCCTGTCGGCGTTCTCTGCCACCATGGGACATATGTGCGGCCGATTCGCGGTAACCACCGACCCGGCGCTGCTGGCGCAGAAGATCCAGGCCATCGACGAGGCGACGTCCACTCAGACGTCCACTCAGACGTCCACTCAGACGGAGCGCAAGGATGTGGCCGGGCCGAACTACAACGTGGCCCCGACCACCACCATCAGCACCGTCGTCAAACGCCACACCGACCCGGACGACGAGGCCACCCGCCGCATCCGGCTGATGCGATGGGGCTTGGTGCCGCCGTGGGTCAAGGAGACCGAGGACGGCACGCCCGACACGAAGGGCCCGCTGCTGATCAACGCGCGCGCCGACAAGGTCACCAGCTCGCCGGCGTTCCGCAACTCGGCGAAGGGCAAACGCTGCCTGATCCCGATGGACGGCTGGTACGAGTGGCGCGGCGAGAAAGGCAAGAAGACGCCGTTCTACATGTACGGCGCCGACGGCGAGCCGCTGTTCATGGCGGGGCTGTGGTCGACGTGGCGACCCAAGGGCGCGCCGAAGGACAGCGCGCCGCTGCTGAGCTGCACCATCATCACCACCGACGCGGCGGGCCCGCTCGCCGAGATCCACGACCGCATGCCGCTGTCGATCAGTGCCGCCGACTGGGACCGCTGGCTGGACCCGCACGCGCCCATCGATGAGGGCCTGTTGCGCGGGCACGGCGACCTGGACCGCATCGAGATCCGTGAAGTATCGCGGCTGGTGAACAGCATTCGCAACAACGGCCCGGAGTTGATCGAGCCCGCCGACCAGCAGCCGGAGCAGGCCACGCTGCTGTAAATCCGCGGCGCCCTACCGCTCCTGACTACTCCTCAACTGCTCCGCCGAATTACTCCTCAACTGCTCCGCCGAACGTGAATCCTCGGCGATTTTCGGCGCCGATTTTCACAATTTCTGCACGTTCGGCGGGAGGCGCTGAGTCTCAGGTGTCGCGGCGCAGGGCCGTCACCACGACATAGGGCGCGTCGTAGGCGACGGAGCCGGCGTCGTCGAGGTGGGCACGCAGCGTCTCGTCGTACGCCGCGAGGAGCCGTTCGCGGGTGGCGTCGTCGAGCCTTGCGAACGTGGCCACGTGCGTCGGCGACTCTTCGGCGATGAAGTGCATGGCCTCCTCGACGGAGCCCAATCGCCATGTGTGCGTGCGCTGTTCGATCTCGACGGCGTCGAAGTCGGCGGCGAGGCGGTCATGGATTATGGCCGTGTCGCCCCATTGGTCGGGTGTGAACTCCGCGGGTGGCGGCGCGCCGAGCACCGCCACGATCGGGCTGAAGAACGGATTGCCCGGATCCAGCACCCACGCCGAGAACGCCAAGACGCCTTGGGGTTTGAGCAGCCTGGCGATCTCGGCGACCTGCTTGGCCGGGTCGACGAAGATGATGCCCATATTCGACACCGCGGTGTCGAACGACGCCGCGGGCAGGCCGGTGTCGGCGGCGTCGTCGGTGACCCAGCTGATCGAATGGCCGGAGCGCTCGGCTTTCTGCGCGCCGATCGCGATCAGTTCGGCCGTGACGTCGACACCGGTCACCCGGGCGCCGGCGGCCGCCGCGGCCAGAGCAGCGTTGCCGGTGCCGCAGGCGAGGTCGATCACGTCGCGCAACGGGCCGCGCCGGCTTGCCGCGGCGACCACCTCCGCGGCAATGGGCGCGATCCGCTCGCCGATGGCGTCGTAGCGGCCCGCGGACCAGAGTGCGGCTGAGGACTTGGGAATGGTCACCTTCTCAAGCGTGTCACGATGTCGGGGTGACCTCGCTGTCGGGTTTCCCGGTCGATGCGCCTGCGCTCACGGGTTCGGTGATGGTCGACCAGTACTGGGCCGACGTGACGTTTTTGCACTGGCCGGTCCGGCCCGCCGATGTCGCGCGTTTCTACCCCGTGGGCACCCGGCCCGACCTCTTCGACGGAAAAACCTACGTCGGCCTGGTGCCGTTCACCATGCGGCACACGAATCTGGGTCGCGGGCTTGCGCTTCCGTACTTCGGCGCGTTCCACGAGACGAATGTCCGGCTGTACTCGGTCGACGCGGCCGGGCGCCACGGCGTTGTCTTCCTGTCGCTCGAGACGGCGCGGCTGGCTGTCGTGCCGGTGGTCCGCGCGGCGCTGGGGGTGCCGTACTGCTGGGCGCAGATGCGCGTGAGTCGCTCGGGCGGGCGCATCACCTACGACAGCGAGCGCCGGTGGCCGCGGCCGGGGCTGCGCAGTCGCGTGACCGTGCACGTCGGCGATCCGGTGCAACCCACGGCCCTGGAGACGTGGCTGACCGCGCGCTGGGGTGCGCACACGCACAAGGCGGGCCGCACGTGGTGGGTGCCCAACGAGCACGATCCGTGGCCGCTGCGCGCCGCCGAGGTCGTCGAGGTGGAGGACGGCCTGGTCGAGGCCGCCGGTGTGGCAGTGGCAAACGCGCGGCTGCGGGCGCTGTACTCACCGGGCGTGCATGCCCGCTTCGGGCCTCCGGTGCGGGTCCAGTAGGCGAATCAGCACCGGCCGCGGTGTCGGTGCGGGACGCTGTGCACATCGACTGCACACCGAGCCCACGGGAGGCCGCAAGTGAAGTGTCAGGGAGCCGTGCTTCGCGGCGTCGGCGGTGACTGGGAAATCACCGAGATCACGCTCGACCCGCCGCGCGAAGGTGAGGTGCTGGTGAAGATGGCCGTCGCGGGCATCTGCCATTCCGACGACCACTATTCGACCGGTGACGGCGTGATGTCCGACCAGCTCGCCGGCATCGTGGCTGCCACCGGTGGGGCGGTTCCGGAGTTCTTCCCGATGCTCGGCGGACACGAAGGGGCGGGCATCGTCGAAGAAGTCGGGCCCGGCGTGCGGTCGGTGCGACCGGGCGATCGGGTGGCGACGTCGTTCATCCCGGCCTGTGGCACCTGCCGGTGGTGTGTGTCGGGCATGACGTACCTGTGCGACAACGGCGCCTTGATGTTCGACAAGGGGATGGTCACCGACGGCACGTCGCGCCGCCACGTCGGCGACGACGACCTCACCGCGATGACGCAGCTCGGCACGTTTGCCGAATACGCCGTTCTCGCAGAGGAATCGGTGATCAGGATCGACGACTCGGTTCCGCTGGAGGCCGCCTCGTTGGTGTCGTGCGGCGTGACCACCGGATGGGGTTCGGCGACCGTCGGCGTCGGCACCGAGCCCGGCGACACGGTGGTCATCATCGGCGCAGGAGGGGTCGGCATCAACGCGGTGCAGGGCGCCCGCGCCGCAGGGGCGAGAGCCGTCATCGCGGTGGATCCGGTTGAGTTCAAACGGGATTCAGCGAAATTCTTTGGGGCGACAGAGACGGTCGCGTCGGCGGAGGAAGCCGTCCCGCTGGTGCGGGAGCTCACGGCAGGCGTGATGGCCGACCGCGTCGTGCTCACCCCCAGCGTGCTGCCGCCCGAATTGCTCGCACCCGCAATGATGCTGACCCGCAAGGGCGGTACCTGCCTGATGACCGCGATACCGAAGCTCGACGTCAACATCGTGCCGCTGCTGCTCGTCGATTTCATCCAGTCCTGCAAGACGCTCAAAGGACTGCTCTACGGCGGGATGAACCCGCGCGCCAGCATGCCGATGCTGCTGTCGATGTACCGCAACGGGCATCTCAAGCTCGACGAATTGATCACCCGCCGCTATCGACTGGACCAGATCAACGACGCTTTCCGCGACATGCGCGAGGGTCGAAACATCCGCGGCCTAATCGAATTCGATTAGGGCCCCGAGTATCCCGGCGGATTGGGCGAGTCGACCCACAGGTCGACGCCGAGTTCGGCGCCGGGCACGCAGTCATACACCGACAGGTCGGTGACGCCGTTCTCGACGAGCACGTCCTCGCACAGCAGTGCGTTGCCGGTGTACTCGCGAGCCGGCTTGTTGAGGATCGCGTATGCGGCGTCGGCGTAGACCTCGGGTTTGCGGGCGCGGCCCATCGCCTCGTCGCCGCCGAGCAGGTTCTGCACCGCGGCGGTGGCCACCAGCGTGCGCGGCCATAACGTGTTCGACGCGATGCCCTCGTCGCGCAGTTCCTCGGCCAAGGACAAAGCGCACAACGACATTCCGTACTTGGCCATCATGTAAGCGGTCGGTTTGAGCCACTTCGGCTCCAGCCGTATCGGCGGCGACAACGTCAGAATGTGCGGGTTGTCGCGGCCGATCATGTGCGGGATGCAGGCCTGGCACACGGCATAGGTGCCGCGGACCTGGATGTCGTTCATCAGGTCGAACCGCTTGAGCGGAACCTCGAGGATCTTGCCGAGGTTGATCGCCGAGGCGTTGTTGACACAGATGTCGATGCCGCCGAACTGTTCGACGGTCTTGGCCACCGCGTCGGCCACCGAGTCGCCGTCGCGGATGTCGCCCACGATCGGCAGCGCCTGGCCGCCGGCCTCCTCCAGCTCCTTGGCCGCGGTGTAGACCGTGCCGGGAAGCTTGGGATGCGGTTCGGCGGTCTTGGCGATCAGCGCGATGTTGGCGCCGTCGGCGGCTGCGCGTTTGGCGATGGCGAGCCCGATGCCGCGGCTGGCGCCGGAGATGAACATGGTCTTGCCGGCAAGAGTCATGGGGGTCACCCTAGATCGCAGCCCTCAGTCGGGGGCGCGGATGTCGGCGATCACAGCGTCGGTGAGCCGGATCAGGTCCTGCGGATGCACCGCGACGTCCCAGCCCCGCTTGCCCGCGCTGCACAATATCCGGTCCCACCGCAGCGCCGAGCGGTCCACGACCGTCGGCAGCTTCTTGCGCTGGCCGAACGGCGAGATGCCGCCGACCACGTAGCCGGTGGCGCGTTCGGCGGCGGCGCGGTCGGCCATGGTGGCCTTGGGCACCCCGAGCGCGGCCGCGGCCGCCTTGAGCGACAGCTGGGCAGGCACCGGCAGCACCGCCACTCCCAGCCCCTTCGGCAGCGCGATGACCAGCGTCTTGAACACCTGCTCCGGATCGACACCGTCGACGCGGGCGAGTTCGTTGACCGCCTCCTCGCCGTACGACTCGTTCTGCGGGTCGTGGTGGTAGCGGAGCACCTCATGGGGGGCCTCGGCGGTCAGCAGGGCCGTGATCGCGGGAGTCGCTGCGCGTGCCACCGGACCAGCCTATAAGGGCACGTGAGGGAACAACCCGGCCCTTCCGTGCTGTTGAGGAGGGTGGTGGCGGCCCCGCGCGGCCGGCGCCGAAACGATGTCGAGCTCAACCTCTAGGATCGGACGAAGGGGGTACCTAGGTGCCAACATTGGCCATTGAAGGTCTGCGGCTGTTGGAATGGCCTGACCTGCTTGGCGGCGCCACGACGGAAGGGACGGTGTTCCCAACGATGACCGACATCGACGGGCACGACTCGGCGCCCGCGCCGGAGCCCGATTCGGCGCCGGAGACGTCGGCGCCGCAGACGTCGGCGCCCGCGCGGGCCGAAGAGTCCGACGCGGATTTGACCGCGCGCTTCGAGCGCGACGCGATTCCGCTGCTGGACCAGCTCTACGGCGGTGCGCTTCGGATGACGCGCAACCCCGCCGACGCCGAAGACCTGCTGCAAGAAACCATGGTCAAGGCCTACGCCGGCTTCCGGTCGTTCCGGGAAGGGACGAACCTGAAGGCGTGGCTGTACCGGATCCTGACCAACACCTACATCAACAGCTACCGCAAGAAGCAGCGCCAGCCTGCGGAGTATCCGACCGAGGAGATCACCGACTGGCAACTGGCGTCCAATGCCGAGCACTCCTCGACTGGACTGCGCTCCGCTGAAGTGGAGGCGCTGGAGGCGCTTCCGGACAGTGAAATCAAAGAAGCGCTGCAGGCTCTGCCGGAAGAGTTCAGGATGGCGGTGTACTACGCAGACGTCGAAGGTTTCCCGTACAAGGAGATCGCCGAGATCATGGACACGCCCATCGGGACAGTGATGTCAAGGCTGCACCGCGGCAGGCGCCAACTGCGCGACCTACTCGCCGGCGTTGCCGAGGACCGTGGATTCATCCGGGGACAGCAGGACGCCCCCGAGGAGGTGTCGTCATGACCGATCGTGAAGACGAAGAGCGCTGGACGCCGCCGATCGGCCCGGTCGACCCCGAGCACCCCGAGTGCGCGGCGGTGATCGCCGAGGTGTGGACGCTGCTCGACGGCGAGTGCACCCCGGAGACTCGCGACAAGCTCAAGCAGCACCTCGAAGAGTGCCCCGGCTGCCTGCGCCACTACGGCATCGAGGAGCGCGTGAAGCGGCTGATCGCCGCCAAGTGCGGCGGCGAGAGGGCCCCCGACCGGCTTCGTGAGCGGCTGCGCATCGAGATCAGCCGCACCACGATCATCCGCGGCTGAAACGGCGCACCAACGGCGAAAGCGCCCCTTAGGAGTTGGGGCGCTTTCCGTGATTTGCCTTGGAGTGTTTGCGGTCGCGTTTCTTACGGCCTCGCTTGGCCATATCGTTTCTCCATCCGTATGAGTGGTCGTATGTACTTGCTACCAGTGTCTCATGGCGCGCTCGACTGCTTCCGGGCGCGCCGGTTGTGGTTCGATAGAGCGGCATGCAGCAGCCGAAAGGGGTGAAAATGGCCGAGGATGTTCGCGCCGAAATCGTGGCCAGTGTGCTCGAGGTCGTGGTGAACGAGGGCGATCAGATCGGTGAGGGTGACACCCTGGTGCTGCTGGAGTCGATGAAGATGGAGATTCCCGTGCTGGCCGAGGTGGCGGGCACGGTCAGCAAGGTGAGTGTGTCCGTTGGCGACGTCATCCAGGCCGGCGACCTCATCGCGGTGATCGACTAGCTGGAGTAAATCCCGATGTCCACCCTCGGTGACCTGCTCGCCGAGCACACGGTGCTGCCCGGCAACGCCGTCGACCATCTGCACGCCGTGGTGGGGGAGTGGCAGCTGCTGGCCGATTTGTCGTTCGGCGACTACCTGATGTGGGTGCGCCGCGACGACGACGCCCTGGTGTGTGTGGCGCAGTGCCGGCCGAACACCGCGCCGACGGTGCTGCTGTCCGACGCCGTCGGCACCCTGGCTGCAGCCGAGGAGATGCCGTTGGTCACCGCGGCCTTCAAGTCGGGGGCGATCGGCCGGGAAAGCGATGAGCCGCAAGCAGATTCGAACAGCGGCATCTCGATGGAGGCGGTGCCGGTGCGGCACGACAACCGTGTCGTCGCCGTGCTCACGCACCAGACCGCGTTCGCCGCGCGCAAGGCCAGCCCGCTGGAGCGCGCCTACCTCGACTGCGCGAACGATCTGCTGCACATGCTGTCGGAGGGCACCTTCCCCAACATCGGCGACCTGTCGATCTCGCGCTCGAGCCCCCGGGTCGGCGACGGCTTCATTCGGTTGGACGTCGCCGGGACCGTGTCGTTCGCCAGCCCCAACGCGCTGTCGGCCTACCACCGCATGGGTCTGACCGCCGAACTCGAGGGACAGAACCTGGTCGCGGTGACCCGGCCGCTGATCTCCGACCCGTTCGAGGCCCAGGAACTGGCCGAGCACGTGCGCGACTCGCTGGTCGGCGGGTCCAGCATGCGGATGGAGGTCGACGCCGGCGGCGCCGCGGTGCTGCTGCGCACGCTGCCGCTGGTGGTGCACGGCGAGTCGGTCGGTGCGGCGGTGCTCATTCGCGACGTCACCGAGATCAAGCGCCGCGACCGCGCCCTGCTGTCCAAGGACGCCACCATCCGCGAGATCCACCACCGCGTGAAGAACAACCTGCAGACCGTCGCGTCGCTGCTGCGGTTGCAGGCGCGGCGCACCAACAACGCCGAGGGCCGCGAAGCCCTGATCGAGTCGGTGCGACGGGTGTCGTCGATCGCGCTCGTGCACGACGCGTTGTCGATGTCGGTGGACGAGGAGGTCAACCTCGACGAGGTGGTGGACCGGATCCTGCCGATGATGAATGACGTTGCCGCCGTTGACAGTCCGCCGATCCGGCTCACCAGGGTCGGGGATCTGGGTGTGCTCGACGCCGACCGCGCCACCGCGCTGATCATGGTGATCACCGAACTGGTGCAGAACGCCATCGAGCACGCCTTCGACGGCGCAAAGCGCACGGGCTGCGTGACGATCCGCGCGGAGCGCTCGGCGCGGTGGCTCGATGTCGTGGTTCACGACGACGGGCGCGGCCTGCCCGAGGGATTCAGCTTGGAGAAAGCCGACCGGTTAGGTCTGCAAATTGTGCGCACGCTGGTGTCGGCGGAATTGGACGGCTCGCTGGGCATGCACGCCTCATCCACCGGCGGCACCGATGTGGTGCTGCGTGTGCCGCTCGGCAGGCGCACCCGGCTGCCTCAGTAGTTCAGCGTTTTTACGTTAAATGGACAGCGTTTGCGCAATTTGAATAAATTGCATTTGCACACAGGTACGGCCCCGACTTTCATCGGGGCCGTACCTGTCGAGATCTGGTGTGGCTAGCTGTACTGGGACAGGACGTTGGTAGCAGGCGTGTTGGCTTGATGTGAGGAGAACCTCCGGGTGGGGTGTGGCTTGTCT
>NZ_PDCP01000159.1 GCF_002553505.1 Mycolicibacterium agri | reverse complement strand
TCGTCACCCTGCCCTGGGCCCGCGACCTCGCCAACGCCATCGAACGCCTCGGCAACTTCCTCACCAGCTACCGCCAGTAGCGGCCGCGCTCAGATCGGCGCTCTACCCTCGTGCGGGTGACGCACTCGCACGCCCACTCGCACACCGTGCGGGGGCCATCTCCGTTGGGGCCGTTGGCCGCCAAGATCGTCGTCGGCGTGCTGGTGGCCGTCGGTGTGGCGGTCGTGGCGGGTGCCGCCCTGCTGTGGCCCAGCCAGGAGAAGGTCGACATCCCGCTGCCGTTCCAGAACGCCGCGGGCGGTGCGGTGACCACCGAAGCCGGAGAGGTCATTTCGGCCGGGCGGGCCGAATGCGGCGGTCCCGATGTCGGCGCGGTGATCACCCGGCCGCCTGCCCCCGCCGAGGCTGCCGACACCCCCTGCGTGCACGTGCTGGTGTCGATCGGGTCCGGGCCGAACGCCGATGCGATGACGGTGCTGGAGTTCAGCAGCGGCCCGGGGCAGCCCACACTCGCCCCCGGGGACCACATCCGCCTTAGCCGCCAGGTCGACCAGGCGGGCGTGACGACGTATGCGTTCTACGACTACGAGCGCACCTGGCCGCTGGTCGCGCTGGCCGCCGTATTCGCCGTCGTGATCGTCGCCGTCGCGCGCTGGCGCGGGTTGCGTGCGCTGTTCGGCATCGTGATCGCGTTTCTGGTGCTTGTGGTGTTCCTGCTGCCGGCGTTGCGCGACGGCGCACCCGCCATCCCGGTGGCCCTGGTGGCATCGGCGGCCATCCTCTACGCGGTGATCTACCTCGCGCACGGTGTGAGCCTGCGCACCAGCGCCGCCCTGCTCGGCACGTTGACATCTTTACTGCTGGCCGCCGTATTATCCTGGGGCGCAATCGGACTCGCACACCTAACCGGATTGTCGGAGGATCAGAACAACGAGGTGGCCGCCTACCTGGGGCAGGTGTCGATTACCGGTCTTCTGTTGGCGGGGTTCATCATCGGCTCGCTCGGTGTGCTCAACGACGTGACGGTGACCCAGGCGTCGACGGTGTTCGAGTTGGCCGAGGTGAGCGACGACCGGTCCCGGCGGGCCATCTTCCTCGGCGCTATGCGGGTGGGCCGCGACCACATCGCCAGCACCGTCTACACGCTGGTGTTGGCGTATGCAGGCAGCGCGCTGCCGCTGCTGCTGTTGTTCAGCGTGGCCAACCGGTCGCTCGGCGACGTGCTGACCAGTGAGACGGTCGCCATCGAGATCGCCCGCTCCGCGGTCGGCGGTATCGCGCTCGCGCTGTCGGTGCCGCTGACGACGGCGATCGCCGCGGTGCTGGCCAAGCCGCGCGGCGCGGCCTAGCTCAGCCCGCGAGGTCCTCGTCGGACAGGTCGGTCGCGGCCAGCGCGGAGTCGAGGTCGGCGTGCCGGAACACCGACGTGACGTCGTCGTGCACCACGCGGAACGCCCACGCCTGGCCGTCGGTGTGCTCGGCGACGACGACACCGTCGTGCACGTACATCCGGCCCACCTCGACGGTGCCGGTCTGCGCGGCGGCCCATTTGAGCAGCGCGTCATGTCCTTGGCCCGCACCGGTCGCGTCGCCGATCTCGATGTCGTCGCTGGACAGTTCGACCAGGGTGTCGAGGTCGCGCTCGTTGAGCGCGTCGTGCCAGGCGAGGACGGTCGCGATCTCCGAAGTCGTCATGCCGGCAACGTACCTGCTCAGAACGGTGTGCGGGCCAACCACCCGTCCCACACGGCCGTGTCGCCGAACACCTCGATGTTCCCGTCGGCGGCCGACTGGCGCCGCACGATCGCCAGCAGCAGATCCTTGGCGGTTCCGCGCAGCGCGGCGTCGCCCTTGCCGTGTTCGTGCGACCAGGCGATGCCGTCGTCGCCGCCGGTGATCGTCCACTCCCCCGCAGTACCGAGGCCGTCGTCGGTGGCATGCAGGTGCAGCGACTGGTCACGGCCCAAGGGTCGTTCCGAAGTTGCTGTGCCCGTGGCGGATTCGGCGACCACGCGTTCCAGCCACTCGTCAATGGCGTCGGCGGCCACTGCGGGTCCTATCTGATAGTCGGCGCCGAGCGCGATGGCCGCGTCGGCGCGGTGCACGGTCGCTTCGTGCAGCCGGCGCCGGATCCACCACTGCGCAGGCTTGGGGCCGATGAACGTCCACACCGGCGTGTGCGCGCCGACGGCGGCGACCGAGTCGATCAGGAGCCGGACGCCGTCGTTAAGCCACTCGACGGCCCCATCGGGATCGTCCGGCGGCTTGCCGTTGGGTACTTCCCGGGGATCGAGCGGCTGCCCGCGTTGGTCAGCGACGATCTGCGCCGCCCACCTGTTGCCGCGGCCGACGTGGCGGAACAGCTGTTTGATGGTCCAGTCCGGACAGGTCGGAACCGGTGTGGCCGGGTCGGCGGTGCCGATCAGGTCGCCGAATGCCTTGGTCTCGTCGATGAGCGCGGCGCGATAATCCACGCTTCGAACCTAACTCAAGGCCCGACGCGGGATCCGAATATGGTCGACGACCGGGGCTAGCCCGACGAACTCATCGCGGCGTCGCGCGCGTCCAGCGTGATCGGCAACGACGACCAGCCGCGCAGCACCCGGGTATCGCGCCGGGAGCCGCTTCCGGCAAGCCGGGCGTGGGGGAAGCGTTCGAAGAACGTGCGTAGCCCGACTTCGCCTTCGGCGCGGGCGAGCGCGGCACCGAGGCAGAAATGCCTGCCGCCGGAGAAGGACAGGTGCTTGCCCGCGTTGTCGCGTTCGATGTCGAAGCGGTGCGGGTCGGGGAACACGTTGGGGTCACGGTTGGCCCCCGCCAGGTGGATGATGACTGTTTCGCCCTTCTGCACCCGCATGCCCGCCACGTCGACGTCCTTGACAGCCGCCCGCGCGGTCATCTGCACCGGCGATTCCAGCCTCAGGATCTCCTCGACGGCGTTGGGCCACAACTCCGGGCGTGCGGCGAGCGTTTCGAGGTGTTCGGGCGCGTCCAGCAGCATCCGAATTCCGTTGCCCAGCAAGTTGACTGTGGTTTCGAAGCCTGCGGCCAACACCAGCCCGGCGAGCGCCTGCAGTTCTTCCTCGTTGAGCCGCGGCCCCTCCTCCGATGCTCTGATGATCTGGCTCATCAGATCCTCACCTGGCGCACCGCGCAGTTCTCGCAGGTGTCCTGCGAGCCAGCCGTTGAAGCCGGCGATGGCCGCCTGCACCTGCTGGTACTGCTGCCATGAGACGCCGATGTCGAGGCTGGGCGCGCCCAGTTCGCCGAAGTGCAGGATGCGCGGGCGGTCCTCGTCGGGGACACCGAGGATGTCGCCGATGACCGTGACCGGAAGCCGCGAGCAGTATTTGTCGACGATGTCGACGACCGCGGCGTCATGGCCGTCGAGGTCGTCGAGCAGCGACGCGGCGGTCTGCTCGACCCGCTCCCGCAGTGCCGCAACGGCTCTCGGCGTGAACACCGACGACACCAGCTTGCGGTACCGGGTGTGGGCGGGCGGCTCGACCGACAGAAGCGACGGCGGCCGCAACGGGTGCAGCAGGCCGGGGTCGGTCTTCTTGGCGATCCAGCGCAGCGGCCGAGGCAGATTGCTGCCCTGCTCGAGGACGGAGAAGTCGTCGGAGCGCAGCACCTCATGCGCGACGCCGTGGTCGAACGTCAGGAAAGCCGCCCGGCAGCGGATGAGCGAGCCGCGCTTGCGGCACTCGTCGGCGAAGGCGCCCGGATTCTCCCGGACCCACGGGTCGGCGATCAGCCTGGCCTGCGGATCGCCCCTGCGAGCGCCCAGCTTCGAAACGCCGCTGATGAAGCCGTGCAGCGCCATCCAGCGGATTCGTTCCTTCATGACCCGAGCCTACGACCGACGGCACTGTTATACAAGCGTCAAACAGTAGCGCTTCTGCCCAAGGCGTGCAGCCGCCAGCCGGCGTCGGTCCACTTCGCCGCATCCAGGCAATTGCGGCCGTCGACAACGACTTTCGCGCGCACGGTGTCGGCGAGGTCGTTCGGATCAAGCTCGACGAACTCGCGCCATTCGGTGAGCACCAGAACGGCGTCGGCGCGTTCACACGCATCCACGACCGAAGTCGAATAGTTCAGCGTCGGGAACAGTCGCTGGCTGTTCTCCATCGCCCTGGGGTCATAGACGTTGACGGTCGCGCCGTTGAGTTGCAGCATGCCTGCCACGTTCAGCGCGGGTGAGTCGCGCACGTCGTCGGATTCGGGTTTGAACGCCGCGCCGAGCACCGCGATGTTGGCCCCGAGCAGCGACCCGCACGCCTTCGTCGCCAGTTCCACCATCTTGCTGCGGCGCCGCATGTTGATGCTGTCGACCTCGCGCAGGAACGTCAGCGCGTGGCTGGCGCCGAGTTCGCCCGCGCGCGCCATGAACGCGCGGATGTCCTTGGGCAGGCAGCCACCGCCGAATCCGAGGCCCGCGTTGAGGAATCGTCTGCCGATGCGCGGATCGTGGCCAAGCGCGTCGGCCAGCAGCGTGACGTCGGCGTCGACGGCTTCGCACACTTCGGAGATAGCGTTGATGAACGAGATCTTCGTCGCCAGAAAGGCATTGGCCGACACCTTGACCAGTTCGGCGGTCTGCAGGTCGGTCAGCAGGAACGGAACCCCCTCGGCGAGCATCGGTGCGTACAACTCGCGGATCGCCGCTTCGGCCCGCGTCGAGTCCGGCTGCACGCCGAGCACGATGCGGTCGGGGTGCAGGGTGTCATGTACGGCGAAGCCTTCCCGCAGAAACTCGGGGTTCCAGGCGATTTCGACATCGACACCGGCGGAGGCGATGCCGCGCGCACGGGCGCCGAGCTCGGCCGCGGTGCCCACCGGAACGGTCGACTTGCCGACGATCACCGCCGAGCGCGACAGCCGCGGCACCAGGGCGTTGATGACGGCGTACACGTGGCGCAGGTCGGCGCCGTACTCGCCCTTCCTCTGCGGGGTTCCGACGCCAAGGAAGTGCACATCGGCGAACTGCACGGCCGCGTCGTAGTCCGTCGTGAAGCTGAGCCGTCCGGCATCAATGTTGTCCTGCAACACCTTTCGCAGACCCGGCTCGTAGAATGGGATGTCGCCGCCCGCCAGCTTCGCGACCTTGCCAGGATCGATGTCGACGCCGAGGACCTCGTGTCCGAGTTCGGCCATCCCCGCCGCGTGCGTCGCTCCGAGATAACCCGTGCCGAATACCGTGCATCGCATACCGCCTCTCTAGGCGGCCGCGATGAGCTAACGGCTACGCGACACCGAGCACCAGACCAACGGAAGGTGACCGGTTAGTGCCGCCCGCCCGTGCACAGGCCGAGCACGCAGATCGTCGGGCCACCGCCACCGCCGGAGCCGCCGGAACGCGACCCGCCGGGATAGCCGCCCGACCCCGATCCGGGGTAGCCGCCCGAACCTGAACGGGGATAGTCGCCCCTGCCGGAGCCGCCCGAACCCGGGTAGTCGCCCGAGCCGGAACCCGGGTACTGCCGCGGCGGGTCGTTGTCCGGCGGGCTCCACGGCGGCTGCCACGGTGGCTTCTGCGGCGGGTCGTCGTTGTGCCACGGCGGGACCCACAACGGGGGCCGAGGCTTCTGCGGGATGTACACCGGGGGCCGCGGCGGGACGTACACCGGCGGGTTGTACACCGGCGGCGCGACCACGGGCGGCGGCAGGACCGGCGCTACAGGTGCGGCCGGCGGGGGCGCCGGAGCCGGTGCGGCAGGCGGCGGTACCGCCGCAGGCGCGGGCTTCTCCACGAACACCGTCCGCGGCGCGGGCGCCGGGGCCTGCTGGACGACGGGAACGGGTGGCTTGATCGTCTCGGCCGGCGGCGGTGGGGCGGGCGCAGGCG
>NZ_PDCP01000158.1 GCF_002553505.1 Mycolicibacterium agri | reverse complement strand
GGCCGGCGCCGCCGCCGCGATGTCGGGCCTGAAACTGATGGGCACAGGCATAGGCATCGAAGACCCGCCATGACCAGGCGGCGATTGCGCGTCTGCGTGCACGGGGTCGTCCAAGGTGTAGGTTTCCGGCCCTTCGTCTACACCACCGCGGCCGCGATGGGACTTTCCGGCTCCGTCCGCAACGACAGTTCCGGCGCCATCGTTGAAATCGAAGGCGAAGGCAAGGACGTCGACGCGTTTCTTGCCCGGCTGCACAGCAACCCGCCGCCACTAGCGGTTATCGAAGCCGTTGAGACACAGCAAATCCCGTGCGTGGGCGGCACCGGGTTCGCGATTGCCGACACCTCCCGTTCGGACGGCGGTCGCACGCTGGCCTCCCCCGATGTCGCGATGTGCGCGGAGTGCGCCGCCGAGCAACGCGACCCGGCAAATCGCCGCTACCGGCACGCCTTCGTCAATTGCACGAACTGCGGCCCGCGGTTCACCATCATCGCGTCGCTGCCCTACGACCGCGGCGCCGCCACGATGGCCGAGTTCACGATGTGCGCGCAGTGCGCGCGTGAGTACGCCGACCCGGCCGACCGGCGGTTCCACGCCCAACCGGTGTGCTGCCCGGAGTGCGGGCCGACACTGCGCTACCGCGATCGCGACGGTCGCGTCAGCGAGGGCGAAGAGGGGCTAGAACGCGCGCGTGCGCTGCTCTGCGACCGCGGCAACCTCGCGGTCAAGGGCATCGGCGGATACCACTTGGCCTGTGACGCCGCCGACGATCGCGCGGTAGCGGAGCTGCGCAGACGCAAACGGCGCGGCGACAAGCCGTTTGCGGTCATGGTGCCCGATCTGCCCACGGCACACCGCATCGCCGAAATCGACGAGGCGTCCGCGCGTGTGCTGACCGGCCCGCAGCGTCCGATCGTGCTGACGCCGCGGCTGCCGGATGCGTCGGTCGCCGCCGCGGTGGCGCCGCACAACCCTGACCTCGGCGTGATGCTGGCCTATACACCGCTGCATGCGCTGCGTTTCGGCTTGCCCGGGGACACGCCCGGCCCGCCGGTATTGGTGATGACATCGGGCAACCTGGGCGGCGAGCCGATCTGCTTCACCGACGAAGATGCTTTGGACCGGCTCGCCCACCTTGCCGACGGCTGGCTGATGCATAACCGGGCGATCCTGGTGCCGTGTGACGACTCTGTCGTCCGACTGCTCGACGGCGCCGAACTGCCCATCCGACGCTCCCGTGGCTACGCACCGCTACCGGTCGCGCTGCCGCTGCCGGTACCACCGACGCTGGCGGTCGGCGCCGACCTGAAGAACACCCTGGCCGTCGCCGAATTCAAGTACGCGTGGCTCAGCCAGCACTCCGCACCTCGGAAATGCTCGCCGGGCTCCGCGTTGCGCGCGAACGAGGCATGGCCACACCCGGTTTGGAAGGTGAGGATTGAGATGCCGCTGACACCTGTGCTGACTCGGTACTGGGACCAGCCCGAGTCCTGGACGCTATCCACCTACCACAGCCACGACGGTTATCAGGCGCTGCAGAAGGCGCTGGCGATGGAACCGGACGAGGTGATCCAGACCGTAACGGACTCCGGCCTGCGCGGGCGCGGCGGCGCAGGCTTCGGCACCGGGATGAAATGGGGCTTCATACCGCAAGGCGATAAGGGTCCGGCCGCCAAGCCGCACTATCTGGTGGTCAACGCCGACGAGTCCGAGCCCGGCACCTGCAAGGACATCCCCTTGATGCTCGCGACACCGCATGTGCTCATCGAGGGCGCGATCATCGCGGCGTACGCGATCCGCGCATCGCGCGCGTTCATTTACCTACGCGGCGAGGTGATTCCGGCGCTAGCTCGGCTGCAGACCGCGGCGGCCGAGGCCTACGCGGCCGGCTATCTGGGCACCGACATCCTGGGCACCAAATACGACCTCGATCTGGTAATCCACGCCGGTGCGGGCGCTTACATCTGCGGCGAGGAGACCGCGCTGCTGGATTCGCTGGAGGGCAGGAGGGGCCAGCCGAGGCTGCGCCCGCCCTTCCCCGCGGTGTCCGGGCTGTACGCGTGCCCAACCGTGGTGAACAACGTCGAATCGATCGCCTCCGTGCCCCCGATCATTCTCAACGGGGTTGACTGGTTCCGTTCGATGGGCAGCGATAAATCCCCTGGCTTCACGCTGTATTCGCTGTCCGGGCACATCGCCCGGCCCGGGCAATACGAAGCCCCGTTGGGGATCACGTTGCGTGAACTCCTTAGGTACGCCGGCGGCGTTCGCGATGCCCACCGGCTGAAGTTCTGGACGCCCGGTGGCGCATCTACACCGCTGCTCACCGATGAGCACCTCGACGTGCCACTGGATTACGAGGGCGTGGGCGCCGCCGAGTCGATGCTGGGCACGAAAGCCCTGCAGATCTTCGACGAGACCACCTGCGTAGTGCGGGCGGTGCGGCGCTGGACGCAATTCTACGAGCACGAGTCCTGCGGCAAGTGCACGCCATGCCGCGAAGGCACCTACTGGCTCGCCCAGATCTATGAACGCCTCGAATCCGGGGAGGCCGCATCAGACGATTTGGCCAAACTTGCCGACATCGCCGGTGCGATGAACGGGAAGTCGTTCTGCGCGTTGGGCGACGGCGCGGCCAGCCCGATCATCTCGTCGCTGAAGTACTTTCGCGACGAATACGCCGCGCACGTGACCGCGGGCGGATGCCCGTTCGATCCCCGCGACTCGATGCTCCTGCAGGAGGTGCTGGCATGACGTTGTCGACCAACGCGGACACGGCCACCGGCTTCCCCGCCTCCGACATGGTGACGTTGACGATTGATGACACCAAGTGCACGGTGCCGAAGGGCACGTTGGTGATTCGCGCTGCCGAGCTGATGGGGATCGAAATTCCGCGGTTCTGCGATCACCCGCTGCTCGACCCCGTGGGGGCCTGCCGGCAGTGCCTGGTTGAGATCGAAGGCCAGCGCAAGCCGATGGCCTCGTGCACCACCACCGTCATAGACGACATGGTGGTGCGGACCCAGTTCACGTCACCGGTGGCCGAGAAGGCCCAAGAGGATGTGATGGAGCTGCTGCTCATCAATCACCCCCTGGATTGCCCGGTCTGCGACAAGGGAGGGGGATGCCCTTTGCAGAACCAGGCGATGTCGCAGGGTCGGGTCGAATCCCGTTTCAGCGACGTGAAACGCACGTTCCCGAAACCGGTCAGCATCTCGTCGCAGGTGCTGCTGGATCGCGAGCGCTGCGTGTTGTGTGCGCGGTGCACGCGGTTCTCCAATCAGATCGCCGGCGACCCGTTCATCGAACTCCTGGAGCGCGGCGCGCTGCAGCAGGTCGGCATTTACGCGAACGAGCCCTTCGATTCGTACTTCTCGGGCAACACGGTGCAGATCTGTCCGGTGGGAGCATTGACCGGGACCGCGTATCGGTTTCGGGCGCGTCCGTTCGACTTGGTGTCGTCGCCAAGTGTGTGCGAGCACTGCGCGGCCGGCTGCGCGCAGCGCACCGACCATCGGCGCGGAAAGGTGTTGCGCCGCTTAGCCGGCGATGACCCGCAGGTCAACGAGAAGTGGAACTGCGACAAGGGCCGGTGGGCGTTCACCTATCCCACCCAACCCGAGCGGATCACCACACCGCTGATCCGCGACGCCGACGGCACACTCGCCCCGGCATCCTGGTCGCAGGCACTTGCCGTGACAGCCAAAGAACTGACCGCGGCGCACGGCAACGTCGGTGTTTTGGTCGGCGGACGGACAACTTGCGAGGACGCCTACGCGTACGCGAAGTTCGCCCGCGTTGTGTTGGGCAGCAACGATATCGACTTCCGCACCCGCCCGCACTCGGCTGCGGAGGCCGATTTCCTATCCGCCTGCATCGCCGCGCGACCAATGACGGTGACCTACGCTGACATTGAGGCCGCGCCCGCGGTGCTGCTGGTCGGGTTCGAGCCCGAAGAGGAGTCACCGATCGTGTTCCTGCGGCTGCGCAAGGCTGCTCGAACCCGCGGACTGCTCCTCTATTCGATTGCCCCGTTCACTACCCGCGGTCTGCAAAAGATGTCGGGCGAGCTGCTGTCGGCTATGCCTGGCGAGGAAGCGCACATCCTCGACCGTCTGCACACCGGCGAGATTGCTCAATTGCTGCGCGAGCCCGGTGCAGTGATCATGGCCGGTGAACGCCTGGCGGCCTTTCCTGGTGCCCTATCCGCCACCGCCAGACTCGCCGACGCCACCGGCGCCCGGCTGGCCAGGATACCCCGCCGCGCCGGCGAGCGGGGTGCCTTGGAGGCCGGCGCACTGCCCAACCTGCTGCCCGGCGGCCGCCCGACCAACGAACCCGGCCGCGATACCGCAGGCATGCTGGCCGCCGCACGTGGAGGTTCGTTGGGTGCGCTGCTGGTTGGAGGGGTTGAGCCCGCGGACCTTCCAGACCCCGACGCCGCGCGCCATGCGCTCGATGCTGCGCCGTTCGTGGTCAGCTTGGAGTTGCTCCACAGCGAGGTCACCGAGCGGGCCGACGTGGTGTTCCCGGTCGCCCCGGTTGCGGAGAAGTCAGGCACGTTCCTGAATTGGGAAGGCCGCCCCCGGTCCTTCCCTGTTGCATTGCCCGACACTGGGGCGCTGCCCGACCTGCGAGTCCTCAACGCGCTGGCCCACGAGATGAGCGTCGATCTCGGGTTGCCTGACGCCGGGGCGGCGCAGGCCGAACGGCGTCGGCTCGGGGTCTGGGCCGGAAAGTGGCCGGCCCGCCCGCAGTCGCGGCGAGTGAGCTGCCGCAACCGGTTGAGGGTGAGGCGATCTTGGCCGGTTGGCGGATGCTGCTGGACAACGGCCGGCTACAGGACGGCGAGCCGTACCTGGCCGGCACCGCTCGCGGCCCCGTGGCGCGGCTGTCCGCGCCGACCGCAGCCGAAATCGGTGCCGGTGAAGGGGATTCGGTGACGGTCAGCACCGACCGGGGCGCGATCACGCTGCCGCTGGCCATTGCCGACCTGCCCGATCGCGTCGTGTGGTTACCGCTGAACTCCCCCGGCTGCGCGGTGTATCCGCAGCTCGGAAAGGGTCCCGGCGCTGTCGTCAGCATTGGGGTGGAGTCATGATCGGGTTCGGCCACGATCCGTGGTGGCTGATCCTGGTCAAGACGATCGCTGTCTTCGTGTTTCTGTTGCTGACGGTGCTGGCCGCGATCCTGATCGAGCGCAAGGTGCTGGGACGGATGCAGATGCGGTTTGGCCCCAACCGGGTTGGCCCGCGCGGGCTGCTGCAGTCGTTGGCCGACGGGGTGAAGCTGGCGCTCAAGGAGGGCATCACCCCATCGGGGGCGATCCGGGTGGCCCTGGTAGATGAGCGAGCGCCGGGCCTATTCGACCGGGCTTGCCGACGAACCCTTTGGTGTGGCGCGTGGACAACAGGTACAACGGGACCATGAGAACTGACGTGGGGTTTCCCACCAACGGCCTGGTGGGGCGCCGCAGCGTTCCACCGCGTGGGGGAACTGCGGGCCCCCGCGTGCGTCGGCGTCTGACCGTGCCACCGGGCGATCGTGTGAACAGTCATAACTTGATGACTCTCTTGCCCGGATTGCACCCGATCCTGGCCATGCGCTGCTGCCGTGATCGTTCCGCTGCGGCGGTGCGGCGCATATTCGGCCCGACGATGGTCCGGTACTGGCATGGCCGGGACTGCACATACCTTCTGTCTCTGATTTCGAGGCCTACCGAGGAGCGTCAACATGACACTTGAAACACATCCCGCCACCGACATCGAGCAGCTGTCCATCAACACGATCCGCACGCTGTCGATCGATGCGGTGCAGGTGGCCAACTCGGGGCACCCGGGCACTCCGATGGCGCTGGCCCCGGTGGCCTACAAGCTGTGGCAGGACTACCTGCGCTTCGACCCGGAGCTGCCGGTGTGGGCCAACCGGGACCGGTTCGTGCTCTCGGTCGGGCACGCCTCGGCGCTGCTGTACTCGTTGCTGCACCTGGCCGGGGTCAAGTCGGTCAACCCCGACTATGAGATCGTCGGAGAGCCCGCCGTCTCGCTGGATGATCTGCGCCGGTTCCGGCAGCTGGACTCCAAGTGCCCCGGCCACCCCGAGTACCGCTGGACCTCCGGCGTCGAGTGCACCACCGGCCCGTTGGGCACCGGGATCGCCACCAGCGTCGGCATGGCCATCGCCGGGCTGTGGCAGGCCGCCACCTTCAACCGGCCCGGCTACGAGCTGTTCGACTACGACGTGTACGCGCTGTGCGGCGACGGCTGCCTGATGGAGGGCATCGGCGCCGAGGCGGCCTCGCTGGCCGGGCACCTGAAGCTAGCTGTACTGCCCAGGCAGGTTGGTCAATCGGGTGATGGGTGGGACCTTGCCGATTGCCGAGTGTTGCCGGTGG
>NZ_PDCP01000157.1 GCF_002553505.1 Mycolicibacterium agri | reverse complement strand
CCCGGTGTGGGCTCCTGCGGTGGGCGCGATAGGGGGAGGGCCGTCATTCAGTCGAGGAAGCCGTGCAACAGCGACGCCGAGCCCGCGACGTGGGCCAGCATCGCGGCGGCCGCACCCTCGCAGTCTCCGGCGAGAATCGCGATGACGATCGCCTCGTGCTGTTCGTCGGAGTGGGCGATGTTGCGCGACAGCAGCGGGATCTGGTCCAGCAGTCCGTTGACCCGCATGCGGTTTTCGGCCAACAGCGTCACCAGCGACGGCGAACCCGCCGCTTCGGCGATCGCCAGGTGCAGCCGCGAGTCCAGCCGCCGGTAGTCGTCGCCGGAGGCGCCGCGCACATCGGTCAGCCGCGCCCACAGCATCTCCCGCTCGGCCGACGTCAGCGTCTGACTGGCCGCCATCCGCGCGGCACCGACCTCGAGGATTTCCCGCAGCCGCAGCACATCGTCGATCTCGGCGCGAGTGACCCGCAGGTGGTCTCCGGTGTGCGCGGGTAGCGGTTCGGCAAGGAACGTGCCGCCGTATCGTCCGCGCCGCGACACGAGGTAGCCCGCGTCGGAAAGCGATTTGATCGCCTCGCGCACGGTGTCGCGGCTGACGCCCAGTCGGGCCGCCAGTTCCCGTTCCGGGGGCAGGGATTCGCCCGGCTGCAACACGCCGAGGCGGATGGTCTGCAACAGTCGGCCGACGGTCTCTTCGAAGGCGTTTCCCGGCCGAACCGGGCGAAGCAGCGCTTCGCCTGCGAGCGGGGTCTCCGGGTCGGCCGCCATGGTCTCTACAGCGGTGTGACGTAGGCCGAGCTGATGCCGCCGTCGACGAGGAACGTCGACGCGGTGACGAACGAGGCGTCGTCGCTGGCGAGGAATGCCACCGCGGCGGCCAACTCTTCCGGCTCGGCGAACCGCCCCAGCGGCACATGCACCAGGCGGCGCGCGGCGCGTTCGGGATCCTTGGCGAAAAGCTCCTGCAGCAGCGGCGTATTCACCGGGCCGGGGCACAGTGCATTCACCCGAATCCCCTGCCGGGCGTACTGCACGCCGAGTTCACGCGACATCGCGAGCACGCCGCCCTTCGACGCGGTGTAGCTGATCTGCGACGTCGCCGACCCCATCACCGCCACGAACGACGCGGTGTTGATGATCGCGCCCTTCTGCTGCGGAACCATGTGCCGCAGCGCGGCCTTGCAGCACAGGAACACCGACTTGAGGTTGATGTCCTGAACCCGCTGCCACGCATCCAGATCGGTGTTTTCGATCAGATCGTCCTCCGGCGGCGAGATGCCCGCGTTGTTGAACGCGATGTCGACCGAGCCGTACGTCTTTGCGGCGGTGTCGAAAAGCGTGTCGACGGCCACCTGGTCGGAGACGTCGACCGGCACGAACAGCCCTTCGAGTTCGTCGGCGGCCGCCTTGCCGGAGGCCGGGTCGATGTCGCCGATGACGATCGTGGCGCCCTCCGCGCGCATCCGCTTGGCGGTCGCCAGACCGATACCGCTTGCACCGCCGGTGATTACGGCGACCTTGTCCTTCAGCCGCTGGGTCAGGTCCATTCAGCTCTCTCCGATCGCAAAGAAGACGTTCTTGGTTTCCGTGAAGTGCAGCGGCGCGTCGGGACCCAGTTCTCGGCCGAGCCCGGACTGTTTGAACCCGCCGAACGGCGTGTTGAAACGCACCGAGGAGTGCGAGTTGACCGACAGATTGCCCGACTCGACAGCCCGCGCGACCCGGACCGCGCGCGACAGGTTGTCGGTCCAGATCGACCCGGACAAGCCGTAATTCGTGTCGTTGGCCATAGCGATCGCGTCCGCCTCGTCGTCGAACGGAAGCACCGTGACCACCGGGCCGAAGATCTCTTCGGTGACGGTGCGGTCGTTGCGCTGCGGGGTCAACACCGTCGGAGGGAACCAATAACCGGGCCCGCTGGGGGCGCTGCCCCGGAACGCGACGGGTGCGTCGTCGGGCACGTAGGAGGCCACCGAATCGCGGTGTGCGGCAGACACCAGCGGGCCCATCTCGGTGTCCCTCGACGTGGGGTCGCCGACGACGACACCCTTCACGGCGGGCTCCAGCAGCTCCATGAACCGGTCGTAGACGCTGCGCTGCACCAGGATTCGGCTTCGCGCACAGCAGTCCTGCCCGGCGTTGTCGAACACCCCGTACGGCGCGGTGGCCGCGGCGCGTTCCAGATCGCAGTCCTCGAACACGATGTTGGCGCTCTTGCCGCCCAGCTCCAGCGTGACCCGCTTGACCTGTTTGGCGGCCTCGGCCATCACACGGGTGCCGACCTCGGTCGATCCGGTGAAGACGATCTTGCGGACGTCCGGGTGGCTGACGAAGCGCTCGCCGACTACGGATCCCTTGCCGGGAAGCACTTGGAACAGGTCCTCGGGTAACCCGGCTTCGAGCGCCAATTCGCCGAGGCGGATCGTGGTCAGCGGCGTCCATTCGGCGGGCTTGATCAGCACCGCGTTGCCCGCCGCCAGTGCCGGCGCGAAGCCCCACGACGCGATCGTCATCGGGAAGTTCCACGGGGTGATGACGCCGACGACGCCGATCGGCTCGTTGAACGTGATGTCGAGGCCACCCGCCACCGGGATCTGCTGGCCCGACAGGCGCTCCGGGCTGGCGGCGTAGAAGTTCAACACGTCGCGGACGTGGCCGGCCTCCCATTCCGCGTTACCGATCGGGTGCCCGGAGTTGGCCACCTCGATGGCGGCCAGTTCGTCGACGTGCGCGTCGACGACGGACGCGAACGCCCGTAGGGCGGCGGCCTTTTCGGCGGGTGGACGTGCAGCCCACGCGCGCTGAGCGGCGATGGCCCGCGCGACGGCGTCGTCGACACCGGCCTCGTCAACCTGCTCGACGGTGCGGATCTCCTGCTCCGTTGCGGGGTTGATGACAGTCGATGTGCTCACGCGTTCACCTTTCCGGTCGCATACTGTGCGGCGGCCCGTACCACTCCGGCGAAGAGCCGGATGTCGTCGAGGCGTTCCTCGGGGTGCCACTGCACTGCCAAAACGAAGTTGTCGCCAGGGATTTCGACGGCCTCGATGACGCCGTCGCTGTCCTTGGCGCTGACGATCAGGCCGTCACCGAGCCGGTCGATAGCCTGATGGTGGTAGCACTGCACGTCGGATGTGTCCCCGATCAGTGATGCCAGCAAGGTGCCCGGCACCGTGCGCACCGAGGACGTGGAGAACACGGCGTTGCCCTGCTGATGGCGGGTGTGGCCGACGACGTCGGGCAGGTGCTGATGCAGTGTGCCGCCGAGCGCGACATTGACGACCTGTGCGCCGCGGCAGATGCCGAGCAGCGGCATGCCCCGCCGCAGCGCACCGCGCACCAACGCGAGTTCCCACTCGTCGCGCAGGCGGTTCTCCTGAACCGGTTCGTCGGTCGAGGGGTGACGCTGCTGCCCATACGTGGCCGGGTCCATGTCGCGTCCGCCGGTGATGATCAGCCCGTCCAGCCCGTCGAGCACGCGCTCGGCGGCGTCAACCCCCTGCGGCGGCAGGAGCACCGCGATGCCGCCCGCGAGGTTGACGCCTTCCATGTAGATGGCGGGCAGGAAGCTCGCGTGCACATCCCACACCCCGGTCTGCGCCTGCTGCAGGTAGGTGGTCAGGCCGAGCACGGGATTGGCGTCGTGGCCACGTTGTCTGTGTGATCCGGCGCCGTTGTCCCGGTCAAAGTCGCTCAAAACCGCGCACCCTTTCCCAGTCGGTCACCGCGGCGTTGTATGCAGCCAGCTCCACGCGGGCGTTGTTGAGGTAGTGCTCGACGACCTCGTCGCCGAACGCTTCCCGGGCCACCTGCGACTTGGCGAACAGGTCGGCAGCCTCGCTCAGCGTGGTCGGCAGGCACTCGGCGCCGCTGGTGTAGGCGTTGCCCTCCAGCGGGTCCGGCAGCTCGAGTTCCTGCTCGATGCCGTAGAGCCCGCCCGCGATCAACGCCGACACCGCGAGGTATTGGTTGACGTCGCCGCCCGGCGCTCGGTTCTCCATCCGCATACTGTGGCCGTGGCCGACCACCCGCAGCGCGCACGTGCGGTTGTCCAGCCCCCACGCGATCGCGGTCGGGGCGAAGCTGCCCTCGACGAAACGCTTGTAGGAGTTGATGTTGGGCGCATAGAACAGCGTCAGCTCGCGAAGCGTCGCCAACTGGCCGGCGATGAAACTGCGGAACAGCTCCGACATTCCGTAGGGGCTGTCCTCGGCGGCGAACACCGGACTGCCGTCCTCACCGCGCAGCGAGATGTGAATGTGGCAGCTGTTGCCTTCCCGCTCATTGAATTTCGCCATGAAGGTGATGCTCTTGCCGTGCTGGTCGGCGATCTCCTTGGCACCGTTTTTGTAGATCGTGTGGTTGTCGCAGGTGACTCGGGCGTGGTCGTAGCGGAACGCGATCTCCTGCTGACCGAAGTTGCACTCCCCCTTCACGCCCTCGCAGTACATGCCCGCCCCGGTCATGCCCAGCCGGATGTCGCGCAGCAGCGGCTCCATCCGCGTCGACCCGAGCATCGCGTAGTCGACGTTGTAGTCGGTGGCCGGCTTCAGGTTCCGGTAGCCGGCCGCCCACGCGTCACGGTAGGAGTCTTCGAAGACCATGAACTCCAACTCGGTGCCGACATAGGGCACCAGCCCGAGTTCGCTGAGGCGGTCCACCTGCCGGTTCAGGATGCTGCGCGGCGCCACCTCAACCGGGCGGTCGTCGGTCCAGAACAGGTCGGCCATCACCAGCGCGGTGCCCGGTAGCCAGGGGATGCGGCGCAGCGTCGTGAAGTCGGGCTTCATCACCATATCGCCGTAGCCGGTGTCCCAGCTGGACATGGCGTAGCCGTCCACGGTGTTCATGTCGACGTCGACGGACAACAGGTAGTTGCAGCATTCGGCGCCGTGAGCCGCGACCTCCTCGACGAACAGCCGCGACGAGACTCGTTTGCCGGTCAGGCGCCCCTGCATATCGCAGAACGCCAGGATCACGGTGTCGATGTCGCCGGAGGCGACCAACGACTCCAGTTCGGTTTTCGACAACATCCCACTCATGTCTGCGACTCAACCATCACGAGACCGCCTCTCCGCTGCGTGACCACGTAGATTTACCAGATTGTCACTCTCTAAAGGTAGGGCATCCGACCATTAAACCGCTACCGCATCCGCGGCGCCTGCGGGACCTGCGCCCGCCGGTTGATCCGCACGTCGAACGCCTCGGACACGTGCCACTCCCGCGACAGCATCACCGGGGTGCCGTCGCGGTCGTAATCGACCTCCTCGATGTAGAGCAGCGGTTTGCCACGCCGCACCCGCAGCATCTTGGCCGTGCAGATGGTGCTGGGGACCGCGCGCAGTGTCGCCGTCGCGTGGTCGGCGGCATGCCCGCACGACCGCAGCAGCGCGAACAGTGACGGGTCGAGATTGGCCAGATCCAGGTCGTGCCGCAGCAGCCGGGCCGGAATGCGGTCGCGGGAGTAGATCACGGGCTGATCGTCGGCCGTGCGCACCCGCTCCACCGCCAGCACCTTCTCCCCCGGGCGCACGTGCAGAACGCTGTCGATGTTGGTGGACTCCTCGAAAACCGCGTCGAGTACCCGCATCCCGGCCTTCGCGCCCGCGTTCTCGATCATCGCCAAATAGCTCAGAGTCGAGTCGAGGCCGTGCGGCATGCGTCGACGCTCGGCGACATAGCTGCCCGATCCGCGACGCCGCGTGACGTAGCCCGCTTCCACGAGCCCGCGAACCGCTTCGCGCACGGTGGCGCGCGACACCCCGAACCGCTTGGAAAGTTCGCCCTCGGTGGGCAATTTGGTGCCTGGCGGCAGCTGCGAGTTCGTGATGTCCTCTAGCAGTTGGTCGCGTAATCGATCGGCGAGCAACGTCTCCCCGGGCATGCCACGAGCCATTCCACCAGCCTACGTGGTTCCGTGTGCCGCCTCGGCGGCCGGCGTCGGCTGTTGCTGTGTCCGCTCCGCCGTCTCCTCGAGCACCCGCCGGACCTGTTCAGCGACGGACGGCGCGCCCGGCAGCAGACCGTCGAATATGGCGCTGCCGATGGTGTATCCCCACGCTCCCGCGCCGCTGACGGCGACGGCCTGGTCGATGCTGGCGATCGATCCGGCGACGATCACGGGGCCGTTCGCCTTCGCGACCACCGCGCGGATCAACTCCAGAGCGTCAACGCTCGGGTGCCGATACGCGAGCAGGTCGAGACCGGCGATGTGCCCCAACGCCGTGAGTCGCGCTGCGTCGGCGGAGATCTCGTCGACAGTGCCATTCAGCACGCTCGGATGGTCGACCACGCGGCCGGGGAACGGGCAGTAGCGCACACCGTCGGGAAGCATGCCCGCGGTCTCCGCGCCGTGCGTGCCGCCAAGGATCCAGTCCACGCCCGCTTCGGCCGCCGATCGCAGCGAGGCCAGCTCGGCCTCCTTGCTGGTCGACACCACCTCGAGCATCACCTCGAAGCCTGCGTCGTGGGCGAGCGCGGTCAGTTGCCGTTGCCGCGCGGAATCGGCTCCCACGTCTTTGAATCCGATGTAGTGCAGCCCGCTGTCGGCCAGGGTGGGCACGATCTCGGCGGCGTTGTCGACGGTCCGGTCGCCGTGGGTGAGCATGAACACGAAATTGGCCATCGGTCCCTTACCTTTCTTGAAGGGTGTTTGGGGTCGTCGGCCTTAGGCTTCGAATCACCCAGGGATGTCGGGTATGGCTTTC
>NZ_PDCP01000156.1 GCF_002553505.1 Mycolicibacterium agri | reverse complement strand
CCAGGCGACTGTTCCTTCGGCATACCTGCATCCTCGTTTCCAAGGTCAGGAGCCTCCAGCATTTCCAGGGCGATTCAGCCCGGCATGGTGGCCGTATCGAGTTCCAAGATCGAACACACATGCAGTGGCTGGGCGGCCGTTTCGAGGTAGAGGAAGCTGGCGTCAAGTCCGCTGAGCCGTTGCATGACGCGATCGTAGTGTGAGGAAATCCACTTAACCTGAAGTTCATCTTCTTCGTCACCGGTGGCAGACTTAGGAGGTCAGACGAGCCCGGGGACCCGCATTGGGCCACGAGGATCGACCCGAAACAGCCACGAGGGACAACGATGTCTGAACAGACCGTTTACGGTGCTGCCGGAACGACGAAACCGCGCACGAAGGTCCGCACTCATCACCTTCACAAGTGGAAGGCAGAAGGCCACAAGTGGGCCATGCTGACCGCGTACGACTACTCCACCGCCCGCATCTTCGATGACGCCGACATTCCGGTGCTGCTGGTCGGCGACTCCGCCGCCAACGTGGTCTACGGCTACGACACCACGGTGCCGGTGACCATTGACGAACTCATTCCGCTGGTTCGCGGCGTGGTACGGGGCGCCCCGCACGCGCTGGTAGTGGCCGACCTGCCGTTCGGCAGCTACGAGCCGGGCCCGCAGAAGGCGCTGGAGAGCGCCACCCGTTTCATGAAGGAGACCGGCGCGCACGCCATCAAGCTCGAGGGCGGCGAGCGCGTGGCCGATCAGATCGCGACGCTGACGCAAGCAGGCATTCCCGTGATCGCGCACATCGGTTTCACGCCGCAAAGCGTCAACGGCCTAGGCGGGTTCCGGGTGCAAGGCCGCGGCGACGCCGCCGAGCAGACCATCCACGATGCGATCGCCGTGCAGGAGGCCGGTGCGGTCGCCGTCGTACTGGAGATGGTGCCCGCGGAACTGGCCACCCAGATCACCGGCAAGCTGACCATTCCGACCATCGGCATCGGCGCGGGACCGAATTGCGATGCGCAGGTTCTGGTTTGGCAGGACATGGCGGGCATGACCAGCGGTAAGACCGCCAAGTTCGTCAAGCGCTTCGGCGACGTTGGCACCGAATTGCGCAATGCCGCAACGCAATTCGCCGAGGAAGTAGCCAGCGGCGTGTTCCCCGACGACGAGCACAGCTACTAGGTATTAGGCGGTATTAGGCGAAGTCCGGCTTGCGCTTGGCCATGAAGGCGTCGACGCCTTCGCGGCCCTGTGCGGACTCGGCGCGCTGCGCGATGGTGCGGCCCTCGAGCTCCATCTGCTCTTCGAGCCCGCTGGAGAACGTCGTCAACATCAACGCCTTGACCGCACCGTTGGATCCGCTTGCGGTGGCGGCCATTTGGGTCGCAAGCTGATCGGCCCTGGCGGTTAGCTCGGCGCCGGGCACCACCTCGGTGACCAACCCCCACTGCGAGGCCTCTTGCGCCGACAGCGTGCGGTTGGTCAGCATCAGCTCCTTGGTCTTGGTGATGCCGATCAGCCGGGGCAGGAAGTAGGACGCGCTGCCGTCGGGGCTGAGCCCGACCTTGGTGTAGGCCATCGTGAACGACGCCGATTCGGCGGCCAGAACCAGATCCCCTGTCACCGCCAGCGAGAAGCCCGCACCGGCAGCAGTGCCGTTGACCGCGGTGATCAGCACGGCGTTCATCCGCGCGAACGTCGAGATCGCGCGGTGCAGATCGTCGGCGACACCCTTGATGTGACGCCCGCGATCGGCTGCGCCGGCGAAATCCTTGAGATCGCCTCCGGCAGAAAAGAATCGGCCCGCACCAGTCAAAACCACAACCCTTGTCGCGTCGCTGTCACAGCGAGCCGCGGCATCGGCCAACTCCCGAGTCATGGTGTTGTTCATGCCGTTTGCGGCTTCGGGCCGATTCAATGTGATCCGCGCGATGGGGCCGGACTGTTCGAGACTGATGGTCTGGTATTCGGTCACACGTGGACTTTATCGGTGAGCCTCAGCCGCTGGCCGGTCAGCGTCCGCAGCGCGGCGAAGTCTCCCGCGAAGCCCAGCGTGCGCAGCGCCGCCTCGGCGATGATCCACGGCTGATCGGCCAGTCGGCCCTCGCCGTCGGAGCGGCGGTTGATCACCGACTCCACCAGCCGGAAGGGCAGGTCGTAGGCGTCATCCGGGCCGGCGGACTCGGCGATCACCCGGCGGGCCAGTGCGGCGTAGCGGTCGCGCAACTCGCCGCGACGCAAACGGAACGGCTGGAAGCGCGGCGTCCGTAATTCGGGCAGAAGATAGAGCGCGCCGAGGTTCCAGCGACCCGTGCAGAGCTGGCCGACGTCGAACACGACCAGCGCGTGCAGCAACGGCGCCGCAGGCCCGTCCTCGGTGAGCAGCTCCCCCGCCAACCGCAGCGGATCGTCGATCGTGCCCCACAGCAGCGCATCGAGGATGTCGTCCTTGGTGCCGAAGTGGTGATAAAGCGAGGCCTGACGGATGCCGACGGCCTCGGCGATCTGCCGGGTCGACGTGCGCGCATAGCCTTGGGCGGTGAACAGTTCGGCGGCCGCGTCGAGAATCTCCTCGCGCGCACTTCTACCCGGCCGCCGCGAGCGTTCCAGCCGTGGACGACCACGGCCGTCGCTGTACATGGGCAGATTCTGACATTGATCCGGGTATGGCACGCTGAGCTCACCAAAGTCCACAAACGAAGGTCGAGATGGCTGCGAACACGCCGAAAACCTCCCGGCATACCGAGGTCGAGCGCAAGTTCGACGTCGTCGATTCCACGGTGTCGCCGTCGTTCGATGGGCTTTCGGCGGTGGCGCGGGTGGAACGCTCGCCCGCACAGCACCTGGAGGCCGTCTACTTCGACACCCCTGGCCACGATCTGGCTCGCCGCCGGATCACGTTGCGCAGGCGCACCGGCGGGCCGGATGAGGGCTGGCACCTCAAGTTGCCCGCGGGCCCCGACGCTCGCACGGAGGTGCGGGCGCCTCTGGACGACGACGGCGGCGCGGTGCCGGAGTCGCTGAAGGACGTGGTGCTGGCCATCGTTCGGGACCGGCCGCTGGCGCCCGTCGCGAGGATCAGCACCGAACGCACCGTGGACGTTCTCTACGGCGCCGACGGATCACCCATCGCCGAGTTCAGCGACGACAACGTGACCGCGTCGGCCGAGGGCGGCGACGAGCAGCACTGGCGCGAATGGGAACTGGAGCTGGCCGAGGGCGCACCGCCGGAGCTGTTGGACCGGCTTTCCAACCGGCTCCTGGACGCGGGGGCGGTGCCCGCCGAACACGGGTCGAAACTGGCCCGGGTGCTGGCGAGCGACGCCAGCGACGACGACCACGCGGCGACGAAGGCGTCGACGAAGGCGTCGAGGAAGGCGTCGGATCCGATCCGCCGCGCCGTCGCCGAACAGGTGGAGCAGTTGATCGCGTGGGATCGTGCGGTGCGCGCCGACGTCTACGACTCGGTGCACCAGATGCGGGTGACCACACGCAAGATCCGCAGCCTGCTGCAGGCGTCCGAGGGCGCGTTCGGCATCTCCAGCGACGCGTGGATTCTCGAGGAACTGCGGCAGTTGGCCGCCGTGCTGGGTGTAGCCCGCGATGCCGAAGTGCTGGCCGAGCGCTATGAGAAGGCGTTGGACGAACTGCCGGACGAGTTGGTGCGCGGGCCCATTCGGGAGCGGTTGGTCGAGGGCGCGAAGCGACGCTACAAGTCCGGTCTGCGCCGGGCGGTGGCCGCGATGCGCTCCGAACGCTACTTCCGTCTGCTGGACGCGCTCGAGGGTCTGGTCGCCGCCGAGCCAGCGCCGGTCGCGGCCGACGAGCAGGCCGAAACCACCATCGACGCCGCGTACAAGCGCGTACGCAAAGCCGCAAAGAACGCCGCGAAGGCCGCCGCCGATGAGGAGCGTGACGAGGCGCTGCACCGAATTCGCAAGGGAGCCAAACGGCTTCGCTACACTGCCGCGGCGACCGGGGCGGACGAGGTGTCGGAGCGGGCCAAGCAGATCCAGACCCTGCTTGGCGATCACCAGGACAGCGTCGTCAGCCGTACCCATTTGAGTCAGCAGGCCGAGGCGGCGCACGCGGCGGGCGAGGACACCTTCACCTACGGGCTGCTCTACGCGAGGGAAGACCAGCTGGCCCAGAACGCGCGTCGGCAGCTGGACAAGGCGCTGTCGAAACTGAAGAAGGCGGTGCGCAAGGCCCGATAGGCGGGGCGAACGAGTTGGCCTGTAAGCCGGATTCTGTTCCTCACCGCCGCGGACCATCACGGCGACGAGGCGGCGACCATCCATCTGGACATCCCGTCACCGGGTGCCTCAAGCGGCCTACCCGCAGACATCGGGCGAGCAACCCTCAAGCGTCTGCGCAACCGCACCACGTGCGGTCTTCTTGGCCTTGCTTCGGGTGGGGTTTGCCGAGCCATTCCGGTCACCCGGAATGCTGGTGCGCTCTTACCGCACCGTTTCACCCTTACCACCGTTTCCGGTGGCGGTCTGTTTTCTGTGGCACTTTCCCGCGGGTCACCCCGGGTTGCCGTTAGCAACCACCCTGCTCTGTGAAGTCCGGACTTTCCTCGTGTCGTCTCAGCGACGACCCGCGGCCGCCCGGCCAACTCGTTCGCCCATACATAATATTCAGATGGCGCAGGTTGTTCCCGCTCGTTATCTACAACGAGCGAAGGATCTGGTCGATTCGCGCTACGCCGACCCCATCACCGTCGACGATCTGGCGGCCGCGGCCGGCCTGTCGCGAGCCCACTTCAGCCGGATGTTCACCCGGACGTTCGGCGAGTCCCCCAGTGCCTATCTGCAGACGCGACGGTTGGAACGTGCGGCGGCCCTGCTGCGCTACACCGATCGGTCGGTCGCCGACATCTGCGTGATGGTCGGATTGCAGAGTGTCGGCTCCTTCACGACGAGCTTTGCCCGGGTGTACGGCCTGCCGCCCGCCGCCTACCGCGCGAGCCTGCCGCCGGCCGTGACGCAGGCGCCCGTGCCCAGTTGCATCCTCGCCCGCGACACCCGCCCGCCAGCCGACAGCCGGGTGAAGACAGCACACCGGGAGAAGACGGACCGCGCCGAGGAGCCCTAGCGTCGTCGCCATGATCAAAATCGCAAGGACGCACCTGTGGGTGCACGACCAGGAAGTGGCGCTGAAGTTCTGGACCGAGAAGGTCGGTATGGAAGTGCGCCAGGACGTTACGTTGCCCAACGAGAACTTTCGGTGGTTGACGGTCGGCCCGCCGGGACAAGACGACGTGTCGATCGTGCTGATGGCCGTGCCCGGCGAGCCGCTCATGGATGACGCCACGCGCAAGCAGGTGCTCGACCTGACCGCGAAGGGCTTTGCAGGCACCGTATTCCTGGTCACCGACGACATCGAGAAGTCCTACCGGGAGATGACCGAGCGCGGTGTCGAGTTCACCGAACCTCCGACCCAGTTGCCGTACGGCATCGACTCCGGATTCCGCGATCCGTCCGGCAATAGCGCGCGCCTGACCCAACTTTCGGAAGATTTCCCGAACACATAGGCAATACTTGGGCGGTGCGTACCCCCGCCGCCGCCCTCGCGTCCGCGGTTTTCTTCGTTGTCGCGCCAGGGACATTAGTGGGGCTGGGCCCGTGGCTGATCACCCGCTGGGAGATCCCCGAGTCCAGCCCGCCCTTGCGGCTGATTCTGGGCGGCGCGCTCATCGTGCTCGGGCTCATACCGCCGGTTCACGCCTTCGTCGAGTTCGTCAAGGCCGGCGGCACGCCGATGCCCGTCGCGCCGACCGAACGTCTGGTCGTGACGGGATTCAACCGCTTCGTGCGCAATCCGATGTATGCCGGTTTGCTGACCGCAATCCTCGGCCAGGCACTGCTTTTCGACAGCATCTGGCTCGTCGTGTACGCGATCATCGGGTGGATCATCACCGCGTCATTCGTGCGGTGGTACGAAGACCCCACGCTCGCAAGGACTTACGGCGATCAATACGATGAATACCGCCGCAACGTACCGGCGTGGACTCCCCGCCTCACGCCGTGGAAAGGGCCTTAGAAAGGGTGGGGTTTGGCGGACAGCGGTGAGGTTTTGCAGACAGCCGAGTGCCCTTTTCTAGCAAACTGTTCCGCCCGCATCCATCGATGCCGTAGTGTGCCCCCCACATCATCCCAAGTTCGGGCGAGGAGCCTTTCTATGCGATTCAGTCTCAAGGTGGCTCTGCTTGGAGCTTGCGCTGTCACCGCGTCTTTGGTCGACACAGCAGTCGCCACCGCCGACGATTACATCGACTTCGGACCGAATCAAGCGGCATGTCAGAGCGCGGCCAGGCAGGCAAATGCCATCGGCAACAGCTACTCATACTGCTACCAAACTGGGCCCGGGCACTACTCGCTGTACTTAGCGGACTGACCCTGCAGCAGAGCAGGGCTGAACGACTCCAGCAATCGGGTGATCGGCCCCGGATTGCATTCACGGTTGCCGTGCGATGGGTTGGGCGGCAACGTCTTAGAAGGGTGGGGGTTTGTGCGTTCGGTGATGATGTGGGCGGCCAGTTCGCTGTTGTTGCGGCGGAGGGTTTGGATGTGGGCGGCGCGGTTTTGGGCGCGGGTGCGGCGGCGTCGGGGTGCGGCCTTCTCGCGCTCGATCTGGCTGAGTGGGTTGAATCGCCCTGGATTCGCCGGAGGCTCGAGCTATTGGATTCCGACCAGGGGTTGGTCGGTCCGTGATGCATCGTAG
>NZ_PDCP01000155.1 GCF_002553505.1 Mycolicibacterium agri | reverse complement strand
AGACCGCGGTGTCGATCGCGGCTGAGATCATCGCGTGCCAGTGGGGTGGTGGCGGGCGTCCGCTGGCCCAGCTCGGTGGCCGCATCCATCACGAGTGGGGGTCTGACGTGGGCAAACGCGGCTCCGATTACGGATCAGACCCCGAGTTAAGTGATTCCTTAACTCGCTATTGACGCCATCGCGGCGGCAACGGAAACTAGCCACTTCAGCCACGACGTTGTGAGGATGATCACATGCAAGTGCCCGGACCATTCGAGTACGAGAGAGCCACGAGTGTGGCCCATGCCGTGAGCCTTCTGGATCGTCTGGGGGACTCGGCGATGATGGTAGCTGGCGGTCACAGCCTGCTGCCGATGATGAAGCTGCGCATCGCCAACCCCGAGTACCTGGTCGACCTCAACGACCTGGTGGGTGAACTCGGGTACATCACCGTCGAACCCACGGTGGTGCGTCTCGGCTCGATGGTGCGGCACCGCGAAGCGCTCCAATCCGCCGACCTCAACGCAGTATGCCCGATCTTCCGCGACGCGGAACTCGTCATCGCCGATCCGGTGGTGCGCAACCGCGGAACGGTCGGTGGATCGCTGTGCCAGGCAGATCCCTCCGAGGACTTGACGACAGTCTGCGAGGTGCTGAACGCGACGGTCGTGGCGCAGGGTCCAGCCGGGCGGCGCGAGCTGTCGATGGCCGAATTCCATGTCGGGCCGTACGAGACATCGCTGGAGCCCAACGAGTTGCTAGTCGAGGTCAAGATTCCGCTGCGCGCCAACACGTCGAGCGCCTATGCCAAGGTCGAGCGCCGGGTCGGTGACTGGGCGGTCGCGGCCGCCGGGTCCTCGGTGACGCTCGACGGCCCCACCATCGCCGCTGCCCACTTCGGTCTCACGGCTGTCAACCCGGACGCCGAGGCATTGGCCGCTGCCGCTGCCGCGATCGTGGGCAAGCCTGCCAGCGAGGAAACCTTCGCGGAGGCGGGACGCGGTGCCGCAGCGGCCTGCGAGCCGACCACCGATCAGCGCGGCAGCGCCGACTACAAGCGTCACCTCGCGTCCGAACTCACCATCCGAACCCTCCGCACCGCCGTGGCGCGCGTGCTGAACGCCTGATCTGAAGAAAGGGAATTCACGACGATGCAAGTGACCATGACCATTAACGGTGAGTCTGTGACCGCCGAGGTCGAACCCCGTACGCTGCTCGTGCACTTCCTGCGGGATCAGCTGGGCATGACTGGAACTCACTGGGGCTGTGATACCAGCAACTGCGGCACGTGTGTGGTGGCACTCGACGGCGAACCGGTGAAGTCCTGCACGATGCTGGCTGTGATGGCCGGTGGTCATGAGGTCACCACGGTCGAGGGCCTGGAGAAGGACGGCAAGCTGGATCCGGTTCAGGAGGGCTTCATGCAGTGCCACGGCCTGCAGTGCGGTTTTTGTACGCCGGGCATGATGATCACCGCTCGGGCGCTGCTGAACAGCAATCCTGACCCGTCCGAAGACGAGATCCGGGAAGCCATTTCGGGACAGATCTGCCGGTGCACCGGCTATACGACTATTGTCCGCTCGGTTCAGTGGGCGGCAAAAAGCGAGGCTGCCCATAAGGATGAGGTGAACGCATGACGACTGCAGACGTTATCGAGGATAACGAGACGGCCGACAACGACAAGAAGCCGTGTGGTTACGGCCGGATGCTGCGCAAGGAGGATCCCCGGTTCATCCGGGGCCGCGGGAACTATGTCGATGACGTGCAGTTGCCGGGTATGTTGCACCTGGCGATCCTGCGCTCGCCCTTCGCGCACGCCAACATCGTTAGCGTCGATATCTCGGCGGCGCAGGCACATCCGAAGGTCAAGCTGGTGGTGACCGGCGCGATGCTGGCGGAGAAGGGGCTGGCGTGGATGCCGACCCTGTCCAACGACGTGCAGGCCGTGTTGGCCACCGACAAGGTGCGTTTCCAGGGCCAGGAGGTGGCGTTCGTCGTCGCCGAGGACCGCTACTCGGCGCGCGACGCGCTGGAACTGATCGACGTCGAATACGAGCCGCTGGATCCAGTCATCGACGTGCGCAAGGCGCTGTCGCCGGAGGCTCCGGTGATCCGCACCGACCTGGACGGCAAGACCGATAACCATTGCTTCGACTGGGAGACCGGCGATGCGGCGGCCACCGATGCTGCTTTCGCCAAGGCTGACGTCGTGGTCACCCAGGAGATCATCTACCCGCGGGTGCATCCGTGCCCGATGGAGACCTGCGGGGCGGTCGCTGATCTCGACCCGGTGAGCGGCAAGCTGCGACTGTGGTCCACCACGCAGGCCCCGCACGCGCACCGCACTCTTTATGCGTTGGTGGCGGGCTTGCCCGAACATAAGATCCAGGTCATCTCGCCTGACATCGGTGGTGGTTTCGGCAACAAGGTGCCGATCTATCCGGGTTATGTGTGCGCGATCGTGGGTTCGCTGCTGCTGGGCAAGCCGGTCAAGTGGATGGAGGACCGCGCGGAGCACTTGATGTCTACCGGCTTCGCGCGTGACTACGTCATGCTGGGTGAGATCGCGGCCACCAAGGACGGCAAGATTCTGGCGATCCGGTCGAACGTGCTGGCCGATCACGGCGCGTTCAACGGTACTGCGGCTCCGGTCAAGTACCCGGCCGGGTTCTTCGGGGTGTTCACCGGCAGCTACGACATCGAGGCCGCCTACTGCCACATGACCGCTGTCTACACCAACAAGGCTCCCGGGGGTGTGGCCTATGCCTGTTCCTTCCGGATCACCGAGGCCGTCTACTTCGTGGAGCGGTTGGTGGACTGTCTGGCCTTCGACCTGAAAATGGACCCCGTCGAGTTGCGGCTGCGAAACCTGCTGAAGCCCGAGCAGTTTCCGTACAAGTCGAAGACCGGCTGGGTGTATGACTCGGGTGACTACGAGAAGACGCTGCGGCTGGCGATGGACATGATCGGCTACGACGCGCTGCGGGCAGAGCAGGCCGAGAAGCGCGCCCGCGGCGAGCTGATGGGCATCGGGGTGTCGTTCTTCACCGAGGCCGTCGGCGCGGGCCCGCGCAAGGACATGGACATCCTGGGCCTGGGCATGGCCGACGGCTGCGAGCTGCGGGTGCATCCGACCGGCAAAGCCGTTGTGCGGCTGTCGGTTCAGACCCAGGGGCAGGGCCATGAGACGACGTTCGCCCAGATCGTCGCCGAAGAGCTGGGCATTCCGCCCGAGGACATCGACGTCGTGCATGGCGACACCGATCAGACCCCGTTCGGGTTGGGGACCTACGGCAGCCGGTCCACGCCGGTGTCGGGCGCTGCGGCCGCCCTGGTGGCGCGCAAGGTGCGCGACAAGGCCAAGATCATCGCCTCGGGAATGCTGGAAGCCTCGGTGGCGGACCTGGAGTGGGAGAAGGGCTCCTTCCGGGTCAAGGGTGACCCGGCGGCATCGGTGACCATCCAGGACATCGCGATGCGCGCCCACGGTTCGGCAGACCTGCCGGAGGGCCTGGAGGGCGGCCTCGACGCCCAGATCTGCTACAACCCGGAGAATCTCACCTATCCCTATGGCGCGTATTTCTGTGTGGTGGATATCGACCCCGGGACCGCGGTGGTGAAGGTGCGCCGGTTCCTGGCCGTCGACGACTGTGGCACCCGAATCAACCCGATGATCATCGAAGGTCAGGTGCACGGCGGCATTGTCGATGGGATCGGCATGGCGCTGATGGAGATGATCGCCTTCGACGAGCAAGGCAATTGCCTCGGCGGTTCGCTGATGGACTACCTGATCCCGACCGCCATGGAGGTGCCGCACTTCGAGACGGGGCACACGGTCACGCCGTCGCCGCACCACCCGATCGGCGCCAAAGGTGTCGGCGAGTCGGCCACCGTCGGGTCACCGCCGGCGGTCGTCAACGCGGTGGTGGACGCGTTGGCCCCCTTCGGGGTTCGCCACGCAGACATGCCACTCACGCCGTCGCGGGTGTGGGAAGCCATGCAGGGCAGAGCGACCCCGCCGATCTGATGAGTACCGCTATGACGATGACTGAACGCGCCCGGGAGCTGCGGCTGGCACGGACTCCGTTTGTGCACGCCACGGTGGTGCGGGCCCAGCAGCCGGCCTCGGCTCACCCCGGCGACGAGGCGATTCTGTTGTCCGACGGCACCATCGAGGGTTTTGTCGGCGGGCAATGCGCGCAGGGTTCGGTCCGCGAGGCGGGGCTGGGCGCGTTGCAGGCAGGCGCGAGTGTGTTGCTGCGCGTCCTGCCCGCCGGTGATGTCGACTTCCCGGACACCCCCGGTGCGTGCGTGGTGGTGAACCCCTGCCTGTCCGGCGGGGCGCTGGAGATCTTCCTGGCGCCGCAGGTGCCCGCGCCGCTGATCCGGATCTGTGGCGGCACGCCGATCGCGCACGCGTTGGCGGACATGACCGTCGCGCTGGGATACGACGTGCAGACCGATGATTACGACGTGTCGGGGCCGGCCACCGCGGTGGTGATCGCCACGCACGGTGGACCTGAGGCCGAGACGATCCGGGCGGCGCTCGATGCCGATGTGGGATACATCGGGCTGGTGGCCAGTGAGATCCGCGGCGCTGCCATTCTCGATGAGCTCGGCCTGACCGAGTGTGAGCGTAAACGGGTGCACACCCCGGTCGGGTTGCCGATCGGTGCCGAGACGCCCGCCGAGATCGCCATTTCCATTCTGGCGGAGGTGATCCGGGAGATCCGGACGGGCGGTGCGAAGCCCGCCGCGCCGGTACTACCGCTGGCGCAGGAACCGAAGGGCGGCGCATGCTGCGGTCACGAGTGACCGGCGTGGTGCTGGCGGCGGGCTATTCGCGCCGGCTGGGTACTCCCAAACAGTTACTGCCGCTGGGCGATACCACCTTGCTCGGAGCGACGCTGGCGATGGCCCGGCGGTGTCCGTTCGACCAGTTGATCGTGACGCTTGGCGGCGCTGCGGACGAGGTCCTGGAGAAGGTGGAGTTAGACGGCCTCGACATCGTGCTCGTCGACGACGCAGGGTTGGGGTGTTCGTCTTCGTTGAAGTCAGCGCTGACGTGGGTGGATCCGACCGCTGAGGGCATCGTGTTGATGCTCGGCGATCAGCCCGGGATCACGGCGTCGGCGGTGGCCAGCCTCATCGCCGGCGGGCGCGGGGCAACGATCGCGGTGTGCGAGTACGCGAACGGTATCGGGCATCCGTTCTGGGTGAGCCGCGGGGTATTCGGCGACCTGGCCGAACTGCACGGTGACAAAGGCGTGTGGCGGCTGATCGAATCCGGGCGGTTCGGCGTGCGTCGGATCCGCGTCGACGCCGACGTTCCGCTGGACGTCGACACCTGGGACGACTACGAGCGACTGCTGGCATCGGTGGTGCGATGACCGACCCCGCAGGCGGGTTGTTCGACGACATCGGCGACGTGGTCCGCCGTTTCGACGAGTATGACTATCTGCTCGATACCGGGACCGCCTCGGCGCTCTTCCTGGCGATCGCGCTGGGGCGGCCGTTGCTGCTGGAGGGCGAGCCCGGTGTCGGTAAGACGGCCGCCGCGAAAACCCTTGCCGCAGTGCTGGATGCGCCGCTGCTGCGGTTGCAGTGCTATGAAGGGCTGACCGCCGCCGAAGCGCTCTACGACTGGAATTATCAGCGGCAGCTGATGAGCATCCGGGTGGCCGAGGCGCATGACGCGGCCATCACCGAGGCCGACCTCTACACCGAGGCGTACCTGGTGGACCGTCCCATCCTGCAGGCGGTGCGCTACCGCGGGCCGGGCGTACCGGTGCTGCTGATCGACGAAATCGACCGGGCGGACGACGAATTCGAAGCGCTGCTGCTGGAATTCCTGGGCGAGGCGGCGGTCACCGTCCCCGAACTGGGCACCTTCGCGGCACCCCGGACCCCGATCGTTGTGCTGACCTCCAACCGCAGCCGAGATCTGCATGATGCGTTGCGGCGACGCTGTCTCTACCACTGGATCGACTACCCGGCGCCCGAACGATCCGCGGCGATTGTGCGCCGCAGCGTGCCGGGGGCAACCGCGGCGCTGATCGCCCACGCGGCCCAATTCGTCGGCCAGACACGCGGTCTGGACATGGACAAGCCACCGGGTGTCGCCGAGACCATCGACTGGGTGGCCGCGCTCGTCGCCCTGGGCGTCGCCGATCTGACCGCACCCGACGCGGACGCAAGCTTGGGCGCGTTGGCGAAGACGCCCGATGACCGTGACACGGTCGCCTCCGCTTTCGCGGACTACACGAAAGGTATTTGCCGATGAAGATTAGCAACGAATTCACCGTGAGCGCTTCGCCCGACGAGGCGTGGAAGTTGTTGATGGACCTGGAACAGGTCGTGCCATTGATGCCGGGTGCGTCGTACCTGGGCCAAGACGGCGAGGACTTCCTGGGCAAGGTGAAGATCAAGGTCGGCCCGGTGACCAGCGAGTTCGGTGGGAAGGCCCGCTTCCTTTCCAGGGACGACACGCTGCGCCGGGCACTGGTCAGCGCCAGTGGTAAGGAAGCCCGCGGCTCGGGCAACGCGTCGGCGACTATCACGCTGGCAGTACATGAGGCCGGCGAGAACAACAGCCGGGTCACCGTCGACACCGACATGCAGATCGTCGGCAAGCTCGCCCAGTTCGGCAGCGGGATGATCCAGCAGGTGTCCGAGAAACTACTCGCTCAGTTCGTGGAGAGGCTGGAGGCCAAAATCGCCGGCACCGGCGAGGAGCCGGAGACGGCACCGGGTGTCGCAGCGTCCGGCGCACGTGCCGTGGCCAAGCCGGTTGCCGCAGTCCAGTCCGAACCCGAACCCATCGACCTGCTGGACCTCGCCGGTGGCGGTGCGCTGCTGAAGTACGG
>NZ_PDCP01000154.1 GCF_002553505.1 Mycolicibacterium agri | reverse complement strand
CTCACCGCTTCCGGATCATCTACAACACCATCAGACCGCACCAGGCCCTCAATGACCGCACCCCAAAGCAGGCCTACCTTCACCCCATTACCCACGAAACCCTGCCAACTTCTTGACTCAAGACATATGCGGTGGGCCAACCAGGGTGTCAGCGTCGACGACGGCGCCCTTCCCGGCTTGCAGCGCATCGGCTTCGTCCGCAGCGTGCGGACGCCGCAGTTCGAGGGCATCACGTTCCATGAGGTGCTCTGCAAATCCGCGCTGAACAAGGTGCCCAACGCCGCGATGCTGCCGTTCCGGTACACGGTCAACGGGTACCGCGGCTGCTCGCACGCGTGCCGCTACTGCTTTGCCCGGCCGACACACGAATACCTCGACCTCGATTGCGGCACGGATTTCGACACCCAGGTCATCGTCAAGACCAACGTCGCCGAGGTGCTGCGACGCGAACTGCACCGCAAATCGTGGCAGCGCGAAACCGTGGCCCTCGGCACCAATACCGATCCCTATCAACGCGCAGAAGGCCGCTACGCGCTGATGCCCGGAATCATTGCCGCGCTGGCGGATTCGGGCACGCCGTTCTCGATCCTGACCAAGGGCACGCTGTTGCGGCGCGACCTGCCGCTCATCGCCGAGGCGGCCGAACGCGTCGACGTCAGCGTGGCGATATCGCTGGCGGTGGGCGATCCGGAGTTGCATAAGGACGTCGAACCCGGCACGCCGTCACCGCAGGCGCGGCTCGGGCTGATCGCCGCCATCCGTGAGGCCGGGCTGGACTGCCATGTGATGGTTGCACCGGTGCTGCCCAGGCTGACCGACTCGGTCGAGCATCTCGACGACCTACTCGGCCGGATCGCCGCCGCGGGCGCCAACGGTGTGACGGTGTTCGGTCTGCATCTGCGAGGCTCAACCCGCGGCTGGTTCATGTCCTGGCTTTCGCGGTCCCACCCCGAACTGGTCGCCGAGTACCGGCAGCTCTACGGGCGCGGCGCCTATCTGCCGTCGGACTATCGAGAGATGCTGCACGACAGGGTGACTCCGCTGGTGCACAAGCACAAGCTGGCGCCTGACCGACGATCGTTCCGCACCGCTGAGACGCCCGCCGTCGAGACCCCGCAAGTGGTGCAGCCGACGCTGTTCTAGCGAGTCCACGAGCGTATGGCCTATGTATGCGATTAGCCGGGATATCGTCCCTAGCCCATACGTTCGTGGCCTACCGCACCCGATGTCAGGTCTTGTTGCGCTTGACCTGTTTGAACGGCACGCCGCGGTCGGCGGCGTACTCGCGGGGAAAGCCGAGCACCCGCTCGCCGACGATGTTCCGCGCGATTTCGGTGGTGCCGCCGCCGAGCGACGCCGTCTGCCGTGACAGATAACGTTCGCCGTAGCGGATGAGATCGTCACCGCCGTCGACGACGCCGCAGCTGCCGACCAGCGCGACCACCGTGTCGAACTCCAGCTGATGCGTCTCGGCATGGGTGATCCGGATGATCGATCCCGCCGCGGGCGGCAGTGACCCGTCGAGAACGCCGTGATAGACGTGATCGATCAGTCGCTCCTGCACGGCGCGGTGCACCAACGCCCGGCCCGCAATCTCGCGGGCGCGTTCGCTGTCGGCCTGTCCGGTGGCCGCCAAGAGCGACACGTAGTCGATGGGCACATCGGTTTTGCCCTCAGCGCCTGTGCCGCTGGCGAATTCCGAGCCGCCGCCGACCGCGCGCCGTTCGTGGTAGAGCTGACGCGACGCGACCTCCCAGCCGCCGTTGACCTCACCGATGACCGCGTCGTCGCCCAGTTCGAGGTTGTCGAAGAACTCCTCGCAGAACTCGACGGAGCCGTTAATCTGCTTGATGCGACGCAACGTGATGCCGGGGCTGTTGATTGGCACCAGAAACATCGTCAGCCCTTCATGTTTGGGCACATTCCAATCGGTGCGGGCCAGCAGCAGGCCGTAGTCGGCGGCGAAGGCGCTTGTGCTCCACGTCTTGGCGCCGTTGATGACCCACTTGTCGCCCTTACGGTCGGCGCGGGTGATGACACCGGCCAGATCGGAACCGCCGCTGGGCTCGGAGAGCAGTTGCACGAGCACTTCTTCACCGCGCAACGCGGCCGAGATGTGTTGGCGCTTCTGCTCTTCGCTGCCCGTGTCGAGGATGGTCGCGGCGCAGATCGTGAACGTCGGCGTGTTGAGGATCATCGGCAACTCGTAGCCGCGCGACACCTCGTTGAACGCGCGCTGGTATTCGATGGGCAGGCCCAAGCCGCCGTACTCCCGCGGAAAGCAGATGCCGGCGAATCCACCGTCGTAGAGCATCTTCTGCAGTTCGCGAGCCCGCCTCCACGGCTGCTCCTCACCGCGATCGGCCACCGGCGGATTGTCCGGGTCGATCTTCGGCATGTTCGATGCGAGCCATGCGCTGGCGCGCGCCGCGAACTGCTCGACCGATTCGGTCGTGGTGGCTGCTGCCGACGTGGTCTCTGTCATCAGGCGGTCTCCTGGTGCGCGGTCAACGCGTAGACGCGCAGATTGTGGTCCTCCGGCGTGCCGAACATCGAGCGGTCGAGCAGCGTCCGGCGCAGGTACAGATGCAGGTCGTGCTCCCACGTCACGCCGATTCCGCCATGCAGTTGGATGCAGTCCTGCAGCATGCCCGGAGCATGTTCGCCCACATAAGATTTCGCGACGCTGACGGCCATCTCGGCATCGGGGGAGCGCGAGGCGACCGCGGCGACGGCGGCATTGGTGGCCGCCCTGCACCCCTCGAAGTAGATCTTCAGGTCGGCGTATTTGTGCTTGAGCGCCTGGTATGAGCCGATGGGGCGGCCGAACGAGTGCCGGTCGAAGCCCCACTGGACGGTGAAGCGCAGCACCTCGTCGAGAATGCCGACGACCTCCGCACACTGCAGCATCTGCGCGATGAGACTCTGGCGGGTGATCAGCGCAGCGGTCTGTTCGGCCGAGCCGACGACCGCCGACGCGTCCAGCGTCACACCGTCGAATTGTACACGGGCATAGCGCTTCACGAGGTCGACAGACCTCTGCGGTTCGATGCTGACGCCTGGCGCATCCGTCGGCACCAGGAACTGCCGCACCGCACCGTCACATGTCGCGGTCACCAGGAGCAGATCGCTCTCGGCGCCCGCCTCGACGCGGTCCTTGACGCCGTCGAGCCGGAAGCCGGCATCGGTCGGGGTCGCCGTCAGTGCGGGTGTCATGGGCGACCACGAGCTGGCTGGCTCATAGACCGCCCATGACGCGACCGCTTCACCGCTGATCAGCGATTCGATTGCCGCTTCGTGGTTCTCGGGCGCGTCGACCAGACCGGCCAGCACCGTGCTGACCGGATGCAGCGGCCCCGGCGCGACCGTCTTGCCCGCCAATTCGGCCACCAGCGCAAGGTCATTCACACCGTTGCCCGAAACCGAGCCGCCGCCAAGCGCTTCGGGGACGAGCAGGCTCGTCCAGCCCAACTCGGCCGCGCGTCGCCACCAGTCGGCGTCGAACGGTGTGCCGGCGTCATGCAGTTCCCGCACCCGGCTCAGCGGTGCTTCCTTCTCCAGGAATGACTGCGTCGTCGAGGCGAACAGAAGCACCTCGGGATTCGTCTCGGTCATTCAGCCGGCTATTTCAGGCAGGAATGACGATCGCGGGGACGTCGGGGTTGTGGACGATCTCATTGGGCACCTTGAACAGGTCGACCATGTTGCCGCCCATGACCTTTCGCTGCCCCTCCTGGTCGAGGTCCTGCAGATCGTCGATGAGCTTGGTGGGCTCGGCGAGGCCTTCCGGATGGGGCCAGTCGGACCCGAAGATCACCCGGTCGACGCCGATGAGGTCGGCCATCTTGGCGAAGTCGTCCTCCCAGAACGGTGCGACGTAGACGCACCGCTTGAAGGCCTCGATTGGATTCTCCGGGAACTCCTGGGGCATCTTCTTGTAGGTGCTCTCGAACTGCTTGAACAGGTAGGGCACCCAGTCCGCGCCGTTCTCGATGGACAGGATCCGCAGATCCGGATTGCGCGACAGCGCGCCGTGGCACACCAGCGCCGCCATCGAGTCCTCGATCGGGCGTTTGCCCATCGACACCATGCGAAATGCGGTGGGCTTGAACGGAAGAAACTCGTCGGCGGGCTCCCAGTCGTTGAGGTATTCCGCGTAACCGGAGTCGGATGCGTGCATCGACACCGGGATGCCGGCCTTGACGCAGGCGTCCCAGAACGGGTCGAACTCGGGCAGGCCGAACGACCGGCTGCCGCGGAAACCGGGCACCGGCGCGGGACGCACCAGCACCGTCTTCGCGCCGCGCTCCAGGCACCATTCGAGTTCCTCGAGCGCGCGGTCGACGATCGGCAGGGTGATCACCGGCGTCGAGAAGATCCGGTTCTCGTAGTTGAACTGCCACGTCTCGTACATCCACTCGTTGAGGGCGTGGATGACGTCGTGGATCAACTCGGGGTCGTCTTTCATCCGCTCCTCGACGAGGCTGGCCAGGGTCGGGAACATCAGCGAGTAGTCGAGGCCGAGGCCGTCCATCACCTCCAGGCGCGCCGCAGGCTCGCGGAACGCCGGGATTGCCTTCATCGGCTTGCCCATCACCTCGCGAAAGCTCTTGCCGCCGCTGCCGTGCCGGAAGTACTCCTCCTGGGCGCCAGGCCGCGCGACAACCTCGAAGGTCGGATTCGGGATGTAGTCGCTCACGTGGTTGCGCACCATGATCTTGGTGCGGCCGCGCACCTCGATGTAGTCGATGACGTGCTTGCGGTGGTCGGGCAGGAACTTCGTCAGCGCTTCTTTGGGCTCGTAGAAGTGGTTGTCGGCGTCGAACACCGGAAAGGACAATTGGCGTGCCGCCATGCTCGCCTCCTGGAAGTCTCGTCAGGCTGTGGTGGTAATGACATTACCACGCGTGGACCAGCATAAACACCGCCCCGGGAAACGGCATTCTCCGGGCAGGTCAGGTGGGATTCCGGAACCTCAAAAGGCGCGCAGGGCCGCGATGCAGAACTGGTAGATGTGGTCGACGGTGACGGGGACGCCGGAGAGTTCGGCGCCGAGAACGTGCAGGCGCATCGCGCCCAGCGCCGTCTGCATGATCAGCGCGGCCGTGGCGTCGACATCGATGTCGCTGCGGAAGGACCCGTCGGCTTTGCCGCGGTTGATGATGTCCTTGATCAGCTCGTGCAGCGGCGAGAGCACGCGGGCGTACTCGCGCGGCAGCGTCTCGGCCAGTCGGTCGTTGTAGTTGGTCAAACCGCGATTGACCTTGTCCTGCTTGGTGGTTTCGGCAGGAGTGCAGATGCGGTCGATCAGCATCCGCAGCGCCGCGACCGGGGCCAGATCGGCGGTGGCCGCACGCCACGAGCGCGTGGACTCGGACATGATCTTGTCGATCAGCGCGAGCAGCAACTCGTCCTTCGTCGAGAAATGCTGATAGAAGGACCGAAGCGACGTCTTCGAGCGTTCGACGACCTCGAGCACGGTGAAGTCGGTGCGGCCTGTTTCCCCGAGGATCTCCAGCGCGGAGCGCATGAAACGGCGCTCGCGCGACTCCGGTTCGACCCCGTCAGAGTTGTCCGACGCGGCGGGGCGCGTCGCGCCGGCCGGGGACCGTCCGCTCGACTTGGCCATGGTAATGACGTTACCGGTTTTGCGTCGGCTCGGTTACTGTTCCCACCCATGACGACGGACTCAGCTCAGACGCCATGGACCGTGCAGGGACTGCTCGACCTGTTCGACGCCGAACCCGCGGGGGAGAACGTGTTCACCGCGGCGACGGGCCCCGCTGGCGAAGACCAGCGCCAGGTCGTCGAGGGCACCCAGGTCCTGGCGCAGATGATCGTGGCCGCGGCGAAGCGGTTCCCGGAGAAGTCGATTCGCTCGGCGTACGCGGTGTTCGCGCGGGCGGTTCTGGTCAGTGGGGGTCCGGTCGAGTTGGAGATCGACGTCGTGAGCGAGGGGCGCTCGACGGCAAGCGCGGTGATCACGGCCAAACAGAACGGCAAGCGCTGCATCACCGCGACGATCCTCGCCGACGTGCCGACCGAGGACGTGATCCGCCATCACCTGCCGCGCCCGCAGGTCGCCGGGCCCGCCGACGCGAATGTGTCGGAGATGCCGATGGCGGGACGTCAGCTGCGATTGGTCGACGTCGTCGATGTCAACAGCCCCGACGAGGTCGGCCCGCCGGAGCTGTATGCCTGGCTGCACTACGACCCTATCCCGACGCGCGACGACTTGGCGAAAGCGCTTATCGCGTATTTCACTGGGCACCTTGGCATTTCGACCACAATGCGGGCACACGAAGGTATCGGAACCAGTCAGGCGCACCTGACCGTGTCGACGGCGCCGATGACGGTGTCGGTCAGCTTCCACGAACCGGTGCGCTGGGACGACTGGCTGCTGTATTCGCATGAGAGCACGCAGGTGGGTGCGGGCATGTCGTACGTGCGCGGCACGGTGCACACCGAGCAGGGAGAGTTGCTGGCGTCGTTCACCCAGGACGCGCTGATCCGCCCGCTGCGCACCTCCGACACGGCGATCAAGGAGCAGTCGCGGCTGTAGTCCGGAAACCGGACCTTTACAATCTCCCGGCAAAGTGTCACGCTGAGGGGAATCGCAGCCGGACACCCGCTCGTCGAGATTGGACCCGCCATGTCGTCGCAGACCCACTCCACGATCAAGCGCGACGCTCGGACGTTGCCCGCGATGGCACGGCCGCGGGCGCGCGTCAGCACCGTGCTGCGGCACGAGATGACCGTCATCGCAGCAGATGTGGCCGATGTCGTGGCGTCGGCGGGCGGCTGGCTCTACGACCGGCGCATGGCGGGGTGGTGGGTCAACGTCATGGTGTCCGATCGGGAGGGCGGG
>NZ_PDCP01000153.1 GCF_002553505.1 Mycolicibacterium agri | reverse complement strand
CCCCCCCCCCCCCCCCCCCCCCCCCCCCCCCCCCCCCCCCCCCCCCCCCCCCCCCCCCGGGGGGGGGGGGAACTGCCGAATCCGGCGTGTTTTCACCCATGTGTACCGACGGTAGTCAGCCAGCCGGAACAGGCCAGAGTCGTTGGTCACCGGGCACGCGGCACTTGGGCTCTATGGCCAACTGAGGCTACCGGCGGGGTACGCGCCCGCCGGTGATCGGTGACATCGACTGCAAACGGGTGACCGTGTCTACGGCCGCGCGGCGCACTGTGGCGGCCCGGTCACGGGCTTCCCGTGCCCGTTGTCGGGTCTGACCCGCCAGCCTGAGTGCGTTGGCCAGTTCCGGTGCGGAAACTGTGTCGAGCGCGTGGCGCCTCACCCTGGCCCGATATGCCTTCTGGCGGCACGGTCCGCAGCAGAAACGTGCGTCGGCGCGACCGTGAAACGTCGTACCGCATTCCTGGCACCGCAACCGCCGAGCCGCCACGACCGAGACGTTACACTTAGCCGTAACGAGGATGCAAGACATCGGGCGCTGTGAGGTAGCTGGAACATCAACGGACTCAATGGATCTGGAGTATGATCGACAGCGTCAATGTGCTGACGTCGGCGTCAATAGTGTCGGCGGATGCGCGTCAGTTCGGGGGAGGCCAAATCTTGGCAGAGGCGAAGATGGACGACACTGAAGAGCCTGTTCCCACCCAGAGCCGCGAAGAGCCGTCGGCGAATCCGCCGCAAGCCGAAAGCCCAGCGAAGTCGGTGTCCGCGCTGATACGCGAGCGGTTCGGTATCGGCCGCTGATCGCACCCCGTCACAAACACGGGTCTAACGGCCCTAGCGCATTCGGGCGATATCACTACTACCATGCGTCGTAGGTATAAATCGAGCCCTGGAGCCGCGCATGAATGCCTTGGATGTTTCGCGGTGGCAGTTCGGCATCACCACCGTGTACCACTTCATCTTCGTTCCACTGACCATCGGGCTGGCGCCCATCATCGCGGCGATGCAGACGGCATGGGTGGTGACCGGCAATACCGCGTGGTACCGCCTGACCCGGTTCTTCGGGAAGCTCTTCCTGATCAACTTCGCGATCGGGGTGGCCACCGGCATCGTGCAGGAGTTCCAGTTCGGGATGAACTGGAGCGAGTACTCGCGCTTCGTCGGTGACGTCTTCGGCGCGCCCCTCGCTTTCGAGGGCCTGATCGCCTTCTTCTTCGAGTCGACGTTCATCGGGCTGTGGATCTTCGGCTGGGGCCGGCTTCCCCGATTGATCCACCTTGCCTGCATCTGGATCGTCGCATTCGCCGTCAACGCCTCGGCGTTCTTCATCATCGCCGCGAACTCATTCATGCAGCATCCCGTCGGCACCCGCTTCAATCCGCAGACCGGGCGCGCCGAGCTCGTGGACTTCGGCGCGCTGCTGACCAACAACACCGCGATTTGGGCCTTCCTGCATACGGTTTCGGCGTCGCTGCTCACCGCCGGCGCGTTCGTCGCCGGCGTCTCGGCATGGCTGATGGTGCGGTCACAGAGACGGCCGGAGGACGTCGACGATGCCAGGACCATGTACCGGCCGGCGACCATCGCCGGTAGCCTGCTCGCACTGGCGGCCGCCATCGGCATCTTCTTCACCGGTGACCATCAGGGCAAGCTGATGTTCGTGCAACAGCCGATGAAGATGGCGTCCGCGGAATCGTTGTGCCACACCGAGACCAACCCCGAATTCTCCATCCTCACAGTCGGGCGGCAGAACAACTGTGACAGCGTGACGCGCGTCATCGACGTCCCGTACGTGCTGCCCTACCTCGCCGAGGGGCGGTTCGACGGCGTGACCCTTCAGGGCGTCAAGGATCTGCAGCAGTCCTACCAACAGAGGTTCGGCCCGGGCGACTACCGACCCAACCTGTTCGTCACGTATTGGGCGTTCCGCGCCATGATCGGGTTGCTTCTGGTCCCAGTCGCTTTCGCGTTCGCCGCACTGTGGCTTACGCGGCGCGGCCGAACACCCGCTGGGCGCTGGTTCGGTTGGTTCGGCATCCTGACCATTCCGACGCCGTTTCTTGCCAACTCGGCCGGTTGGGTGTTCACCGAAATGGGCAGGCAACCGTGGGTGGTGGCGCCTAACCCGACGGGCGATCAGATGGTCCGGCTGACAGTACAACAAGGTGTCTCCGACCACAGCGCCGCGATGGTGTGGGTGTCGCTCACCGTCTTCACGCTGCTGTACGGCGTGCTGGCCGTGATCTGGTTCGGGCTGATGCGCCGCTATGTGGTCGCTGGGCCACAGCCACACGACTCGGAACCCGCCCCGCCGTCTGCGCCGGGGTCAGACGACGTGGCCCCGCTGTCCTTCGCCTACTGAGAGAGACGTGATCATGGGACTCCAACAACTGTGGTTCATCCTCATCGCGGCGCTGTTCCTCGGCTTCTTGATCCTCGAGGGCTTCGACTTCGGGGTCGGCATGCTGATGGCACCGCTGGGGATGGTCGGTTCCGGTGACTCCGAAACCCGCAGGCGCGCCGTGCTCAACACCATCGGACCGGTGTGGGACGCCAACGAGGTGTGGCTGATCACCGCCGGCGCTGCGATGTTCGCGGCCTTCCCGAACTGGTATGCGACCGTGTTCTCTGCTCTGTACCTGCCTCTGCTGGCGATCCTCTTCGGCATGATCCTGCGCATCGTGGGCATCGAGTGGCGCGGCAAGATCGACGACGCGCGGTGGCGGGCATGGGCGGACGCCGCCATCGCCGTCGGGTCATGGCTTCCCGCGATTCTGTGGGGAGTGGCCTTTGCGATCCTCGTCCGTGGCCTGCCGATCGGTGGCGATCACAAGATTCACCTCTCGATCGGCGACGTGCTCAACGCCTACACGTTGCTAGGCGGTCTGGCCACCGCGGCGCTGTTCGCCTTCTACGGCGCGGTGTTCGTCGCGCTGAAGACAGGGGATCCTGTGCGCGACAGCGCATTTCGGTTCGCACGTGCGCTGTCGCTACCGGCGATCGTGCTGGCCGGCGGCTTCGGTCTGTGGACGCAAGTGGCCCACGGGAAGTCGTGGACTTGGCTGGCGCTGGCTGTCGCCGTGGTCGCCCTCCTCGCCGCCGTCGCATTGATGTGGGCCCGCCGCAACGAAGGCTGGGCGTTTGTGTCCACCGTGATCGTCATCGCCGCAGTGGTGGTGTTGTTGTTCGGTTCGCTGTATCCGAACCTGTTGCCGTCCACCCTCGACCCGGCATGGAGCGTGACGATCTACAACGGGTCATCGACCCCGTACACCCTCAAGATCATGAGCTGGGCATCGTTGACCCTGCTGCCTTTGGTGATCGGCTATCAGGCGTGGACCTACTGGGTGTTCCGCCGGCGGATCACCGCCGACGCGATCCCCGCATCCGTCGGGCTGACGAGGCGGCCGACCTGAACCTCTGGCGAAGCTCGCCGTTGATGCGGCGCTTCCTGGCCGCCTCGGTGGGCTGCGGGGTGGTGATCAGCGGCGCCACGATCGCGTCGGCGATAGTACTTGCGCAGATCGTTGCGGGCGTTATCACCAACCCCATGTCACGCACGGCGGGGCACTGGGCGGGTGCACTGTGGATCCTGGCTTCGCTATGGAGCGTTCGAGCGCTCGCCACCTTGATCCAGGGTCGGCTATCGCAACGCGGGGCGACGGCGGTCATCGCAGATCTGGCCACGCGGTTGCTGCGCACGGTCACCGCGCGGGCCCCGCGTGAACTCGCGGCGCAGCGCGATTCCGCGGCGGCGTTGATCACGCACGGTCTCGACGGGCTGCGGCCGTATTTCACCGGTTATCTGCCGTCGCTGTTCCTTGCCGGCATCTTGACCCCGGCCGCTGTCGTCGCCATTGCCTGTTACGACGTGCCGTCTGCATTGATCGTTCTCATCGCGCTCCCGCTGGTGCCGATCTTCATGGTGCTCATCGGACTGCTCACCCGTGAGCGGTCGGCGGCCTCGCTGGCGGCGATGACAACCTTGCAGTCTCGGCTGCTCGATCTGGTCGCAGGGCTTCCCACCCTGCGGGCACTCCACCGAGTCGATGGTTCGGCGGACCGGATCGCCGAACTGGCTGCCGCCCACCGCCGGTCGGCTATGGCCACGCTGCGAATCGCATTCCTGTCGGCGCTGGTGCTGGAGTTGCTTGCGACGCTGGGGGTAGCCCTGGTCGCGGTCGGCGTCGGCCTACGCCTGGTCTACGGCGACGTGACACTGTCGGCGGCGCTCACCGCGTTGCTGCTCGCGCCGGAGGTGTTCTGGCCGCTGCGCCGTGTCGGCATGGAGTTCCATGCGGCGCAGGACGGCAAGGTTGCGGCCGAGAACGCACACAAGCTCTTTCAGGCGACCGGTGTACGACGCTGCGGCACCCGCACGGTCGAGGCGGCGGGCGCAAACATCCACGTCGGCGCGTTGGACGCTGACATCGAACCGGGCAGGGTGACCGTGTTGACCGGGCCCAACGGTGTGGGCAAGACCACCCTCCTGCACGCCATTCTCGGCTTGACCGATGGGGATGTTCGAGTCGGCGGCATCGACGTCGCCGAACTCGAGCCGCATGCGTGGTGGCAGCAGGTCGCCTGGCTGGCGCACCGGCCGGTGATCGTGCCGGGCAGCGTCCGCGACAACCTCGAGCTGTTCGGTCCGCTGGACGATCTTGACAACGCCTGTCGTGCAGCGGGATTCGATGAGGTGCTGACCCGCCTGCCTGACGGCCTGGAAACGATGCTCGGCCGCGATGGCGTCGGCTTGTCACTGGGGCAGCGGCAGCGGCTGGGGCTGGCCCGGGCACTCGGATCCCAAGCACCTGTGCTGTTGCTCGACGAACCCACGTCGCACCTGGACGCGCGGACGGAGGCCCTTGTCTTGCAGGCCATCACGTCAAGGGCCGCTGCCGGTGCGACGGTTCTCGTAATAGGTCACCGGGAACCCGTGCTGGCCATCGGTGACCGGGTGCTGCACACGGGGAGCCTCGTCGATGCTTGACCTACTGCGCCCTCGAATCGGCCGGCTGGCGCTTGCGACGCTACTCGGGGTGCTGTCGCTGGGTAGTGCGCTGGCATTGGCCGGGGTCGCGGCGTGGCTCATCACACGCGCCTGGCAGATGCCGCCGGTCCTGGACCTGACGGTGGCCGTGGTTGCGGTGCGTGCGCTCGGCATCTCCCGCGGCGTCCTCGGCTACTGCCAGCGGCTGGCATCCCACGACACCGCCCTGCGCGCTGCGGCCGATACGCGGGGGCGGCTGTATCGCCGACTGGCATGTGCACCCGCTGAGACGGTGATGCGGCTGCACAGCGGCGAACTGGTCACTCGGCTCGGCGCATCCGTCGACGAGCTGTCCGACGTCCTCGTTCGCGCGGTGTTGCCGGTCGCGATCGCTGTCGTGCTCGGCCTGGCGGCCGTCACCGTGATCGCGGTGATTTCCCCGGCCGCCGCAGTCGTGCTCGCTGGGTGCCTGCTGCTCGCCGGCGCGGTGGCGCCGTGGCTGGCGGCCCGCGGCACCTCGGCGGCAGAAAGGATTGCCGAACAACATCATTCCGGCCGAGATATCGCGGTGATGCTGGCCCTCGAGCACGCACCAGAGCTGCGAGTCGCCGGCCGCCTCGACCCCGTGATCGCCGAATCCGACCGCCGTCATCGCGACTGGGGACGAGCCGCCGACCGGGCCGCGTCACCAGCCGCGGTTGCGACGGCGTTACCCACATTGGCAATCGGTGCCAGTGTGCTCGGTGCCGTGATCGCCGCGATCTCGATCGCCGGTGCGGCGGCGCCGACGACCATTGCAATTCTGATGTTGTTGCCGTTGTCCGCTTTTGAGGCAACCGCCGCACTGCCGGCGGCGGCCGTGCAATTCACCCGTTCGCGGATTGCGGCCGATCGCCTCGCCGACCTCACCTCACCGCAGGACACGCGGTCGCGGCCGACAGTGGTGCCTGTCGCGCCCGAGTCCGGTGCACGGCTGGCGGTAACCGGACCCAGCGGAGCCGGCAAGACCACGCTGCTGATGGCAATAGCCGAGAGTTCACCGGGTGCAGTCTTTTTCGCCGAAGATGCGCATCTCTTCGACACGACAGTGCGCGACAACATCCTGGTAGCCCGGGGTGATGCCACCGACCATGAGATTCGCACTGTGCTCGGCCAAGTGGGCCTTACCGAGTGGCTAGACGCACTGCCCAAAGGTTTGTCTACGGTGCTGACGGGCGGTGCGGCGGCGGTCTCAGCCGGGCAGCGAAGGCGTTTGTTGCTGGCGCGTGCGCTGATTTCTAGCGCCACAACCGTGTTGCTCGATGAGCCGACCGAACATCTCGACGCTGACGACGGACAACACATTCTCACCCAACTGCTCACTCCGGGCGCGTTGTTCTCGCCGGGGCGGACGGTCGTCGTCGCCACGCACCACCTGCAATCCGATTCCCGATTTCCGAGAATCGACCTCGCGATGGCGAAGGCTCACTCGTACCGCCCCGTACAAGTGTGGGTGCCCGACGTCCGGTCGGCGCAGTTCGCCGCAGAAGCACACCGCGAAGCGCTAGCACTGGCCGAAGCCGACCGGCACAGCGACGACATGGACTTCGTTGAGGCCATCTCCGAGCTGGCCGACGACGAGTGACCCGCGGCGAACTCTGGACCGTCTCAGGCGGCGTCTACGCCGCCAAACCCCGGCCGGCGCTCATCATCCAAGACGACCTTTTCGACGTGCCGTCATCGCCTCGGGTGATGATCGGAACGAAGACAAACGTCACTCCGGTGGTGCGCATCAGATCCGTGTCGGCGTCGGCGCTCATGCGTTGGCGCTGCTGGAATCCCAACCGGTCACGGACGGTCGTCTCATCGGGTCCGGTGACTTCCCACTCCGCACCGGGGTAGCGGGCTGTCCAGGTGGTGTTGGGGCCGGCGATTGCTGAGCAGGTGGAGTGGGCGGGTGAGGCTGATCGGTGGTTTGAGGTTGAGGTGATCA
>NZ_PDCP01000152.1 GCF_002553505.1 Mycolicibacterium agri | reverse complement strand
CTGATCTCGGCGGCGACCAGATTCCCCGCATAGTGCGGCAACAACTGGGCCACGTCATATACCGACGCCTGCTTGCGGTGCACCACACCGAAACCGTCGGACACGAACGCACCGTCGCCGCCGACGAGTTCGACAAGTTGCGTGGCCAGCGCAAGCCGCTCGGCGTCGTCCTTGCTGGTTTCGCGGGGATCGAAGCGGATGTTCTCCAGCAGCAGGATGCCGCCGTCGCTCAGGCCCTCAGCGCGGGTCAGCGCGTCGGAGCCGACCACATCGCCGGCGAGCTGAACGGGGCGGCCGAGTTGCTCACCCAGCGCCCTGGCGACCGGGGCGAGCGAGAACTCTGGGGCGGGTCCGTTCTTCGGCCTACCGAGGTGCGCCGCGACGACGACTCTGGCACCGGCGCCTGACAGCGCCTGCAGCGTCGGCACCGACGCGATGACGCGGCCGAGGTCGGTGATGGCGCGGTCGTCGTCGAGCGGGACGTTGAGGTCCGAGCGCACCAGCACGCCGCGGCCGGAAACCCGTTCCGCGAGTAGGTCGTCGAGCGACTTGAAGGCCACGGGACTCACAGGGACTTGCCGACCAGCGCGACCAGATCGACGAGGCGGTGCGAGTAGCCCCACTCATTGTCGTACCAGGACACCACCTTGGCCTGGTTGTCGATCACCTTGGTCAAACCCGAGTCGAACAGCGAGCTGTGCGGGTCGGTGACGATGTCGCTGGACACGATCGGCGCGTCGTAGTACTTCAGGATGCCCTTGAGCGGACCGTCGGCGGCGGCCTTGTAGGCGGCGTTGATCTCCTCGACACTGGCCGACCTGGCAACCTCGACGGTCAGGTCGGTTGCCGAACCCGTGGGGATCGGCACCCGCAAGGCATACCCGTCGAGCTTGCCCTTCAGCTCCGGCAGCACCAGGCCGATCGCCTTGGCGGCGCCAGTCGAGGTCGGCACGATGTTCAGGGCGGCGGCGCGGGCCCTACGCAGATCCCGGTGCGGACCGTCCTGCAGGTTCTGGTCCTGGGTGTAGGCGTGGATCGTGGTCATCAAACCCTTGACGATCCCGAACTCGTCGTTGAGCACCTTGGCCAGCGGGCCAAGGCAGTTCGTGGTGCACGACGCGTTGGAGATGATGTTCTGGCTGCCGTCGTACCTGTCGTCGTTGACACCGAACACCACCGTCAGATCCTCGCCCTTGGCCGGCGCTGAGATGACCACCTTCTTTGCACCCGCGTCCAGATGGCCCTTGGCCTTGGCCGCGTCGGTGAAAATACCCGTCGACTCCACGACCACGTCGACGCCCAAATCTCCCCACGGCAGCGCCGCTGGGCCCTCCTTGACCTCCAAGGCCTTGATCTTCTTGTCGCCGACGACGATGGTGTCCTCACCCTCCAGTGATACGTCGGCGGGAAACCGGCCCAGGATCGAGTCGAACTTCAGCAGGTGCGCCAGCGTGGCATTGTCGGTGAGGTCGTTGACCGCCACCACCTCGATATCGGCACTGACGCCGTCGGCCTTCTGCGCCTCGAGTGCCCTGAAGAAATTGCGTCCGATGCGGCCGAAGCCGTTCACACCTACCCGGACCGTCACCCTTGCCTCCCTACGTGTTCGTGATGTCGCTGATTTCGGCGGCCCACTGATTCGACTCCGCAGCGTATTGGCAGTGCGCTGCAGGCAACCCCCCCAGATAGGGGATGCGCCAGCGGTACTTCATTCGTCGTCTCCAGCCCGGCGGTATTGGCGTTGTTGGCCGCACCCTCGAAACCCCCGACGTGGGGGAGGTCGCGTGACCGAGCGCAAACCACACTTGCGCAACAGACGTCCAAGCTGCGCTGGCTTGCAGGGTCACTCTCACTTGCGGTCAACAACGAAACGGAGTGGGTATGAACAGCGGCGCCGCGGCGACCAACGGGGTGCTGACTCCAACGACTGATGCGCCCGTTGCCGGCGACCGGGTGCGCGTGGCTTACGGAGTGTTCGGCCGCCTGGGCCGGGTGACCTCCACGTCGCCGGGCTATGTGCTCGTCCGCTATGACGACGGCGCTCGAGAACTCATCGACTCCGCGCGGCGGCCGGTTTGGGTAGTGGATTGAGGTAGGCGCGGGCAGCTGTGCCCGCATAGTCAACCACCGTCGGACGCGTGCTCTTCATCGCTGATGGTCATCGTCGCCGTCGTGATCGACGCCGTGGATGTGGCGGCGTATCCGATGCACCGTGCGCCACACAACGACTACCGCTATGGGGATGGCCACCGCGGTAACGACGCTTTCGTCGACGGGCAGGCCTAGCGACTTGAGCCCCTTAGCGAGATAGCCGACCAGGCCGACCATGTAGTAGGAGATCGCGGCGATCGACAGTCCCTCGACCGTCTGTTGCAGGCGCAGCTGCAGTGTCTGACCCCGGCGCAGCCCGCTGAGCAGCTGTTGAGTCTGCGCCTCGGCGGTCACTTCCACGCGGGTGCGCAGCATGTCGGCAGTGCGTGCAACGCGGCCGGACAAACCCTCCATCCGGTGCTTGGCGGCCTCCACGGTGGCCATCGCCGGCGCCAGTCGCCGGCGCAGGAAGGTGAACACACCCATCAGGCCGGGCAATGACGACCCGCGCAAGTACTCAATGCGTTGTTGCACGATCGCGTAATAAGCGCTGGCGGCGTCGAAGCGACCCGCGTGTGTCGCGATCTCATACTCGACGACCGCTGACAGCCCGATCAGCTCGTCAAGCAGTTGGCGGTCGTCGCGTTGCTCGTCCTCGATACCGCGCGCCAGCTCAGCGAGCCGGGCCTCCAGTTCCACCATTCGCGAAACCATGGCCCGGGCAGGCGGATAGGCCAACAGCGCCAGCATTCGGTAGCGCTCGACATCCAGCAGTGAGCCGGTGATCCGCCCCGCTCGACCCTCGGTCATGGGCTCGCACAACATCAAGAACCGTGAGGTGCCGTCGGGATACAGCTGATAGGTGGTGTAGAGCCGGGCGGCGTCGTCGCGCAACCGCGAGCCGACCAGCCGCCCGGGACCAAGTACTCGTTGAGCAAACTCGGCCGCGTCCTCGTCGGACCAGCCCTCAGCGGGCAGCAGCACTGCCTGCACGGCGGCCAGTGTGCGACCCGGGATGCCCGCGAGCCACCCGGCGGGCAGCGGCAGCAACGCGAGCAGGCTGGCCTCGGCGCCTAATACCGCTGGGTCCAGGGGCTGGTGGAAGGTATACAGGGAGTAGTCGTCGTGGCGCTCCCAAGACAAGGCTGTTACGTCGTCGAAGTCAAGCGTCAGTCCCACATCCGTGGCGCCCACCGCCACGCCATGGGTCATGGCAAGCCGCTGCAGGTGTCTGGTCTCTGCAGCAGCCGAAACCTTATCGGTGAGCACGGTCAACTGGGTGGTCATCGATGGGATCGGCAGCGGCCGCGCGGGACGGACGTGGACTTCGTTGTGTACGGCCGACCGCTCAGGGGCATCCAGCGGAAGCTGAACGGCTAGCGGTACCGTCGATTCACCCATTAGTCAATCTCCGCATCGCCGTTGTCAGCACTGGCGGCCGGTCACCGCCGGACCGTAGTCAGCCCAGCGACGATTGCCATGATGGTCCGCACATCCACCGCCCTACGCTAACGGCACTCGCCACGCCTCTCCAATCTCTTGGTCGCTTCGTCGAGCTGGCCCTGAGTGGCCTCACGCAGGTAGCGCCAAGATCGCGCGAACTTCTCCACGCCCTCTTCCTCGAGTACGGCGAACACATCGGCCAAATCGACGCCGACGGCGGCCAAATTGTCGAATATCTCCTGCGCGTCCGCGGCCCTGTTGACGGCTGTCCCTGCGGTGATGACGCCATGGTCGGCAACCGCCGCGAGGGTCCTCGCCGGCAGGGTGCACACGGTGTTCGGAGCGATGAGCTCGGTCACATAGTGCGTCTGCTGATAATCAGGGTTCTTGACCCCGGCAGACGCCCACAGCGGGCGCTGTACCCGGGCTTTGTGATCCTTGAGGGCGGCGAACCGGTCGCCGGCGGCGAACACCTCCTGGTAAGCGGCGTACGCCAGGTGCGCGTTCGCAACGCCGGCCTTACCGCGCAGGGCGAGGGCCTCGTCAGTGCCGACCTTCGCCAGCCTTTCGTCGACCTCGGTGTCGACCCTGCACACGAAGAACGACGCCACCGAATGAATACCCGACAAGTCGTGCCCGGCTTCCTTGGCGGCCTCCAATCCGGCCAGGTAGGCATCCATCACGTCGCGGTGCCGTTCGACGGAGAAGATCAACGTCGCGTTGACCGAGATGCCCTCCCCGATCACCGCGGTTATCGCCGGGAGTCCCGCTTTCGTAGCCGGGATCTTGATCATCAGATTGGGTCGGTCGACAATCTTCCACAGCTCGATGGCCTGCCAGACCGTCTTGTCAGCGGCGTAGGCGAGCCGCGGATCAACCTCGATCGACACCCGCCCGTCCACACCTTCGGTCGACTTGTATTCGTCAGCGAACAAGTCGCAAGCGTCCCGCACGTCGTCCGTGGTGATCGTTCGAATGGTCGCCTCGACGTCGGCCCTCTGCTCTGCCAGTTCGCGCACCTGCTCGTTGTACACGTCTCCCGTGGCGAGCGCAGCCTGGAAAATCGACGGGTTGGTGGTCACTCCGACGACGCACCTGGTGTCTCGCAGCTCGGTGAGGTTGCCCGATCGCAGACGGCTGCGGGACAGGTCGTCCAGCCAAACCGACACTCCCGCGGCGGACAGCGCCGCCAGGTTGGCATTTTGGGTCATTGTTGAACTCCTCGTCACTGCGCCAGGTAATCGTCGGCGGCGAGGAAGCCATCCTGTCGACCGCTAGCCGGTCGGTCGCGACCGACGGCAACGAACGCCGGGCTGAAGTTGCACGACGCCTGTCATCTGGCTACCTCTCCGCGCGGTTGGCTGTCGAGCGCGGCAGCGCGCAACAGCTTGACGGCAGCCGCCTTGCCGTCGGGATACGCATACATCCACGAGCCGGAGATGAAGACATCGGCGCCGGCGGTGGATGCCCCCCGGATGGTTTGATCCGTGATTCCGCCATCAACCTCGAGTTCGATGGGCAGCCCGGAGTCGTCGATCATCTGGCGCAGGCGCGCGATCTTCGGCTCGACGGCCGCGATGTAGGCCTGGCCGCCGAATCCCGGATTGACGGTCATGGCCAGCACCATGTCGGTCTCGGCCAGCACACTCTCGACGACCGCGGCCGGAGTGTGCGGATTCAGCGAGACGCCGCTGCGCGCACCGAGCTCGCGAATACGTGCCAGGGTGCGATGCAGGTGGGTGCACGCCTCGGCGTGCACAATGATCAGCTCACAACCCGCGTCGACATACCGGCCCAGCAGTTCATCGGGGTCGACAACCATCAAGTGGGCTTCGAACCCGACAGAGCTGTGCGGCCGCGCCGCCGCGATCACGTCCGGGCCGAACGTGAGGTTCGGGACGAAGACACCATCCATTACGTCCCACTGGATCCGGTCCACGCCCGCCTCGCACAGTTCACGCACCTCTTCGCCGAGCCGAGCGAAGTCGGCAGGCAAGACCGAAGGCACGATGAGCGGATGGTATGTGCTGGACTCAATCATGGCTGGGCACTTCTCCTAATCGGCTGTCACAGGTGTGTTTCCATCGCACCGTGTTACGCCCGCTGGGCACTCACCCACGTGGGTGCCAAACCGGGTGATTTCCGGCTCGTCTAACTCTTCTTCCGTGGGTGGCTGCTATTGAGCGGAGCTGCGCGCGCGTGGTTGTTCAGCCTGGATTTGGGCACCGTGCAGGTGGCTTTGGAGCCGAAAACGCACGATTGCCATGATGGTCCGCACTGGCAACGCCTGATTTGCGTGGTTCCATGTTATGTTCGTCGACCGGAGGGGAGTCCGGGTGCGTCCGGTCAAGATCGCTATCGTCGGCGGCGGGTTCGGCAGCAAGGTCGCGGTGCCTGTCTATAACGAGCTCGCGGAGTTCGAGCCGGTGGCTGTGTGGTCGCAAAGACCCGAGCGCGCCACCGAACTGGCCAAGCAGGCTGGGTTGCCGCTTGGCACAGCCTCGTACGATGAGCTGTTGTCGGTGCCTGGGTTGGAAGCGGTGCACATTGCCACACCGGTGGTGACCCATGTTCCGTTCACTGTCGCCGCGGCCGAGCGGGGTCTGCATGTGCTGTGCGAGAAGCCGCTTGGCGACAATCTCATGGGCGCGCAACGCCTGGTGGCGGCGGTCGGGTCAGCTGGCGTCGTCGGCATGGTCGATTTCGGTGTGCGGATGAAGCAGACCCGCCAGCGGCTCATCGAACGCGTACGCGACGTGGTGGGGCGGCCGCGGATGGTGTCGGTCACGCTGGTCCACTCCGATCACGCCATGCCCGACTCCCGCCCGTACACGTGGGTACACGACGCCCGGCTGGGCGGCGGCCGGCTCCAGGCGTACGGAGTACACGACCTGGACCTGATCCTTGAGATGTTTCCCGACGTGGAGGCGGTCGCTGCCGCTTGCGACGTGGGAGTGCCGATCCGCGCGGACGAGAACGGACAACTGCGAGACGTGACGGCCGAGGACACCTACGCGGTGCTGCTGCGGTTCAGCGGTGGAGGGCTGGGCGTGGTCACACTGGTCTCCGCTGCCCACCACAAGCGCGGCGAGGTCATCGAGATCCACGGCGACGCGGGATCGGTGCGGCTCGACAGTGAACGGCGGCTGTGGTGGGCGCGCTCCGGCGAGGAACTGCAGAGCGAGGGCCCGCTGGAGGCCAGCTCTCCGGCGGCTTTCGCGCTGGTGGCCCGCAAGTTTGCCGCCGCGATCCGGCAGGGCGAGGCACCTGACCCGTCGCTTGAGGAGGGGCTCCGCGTGCAGGCGCTGTTCGACGCTATTCGGACGGCCGACGTCGAGCGCCGCTGGGTGTGCCCCAAGCCGATCCTGTAGCTCTTATGATCAGTCCGGCATGGTGCTCGCAGGCCGGGCGGCTCCATTCCAGAAGCCGTCTCATCGTCGATGATGAAACAGCTTCGACCGCGAATCGCGCTCAAGAACAACGGTATTCGTCGAGACAACAGCATAGCGAGTACTGAGTGCGACATTCTCGGTTGGCTGTGACAGGTTGATTTGGCCCCGGTAGGACGGTCTGTTTTGGCCCCGTCCGCCCGACTCGCCGGTGCGGTTGT
>NZ_PDCP01000151.1 GCF_002553505.1 Mycolicibacterium agri | reverse complement strand
GTACCCAGGAGCGCACCGACTCCACGCCGTAGCCGAGCTGACGGGCCACCCGCGCTACCGTGCCCTGCTCGGTGCCCAGCTCTTTGCGCAGCGTGCGGACCATCCGCACCGCAGCAGCCTTCTCCTCCGAGCTGTAACGGCGCGTCGTGGGCTTCCCAGGCGACTGTTCCTTCGGCATACCTGCATCCTCGTTTCCAAGGTCAGGAGCCTCCAGCATTTCCAGGGCGATTCAGATACTCGCCGGTCACCGGGTCACGCTTGCGTCCGGCCATGGCAAACACTCGGGGAAATAAGCGTGGTGCCACTCCGGCGAATGCGGTGAACGCCACCTTATCCTCTAGGTCTTCGACCTCTGCCACTTCGGTTTGGTACATCCGCGGAACCAGGGACTTGGGGTACGGGTCGATGTACACAACCTGTTCGATTCCGCTTCCGATGATCAACCGAGCACAAGCATGGCAAGGATATGTCGTCGAGTACAAGGTAGCCCCGCGAAGCGGTGTCCCTCGTCGCGCAGCCGTGCAGATCAAAGCCATCTCAGCATGCAAAATCCGTCCGAATTCGAGCAGATCTGCTAAACGACTCTTGCTTAAAGGCCCGCCCGGCAGGAGGGACTGTGCGGCCAGAGCCTTCGGTTCGGAGCCCGAGGATTGGTCTCCAAGCCAGCCTGCATGCTTGAGTCGATCGAAGAGATCAAGCGCGACTTGAAACTTCTCCTGGTCGTTGAAATCAACACCGGACTGGAAATCTCGGTGGTCCGGTTCATCGCCGGACCAGTATTGCCCTCCACCTGCCTTGGGCACGTCGTTTGTACCGCTGACCAGGAGCTCTCCATCGAGGTCAACTGCGACCGCGCCAACTTGCCTGCCGCCAGCAGAGGAACGAAGCCGGGAGCCGAAGGCCTGGAACATCGCTTGTTCGTCGCGCGTCGGAGTTTCGAATGGTGCGCCAAAAAGCAACCGAACTAACCTATGAACATCGCTCGTTATTGAGTAGCCAGACCGGATGGCGACGTACGCATCCGCGAGTTCGAAGGTATCTCGTACACGTTGCCCCAGTTTGCGAGAGCCATCACTCTCGTCGCGACTCATGAGACGGATGGCGTTCTGGTCGTACCAGGATTCGTCCTGTATAGAGGTCGACTGTCGTAGACGCTGAGTGATCACGACCTGTCGTTGCTCGCGCGGACTCCAAGCACCCAGAAGCACGAACCTTGAACCATAAACCGACCTGAGAAGGTCAACCTCATCAGGATGCTTTAGCTGCCTAATGATGGTCGCGACCGAGTCTCGTTCCAGACCGCCCTCTACAGACTCTGCTCCCAGCTCTTCGTATCGCTCGCCGGCGATGGCCGACACTGCGATCGCAGCAGCTGCCGATCCGTCATCTTGAGCTTCCCGTAACCGATCACCAATATCCATGAGGTGGTCGAGATCTGTTGCTGCCTGAGGAAGATTGGGTAACCCGAGCTCCTCGTACGCCGAAGAAATCAACTCGCTTACACGCACGCTTCTCGAGGAGTACCCGACTGAGGTAAGAGCGTTCTCGAGAGCGTCCTCAACACGATTCATCTCTGTGCCGAGGGCACCAACCAGTCCGATGAGTATCTCCGGACGAAGTTCCTCGCCGTCGGCGCTCACGGACGCATCCCCTCGGTCATTGGCCAGTCGCTACCCGAGCTTACGAAGGGCTCAAGCCACCAAGTGACTCCGACGCGCCGAACGTTACGTTCGTCGCCGATTCGTGAGTGCCCGCTACGGACGACTCTGACGGCGGTCAGGTCCTGGAGGTTGCGTAGTTTTCGGCAGATCTGATTCGGTGTTGGCGACATATCTCAGCGGGGAGATTTGTCGGGTAGTAACGCGATCATCAATAACCATGGGATGGCGTCAGGCGAACGTGTACGACGCCAGGGTGGACCGCGAAGCGGTCAAAGCAATTGGGGCGCAGGAAAACTAAGCTTTCGGACAGGGCCGGCTAATGCCAGCTGTCGTCTTGATCTCTAATCTCATGCTGCTGGAGGGTTGGGCGGAAACGCACGGTTTTAGGTCGCCGACCTGATCCGAGCCTGGCGGTAGGTGGAGGTGATGCCGCTGCAGCAGTACCTGGAGGCGTGCCGATTCCCGTATCGACTGTGTCCACGGCACATGGTCACGGCAGCCACAGAGCTAGACGCGCGGATAGGACCGGTACAGGCCGCGAGACGACAACCGCTGCATCTCCGCCTGAATGTTCCGAGTTGCGATGAATCGCTTCGACGGAGAGCGTTGCCGTTGGAACGCAAAAACAGTGGGGCCGCACGGAGTGAAAGTCCCACGTGCGTGAGTTCCGAGATTCTCTCGTTAAGAGACGGGAGCCAAACGTCAGTTGACGAAGAGCAGTGAGTCTGAAGCTTGTCTGACCAGCATCTTTGCAACGAACATTAACAAGCCTCCGCGTCACGCCCGAGCCTTGTCAAAGTAGGCAGGCGTGTCCTGTCAATCTTCGCTGCATCTCGACAATCGTCGGCGCCATCGAGCCGGAATCGCAAGGATTGCTCGCGCTGGTGGGCGTCACCCACGACGACGACGAGGCCAAGGCCACGCGGCTGGCCGAAAAGCTCTGGCAGTTACGCATTCTCGATGACGAGAAGTCTGCGGCTGACATCGGTGCGCCGATCCTCGTCGTCAGCCAGTTCACCCTCTACGCCAACACAGCCAAGGGCAGACGGCCGACATGGAACGCCGCGGCGCCCGGCGCTGTCGCCGAGCCCTTGGTGACGGCGTTCGCCGATGCGCTGCGCCGGTTGGGCGCCCACGTCGAGACCGGTGTCTTCGGCGCGCACATGGAGGTGGCGCTCGTCAACGACGGGCCGGTGACCGTCCAGCTGGAGCTGTGACTAGGACGCGGTGGTGATCTGCACGCCCTCCGACGGCTGGACGATGACGAAACCCTGCCCGTAGAACGACACCTGGATCGCCTCACCCGAACCGCGGCCGATCAGCGCGCCCGCCTTGAAGCTGGTCTTCAGCTGCGTCTGCAGGTTCGCCGACCACGCCACCACCGCGTTGGTGTCGGCGAATGTCGGCGCCTCGGCCGCGTCGAGCACGACCGGCGGACCGTCAGTGGTCAACGCCACCCATCCGGTGCCGCGCAGCGTCGTGTTGAACAGCCCGCCCGCGGCGATGCTGCCGCCCCTGACCCGTTCGATGTTCCAGTCCAGGCTCGACGAGAACGCCAGCACATTCTTGCCGCTGATGGACAGCCCGGCGTTGTTGAGGTTCAGCAGATGCACGTCGCAGGCCCGGTCGGCGAGAAACACATCGCCCTGGCCCTGGCATCGCATCAACGGCAATCCCTCACCGGTCAACGCCTTCTTGATGAACCGCGACGCGCCGCCGCCCTCGAAGGCGAAGTCGACGTTGCCCTGGTAGGCGACCATCGACCCCTGCCGTGCCAGGAACGGTTCGCCGAGCCGCACTCGCAACATCTTCGAGTTCTGGTTGCCGATCGCCTTGGCCTCTTTCTCGCTGAACCGCCCGTCGACGAGATCGCCTGTGATGCCTGCGAACCCGTCGCCCTGAGCCTGGGCCTGCGCCTGAGGTGACGTGGCGTGGTGGGGCTGCTGCGCCCGGGGTGGTCCGCCGTGTTGGGGTCCCGCCTGCGGTGCTCCGCCGCCGGGCCCGGGTGCACCCATCGGCGCTCGGCTCACCTGCCCGCCGTGGGACACCTGATCAGTCCACCGCTGCCCGTCCCACCACCGGTAGTCGTAGCGCCCTTCGGGGTCCGGCTGCCAGCTGCCGCCTCCGGGTCCAGTCACGATCGCTCCTTCGCGCTTGGCGGTTTTTCGTCACTATGCCGTGGCCGGTGCGGCGCTGGCATGCTTATGGCATGGCTAAGGAAATCGACCGGGTGCGAGCGCAGGGCGCCCTCGCGGTCCTCAGGCAGCATCCCGGCATGGTGCTGTTTGCGGTGTCGCCGGCGATCATCGCGTTGGCCGCCGTGTGGTGGCTGTTCGGCGCGGGGTGGGCGGCGCTGCTGCTGGTTGTGATGGTGCTCGGCGGTGGTGCCGCCGTGCTGCTGAAGCGCGATTAGCTGCGCTTTCGAGAAACCGTTACGGCTCCGCGGAACTGTGCGAACGGATCCGTTTCGCTGGGGGTGAACGCTGTTCCATCGGTAATGTAACGGTGTAATCATGTAATCATGAGGCACCATGGATATGGCCGACGGTCGGGCCGCTCAGGCGGCTGGCAGCAGGCCCAACAACCCGACGCCGGCGACGCCGCTGAATGGTTCGCAGGGCGCCTGCCCGACTGGTTCGACGGCGACCCCACTGTGGTGGTCGACCGCGAGGAGATCACCGTCATCGGCCGGCTTCCCGAGCCGGAGGGCGAGGAGAGCGAGGCCCGCGCATCCGGTCGGGTGTCGCGATTCCGCGAAGAGACTCGGCCCGAGCGCATGCGCATCGCCGACGAGGCGCAGGAACGCTACGGCCGCAAGGTTTCCTGGGGTGTGGAGGTGGGCCCTCGCGACGCGCCTGAGCGGATCCTGTTCACCCACATCGCGGTTCCGGTGATGACGCGGCTGCGCCAGCCCGAACGCCAAGTCCTCGACACGCTCGTCGACGCCGGTGTGGCACGGTCACGGTCGGATGCGTTGGCGTGGTGTGTTCGGCTGGTCGGCGAACACACCGAGGAGTGGCTGACCAAGCTGCGCGATGCCATGCGCAATGTCGAGGACCTCAGGTCGGAAGGTCCTCAGCTCTGACCTCTAACCGACGCGCTCGACGCCGACGTAGGCCGAACTCAACGCCGCTGTCTGCGACAGCGGGTCGATGGGTCCGCCGTCCACGAGCAGGTTGCGATTGGCGCCGAACGACTCCGGCGACTTGTTGCCATGCGGGTCGAAAACTCTTGAGCCCCAGCCGTGGTCGACGATCACCACGCCGCGGCGAGGCTGTTCGCTGATGACGGCCGGCAGTTCGATTTCGCCGACCGCGGAGAACACCCGCACCCGGTCGCCGTCGCCGAGCCCCAGCGTCGCGGCGTCGGCGGGGTTGATCACGACCTCGTTTTTCTTGCCCGAGGGATGCAGGCCGGGCAGCTCGTTGAGCCAGGAGTTCATCGAATGCCGGTTGCGGCGATTGGCCAGCTGGAACGGGTAGTCGCTGGGCGCGACGGGATGCGGCTCGGCGAGCAACTGCCGGGCCTGTTCGACGAATTCCGGCGGCGCGGCGTGCACCTTTTTGTCGTCGGTCCGTAACGCCTCCTTGAAATGGCCGAACTCGCGCGGGCCGAGCACAAGACCGTGTGGGTGTGCCATGATGTCGCGCCATTTGAGCCTGCGGCCGTTCACCTTTCGGCTGGTCGCTATAAGCAGCCGGTTGATCCAGTGCGGGCCGAACTCCAGCCGCGGCCGCCCGGTAAGTCGGGCGATCCGACGGGTGGCCTTGACGAACCCGTTGACGCCCTTCGCACCGAACAGCGGTTTGTCCATCGCCAGCGCGAGGTCGACGAAGATGCGCCACTCCTGTTGCGCCCCCGGCGGCGGGTCGACGGCCTTCGCCCCGAATTGCACATAGGGCTCGTCGTGCATGTTGCTGGTGAAGGCCAGCAGGTCGTCGCGTTCCAGCCAGTGCACGGCCGGCAGCAGCCAGTGCGCGTGGCGGTGGCTTTCCCGCTGCACGAAATCGATGGCCACCAACAGATCCAGCTGTGCGAGGGCGCGGTCCAGCTTGGCGCCGTCCGGCCCGGACACCACCGGATTGCCGCAGTTGATCACCATCGCGCGGATCTGGCCGGGGCCGGGAGTCGTTATCTCGTCGGGCAATTCGCTCAGTGCGTGCGCGCCTGCCACCATGTCGCGGCCCCACACCCGGCTCTTGTGCGAGTTGGCTTTCGTCATCGCCGCAAGGCGCAGCGCGTCGACGTAGCCAGGCTCGTAGCGCCGTCCACCGGGGCGGTCCATGCGGCCGGTGATCACGTTGAGCACATGACCCAACCACTCGGCGACGGTGCCCGCAAGATGCAGCGACACACCGGTGCGGGTGACGACCATCGCGGCGCGGGCGGCGGCGAAATCCCGTGCCACCGACTCGATGTCGGCCCGCGGCACATCACACCGCGACGCCAGGTCGTCGAGGTCGGCGGCGGCGACGAGCCTGCGCAGGTCGTCCACGCCGGTGGCGAGTTCGGCGCAGTCGTGCCGATGCTCGAGGCCCTCGTCGAGGATCACCTTCATCATGGCCAGTAGCAGCGCCCAGTCCTGGCCCGGGCGCACCGCCAGATGCGCATCGGCGTGCTCGGCCGACTCCGTCCGCACCGGGTCGACCACCACGATCGTCGCGCCCTGCCTCTGCCGGTCGAGCGCGCGGCGCCACCCGTTGGGCACCGTCTCCAGCCAGTTCCACGCGCTGACAGCGGGATTGGTGCCGACGAGCAGGAAGTAGTCGCAGTTGTCGATGTCGGAGACCGGCGCCATCAGCATCGACCCGTACATCGCCTCGGCGACGACGTGCATCGCGTTCTGGTCGACCGAACCGACGAAATAGCGGTTGTGCGTGCCGATGGCGTCCAGCCAACCGTTCATGAAGATGATGTTCGACGAGAAGCCCGACGGATTGCCGTAGTAGATGCCGATCGCGTCGGGTCCGTCGGCGTCGATGAGCGCGTTCATCCGCGCTGCGATGTCGGTGATCGCCTCGTCCCAAGTCGCTTCGACATAGGCGTCGCCCACGCGGCGCATCGGGTTGAGGATGCGGCGCGGATGCTCGACGAGCTGGTTGGCGGTGCGGCCCTTGGCGCAGAAGTCGCGCCAGGTGTGCGGATTCTGCTTCTCGGGCGAGATTTTCTTGACGCGGTTGTCGTCGACAGTCACCTCGATACCGCAGGAGGCCAGGCAGTACCGGCAGAACGTGTACACCGTCCGGGGAGCCATGCCGTCATCCTGCCCGAACCCCACTCGCCGCCGTCGCCATTAAGCACAACGCTTGCCCTTCTCCCGCGGCCTTCTCCCGCGAGCTGGGCCCACACCGTAGGTAGGGGAACGCTAATGTTCACCTCTACCTGGGCGATTTCAGGCAGTGGATGCAACAGCGGGTGGTTTTGGCGGGTTTGAGAGTAGCTCGTCGAGGACTTCAGCGGGTTTCTTCCAGCCGAGGGTTTTGCGGGGTCGGGTGTTGAGTTGGGCGGCAACGTAGTCGAGGTAGTCGGCCGGGAACACTGATAGGTCGGTGCCTTTAGCAAAGTATTGGCGCAGCAGCCCGTTGGTGTTCTCGTTACTGCCGCGTTGCCATGGCGAGTGCGGATCGCAGAAGTAGATATCGAGCTC
>NZ_PDCP01000150.1 GCF_002553505.1 Mycolicibacterium agri | reverse complement strand
GAGCGGGGCCGTTCTCATCATCAGATCGTCGTCCACCCCATTGACGCCATCATCGTCATCCTGAGCGACGCGCAACAGTCACCACCAACCCGATTTTCATGCCGGGCCGCGTCGAGCCGCTCTACTCCGAATGGCTGACCTTCATTGGCATCTCGGTGGACCACGCCGAGAACCGCAACGCCTACATGGACGCCACGCTGGCCTACCGCAACGCGTGTCTGAACGCGATCGAATATCTGAAGAAGTGGGGCTACACCGGCGAGCAGGCATACCTGATCCTGGGCACCTCGCCGATCGAGGGCCGGATCGGTGGCGTCGTCGACATCCCGAACGCCTGCTGTTCGGTGTTCCTGCCGACCGAGATCTTCGACTTCGACATCCGCCCTGGCGGAGCCGGTCCGCAGAAACTCGACCGCGGCCAAGTGGCCGTCACGTCCTGACTCGGGGGCAGAGCCGGGCGCGCGGCCAAAGACCCGCGCCCTCGTCAATCTGGAGAGGAGACGCGGATACAGGAGGTCGGTGTCACAAGAAGAGGACGAGCACGGGAGAACCAGAATCGGAGTGTTCGGCTCAGCTCGGAATGACCGCCGCGTGAAATGCGGGGCAAACCAGTAGGTAATCCGAGCCGATGCTTCTCGCCTTCGATGAATGGCTGCCCCCAAATCAGCAGCAACCGCCAACCGACAAGAGGAGAACTTGATGGACGGAATTCATGACACCGGTGGTATGACCGGTTACGGATCAGTTGCCTACCAGAAAGATGAGCCGTACTTCCACTACAAGTGGGAAGGCCGCGTGCTATCGCTACTCACCTGGCTGCATTTAAGGGGAGTGTCGTGGTGGGACAAGTCTCGGTTTTTCCGGGAAATGATGGGCAACGAGAATTACGTAAACGAGATTCGCAATTCCTACTACACGCACTGGCTTAGTGCTGCCGAGCGGATTCTGGTATCGGAACGGATCATCACCGAGGAAGAGCGGAAGCACCGCGTCCAGGAAATTCTCGAGGGGCGATACGAGGAACGCAATCCCACGCGCGAGTTTGATCCGGCCGACATTGATAAAGCGCTCGATGCTCTGCACGAGCCTCGATCTCTGGTCCTTCCAGGGCCGGATCCGGCTTTCAAGCCGGGCGACGAGGTCAGGGTCAAGAACATGAATCCACTCGGCCACACTCGGTGCCCGAAATACGTACGCAACCGCGTTGGCAAAGTGGTCACTTCACACGGCCCACAGATCTACCCGGAAAGCAGTTCGGCCGGCCTTGGGGATGATCCGAAGCCGCTGTACACGGTGTCATTCAAATCCAGGGATTTGTGGGGAGACGATGGCAACGAGCGCGACATCATCTACGTGGACCTGTGGGAACCATACCTAGTTTCGGCGTGAAAGGGCACCAAAGAATGACTCAACATGTGAACAAATACACTGAATACGAGGCTCGTACCAAAGCAATCGAGACGTTGCTGTACGAGCGCGGCATCGTCTCGCCGAAGGCCGTTGATCGCATCGTGTCCTATTATGAAAACGACCTCGGGCCCATGGGCGGCGCTAAAGTCGTCGCGAAATCGTGGGTCGATCCCGAATATCGGGAATGGCTCAAGAAGGATGCCACGGCGGCAATTGCTTCACTGGGCTATGCCGGCGAACAGGCCCACCAGATCACCGCCGCATTCAACGACCCAAAGACCCACCATGTGGTGGTGTGCACCCTGTGCTCGTGTTATCCGTGGCCCGTTCTGGGCCTGCCTCCGGCGTGGTACAAGAGCATGGAGTACCGGTCCCGAGTTGTCGCTGATCCACGAGGCGTTCTGCGCACGGATTTCGACTTGTCGATTCCTGATGACGTCGACGTTCACGTCTGGGACAGCAGTTCTGAGATCCGCTATATCGTTATTCCGGAACGGCCGGCGGATACCGAGGACTGGTCCGAGGAAGACCTCGTGAAGCTCGTCACTCGGGACTCCATGATCGGCGTACAGAAAGCGCTCAGCCCGCAGCAGGTGGCGGGATGACTCGCAATTCTATGGATGAGCTGCTGCCGACCAAGGCTCAAATCGCGCCTCCTCGCGATAATGGCGAATTGGTATTCAGTGAGCCATGGGAGGCGACGGTTTTCGGTGTGGCTGTCGCACTGTCCGACCAAAAGTCCTATGACTGGGAGTTTTTTCGGGCGAGGCTCATCAACTCCATCGCCGCATCGGATGGATGCGAGGCCTACTACGAGAGTTGGTCGAAAGCACTGGAAGCCAGCGTGGTCGACTCCGGGCTGCTCAGTAAAGAGGAGATCGCAGAACGGATGTCGTCGCTCGGTCACACAGGCTGATCAGCGGTAACCCACTCAGAAAGATGGTCTCTCCCGGGTTCGCCCGGGAGAGACCGTCTCAGGATCCTCGCGGCCGGGACGCCATCGATATCCGCGCTCGGCTGCCCATCGCAGCATTTCCGGTGAACAGGGACAGAAGGTCAGAACAGGAGCGTTGAATGCACATCGCCGAGGGGTTCCTGCCCCCGATCCACGCCGCGGCCTGGACGGTGGCGGCGGCGCCGTTTGTCATCCACGGGGCCATCGCAGTGGTGCGCCAGGTTCGAACACACCCCGAGACCCGGCTGTTGCTGGGCGCGGCCGGCGCTTTTACGTTCGTCCTGTCCGCGATCAAGCTTCCGTCCGTGACCGGCAGTTCCAGCCACCCGACCGGAACCGGTCTGGGCGCGGTGCTGTTCAGACCTCCGGTCATGGCGTTCCTCGGGACCGTTGTGCTGCTCTTCCAAGCACTGCTGCTGGCGCACGGCGGGATCACCACCCTCGGAGCCAACGCCTTTTCGTTCGCGATCGTGGGCCCGTGGGTTGGATATGGTGCGTGGCGGCTCGTGGTAGGGCTCGGCGCGCCTAAAGCGGTCGGCATCTTCGCCGCGATGTTCTTCGCGGACATGGCGACCTACTGCACTACTTCACTGCAGCTGGCGCTCGGGTTCCCCGACCCGACAAGCGGCCTGCTCGGCGCCGGGGTCAAGTTTCTTTCGGTGTTTGCGGTGACCCAAATTCCTTTGGCGGTAATCGAGGGTCTGCTCGGCGTCCTCGTCTTCGGCGTCCTGCAGCGTGTGGCCGGCCCCGAGATGATGAGGCTTGGCGTCTTGCGTAAGACGAACCTCGCTGGGAATTCTCGATTGGAGGGCGACCGTGTCGCGTAAGACAACGATCACCACGTTGCTGATCCTCAGCGCCATCGTCGGGATCTTCGCTGTATCACTGTGGCTCCATCGGGATACCCCCGAGGACTCCAGCTTCATCGGCACCGACTCGGCGGTTACCGAAGCGATCGAGTCCGCCCACGACTATGAACCGTGGTTCTCCAGCGTGTTCACTCCCGGGTCGGGCGAGATCGAATCGGGACTGTTCGCATTGCAGGCCGCGTTGGGCGCGGGCGTATTCGGGTTCGCGATCGGGGCCCTCTGGCAGCGTCGTCGCGATGTGGCCGGTGCGCCCGATTTGAGCGCCAAGGCGACCACCGATGATTGAAAACCAGTCAAGGATTTAGTGGGCGACAATGGGCTTGAGCGCGGGCACGATCGACGCGGTGGCGTGGCGTAGTCCATGGCGTAGCCGACCCGTCGCGGAGAAAGCGGTCCTCTTCGGTGGACTGCTGGTGTCGGCACTGGTCTTGCCTACATGGCCGGCTGCACCGCTGCTGATTTTGGTGTGCCTTTTCGCCGCGAGGCTGGCCGGTGTCCCGATCCGGCATCTGATTGGGTGCTTGAAAGTGCCGGCCGCATTCATCCTGACGGCGGCCGCCTCAACGATGATCTCGGTCGACCTGACCGAGTGGGGTTTCTCGATATCACACGATACGGTCAGTGGCGCAGCTTCTTTGGTTGCTCGTGCGATCACCGCGTCGATGGCAATGCTGTTGTTCGCCTCGACGACACCGATGACGTCGCTGACCGCAGCCTTGCGTCAGGCGCGGGTGCCCCCCGCATGCGTGGATGTGATCACCGTGATGTACCGGCTGGTGTTTGTGCTGTTGGAGTCGATCGCCGTCATTCACCAGGCCCAGGTTTCGCGCCTCGGTTACACCAGCGCACGGCGCGCGGTCCGCTCGTCAGGCTTGCTGACAGCTGCGGTACTCGTCCGATCTTTGACGCAGGCGCAGAGGCTGGAGCAGGGCCTGGCCGGCCGGGACTTCGGTGTCCCGATGCCGATCCTCGGCGAGGCTCGGATCCACCCCAGGTTCGTGGCGCTCTCCTCGTTGACGCTCGGGGCGGTAGCTGCGGTTTCACTGGCCACGGGAGCGCTGCTATGAGTCACCGTGCGGTCAGCGCACAGAATGTCGCGTTCACATATCCGTCGGGAGTCGAACCGCTCATCGATGTCTCGGTGGACATTGCGCCACGCTCTCGTGTTGCGTTGCTCGGCGCCAACGGCTCAGGCAAGACCACCCTGCTGCGTATCCTTGCCGGCTCGCTGAAGCCGGCGCGGGGATCCGTCCACGTCGACAACGAGCCACTCCGCTACGACCGCAAAGGACTGCGCGCACATCGGGAAGCGGTGCAGCTGGTGCTGCAGAATCCTGACGACCAGCTCTTCTCGGCGGATGTAGTTCACGATGTGGCATTCGGTCCGGTGAACCTTGGCCTTGGCACCGCCGAGATCTTCGAGCGAGTCAACGATGCGATGGCGCTGTTATCCATTGAGCAGCTCGCCGACAGGCCCACTCACGAGCTGTCGTACGGCGAGCGCAAACGAGTGGCGATCGCCGGCGCGATGGCCATGCGCCCTTGCGTCCTGCTGCTCGACGAACCGTCCGCGGGGCTCGATCCGGCGGGTGTCGAGGAGATGTTCTTCGCGCTCGAGAAGCTCGAACGAAACGGCACCACAGTCGTGTTGTCAACCCATGACACCGCATTGGCGTTGGAATGGGCCGACTCGGTGGGTGTGGTCGAGACCGGTACGGTGCGGCAGGGCGACCCCCGGCTGCTACTGGCGGAACAGGAACTGGTGGCCGCCGCACGGCTACGGTCACCGTGGCCGTTGGAGCTGGCAGCGAGTCTCGCGTCCTCGGGCCGGATCGCCGATGGCGCGACTCCACGCAACATCAAAGAAGTCTGTCAAGAGATCGAGCGTGGTTCGTCACCCGTTATCCGCTACGGACAATCGAAGGTATAGGACTGATCGCTTGGTATGACTACTTATTCGAGCAACCCGGGCAAGAAAAATGTGGGACGTCGGAACCAGTCCCCGCCCTGCTATTCCACAAATTGGCGTTCCACTCTCAAAGTTAGGCCGAGATGAAAGCACCACATACCTTGACCACTGCCTATCCACCGCCCGCCGACTTCGCCGCGCAGGCAAACGCGACTGCGGAACTGTACCGCGAAGCCGAGCGGGACCCGCTTGCGTTCTGGGCCGCGCAGGCCAACCGATTGTCTTGGGACACACCGTTTACCGAGGTACTGGACTGGTCGGACGCGCCGTTCGCGAAGTGGTTCATCGGCGGCAAGCTCAACGTCGCCTACAACTGTGTCGACCGGCACGTCGAAGCCGGCAACGGCGACCGGGTGGCCATCCACTGGGAGGGCGAACCGGTCGGTGACGCCCGCACCCTTACCTATTCGGATCTGCTGGCCGAAGTGTGCAGGGCGGCCAATGCGCTGACCGATCTCGGCTTGGTCGCCGGAGACCGGGTCGCCATCTACATGCCGATGGTGCCCGAGGCCATCGTGGCGATGCTGGCCTGCGCCCGGCTAGGCGTGATGCATTCCGTCGTCTTCGCCGGCTTCTCGGCGACAGCGCTGCGAGCCCGCATCGAGGACGCCGAAGCCAAACTCCTCATCACCACCGACGGCCAATATCGCCGCGGAAAGGCCGTGTCGCTCAAGGAATCGGCAGACCAGGCCGTCGCCGGACAACCGTCCGTCGAACATGTCTTGGTGGTGCGGCGCACCGGCATCGACACGCCGTGGACCGAGGGCCGCGACCTGTGGTGGCACGACACCGTCGCAAACGCCTCCCCCGAGCACACCCCGCAGGGGTTCGATTCCGAGCTTCCGCTGTTTCTCCTGTACACGTCGGGCACCACCGGAAAGCCCAAGGGTGTCGTGCATACCACGGGCGGCTACCTTGTCCAAACGTCCTACACCCACCACAGCGTCTTCGACGTCAAGCCCGAAACCGACGTGTTCTGGTGCACAGCGGATATCGGCTGGGTCACCGGACACACCTATATCGTGTACGGGCCGCTGTCCAACGGCGTCACCCAGGTGGTCTACGAGGGCACTCCCACCTCGCCCACCGAGCACCGGCATTTCGAGATCATCGAGAAGTACGGTGTGACAATCTATTACACGGCGCCGACGCTGATCCGCACGTTCATCAAGTGGGGCCGCGAGATCCCTGATGCGCACGATCTGTCCAGCCTGCGACTGCTCGGGTCGGTCGGCGAGCCGATCAACCCGGAGGCGTGGCGCTGGTACCGCCACGTCATCGGTGCCGACAAGACTCCGGTCGTCGACACCTGGTGGCAGACCGAGACCGGTTCGATCATGATCTCGCCGCTGCCCGGCGTGACCGCGGCCAAACCGGGTGCGGCGATGACGCCGCTACCGGGAATCTCGGCGAGGGTCGTCGACGACGACGGCAATGACGTCGAGCGCAGCGTCGACCGCGACCAGCAGGTCACCGGCTACCTGGTGCACGATGCGCCGTGGCCGTCGATGTTGCGCGGTATCTGGGGCGACCCCGAGCGGTTCAAGGAGACCTACTGGTCCCGTTTCGCCGAACAGGGTTGGTACTTCGCCGGTGACGGCGCCCGCTACGACGCCGACGGCGACATCTGGGTGCTCGGCCGCATCGACGACGTGATGAACGTATCGGGTCACCGCATCTCCACCGCGGAGATCGAGTCGGCGCTGGTCGGTCATTCCGGTGTGGCGGAGGCCGCCGTCGTCGGCGCCGCCGACGAACAGACCGGCCAGAGCATCTGCGCGTTCGTCATCCTGGAGTCCAACGTGGCTGACAGCGAAGACATGGTTGACGAACTCCGCGGCCGGGTCGCCGAGGAGATCTCACCGATCGCCCGGCCGCGGGAGATCTACGTGGTGCCCGAGTTGCCCAAGACCCGCAGCGGCAAGATCATGCGCAGGCTGCTGCGCGACGTGGCCGAGGGCCGCGAACTCGGCGACACCTCAACACTGGTGGATCCCAGCGTGTTCGAGGCGATCCGCGCCGCCAAGTAGGCGCGCATCAGGTGACACGACTCCCGCGCCCAACGCCGCCGACGGTTACGGGGGCCGCGGGCGGCTAGGAGCCTGCTGAATTAATCCCGCGTGGCGGGCGTGGTTCTGCTGGGGTTTTCGGGATGATTGACGGGTGCAGGG
>NZ_PDCP01000014.1 GCF_002553505.1 Mycolicibacterium agri | reverse complement strand
GAGCTCGATATCTACTTCTGCGATCCGCACTCGCCATGGCAACGCGGCAGTAACGAGAACACCAACGGGCTGCTGCGTCAATACTTTGCTAAAGGCACCGACCTATCAGTGTTCCCGGCCGACTACCTCGACTACGTTGCCGCCCAACTCAACACCCGACCCCGCAAACCCTCGGCTGGAAGAAACCCGCTGAAGTCCTCGACGAGCTACTCTCAAACCCGCCAAAACCACCCGCTGTTGCATCCACTGCCTGAAATCGCCGACGAATTCGGCAACGCTGCCCGGCCAGCCGTGCGTCAGGATCAGCGGAGTGGCATCTGGCCGCTCCGAGCGACGATGCAGAAAGTGAATTCCGAGGCCGTCGATGGTCGTCCGGAACTGGCCGATCGTGTTGAGGCGCTCTTCGAACGACCGCCAGTCGTAGCCGGTTCGCCAGTAGTTCACGAGGTCGATGAGGTCGGCGAGCGGAACCCCCTGCTGCCATCGGCGCGGGCCCGGCGGAGCGGGATGGACGGTCTCGTGTTCCGGCAGCCGCGCCGCCGTCAGTCGCGCTCGCAGGTCGTCGAGGTCGGCGTCAGCTGCATGGAATTCAAACGCCTGCACGTCGCCAGTTGGACGGTTCATGAGATCGCACACCCCCTGGTCATCGTGGAACCGGTCCAAGGATCTGGGAGAACCGGCTAAGACAGTTCTATCACGCACACACTCTGTGCGCAACCTGCTAAGGTGGTTCCGTGCCCGCCGAGTTCCCTGACTTTCGCCTCGGCGGCGTGCTTGCGACGAGCTTCACGGCGACGCTCACCGAGCGTCAAGGCGATCAGGTGGAGCGCATCCCCACGCCGCAGCGGCTCGTCGACTGGCTGAGAGTGAACGGGCTCGCCGTGGACTCTTGCACGAACGCTCAGCTCGAAAGGGCCTATGAATTAAGGGAATCCATTCACGCCGCTGCAACAGCGGCAGCGCTCGGAGACAATCTTCCCGCGTCAGCCGTCGAAACCATCAATGACTGCAGCGTCAAGGGGCGAGCGGCGCCGGTCCTCACGCCCGAGGGCGCTCGGGAATGGCGCCTGAGCTCACCTTCCCGGGTCGAAGACGCCCTCGGCGTGATCGCCGCCGACGCGATCGACATCCTCGCAGGTGAACGAGACGGACGATTGGCGTTATGCGCATCGCCAACCTGCCGAGCAGCCTTCTTCGACACCAGTCAAAGTCGCACCCGCAAATGGTGTGACATGAACACGTGCGGCAATCGCCAGAAGAAGGCGCGGTTTATTGCCAAGCATGGCAAGAACCTTCGAACGGCTAAGTGACCCGTAGCCAGCGCTGCATGAGGGGGTTCACATGGCCCTCAACTTCCGCGTCGCAGTGTGGCGAGTACGTTCACGGATATGGAAAGCGGACCCAGCCGGACAGCCCTCGCGACGGCCTATGCTCGCGCCTATCACCAGGTGGCTGACCGGCCACCGATCTTCACCGATCCCCTAGCGGCTCCCCTACTCGGTGTCGATGTAGACGAGCTGACCGAATTGAGCACGCGCACCGGCGATCAGCTCGGAGCACTGATGAACGATCAGGCCCGGCGCCTCGTCTTCGCTGCGCGCGCCCGCTTTGCCGAGGACACGATAGCCAGGGCTGTCAACAGCGGCACGCGGCAGGTCGTGATTCTCGGAGCCGGACTCGACACCTTCGCCTACCGCAATCCGTACTCCAACTTGAGGGTCTTCGAGATCGACCACCCGGCTACCCAAGCGTGGAAGCGCGATCGCTTGGCCTCGGCTGGGATCGACTGTCCTGAGACGGTGACCCTCGTGCCGGTGGACTTCGAAACGCAGGATCTGGCAGAGGAATTGGAGTCGACGGAATTCAGCCGCACCGAGCCTGCAGTCTTCATCTGGCTCGGCGTCGTCTTCTATCTAACGCCGAGTGCCGCGCAGGCCACGCTCGAATACATTGCCGGCCAAGCGCAGCCGGTCGAGGTCGTGTTCGACTACCTGGAGTCTCCGAACACCCAGGAGGAGCGCGCGCATTTGCGGGCTCGTTCCGAGCAGCTCGCCAAGGTCGGTGAACCGTTCGTCACCCACTTCACTCCTGACGAGATCGGCCGGCAGTTGCGGGCCCTAGGTTTCACCGAGGTCGAAGACCGCCCTGCCAGCGACGTCGTCGGCATGTACCTCGGCGAATTGCCGGAATTCCCAGAGCAATCGGCTCGCATTCTGCGTGCCAGCCGCATACTGCGCGCGCGTCGCTGACGGTACTCGACGTCGCCGGGCTCGCGACGGTTGCCTGGCGACAGCGCGACTGACCGCTGCAGAGTTTGGGGGTTTACGTCCCGCCTCCGGCCAGAATTCCACAATTTCCCACAAAAATTTCTCTATTTCCCACACCGTCTTACGGTGATGTGTGACGTACCCAACACATGCCCATCCGGCTTAGGTACGAGGCCTGCCAAGCCATCGGGAGAAGGAAGCACCATGAACGCAAGATTGCGTTGGTCGGGAAGCACCGCAGCCCTCGTCGGAACGACGTTGATGCTGTCGTTGGTCTACATGTCGCTGACCTCGTGGTCGGTGGCGGTCAACGAGCTGGCCGACAGTTTCGCGCTGTCGCCCGGTGCCATCCAGGTCGGATCAGCAGCGCTGATCGCCGGTTATGCGATAGGTGGCTTCTTCCAAGGCAAGTGGATACCGCGATTCGGTTGGCGACGCGTGTTCCTGGTCGTCATCACCGCCTTCCTCATCGCCTCCGCACTCATTCCCGTCGTGCCGAGCTACCCCGTCATCCTGCTCCTGCGCTTCGTCCAGGGCTGGGGCTGCATGGTCGTCCTGATGTGCGCAATCTTGAGCGCCTGGTTCCCCGTGAAGAAGCGCGGCCTGGCCATCGGCATCCTGCTGGGGGCCATCGGGCTCGGGTCTGCGCTCGGCGGCTACATCACCGGCATCCTGAATCCGATTATGGGCTGGCAGAACACATTCTGGGTGATTACCGCGATCACCGTTGTCGGAGCCGTTGCGTTCCTTCTGATCGTGGACGACGCGCCACCCCTTGAAGAGGAGGCGGCTACGGCCGCGGATACGGCGGGTGCAGGCGGCCGCAGCGTTTATGCCGATCCCCGTCTGTGGCTGCTGGGTGCAGCGACATTCTGCTGCTTCTTCAATTGTTACGGCATGTACGCCTATCTGGCCCAGTACCTCTACAGCGTCGGATTCACGTCCGCAGCAGTCGGAACGGTCGTCCTCGTCAACGGGCTGATCGCCGTCGTGTCGACACCGTTCGGCGGCTGGTTCTCCGACCGGTTGGTCCCCCGATTGGGACCCCTGCGGGCCCGGACCTTCACCAACGCATGGGTCGCGATGTTCGTCGGCGCCGTCGGGTGTGTCCTCATCCCGCACCTCGCGCCGCTGGGATTCGGACTGGCGCTTCTGACCGCGGCGATCGCTGGATGGGGCATCCCCGCGACGAACGGTCCTGGCCTCTCACTTCCGTCGGATCTGCTCGGATCTAAAGCCGCCGGCCCTGCTGTCGGCCTGGTCATTCTCATCGCTGGCTCCGGCGGGATCATCGCGCCGGCGTGGGTACCGATGCTCGCGGCATCGCACGGCTGGACACTGGGCTGGTACATCACTGCCGCTGCTGCCGTCATCGGCCTCGTCATCAACCTGATCCTCGGAACCCGCGGCGGCTCGAACATGGCCGACGTCGCGGCTGGTGAAAGGGCGCGGAGCAATGTCTGAGTATGTAATGACCTTCGACGTCGGCACGTCGTCGCTGAAGACGGCACTGATCGACCGCAGCGGCCGCGTCGTTGGCGAAGGCGACGCAACCTATCCGGTCAAGCAGCCGCAGCCCGGATTCGCCGAGCAAGATCCGGAGGAGATCTGGTCGCACATCTGCGACACCAGCCGAGCCGTTCTTCGGCGCTCCGCGGTCAGCCCCGTCGACGTGCAGGCGGTGGTGTTCGTAGCGCCGTGGAAGAACATCATCGGGCTGGACGCCGACGGTAACGTCCTGCGCGACAGCATCATTTGGATGGACAGTCGAGCAACGGACCAGGCCGCGCGACTCAACGCCGCATACGGCTCATTCGTTGGAACAGGCCAGGAGTTCTGGCCGCGCCTGATGTGGATGAAGGAGAATGAGCCCGAGCTATGGAAACGCTCCCAACACATCGTCGGGCTCAACACGTTCCTCAAATTCCGCGCCACCGGAGTCATCAGCACGGAGCCGTCGGATGATCTGATCCGATCAGGTAACCCGCGGCTGAACGACCACTACGCGGCCATCCTCGACGCCGCGGGCCTGACCGAGGACCTCGACAAGTTCCCGCCATCGTCGGAATCCACCGATGTGGTCGGCAAACTCACCACATCATCGGCTGAGGCATTGGGGTTACACGAGGGCACACCCGTCATCGGCGGCTTCGGCGATCTCGTGGCCATCACCTGGGGCGTGGGCCGCGCGCGTCTCGGCGACACGCACATCTACTTCGGCACCTCGTCATGGCTTGTCAGTGTTGTGGAGGACCGGTTCAAACTCGAAGCACCGCAGTACTTCTCGGTGAACAGCAGCACCGAAGGTGCCGTATTCGCGTTGCAGACCGGGTGTCTCGCGCTGGACTGGCTCGTCGACCAGCTTTACCGAGTCGAACGCTCCGTGCTGAAGGGCGACATCTACGGATTGATCGGCAAGGATGTCGCAGAGATTCCGCCCGGTAGTGAGGGAGTCATCGCCACGCACTGGCTCACAGGAGAACTCGCCCCGCTGTCGAAGAACTCCAAGGGCATGTTCATCAACCTCACCACCAGCACGGACCGCAGGCACATGGCCAGGGCCATGATGGAATGCATCTGCTTCTCGCATCGCCGTAGCCTCGACGCCTACGCCGAACGGACCGGCAACCGGCCCGAGACCATCCGCGTCGTCGGCGGCGGAGCCGTCAGCGACGTCTGGATGCAGATCCTCGCCGACGTTCTGCAGGTCACCGTGCAGGTGCCCGATGCGCCCCGCTATGCGGGCACGCTCGGCGCGTTCTACTGTGCGGCGCTCGGGCTGGGCTGGATCGAGGACCTCGACGCCGTGTCGGATGCCGTCCGCATCAAGAAGGAGTACCAGCCCGATCCCGCAAATCGCGAAGTCTACGAACGGAATTACCGTGCCTACAGCAAGCTGCATCCCGCCTTGCTGGAGGTGCACAAAGAGCTCAACGGAGACTATTAATGAAGATCCTGATCACCGAATTCCGGCAGGAGAGCAACTCTTTCAACCCCACACTGTCCACGCTGGAGTTCTGGAATCAGACGGGTGAGTACGAAGGGCAGGCCGTCCGCGACACATTTACGGGCCAGCAGTGCACCGTCGGCGGCTTCCTCAAGGCACTCGACGAATCGCCGTATCACCCCGAGGTTGTCTGCGGCACGGTGATGGCCAGCCAGAGCGGCGGTGTGGCCGAGCAGGAGGTGATGGACCACTATCTGCAACGTCTCATCCCCCAGATTGAAGAAGCCGCACCACTCGACGGTGTTTTCATCTCCTTCCACGGCGCTCTGATGACGACGCGCTTCGACGACGCCGAAGGCGAGATCGCCCGGCGGGTACGGGCCGTCGTCGGCGACGACACCGTGATTGCCGTCGCACTGGACCTCCACGCGTACGTGACGAAGACCCTCGTCTCGAACGCCAACGTGATCATTGGATACCTCACCTATCCCCACGTCGACCACTTCGAGACCGGCGTCCGCACAGCAACTCTGGGCATCGATGCCGTCGTGAGCCCAGAACCGCCCGTAACCGCATGGGTGCCGATCCCGATGATCGTTCCCGCCGCGTCCTACAACACACTTGACGGCCCCTACAAGGAAGTCGTCGACCGCGGTCACGCGCTGCGCGACGCCGGCAGCATCATCGACTTCACCGTCTATCAAATGCAGCCGTGGCTGGATATCCCCGAGCCGAACTCGTCGGCGATCGTCGTGGCGGAGAATCGCGACGACGCCGCGAAGTTCGCGGTCGAATTGGCAAAACTGCTCTACGACAAGCGGTACGACTTCAAGTCCAGCCTCGCGGCGATCGACGATGTGATCGAACGCGCAAAGGACAAAAGGCAGCGCAAACCGGTCATTCTGGTCGACTCGGCGGACTCGTGTAACGCGGGTGCATCCGGCGACAACATGGCGGTCGCCGACCGGATCCTTGCGATAGGTTCCGAACTTCGGGCGGCAACGGTCGTGAACGACGCCCCCGCCGCGCGCCTTGCTCACCAGCTCGGCGTCGGCGCTACCGCCGAATTCACCCTCGGCGGCACAAGGAATCCGTCATCGACCTCGATCACTGCCACCGGACGGGTCAAGTCTCTGCACGACGGCATCTTCCGGCAGGAGGGGCCCGCCGGACGGGGTATCACCCAGAACATCGGGCTCACCGCCGTCATCAGCTTCGGCTGGCTCGACATCGTCGTGTGCGAGTGGATGGCCGGCAACGGGGACCCGCAGCTCTACCGAGCGCACGGGATCGAGCCCACACTGTACGACCTCGTCGTCGTGAAGGCCTCGACGTCGTTTCGTGCCAGCTACAGCGCGTTCGCTGGCGAGATCATCGAAGCCGACACCCCCGGTGCGGCCAGCTCCGATCTGATGAACCTGCCCTTCACGAGGCTTCCCAAGACGATCTACCCGTGGCGGGACGACCCCTCACCTCGTTGGGACGTCACGTTTGCACCCATCGCGGGCGGGCCGTCGTAGCCTGGCGGCAGGCTCGGCAACGGCACCCGCGCCGGCCCGGGCGGCGCGCGACTCACATCGCGCCGCCGACCACCGCGAGCGGAAGGACGATCGATGCTGTCGCAGGACCGGCAGACCCAGATCATGGCGCAGATTCACGCCAACCACTCGGTGTCCGTGCTGGAGGCCTCGCGTGTGCTCGGAGTCTCGACCGAAACCGTGCGACGTGACCTTGTCGAACTCGAGCGCCGTGGGCTTCTACGTCGCGTGCACGGCGGCGCCGTCAGCCTCACACCGCCACCGGTCCCCGAACAACCGCACACCGCTCGGGTGACGACCAACGCGGCGGCCAAGCGGACCATCGGAATGCTTGCTGCGCAATTGATCACGGTGGAGCGGATTCTGTTCATCGACGCGGGCACGACTGCACAGCAGTTGGCGAGGGCCATCAGCCGCAGCTATACGGGAACGGTGATCACCGCGTCACTGCTCGTCGCGACCGAGCTGATGCGCTCCGATCGGGCCAAGGTGTTGGTGGCACCAGGCATGATCCAGCCGCATGAACCAACGCTGTGCGGATCGGTTACAAACGAGTTCCTGCACCGCTATCACTATGACCTCGCATTCATCAGCTGCAGCGGAATGTCGGCCGACGCAGGTGTCACCGATTACCAGCTCGACTATGCGACGCTGAGTCGCACGGTGATCGACAACGCCGATCGCAGCGTGCTGTTGGCGGACTCCTCAAAGGACGGCCGCGTCGCGCACGCTGTGGTTTGCGGATGGGATCGTGTGTCCGACGTGGTCACCGAAAGGGAACTGTCTGACGAGACTGCCAATGCGCTGGCCGCCGCGGGAACACATGTTGTATGTCCGCGTCCGCGCCGCGGCCGTTAGCCGAAGAACCGCTAGCCACCAAGGCCGGGGCAACGGCAGCTGTGTCTACGCCGACGTCGCCACCCGAACCTCTGTCGCGATCACCAAAACCCGGTTGACCCCTCACTTCAAGACCGCAGAACGACTCACAAATCTGGTTGCGGCCGAGTTGAGCGCGGCTCCATAGGTTGTGTCCGATTGCAGTCCGCGATACGCGTCGGCGGCTGACAAACGCATTCATGCGCGTAGCCAGTTCCACGCGTCGCCGAGTTGATCGCGGCGGAAGGTCCGCAACTCGCCTTTCATGAGAAGCGCGGCAAGGGCCTTCACACATAAGCTTTCCCATTTCGGAGCTCCGACCATCGCGACCTTGTCGAAGTCGCGCCGGTGCTTGAGGTCGAACAGCGTGTTGGCCCACCCTCCGGAAAGGGTCCAGCCCTTGAACGATTCATCCATGAGCACCAACACCCGCAGCGTCGCGTGCCGCTGAAGCAGCGATTCGATTCGCGGCTTGAGAACGTCGCGGTAGCTGCCACGGTCCAGTGTTCCGGTGAACCGCACGCAGAGAAGATGATTACCGCTTCCCGGTAGGATTTCGATCACAGCCGCACCGGCATCAGAAAGCCGTCACTCCCTCATCTCATCGTCGAACGGCAATGGGCAGCAGGGACTCTCAGCGCACGCAATCAGATCGTCGCAGCCCGCGGCGACTGCAGCGCCCAGCGTGGCGCGCAGGGATGTCAGCTCAGCGAGTTTGCGGTCTACCTCGGCTAACTTCGCCGCCGCCCGGGACTGCAAACCGGAGTCGGAACCGTCGCGGAGACGAGCCGACGCCAAGAGATCACGTACTTCTGCCAACTTGAAGCCCAGCTTCTGCGCGGCCTTGATAGCCCGCATCGACGTCACCGTCTCCGGCGGGTACAACCGGTGACCACCCAGCGACCGCGGTGGCTGCGGCAGCAGACCGCGCCGCTCGTAGTAGCGAAGCGTCTCGATATTCACCCCGGCCGCTGCAGCGACCTGGCCACTGCGTAATCGCGTCTCAGTCATTGCCCGCCTACCGTCCGCACCCGACTGGTCAACTCATCCAAAACGTCGATCCGCGACTGGGGCACCTCGATGCTCATCACGACAGCGCTGTCTGCCGAGGTGAACTCGAAATTGAAGAACGAGCAGCACTGCACCTCGCGGGCAGCCAAATCACAGGCCGCGGCCTCGGCGCTGGCCGCGAGCGAGACATCCAACCGGGTGGGACTCACCCGCACCGACCGCCGCGCGGATCCGGCGAACAACCGGTCGAATTCGGCTATCCGCAGCGGCTGCTCGCCAATCGGCAACGAACACGACGCCGTAGCCCAGTCCGCGGCTTCATCTGTTGCCATACACCGACGATAAACCCGTACCCAGGTACGGGTTGCAACACTTCCGCAGGTGAGCCAGCGGACTACTTTGGCGCCGGGCCGACGCTGTCGCCGGGCACGAACGTGGTCGGCAGAACGACCGTGCGTGCCTCCGCTGCTGGGCCCACGAGGCGTTCAAGCACGAGCTGCGCGGCGTTGGTGCCCATCTGGTACGGGTCCCGCCGGATGGTGGCCAGCGTCGGTTGAAAGAAGCGCAACAAAGGGACGTCATCGCAGACGACCAATGAGAGGTCTCGGGGATAGCTCAGCCCGGCTTCCCTCAAAGCGTCGAGGGCCGCCGCGATGAGCTGATTATTGCCGGCCACCAACGCCGTGGGCCGCTTCGGCCGGCGCAGCAGTTTGACTATGGCACCGGCGTCGGGGCCGGCGAACTCACCGGAGAGCACTTCGCACTTCATGCCGAGCGCCTTGGCGGTGACGTTGGCCGCGCTGATGCGTTCCCGCCCTGGGCGCAGGGTGGCGAGGCCGGCAAGGAGTGCCACTCGTCGGTGTCCCTGAGCATGGAGTGCTTCCAGTGCAGCGGTCATGCCGACGGCATGGTCGGACTGCACGCAGCTCACACTCGCTGTCGGCGTGGCGATGTCGCGGTCGATTGCCACGAGCGGGCCGTCGAATCGGGCCAACTGTTGTAGTAGTTGCGAGTCGGTCTCGGTGGTGACGGACAAAAGCAAACCGTCGACCCGGCGGTTCTCCAGCATCGCCAGATTGGTCAGCTCGCGTTCCTGCTCGCCGTGCGAGTTGCTGAGGACCAACGAGTACCCGTGTTGCGCGAGCGTGGCTTCGGCGCCGAGGGCGATCTGCGCAAAAAGCGGATTGGAGATGTCGCCGATGGAGAACCCCACGATGCGGGTGGCCCCGCGGCGCAGCATCTGGCCGAGCGCATTCGGTTGATATCCGAGTTCCCGAACCGCGGCCGTGACTCGCTCGTGGGTGGCCCGGCTGACGTTGGGGTGATTCGAGAGCACTCTCGACACGGTGGCGATGGACACGCCAGCACGCTCGGCGACCTCGCGAACGCCGACGCGGGTAATGCGCGATGTATCTGCGCTCAACCGAAACTCCGTGTCGTCATGACCGCCCTCTTGCGGCAGACAGAAACCTAGCCGCACTGATGGTACGGCCAGGCAGACCGTCACCTATGAAATGTCGGCCCGAAATTTATCGATGTAGTCCCAGTTCAGCTCCCAACCGAATCCGGGGCCTGTCGGCAGCGTGAGGTATCCCTCGTGCAGTGGCGGCCGGTTGGCGATCAGATTCCACCAGAAGGGGTCGCGGTCGGGGTGGAAGCATTCGGCGAACGTGCCGTGCGGCACGCTGGCGACGAGATGCGTACTGACTTGCGGTTCCTCGTGATGCCCCATCTCGACGTCATATGTCGTCGCGACGGCCGCTGTTCGCCGCCAGGCGGTCGGCCCACCAGACCATGACGCGTCGAAATTGCACACGTCGATCGCGCCGGTTTCCATCAAGTCGCGACACCCGCTCGGGGTCAACTCGGTCTGCCCTGCAGCGACGGAAATGCCACCGATCGCGCGGACGTCCCGTAATCCGCGTCTGTCGTTGTGCCAGAGCACCGGTTCCTCGAACCAGCGGATGTCGAGATGACGGATCCTGTTGCACAATTCGATCGCTTGGCGCACCGAATAGCCCTGATTGGCGTCGATACAGATCGCGAAGTCGGGGCCAGCTGCCTCCCTCGCGGCAGCGACGCGTTCGGCGTCGACTTCCGGCTGGCGTCCACCGACCTTGAACTTGACACCGGCGAGTCCGAGTTCGTGGCGATAGTAGGCTATTTCGTCGGCGATCGAGCCGAGCGGCTCTCCGTAGTAACCACCAATAGCCGTCATCGGGACTCGGTCTCGCGCGCCGCCCCACAACCGCCACAATGGCTGGTTCAGTGCCTTGCCGACCGCATCCCAGATCGCCGAGTCGATCGCCGCGAGCGCGACCAGACCGATGCGGCGATCGCGCAGGATGTTGAATGTGGCCGGATACATGGCCTTCCAACACTTCTCGGTGGCCATTGCATCCAAACCGATAATCTGCGGCGTCAACTCCTTGTGGATGACACTTAGGATGTCGGAGGCACCGGCATCCTCGTCCCCCACGTAGGTCTCTCCCACAATCCCATCGGAGGTGTGCAACCGCACAACGATGGTGGCCCTGTGGGTCATGTGATAGAAACTGCCGCGGAATTCGGTCGCCAACGGCGCCCTGATCGGTATGGCTTCGACCGCGGTGATGGTCAGCGCGTTCACCGTTCTCCTTTCGCAGTGGCGGCAGCAGGCTGTTGGGCCACGCCTTCTGCGTCGCCCGAGTTGTCGCCAGGGAACATGTCGATCTTGTACGTTTCCGGCCCCAGCCATACCGAGACGACGGTGATGAGGCAGATACCGACCATGTAGGCAACGACCCAATAGGGCTGTCCATCGCCCAATGACAACAACGCCACCGAGATGACCGGCGCCAGCCCACCGGATATCGGTGCGGCGCCTTCGCGAGCCAACGCGAAACCGCTGTAACGAACTTGGGCGGGAAACAGTTCGGCGAACCACGCCGCTTGGGCGGCGGTCATCATCGTCTTGGCGATGGCCGAGGCGAATAGGACCGACCCGAACAGCAGCAACGTGTTACCGGTGTCGAGCAGCAGGAAGAATGGATACGCGAATGCCGCCGACAGAACCGCGCCCAGTATGTAGACGGGCCGTCGACCGAGTTGGTCGGACAGGGCGGCGAAGGCAGGGACGGTGATGAATTGTGCCGCCGACGCGACGAGCAGCGCGGTAAGCACCAGCGAGGTCGACAGCCCGACCTGCTTGGTGACGTACACAATGACCAGCGACTCGAAGATGTAGGCCAGTGACTTGTCGCCCATCTGAGCGCCCCAGGCGCAGAATAGGTTTCGCCACGAGTGACGGAAGACCACCATAAATGGGAGCTTCACCCGCAGCCCCGAGGCTTTGACTTCCTGGAAGACGGGTGTTTCGTGCAACCGCAGGCGCATAACCAGGCCCACGGCCACACCGACGATGCTCAACAGGAACGGGATGCGCCACCCCCAACTGAGCAGATCTTCTTCGGGCAGGTGCGACACCGCCGCGAATGCACCGTTGGCGGCGAGCAGCCCGAGCGCGACACCAACGTAGGAAGTCCTGAGTAGAGGCCACGACGCTTCTTGGGTGCCGTCTCGGCGAGCATCAGTACAGCACCGCCATATTCAGCCCCTGCGCCAAACCCTTGCACAGCACGCAAGAAGGTGAGTAGGACGGCACCCCAGACACCAATCGACGCGTGCGTCGGCAGCACACCTATCAGGGTGGATGCGGTGCCCATCAGGATCAACGTGATGATCAGGACGTTCTTGCGGCCGATACGGTCGCCGTAATGACCGAAAAACAAAGCGCCGAACGGCCGGACGAAGAACCCAACGGCGAACGTCGCAAAGGAACTGATGGTGCCGGCTGCCGGGTCAAACTGAGGGAAGAACAGCGGCGCGAACACGACCGACGACGACACCGCGAACAGGTAGAAGTCATACCATTCCACCGCCGTGCCGATGATGCTAGACGACGTCACCCGGCGTAGTTCCGCGGTCGTGAGCTGCCGCGGCGCGGTTGCCTGCGCCGTCATCGGATCAGCCCGTTCTCGTCGAAGTTCACCCGGTATTTCTCGATGTAGTCTTCATCCAATTCCCAACCGAGGCCCGGCCTTTCACTTAGTTGAAGAATGCCGTCCTCAAGAGCCGGGCGGTTGGCGATCAGGTTGTGCCAGATGGGATCACGGTCGACGTGCATGGTGTCGGCGAAAGTTCCGTTGGGAATCGCCGCGAGGAGGTGCGCGCCGATGTGCGCTTCTTCGTGGTGGCTCATCGTGACGTCGAAGGTCTTGGCGATGGCAGCCACCCGAAGCCATTCGGTTGGTCCACCCGACCACGACCCATCGAAGTTGCAGAAGTCGATAGCGCCGGCGACCATCAAGTCGCGGCAGCCTCCGGCCGAAAATTCGCTCTGCCCAGCACAGATCCGTGCACCCGACCGGAAGCGGACGTCCCGCATACCCCGATGGTCGTTATCCCAGCGGACCGGTTCTTCGAAGTAGTACAGGTCGAAGTCAGAGACCAGTTGGGCGAATCGCACTGCCTGGTCCGGAGACCAGCCTTGGTTCGCGTCGGCTATCAGAACGAAGTCGTCGCCGGCTGCCTTGCGGGCGGCCCGGAATCGTTCGGCGTCTTCTTCAGGGCTCAGGGCGCCAACTTTGAATTTCATCCCGTGTACGCCAGCGTCGCGGGCACGCTTGAGTTCGGCGTCGATACCGCCGGGCTCGTCGTAGTATCCGCCGGTCCAGATCATCGGAATGGTGTTGCGGTAGCCGCCCCACAGCCTCCACAACGGCTGCCCGTACGTCTTCCCGATCGCGTCCCATAACGCGGTATCTACGCACGCCATCGCGACCAGCCCGATGCGGCGATCGCGCAAGATGTTGAAGGTCACCGGCCGCATCAGCTCCCAGATCCGCTGGATCCGCAGCCCGTCCTCGCCTTGAATCTTGGGCAACACCTCGGTGTGGATGACCCGTTCGATCGCTGCGTTGGTGTCGTCTTCATCTCCGACGAACGCCTCACCAACCACGCCGTTGCTCAGGTGAATTCGCGTGATGATGGTCGATCGGTGAGACATCGAGTAGTAGCTGCCTCGGTAGACCCGACCTAAGGGCACACGTAGCGGGATCGTCTCGATCTTCTCGATGGTCGCCGGCATCGCGTTCGCACTGTCCAAGATTCACTCCATTCTGAAAACGTTTTCAGGAAACGTTTACAACGGAGCGTAGGAGCGACGTGGACCGCAGTCAAGACCCCAAATGAGTCGGCAATCGTGGACATGCTGCAGTGAGCAGATGGAAGGATCCCGCAACGCGGATCGGCTGCGAGCGGAGGCCTTCGGGCTTGCCGCAGACGACTACCACCGCTACCGGCCGCGTTATCCACACAGCCTGATCAGCGAGCTGGTCGCCGATAAGACGGCTGCACTCGATGTCGGAGCGGGAACCGGAATCGCAGCGGCACAGCTGCAGGATGCGGGCATGGAGGTGCTGGCTGTGGAACCTGACGCCCGTATGGCCCGAGTCGCCACCCAGCACGGCATCAGCGTCGAGAAATCCCGCTTCGAGGACTGGGATCCGGCAGGGCGTTCCTTCGACCTCGTCATATTCGCCCAGTCATTCCAGTGGGTCGAACCACAAGTGGCACTGGACAAAGTCGCCTCTGTTCTGCGTCCCGGCGGTCGCCTGGCGCTGCTGTGGAACCGCATCATTCCGATTACACCGACCCAAGATGAGTTGGATGAGGCATATGCACCTCACGTCAACACCTCTCAGCGGGCCACGATCAGTGATGTGTGCGAGCGCGAACTGATGGAAATGATTCGGTCGTGTGGCTACGAGGTCCAACAGCGTGGTCTCGCCGAGGCGCTGCACTATTCAACGGATGCCTGGGTGAACATGGTCTTCACCTACTCCAATGTCCTTACGCTGGGCTCGAAGACGAGATCCGAGGTGCGTGCACGCCTGGTGCGACGCATCGGCGTTGACGGAGTAGATGCGGAGAATCATGCGGTAGCGGTCATCGCGATATCCGCTGCTAACTGATCCGGCCCTCACCAGCGGTCCCAGTGCAGGAACGACTCCGCTGGCGCGCGGCGGGCCGGCTTGAAGTCCGTTCCCACCGTATAGGCGACGGGAGTCAGCGCTGCTTGCACGACCGTGTCGTACGGAATACCAAGAACCGCAGCAACTTCGCGCTCATACGTCAGGTGCGCGGTCGTCCACGCCGTGCCCAGCCCGCGCTCCCGCGCCGCCAGCATGAAACTCCACACCGCCGGCAGCACCGACCCCCATGCTCCGGCCTGGCCGCGGACGTCGGCGAGTTCGGCACGAGACTCCACCCGCACGCACGGGATCAACAACCAAGGCGCCTCGTGAAGTCGGGCGGCAAGGTCGCCCAGGCTCTCGGCGATCCGCTGCCAGCCAGTGGGAGACGGATCCCGGGTGTCGGAACCGCCGGGTGCTCCGGCCCGCAGTCCGGCGAGCCACCACCGGGTGACAGCCGTTTTGGTGGCCTCGTCGCCGACGAAGATGAAATCCCACCGCTGCCGGTTACGACCACTGGGCGCCTGGCGAGCGATCTCGACACAATCCTGCAGCACTTCGCGTTCCACCGGCCGCGTGAAGTCCAGCCGTTTGCGCACCGCTCGCGTGGTGGTGAGCACTTCGTCCGCCGACAACCCCAACTTCAGCCCATGTGTCATGACGGCTGCAACGTCGCCGCGCGGCACACCCTTCCGCTGACCCGAAACGATCTCGGTGTCACAAATCGCGCCGCCGATCGGTCTTAGCGAAAGACGGATTCCCGACCGTCCACATTCGACACTGTCTTCGGGTAGGTGCAGGAGGAAGCGAAATGAGTTTGGTCGACATCTCACGGCCCGGTACGCCCACGCACGACGAGCTGGTTCCGTCCCGCTACGCGCAACCGGTCGGCGACATCGAAGTCCTGGTGATCAGCGATGGCGTGCTGCCGATTCCCGCGCCGGTGATGGCCACCAACGCCGACTCGGCCACGCTGTCGACCTGGCTCGACGAGATGTTCCTGCCGCCGGAGGTGCTCGATTGGCCGCTCAATGTGGTCGTCGTGCGCAGCGGCGAACGGACGATCCTCGTGGACGCAGGACTGGGCATGGAGTTTCCCGATTTCCCGCGCGCCGGCCAGACGGTCCGCCGCCTCGAGGCCGCCGGTATCGACCTGGGATCCGTGACCGACGTCGTGCTCACCCACCTCCATATGGATCACGTGGGCGGCCTGCTCACCGACGGCGTGAAAGCCCGGCTGCGCCCAGACCTGCGCATCCACGTCGCGGCACGCGAGGCCGAGTTCTGGGAGAAGCCCGACTTCTCGCACACCGCCATGCCCGCGCCCGTGCCGGGCACGCTTCGGCGCGTCGCCTCACAATTCCTCAGCGACTACCACGGCCAGCTGCGGCCTTTCGAGACGGAGTACGAGGTGGCACCAGGAGTGCTCGTCACCCGTACCGGCGGACACACCCCCGGCCACAGCGTCGTCCGTGTCGAGTCCGCAGGTGAGCGGCTGACATTCGCCGGTGACGCCGTCTTCCAGGTCGGATTCGATAATCCCGGATGGTTCAACGGATTCGAACACGATCCCGAAGAAGCGGCGCGCGTGCGGATCGCGCTGCTGCAGGAGCTGGCCGCGACCGGCGAGTCGTTGGTGGCCACCCACCTGCCGTTCCCCTCGGTCTGCCGCGTGGCGGCCGCTGGCGACGCATTCCGATGCGTGCCTGCCGTCTGGGATTACTGACCAACTTGGTTCTGCCCCAACGTGTTGAGGAATGCGCCGATGGCTGGATTGCGCGCGGCGGTGTCGGGCAGTACGGCCACCGACAACGTCAGATCCCGCGTCGGGCGCAACGGCAGATAGCAGACTCCGGCGAGGCGCAGCGCGCGCGCCGAGTCGGGGACGATCGTCACGCCGACACCGAGCGCGACCAGGCCGAGCATCGTCGTCGTGTGGTCGGCCTCGGCGGTCGGGTCGAATTGCGCCCCCACCGAACGGAACACATCGCTCACCTCGTCCCAGTAACCGGGGCCGCGGTCGCGGGAAAAGAAGACGATCGGTTGGTCGGCGAGTTCGCTTGCCTCAACGTGCTTTTTGCGACTAAGCCGATGCTCGGCCGGCAGCGCTACGACAAGCGGTTCCTGCCAGATCGCCCGCGCGTCCAACCGCCGATCGACCGGTGGGCGCAGGAATCCGACGTCGAGTTCACCGGCCAGCAGGACATCCACCTGATCGGGCGTCTCGACCTCGCTGATCCGCAGTTGCAGGTCGGGCAGTTGCGCCCGCACCGGACCGAGCAACTCGGGCAGCGCCTGGTAGAACGCAGACCCCACCGCGCCGATCGCCACACTGCCGCGTGTCCCGGCCTGCAGCCCCTCGGCCAGTCGGCCGAGCGATTGCGCCTCGGCGAGCACTCGACGCGCCTGCGCTACCACCTCGGCACCCGCGGCCGTGAGCGCGACTCCTTTGCGGTCGCGGTCGAATATCCCAATGCCGAGCAGCCGTTCGACGCGCTGGATCCTGGCGCTCAGCGGCGGTTGAGCGATGCCGAGTCGGGCGGCCGCCCGACCGAAATGCAATTCTTCGGCGACGGCGACGACCGCTTCGAGCAGCCTGATCTCCAGGCCGAGGACTTCCCGCGGCGGCTCAGACGACGACAAGGTCGTGGGTCAGCGAATGCAGCTGCCGTGCGCCGTCGTCGGTGACCACCAGCATGTCCTCGATCATGATTGCGCCGACATCCGGTGTGTAGGTCGGTAACTCCACGGCGAACACCATGCCCGGTTCGAGGACCGTGGCGCAATCGGGGGTGATGTAGGGAGGCTCCTCGTGGAAGGTGTCGATGCCGACCGAATGTCCGATGTGCCCGCGGTTGTAGCCCGGATACCCGTTCGCGTGAACGTGCGCCATAGCCGCGCGATAGATGTCGCCGATCACAGTGCCCGGTCGGATCATCTCGCGGGCGATCTGTTGCGCTTCGGCCAGCACCCCGTACAACCGATCGGCCACCGGATCGATCCGCTGGAACGAGAACGTGCGCCCGCCGTCGCAGCGGTAGCCGTCCACCGTTGTGCCGCAGTCGAACTTGACGAGGTCGCCAGGCTGCAGTCCGCTTCCGCGGTCGCCGTAACTCGCGGATGTCCTGCCCCCCACCGAGGGCAACACCCAGTTGTCGGTGTAGCCGGCGAAGCGCGTATCGGCGGCCGCGGCCTCGACAACACCTGTCTGAAAGAGCAGCCGCACATCCGCGGCGCTGAGCCCGGCAGAGAGCTGCTTGGCCGCGTGCAGCATGCCGGCCTCGGACAACTCCACGCCCAGTGCGAGCCGTTCGACCTCCCAGGGTTCCTTGATCAACCGCACCCCATACACCTGCTCGGAGAGATCGGTCCACGTCACGTCCGGCGCCACTCGGCACAGACGTTGGTAGGTGTCGACCGTGAGGAACGGCAGGTCGGTTCCGACGGCGCCCGAGGTCATGCGCGACTGCTGCAGTGCGCTGCCGAGCGCCGCGTCCAGTTCCTTGGGGTCAAACTGCGCCGGACGCGGTGGCCCAGCTTCGTCGGCAACGGTCAGCTGGGCCTCGGTGTGCAGGTCGACCCACAGGCGATACGGCGACATCTCCACCTCCGGCGCCGCCGCCGCGGCTGCGTTGCGTTCGAAGTCGCTCAGCACCAGGGTCACCGGAGCCGCATCGTCGGCTGGAATCACCGCGAACACCGTACCGTGCATGCGCCACCACTCCGACAGGAAGTAGCTGCGAAAACCCGTCACGTAGAAGACATTTGACGGGGTCGCCGCGACATAGCCAGCGAGATTGGCGGCGCGGAGGTGGTGTCTGATCTTGGCGAGCGCGGTGGTGTTCATCGCATCCCTTCGGCGACGGGTTTCGAAACGTCCGACGTCGCGAAGTCGTCGGCGAGTTCCCTGTCTCGTGTCTCGCGGGCGAGAAGCGCACTGACACAGGCGAGTACGGCGGTCAGCGCCACATACACCGTGACCGCGAAGGTGGTTTGGAAGCGGTCGATCAGCAGGGTGGCGACCAGCGGCGCCGGCGCTCCGCCGAAAATGGCGGCGACCTGATAGCCGAATGACGCGCCGGAGGTGCGCAGCCTGGTGTCGAAAAGCTCCGCGACGAAGGCGGCCATCGGGCCGTACATCACGCCCTGGCCGGCGATTCCGATCGCCAGCGCGGCGAGTACGCCCACGAGATTGCCAGAGTCGATCATCGGCCAAGCCACGAACGCCCACACGCCGACCCACACTGCGCCGGCAACGTACACAGGCCTGCGGCCGACGCGATCGGAGATGGCCGCCGAACCAGGGATCACGGCCAGTTGCAACACCGATCCCAGGATGACGCCGTAGAGCCCCCAGTTCTTCGGCAACCCCAGGTTGCTCGCCAGGTAGGACAGGGCGAACACCGCGAAGACGTAGTAGGAGACGTCCGAGCAGATCCGCATCCCGATCGTCAGCAGCACCGGGCGCCATTGCGTGCGAAGCACTTCGGCGATCGGTGCGCGTGGCCGTTCGACGGCGCGGAACAGCGGTGACTCCTCCACTGCCAGTCGCATCCAGAGTCCGACCACGACGAGCACCGCGCTGGCGAGGAACGGCAAGCGCCAACCCCACGACAGGAAATCGTCGTCCGGCATCAGCACACTCGCGCCGGTGAACGCGCCGACCGCGGCGAGGTTTCCGACGGGCACCCCCAGCTGAACCCACGACGCGAGCGTCCCGCGCGTCCGTTGCCGCCCGTGCGCGTCGGCTTGTTCGGCGGACAGGGTGACGGCGCCGCCCCACTCCCCTCCCAGACCGAGGCCTTGCACTAGGCGAAGAATCACCAGACAAACCGGGGCCCAGACCCCGATGGAGTCATAGCCGGGCAGGCAGCCCATCAAGAACGTGCCGCCCCCGGTGAGGAGCAGGGTCGCCACGAGTGCTGCTTTCCGTCCGACAGTGTCGCCCATCCGGCCGAAGATGACGCCGCCCAGCGGGCGTGCGAGGAAAGCGACCGCATACGTCGCGAAGGAAAGCAGTGTTCCCGTCGTCGGATCGCTGCCGGGAAAGAACAAGTGCGGAAAGACCAGGGCCGCCGCGGAGCCGAACAGGAAGAAGTCGTACCACTCGATGGATGTGCCCGCGAAGCTCGAGAACAGGACACGACGCAGTCCGCGCGTTCCGTTGGTGGGTTCGGGCGCATCCATACAGGGCCTCCTCACGCGGCTTGCGACGGACGTTAAAAGACGGCGTTGAATGTGTCCAATATCGATCTGGTCTCTACTGATACGCAGTTGATATCAAACGCCTCTGCGCCGGCCTGCCGCTCGGGGCGTCCAGCTATTAGCTATAGGTAGCATCAATATTTGCTTATTCACGATCAGTAATGCCTTTCCGTGCGCGAACGAGAAGTGCGGCGATGTACTACTGTCTCAGTGAGACTGCGTGTTAATAAATACATGTCGACCGAAGTTGATCCAGTGCAAGGCGGGAAATGAAGCTACACGTCTTATCTTCAGCGACGGCTATATCATTCGCCATCGCGACGACTATTGTCGCATCAGCTACAGCACCGGCCGCGCAGGCGCAGACAAGGATCACCGTCCCAGGCGCGGGACCGCAGCATTTCCCGAGCATGATCACTTCACTGCCGCTGGGACGGTTCTACCTTTTGGACACCCGCGAGGAAGGCGGCGAACCGCTTTCCATCCTGGGCGGCTACGACGTGCTCAATCACATGATCGGCGAGAATTGGTTCCCCTCCAGCACGGCTCAGGTGGTCAACTATCCGGCCAGCATCGGCATGGTGAGCGGCAGTATGTCCGCGCCGGTGGTCGATGATGCGGTCGAGATCGGGCGTCGGGACCTCGATGAAAAAATCCGGAGATCTCTTGAGAACGGCGAGACCACGGTGGTGATCGCCGGGCTGTCTCAAGGCACACTCGTCATCAATCGCGAGTTGGCCTATCTCGCAGACGATCCCCATGCTCCCCCGCCGGGTTCTTTGACGTTTGTCATGTTCTCGAGTCCCGAGATCGGGCTTGCCAACATCTACCTGCCAGTGGGCACGACTCTGCCGATAATCAACTACACGGTGCACGATCTTGCCGACAGTCAGTACGACGTCAGCGTCGTATACCACCAGTACGAATTCTGGTCGGACTTCCCAGACCGCCCATGGAACCTGTTGGCCGTAGTGAACTCATTCTTCTCGATGGCGTATTACCACAACAACACCGCGATGTCGCTACCGGACGACGCCGTTGTGGTGTCAAGCAGGACCAATGAAATGCGTGGCACCACAACGACATACATGATCCCATCAGATACCGTGCCGATGCTCAAACCACTGCAACAGCTCGGGGTGCCCGCGCGGGTCGTCGATTGGATCAACGCGGGACTCAAGCCGGCCATCGATTCCGGCTACTCCAGACTGGCGCCCGACGCAGGCCCTACTTCTCACACGGAAAGCTCGCCGGCCTTACTGAGCTGCCCTCGGCGCACGACGAGAATGCCACGCCAAGGCGGGTCTTGAATCGCGTCCGCAATGCTGCCGATTCCCTCACCACCACCCAGGCGTTGACCGGAACCCGGGTCAAATCGCGAACCCCGCTCCGGGCCGCGCCCGCCGCATCAACAGTCGGTAATGGCCGGGCCGCGGTCAGGCGAGTCTTCGGAGAAGTGGCCAACCGACTCACCACCCTGACGGGCAGAAGAGCCGACGTCAAAGGCCACCAACGCCCTGGCCAGGCGGTTTCGGTGGGCGATGCTTCAGCGTGCAACACCGACGAGGCCGCATCCACCGCACCCTAAAAGAGATCCGGCGTCGTCGGCGCCACATCGTCGAGGAACGCAGTGATCAACGGCGCCAACAACTTCGACTCTCCCGACAAGCCGATGTGCGACATCGCCGGCAGCACCACCAGGCGCGCGTCTGGAACTTTCTGCAGCACACCCGTCGCTGCCGCCGCCGTGTCGCCCCCTCCCCGCAGCTTGAACATCTCCAGCGCGTGTTCGAGCTTCACGCCGTCGGCGTCCCCGACGATGATCATCGTCTTGGCGGAGATGGAACGCATTTCGTCGTCGGAGATCTGTTGATCGTTGATGTTCAGCACCGTCATCTTCTCGATGTAGGCCGCGAAAGCGTCGTCGTCGGGCGTGTGCGCCTTGAACGCCTTCTCAACGGTCGAACCGGCGAACGCGGCGGCGGTGAGGCCGCCGATCGACTCCATTACCTCCGGATACCAACCATCCCAGCGGAAGGTGGCCGACAACGAGACCAGCTTGCTGACCAGCGAGGGATGACGGATGGCCAGTTGCAGCGCCACCCCGCCGCCTTGCGAGTAGCCCATCACATCGGCGCGCGCGACCCCTAACGCTCGCAACAGTTCTGCGGCATCGTCACCGAACTGTTCGTACGACATTGCCTGTGCAGCGTCTGGGGTGCGGCCGTGGCCTTGCTGATCGAATAAAACAACGGCACGGTCGCCGACAAAGGCTTCGGTCCACGGCGTCATGGAGTCGGTCGCCATGAACGCCCCTGGAATCAACAGCAACGGCGGCTGTTCGCCGTCCAGGTCGCCGTACACCTCGTAATAGAGATGCAGCCCGTTGACCGGCACATGACCACTGCGCGAAGGCTCTGCCACCATCTGCTCCCCTGTTCTTACGCCCAACGGGTTAGACCACCGGGGCGCAGAGATCTCATCGCCGCCACTGGCGCGCACCTTGCCACAATGGACATATGGTGGAGCCGAGCCTCTGGATGAAGAAGGTCGCCGCTAATCCTGGGCATTCGCAGTGGTACATCGAGCGATTTCGATCGATGGCGCGTGCCGGTGAGGACCTGGCCGGCGAGGCTCGTCTCGTCGACGCGATGGCGCCCCGCGGCGCCCACATCCTCGACGCCGGCTGCGGGCCCGGCCGGCTCGGCGGATATCTCGCCGCGGCGGGTCACCGCGTTGTCGGCGTCGACGTCGACCCTGCCCTCATCGAGGCCGCCGAGCAGGACCATCCCGGACCGCGCTGGTTCGTCGGCGACCTGGCCGAACTCGACCTGCCCGCCCGTGGCATCGCCGAGCCGTTCGACCTGGTGCTGTCGGCCGGCAACGTGATGACGTTCCTGGCGCCCAGCACCCGCGTTCAAGTGCTGACACGGTTGCGTGCACACCTGCGCGACACCGGCCGCGCGGTGATCGGTTTCGGCGCCGGTCGCGGATATGAATTCGAACAGTTCTTCGACGACGCCACGCAGGCCGGATTCGCTTCCGATCTTCTGCTCTCGACGTGGGATCTGCGCCCGTTCAGCGAGGACTCCGACTTCCTGGTCGCGATTCTGCGGCCGGTCTAGGCCCCGCAGCCGGAAGGCCGGTATCACACCGCTGTAGCGTGGCGACAGTGAAATCCTTCCGTCTGACGTCCCGCGCGGCGCTTATCTGCGCCACCCCGCTTGTCATCGGACTCGCCGCATGCGGTTCTGATACCGAAAGTTCACCGGCCACCACGCCGTCGGTCGCCGAGGTCGCCACCACCACGGCCGTCACCGCACCGGCAACCCCTGCCAGCGCATGCCCGACAGCCGCGCCGCAGGACGGCGGAACACCGGACTGGTCGTTGGCCGGCGCCACCGGCAACGTCGAGGTGACCGGCTCGACCGACACGACGGCGCCGGCGGTCAACGTCGGCGCGCCGTTCAGCGTCACAGAGACGCAGGTGCAGACACTGCAGCCCGGCGACGGCCCGGTCGTCGCGGACACCGCCACGGTTTCGGTCTGCTACATGGGCGTCAATGGACGTGACGGCAGCGTGTTCGACAACAGCTACGAGCGCGGCGCGCCCGTCGAGTTCCCGCTCGACGGGGTCGTCCCCGGTTTCCAGAAGGCCATCGCCGGACAGAAAGGTCGGCTCGACCGTCGCCGTGGCGATGACCTCGGCCGACGGCTACCCCGACGGTCAGCCCGCCGCGGGGATCGAGCCGGGCGACTCGCTGATCTTCGCGATCAAGATCCTCGACGCCACCAGCTGACCGGCAGCGCGATCGCGGTCACCGTGGTCCTGCACGAAATCGGTCCGATTTGTTGGAGCGCCGCGAGTTGATTCTCCGCGCGAATTCCCATGGCCGGGAACGCTATATCGAACTGACGCCGAAGGGCACAGCGGCCGCCCAAGCGGTCCTCGATGAGAGGCCCCGCAGGGGTCGGTATTGCGGTGCAATATCTCGCGCTGGCGCGCGCGACTGCTGCCTCCGGACTGTGGCCGGTCGTCGTCCTGCTTGCCATGTCGGTCGCTCTCGTCCGGGGCCAATTCGGAGAGCAACTTGGATCATTCGTCCGGCGGATGCCGGAGGCCTCGGCGGCACTGGCGATCACCGCGGGTGTGACGGCGGCGGCCGCACTGGCCGCCTACGCTGTTGCGACACGCCACCAACTTGCCGCCGTCGCTGTGGTTCTGTCGTCGTTATATCCCGTGATTCCATTTATTCTCGGCGTCACGGTGCTCCGCGAGCGTCTCACTGCAAAACAGACGGCAGGACTGTTGGCAGCCGGGTCAGCCACGGTCCTTCTGGCCGTATGACGTCACCATGGCATGGCACGCGTATTCAGCAGCGCCTACCGCACCGTCCTCGCGTCCGAACTGGCACGTCCCGATGACGAGCTGCCTCGTCGCCGCCGGGCGGGCATGCTCATAGACCCGCTGCCGCACAGCACTCAGCACCACGTCCTCCGCACCTCGAATGCCCGTTGACAGGAACACCGCCGCGGGATTGAGAATCGTCACCAACCCGGCAATGGCAAAGCCGACATGCCTGCCGGCGCGACGCAGCATCGCCGTCGCCGAGGGATCTTCCAGCTGTGCCGCACGCCCGACCGCCTCCAGGGACAATGGACCAGCGCCCTGCAACTCGGCGAGGGTCGAGCTCTGCCCGGACCGCGCCAGCGCCTCCGCTTCACGGATCAACGCTGGCGCAGACACCACCGCCTCCAGGCATCCCAAATTCCCACAGGCACACATGAATTCGCTAGCCGGATCGATGCAGACATGTCCGATATCGCCTGCATAGCCGTCGCTCCCCCGCACCAACCTGCCATTGATCACCAAGCCGCACCCGACACCACTACTAACCTTCACCACGGCATAGTTCTGCAATTCAGAAGCCGGCCCACATCGAGACCGCTCCGCCACGGCCAGCACATTGACGTCGTTCTCCACATATGCCGGCACGCCGAACCGCCGCGCGAAGTGCCCCCCAATCGACACGCCCGCCCATGCGGGCATCGTCGGCGGCGGCTCGGACACCTGGCCGACGTTGTCAATGTCGGCCGCGATCGACACGCCGATCAGACGAAGCGTGCTGCCGGCCGTGGCCACCTCGGACTTCAACGCGGCATCGACTGCCTTCAGCGTCAGCCCGGGGTCAGAAGCCTGATCGCACTCGACTGTCCGCCGCGCGACCACTGTCCCGTCCAAGAGCATCAGCACCAATGAGACCCCGGCGGGATCAACGTCCACCCCGGCAACCAGACCAAATCCCCTGTCACCCAGAGTCAATCGCGTCGCCCGACGTCCTCCGGTCGAAACATCCGATAGTTCCTCCCGCACAACCTTTTTCGTGATCAGATGAGCGACTTCGGGCGACAACCTTGACCGGCTGACGTCGAGGAGCTTGGTCAACTCGGCACGCGCCAGCGGTCCACGCCGCAACAAGAGGGCCACGACGCGCCGTTGGAGTGCGGACAACGGCAACACTTCTGTCACAGATCGACGTAAGTTGTTCTAGACATCGACAGAAGGTTTCCATAGCTTCAGTGATGTCAGCAAGACCTACAGGTTGCGAGGGATTTCATGAGGCTCGGCTTTTACACCGACTACAGCCGCGACATCGCGCAGTTCGCCCAGGACACCGGATTTACATCGATGGAATTGTCTGCCTGGCCCCAGTCATCGCTCAACGCCGACGAGATCACCGACGAACGAATCAAGGAGATCCGCGCCGACCTGGACAGCCGCGGCATCGAGATCTCGGCGCTCGGTTACTACCCCAACTTTCTGACCGCCGACAAGGCCGAAGCCGCCGAGTACAAGCGCTACTTCCGAAAGGTCATCCAACTCGCAAGCCGCATGGAAGTTTCAGCGGTATGCACCTTCGCCGGCATGACACCGGGTTGGACCGTCGAGGACTGCATGGAGCCGTTCACCGACTTGTTTACAGAATTAACCTCAGAAGCCGAAGATCTCGGCATCCGCATCGGCATCGAAAACTGCCCCATGCTGCACCACAAGAATCGCACCGGCGAGAACATGGCTTTCAGCCCTGAGATTTGGAAGGCAATGTTCGACGCTGTCCCCTCACGTGCGCTCGGATTGGAGATCGACCCGTCGCACCTCGTCTTCCTCGGCATCGATTACATCCAAGCGATACGCGATTTCGGCGATCGCATAGTGCATTTTCACGCCAAGGACATCGACATTGACGAGCGCAAGCGGGGAGTCCTCGGCTTCTATGGTCAGTCGTAAGCATGAGGACGAAGTGTTCGCCGCCGCCGCCCTTTCGAAGATCGAAGGCGAAGCCGACATCGTCGAGATGCTCGGGAAAGAACCGAACGCGCTGGTTCTTGGCTACCGCTATCTGGCACCGATGATGCCGCTGGACTCCACCGAACTGCTTCCGCACTGATTTTGAGGAGCCGTCCATGAGTCATGCCAGATCTGCCATCGCGATCGCGGTCATCCAGTGCCCTTGCCGTCGTTGGCTTTACCGCCTGCAGCAACGAAGGGAGCGATACCGCGTCTGGCAATGCGAGCACCGGCGTTCCCGCGGAACCGGCCACCAAGCCCGACCGCCTCGTCATCCGCATCTGGAGCGGTGATCAGCAGACGGTGTATGCCGACACTGCCGGTAAGGCGTTCACCGAAGACACCGGCATTCCGATCGTCTGGGACACCACCGACGAAGCCGTCAGCTACGCCAAGATCAACGAGGAGATTTCGTCGGGCCAGCGGCCCAGCGCCGACGCCAGTTTCAACGCCCAGCAGCGCGCCTACACGAATGCCGCACGCGGGTGGACGATTCCGATACATCCCGAGTTGGCGCCCAACCTCCATAAGGTGGTCGCCGAAACAGCCGCTCCCCCTGACCATAGCGATGGCCCGTGGGCTTACATCAACCCCTACACGCTGTCGGTGCCGTTCATCGTTCGCACGGACAAGGTCGATCCTGCATCGATCCGTACCTGGAACGACTTATTCAAACCCGATCTCCGCCAGAGCCTCGCCGTCGACACGATTTACTCCAGCACCGCCTTCGGGTTCGCCCAGTCCATCGGCGTCGATCCGGCACAGAACCCGCCGCAGGGCATGGACCCTGTGTGGGCGCGGGTCTCCGAACTGCGGCCGAACCTGGCCCAACTCGGGTCGAACGCCGACGTTGTGACGGCGCTGACCAACGGATCCGTGAAGGTAGCGATCAGCAATACGGGCTCCGGCATCCAGGCGCAGAGCGCGGGCGCGCCCATCGCGCTCGTCGCACCGAGTGACGGACTCTACGTCGTCGGCGACGCGTACTACATCCACAAGGGCATCCCTGACGCCAACGCCTATTACGCACAGGTGTTCGCCAATTACCTTCTGGATCCCGCAGTTCAATCCGAAGTGGCCGGCAAGTTGGGTCTCGTGCCGGTCAATCCCGAAGCCACCGTGCCCTCCTATATGGCGGATAATCCCGCGGTTTTCCCGCGCTCCGAACAAGATCTGGCCGCCATCCACGCGATCGTGGCGCCCATTCCGTTGATGGCCAAGAATGATGAGGCATGGCAGAAGTCCTTCGACAGCGCGATCGGGCGATAGGACGCGTGACGTGACTCGAACCGCCATTCGCGTCGAGAACGTCGGCAAGCGGTACGGCGACTCGGTGGTGCTCGACGATGTGTCGCTCGAGATCGGCGACGGTGAGTTCTTCACTCTGCTGGGGCCGTCGGGGTCGGGCAAATCCACCTTGTTGCGCATCATCGCCGGCCTGCTCGACGCCGACACCGGCGAGGTGGTCATCGGCGGGCGCACCATGACCGGTCGTCCGGCGCACACCCGCGAGCTCGGCGTCGTCTTTCAATCACTGGCGCTGTTTCCTCACCTGAGCGTCGGAGACAACGTCGGCTTCCCTCTCCGTATGCGCCGGGTCGGTCGCAGGGAGATTGCCCGCCGAGTCAGCGGGGCACTGCAATTGGTGCAGTTACCCGACATGCAGGACCGCAGCGTGAGCGAGCTCAGCGGCGGGCAGAGCCAACGAGTGGCACTCGCGCGGGCACTGGTGTACGAGCCTCGCATCCTGTTGCTCGACGAACCTCTGTCGGCATTGGACCGGCGACTGCGTGAATCGATGCAACTCGAACTCACCCGCATCCATCGCGAACTCGGCGTCACGATTGTCAACGTCACTCATGACCAGCGCGAGGCGCTGATTGTCAGCGACCGTATCGCGATCATGGAAAGTGGGCGAATCGTGCAGTGCGGACCCGGACCCGATCTCTACGCGAGCCCGGCCACCCCGTTCGTGGCCGGGTTCCTCGGCGATCCCCTACTGCTCGAAGGCGATGTCGTCGCCATGAACGGGACGCGGACGCTGCACAGCCCTGGTGTTTCGGTCACGGTGCGGGAATCGGTTCCTTTAGGCAAGGGGGTAGCTGTTATGCGCCCTGAGCGACTGCGGCTGCTGAGCGCCGACGGACCGCGCCAGCGCTACGACAACGGCCTGCACGGAGAGGTGCTGCACTCCGCGTTCGATGGACACGGAACCTTCTACCAGGTACGGCTCGACTGTGGACCGACAGCGGCCGTGCATGTTCCGGCAGGGGCGAATGGCGTCCGGCACGAGGCCGGGGAGCGTGTGATCGTGGCATGGAACGCCGACGACATCCCCATCGTGACGCAGGGTTAGCGATGCATTCAGGCTTGGTCTCCGAACAGTGGCGGGATCTGGAGACTCGTGCGTCCTCGCCCACCTGGCGGCTCGTGGATGCGCTCATCACGATCCGGCTGGGGTTCTCCAGGGCGGTACCGCGCGCCCTGCGGCAGATGCTGGCGCTGCTACCTGGCCTGCTCTTGGCGGCATCGCTGATGACTGGTCTGGCCGCATTGTTGTGGCGCAGTGTGCATTCCTATGACAGCTTCCTCGCTGTGCAAGGAGGGTTCTCGCTGACGCAATACAGCGGATTGGTGTCCGACCCCCAGTTCCACACCGTGCTGGCCAGGTCAGTGATCATGGCGGTGATCGCGCCGATGGTAGCGATCGTCATCGCGATCCCTTACGTCATTACCCTGGTCCGCATTCGTCGGCGGTGGCTGCGTCTGGCCCTGCTCATCGGCGTATTCGTCCCGTTGTTGACCGGCGACATCACCCGCACATTCGGAATGCTCGTGATGATTGGGCCCGGCGGTCCGTTGGAGTGGCTGACCGCGGGGCGGCTCGATCTGGCCGGCAGCTCGTTGGGGGTCGGGCTCGGAATCGTGCAGATCCTGTTGCCGGCGGCTGTAATCGTCCTGCTGCCCGCAGTGTTGCGTATCGATCCCGAACTAGCCGCTGCTGCAGCCACTCTCGGGGCTAAGCCGTCGACGGTGTTCCTGCGTATCACAGTTCCCCAGCTGCGTGTCGGGATCGTGGCCGCATACGCGGCATGCTTTGCGCTGACGATGGCAGCTTTCGCCGACCCCGCCATCCTCGGTCGCGGCTTGAGGAACTTCGTCTCGAACTTTCTGCAGGACCGCTACCTCGGACTTGGTAACCCACCCCAGGGCGCCGCAATCGGCATCATGCTTCTGTTGATCGTCAGCCTCGGAACGGCAGCGATTCTGGTGGCGGGCAGGGCGCGAGGGCGGAGGTCGCGATGAAGCGTGTTCGGCTCGCCGTCGTCGTTACCGTGTGCGCGCTCGTCCCGCTTCTGGCGCCGACGGCGCTGGTGGTGTCGGCGTCGCTGTCCAAAGGACAGGTGCTGACCTTCCCTCCACAGGGATTCACGACCAACTGGTACGCGGAGATGTTCAGCACCCCAGCGGTGTGGACGGCGCTCGGCAACAGCCTCTACGTCGCCGCGCTGAGCGTTGGCATCAACGTAGCCTGCGGTGTTCCTGCCGCACTCGCACTACCTCACGTGAGCCGTTACAGCAGGACGCTTTTCACTGTGCTGCTGTCCCTCGGAATTAGCTCTCCGACCATCGTCACCGCGTTCGCATACTTCGACCTCTACAACCGTATCGGAGTGCGGGGCAACCTCACCGCCGTCGCTGTCGCCGTGGCGATCACCTGCTTTCCTTTCATGCTGTGGACTGTGCTGGCGGCGATCGAGGACACCGACTCCAACGTCGTGCCCGCCGCAGCCACCTTGGGCGCCGATCCCGTCGAACAGTTCCTGTTCGTGCGGTTGCCACTGTTGGCGCCGGGTATCGTCACGGGTGCCCTTGTGGTATTCGTGCTCAGCATTACCGACTTCGTGGTCAGCCAGGTGCTCACCACGATCGACAACCAAACGCTGCCCGTGTTCGTGTACTCGGGTCTGCGTGGTGCCATCTCTCCCGCCCTGGGCGCGGTGTCGGCGTTCTTCATCGCCGTCGTCGCACTGGCGTTCGCGGTAGTCTTGCGTCTCGGCAAGGTGGAAAGGTTCCTGTTCCGCGCATGAGCGTTAACGCAGCCATCGTCGGCACCGGATTCATGGCATGGGTACACGCGGAAGCGTTGGCGCGCATCGGCGTTTCGGTGACCGGTATGGTCGGCTCATCGCCGGAGCGCGCCGCGGCCGCAGACATCGCACGTCCCTACAACGACCTGGCCGAGATGCTCGCCGACGACCGCGTCGACGCCGTGCACATCTGCTCACCCAATCATCTGCATCACGAGCAATCGCTGGCCGCGCTGCGCGCCGGCAAGCATGTGATCTGCGAGAAGCCATTGGCGATGACACCATCCCAGGCCCGCGAACTCTGCGACGTGGCAACAGAACTCGGCCTTGTCAACGCGGTCTGTTTCATCCAGCGGTACTATCCGCTGTGCCAGGAGGCGGCGTCGCGGGTGCGTGCCGGGAGCGTCGGCGCGGTGCGTCTGATCACCGGCAATTACCTGCAGGACTGGTTGGCCAAAGACACCGACTGGAATTGGCGGCTGGACCCGGAACTCGGCGGCTCTCTTCGCGTGGTCGGCGACATCGGTTCGCACTGGCTGGATTTGGTGAGTTTCATCAGCGGCCAACGCGTCGAGGCAGTGATGGCCGACCTCACGACATTGATCCCCCACCGGTTGCGTCCCCGCGAATCGGTCGGCACCTTCGCGCAGACCACCTCTGCGCGCGAGCCGACCGCGGTCACCACCGAGGACGTGGCAGGCATGCTGCTCCGGTTCGACGGCGGCGCGCGCGGCGTGCTGGCTTTGTCGCAGATCTCGCCAGGTCGCAAGAATCACCTGAGCTTTGAGGTGAACGGTTCGGAGGCCTCCCTCAGCTGGGGCGCGGAAAACCCCGAGCGGCTGTGGATCGGTCACCGCGACGGGCCTAACGAGATCCAGCTGCGTGACACCGGCGACTACCCCATCGGCCACGCGCAGGGCTACCCCGACACCTTCAAGGCGCTGTTCCGGACCGTCTATGCGGCCATCGACAGCGGCAAATCCCCTGAGGCGCCCGGTTTTCCGACGTTCGTCGACGGTCTGGAACAGGTCCTCATCGGCGAAGCGATCGCGGACAGCGCCCGCCGCGGTCAGTGGGTAACCGTGTCTCGCTGACCTCGAACTGCAGCGCTTCATGTCTCAAGTTCGGGTGGGCGCGAAACATTCGCGTTGCAATTCATTCGGCGCTCCACGCCTTGCCGACCACGGGCGAAACGTTGCTACTACGACGCGTCGGTTTCCCGTGGGTTCGATTTTCGGACCATAGGCGGCTAATTGATGCTTGAAATCGGTTATCGGTGGTGCTTTGATGCTCTAAATCGATACGAAGGAGACCGCTTGTGCCATCTGCCGCCGAACTGAGCAAGACGCTTGCCGACCAAGGAGTGCGCTACGTCTTCGGCTTCTATGTCGACATCCACGGCGTACCCAAAAGCAAGTGCGTTCCGGTGGACTCACTCGAATCGATGGCGAACGGATCCGAGCTGTACACGGTGGGTGCGCTGGAGGGTATGGGTGAGTTGGGCCCGCACGAAGACGAGTGTCAGGGCTTCCCCGACCTTGACCGCCTGGTCGTGCTGCCATGGGACAAGCAGATCGCGCTCGCACCGTCAACGCTGAAGTTGGACCACGAACTCTACCGCCAAGACTCGCGCAATGTGCTGCTCCAGCAGGTGGAGCGGGCGGCAGACATGGGATATACCGCCAACGTCGGTATCGAACCGGAGTTCTACGTGATCCGGCAAACCGAAAAGGGCTGGGAGCCGCTGGTTCCCAGCGACCAACTCAATGAACCGACCCGAGGTTACGACCTGGAGGCCACGATCCTCGCGCGGGACTTCCTCGACCCGATGGCTCAGTACATGGCGGAGCTCGACTGGGGGCTGTATTCGTTCGATCACGAAGGCGGTGACGGCCAGTACGAGTTCAACTTCAATTACGCAGACGCACTGACGATGGCAGACCGAATGGTGATTTTTCGGCTGATGGCCAAGCATTGCGCGCGCAAACTCGGGTGCATCGCGACATTCATGCCGAAGCCCTTCCAAGACGATTTCGGCTCGGCTGCGCACATCAACATCAGCCTTGCCGATGTCAATTCCGGGCGCAATGTCTTCGCCGATCCTAACCGGTCCGGTTACAGCGACTTGTCCAGGCACTTCACCGCCGGTGTCCTAGCTCACGGCGACGCGATCACGGCGGTGACCTGCCCGACGGTCAACTCTTACAAGCGCTTCACAAGCAAGGGCTTCATGGACGAAATCTCCTGGGCGCCAATATATCGCGCATGGGGCAACAACAACCGAACCCTGATGTGCCGATTGCCGGTCAATCGGCACTGCTTGGAGGTGCGCACCGCCGACGCCGCAGTGAACTACTACCTCGGTATCGCCATGGTCCTTGCGGCCGGTCTAGACGGAATTGAGAAGAAGCTCGACCCAGGCGAGCCCCTGAACGTAGACACCTACAAGCTCGACTCCGCCGAGTTGCGTGATATCGCGCTGCCGGCCACGTTCGAGCGTGCCCTTGCCGCCTTCGAATCCGACGAATTGGCCCAACGCACGTTCGGCAAGGACTTCCACAGGACCTACGTGGACTATATGAGTCGCGAATGTCACCAGTACCAGTCAGTGGTCACTGACTGGGAGACGCGTACCTATCTGCAGCGGATCTGACCATGACCACAATTCATCCGGTTGCGTTGTCTGACAATGTCGAAGCCGCCCGGCAACAGGCTAATGCCGTTGCGTTGGAACGACTCCTGAATGCCGAACCCGTTCTTGTCGATGTCGCCGCCGCTCGCGATGTGGTCCCCGGCTTGACCGACAACACCATTCTGACTTCAGGCGCGCCGCTCGCATGGCCTCAATACAGCGGCGGCCAGCGTCGGTCGATTCTCTACGCTGCGCTCTATGAGGGCCTCGCCGAATCGGTCGAGGAGGCAGAGAAGGCCCTCGACGAGGGTCGGATCGTTGTCCACAGCACCCAGGAGCATCAGTGCATCGGGTCAGTCGCAGGGATCTATACCGCGTCGATGCCCGTTCTGGTAGTGCGCGATGACACCCACGGCGGGACGGCCTATTGCAACCTTTACGAAGGCAAAAGTCGGCACCGGCTCAACTACGGGTCCTATAACGACGAGGTGCGCGACGGGTTGCGTTGGTTGGAGAACACCATGGCCCCCGTGCTGTCCGCCGCGCTGCAACTCCGGGGCCCCATCCCCCTGAAGCCGCTCATGGCACGCGCGCTGCGTCTCGGAGATGAACTGCACAGCCGAAACACCGCAGCCAGCATGCTTTTCGAGCGTGAACTCACCTCCGCGTTCATCAAGCTGGGCAGCACGCGAAGCGCCGCGGCGGTCTCCGACGTGCTGGGGTTCTTCCGCGACAACGACTACATGTTCCTGAGGATCGGAATGGCGGCGGCAAAGGCGACCGCCGACGCGGCACACGGCGTCGAAGCGAGCACCCTGCTGACCGGGATGGCGATCAACTGCCAATCGTTCGCTATTCGCATCAGCGGGCTGGGCAACCAATGGTTCACCGGAGCCCATCCTCGGCTCAACGGCAAATTCTTCGACGGCTTCGGCCCGCGCGACGTCGAATGGATCGGCGGCGAAAGTTGCTTCACCGAAGTGACGGGCCTGGGGGCATTCGCGCAGGGCGCCGCACCCGCGTTGCAGGCCTATCAAGGCGGCGACTTCACTACGATGATCGACAACAACCTGTCGCTCTACGACATCACCCTTGCTGAGCATCCCCATTTCACCATCCCCGCCTTAGGTTTCCGCGGAACGCCGGCCGGCATCGATCTGATCGAGGTGCTTCGTCGCCATCGCACGCCGATGATCGATGGCGGTCTGGCGGGGCGGTCGGGCGGGCAGATCGGCGCGGGACTGCTGGTCCCCGAGCTCGACAGCTTCGAGTCCGCCTACCAGGCGTACTGCCACCAATATGATCCAGGTGCCGTCCCGGCTACACGGATGGATTCGACTGATCGCACCCCTCAGGAGAGCGCCCGATGACTGGAATTCCGTCAGAGCCGATCGTCGTCGTGCCCGAGAACCGGAGGACCGCCCGTACCAGGGGTATGGGGCCTCTCGAGTTGGCGTTCTTCGTCGTCGCGGCGGCGGGCCCACTGCTGGTCGTCGCCGGCTACACGCCATTGGCGTTCAGCATCGGAGGCATCGGTGCGCCGGGTGCACAACTCGTCGCCAGCCTGGTGTTGCTGTTCTTCGCAGTGGGACTGACCAGGATGGCCCTCCGCATTCCGAATGCCGGAGCTTTCTACGCATACATCGGTCAGGCGTTCGGAAAAATGGCGGGCGGAGGCGCGGCAATCCTCGCGTTCATGGCGTATTCGACGATCGCGATCGGCGAGATTGCCGTCGTGGGCGCGTTCGCGGCGACACCCCTGGATCGCGTCACCGGCGTCGAGATCCCCTGGTGGGTATGGGCGTTGATCGCGCTAGCAATCGTTGCCGTCCTCGGGCATCGCCAAATATCGGTCAGCGCGAAGGTCTTGGGCGTCGCCCTGATGACGGAGGCCGGCGTTCTGTTGGTCCTCGCGATGTGCGTACTGATCACCGGAGGTCCCGAGGGATTCAACTTCAGTTCCTTCACGCCCTCATCGATCTTCGCCGGAGGCGGAACGGGCGCCATGTTCGCAATCGTGTTCGGCGCATTCATCGGGTTCGAATCCACGGCCATCTACGCCGAGGAGTCCCGCCAACCCGAAAAAACCGTTCCCCGCGCCATTTACCTCGCTGTTGGGTTCCTCGGCTTCTTCTACACATTGATGGCCTGGATCATCTTCACCGCGTACGGCAAGTCACAGATCGTCGGTGCAGCGACCGATGATCCGGTTGGTCTGGTTTTCACCGCGCTGGAAAGCTACGTCGGCCACCCCGCTGTGGTAGTGACCGAGATCCTTTTGGTCACAAGCGCGTTCGCATCGGCCCTCGCTTTCCACAACACAGCTATCCGGTACCTGCACACGCTGGGGCGAGAGCGCTTGTTGCCGTCGTTCACCGCGCGAGTGCACCCGACGCATCGCTCGCCATACCGGGCGAACATCGTGCAGAGCGTTTTCGCCCTGGTGGTCATTGGTGCCTTCATCCTTGCCGGTACCAAGGACGCCTATCTCGGCGTGTTCCTGCCGATCGTCTCCGGCGGTGTGCTTGCGGTGATCGTCCTGCAAGCGCTGTGCTCAGCTTCGATCTTGGTGTTTTTCAACATCCGCCAGACCGACCATGGGTTGTCGCGATGGAGCACTCTCGTGGCGCCATTGCTGAGCTTTGTCGGGCTGCTGGTCGCGTCGTATCTCGTCGTTGAAAACTTCGCGCTTCTATCGGGCCAAACCGGGTGGATCAATACCGTGCTGCTGCTCAGCCTTCCCGTTCTGCTTCTGATCGGGGTGTTGCGCACCAATTGGTTGCGAACCCGCGCCCCCGCGTTGTACGAACATCTGACACGAACCAATGTCTACAAGGTTGATGACGGCGTACCCGAATAACCGTCTACCAGTCGAACGAGAACTTCTCGATCTCCAAAATCAGCGACGTCTCGACCGCCGTGATTCCTTCCATTGCGCCGAGTACGTCCGTCGTGAAACTCAGTACGTGTGCCTGGTCGGCAAAGAACGCCTCGATGATGAGGTCGAAACGTCCCGTCGAGTAACCGCAGTAACGGACCTCAGGGAGGGCTGCTAGGCTTCGGCAAACCGCACGCAGAGTGTGTAATTCGGTTTTTATGCCAATGATGGCCGACAGATTCAACCCGGCCAGGCTCGGACTCGGGATTGCGACGACCTCGATCGCACCGGTGGACAGCAGCCGCGCGATACGCTTGCGCACCGTCGTCTCGGTAACGCCAATTGTCTTGGCAATGTCGACATTCCGAGCGCGTCCGTTGGCGCACAGCAGCCGGATGATCTGGCGGTCGGTTTCGTCAACGGCCGAAACCTCATTCGCTTCGGAGACTGCGGGATCTAATGGCGACGTCCGGCGGCGAGCCGACGGCTTTTCACTAGCAGTCATAGTTTCATCATAGGTTGAAGCTGTTTGCTTAACTCGCTAGCTGCCGACCGCGCGCTCCAGGTCCTTCAACGCCGTCTCGAGGTCCCCCAGCAGCCGTTGCAAATGCGGGACGTCGCTACGGCTGCCCACCAAACCGAAGTCGAGGTTGTCGGCGTTGTTGGTCAGGGTGATGTTCAGCGCCAGACCGTCGAGCGGAATTGACAGCGGATAGTTGCCGTCGAGGCGGGCGCCCCGCCAGTACAGCGGCCCCCGAGCGCCCGGCACATTGGAGATCACGATGTTGAACGGCGGCGGCGCGGTCCTGACGAACCCGGGCACCAAGCTCAACGCCACCCCACCCACCAGCACCGCCGACAACGCAAGCTGTTGCAGCCGCGGCAGTTCGGAATACACCTTTTTGTTGTCGCGCATCGACGCGGCGATGGTTTCCAGGCGGCGGGCCGGATCATCGATGTCGGTGGCGAGATTGCACAAGATCGCACCGACCAGATTGCCGCCGCCCCCGTCGGCGTCCTTCTCGGTGCGCAGGTTCACCGGAACCATCGCGACCAGCGGCGTACGGGGAAGCGCATCCTGGTCAGCCAGATACGCGCGCAGCGCGCCCGCACACATCGCCAGCACCACGTCGTTGACCGTCACCCCCGCCGCGGCCTTGACGCGTTTGATCCGCTCGAGCGCCCACGACTGCGCCGCGACCCGCCGTGCGCCGCCGATGCGCACGTTCAACATCGTCTTCGGTGCGCGGAACGGCAGCGTGAGCTGTTGTTCCAGCAGCGCCGACCGGGCCAGCGTCAGCGTGCTGGGCGCGACACCGGCCACCGAACCCGCGACCTGCCCCAACGTCTGCAGCAGCGACGCGGGCGTCGACTCTGTCCCGTCACGACGCCGCGGCGGCAGACTCCACGGCGCCCGCACCTGCGTATCCGCCGGATCGGTCGACAGCACCCGCTGCATCAGCTTCATCGCCGAAACCCCGTCGATCAGCGAGTGGTGAAACTTCGTGTACACGGCGAAGCGGCCGTCGGTCAGGCCCTCGATCAGGTGGGCCTCCCACAGCGGACGGTGCCGGTCGAGCAGGGTGCCGTGCAGCCGCGACACCAGCTCCAGCAGCTCACGGACCCGGCCGGGCGCCGGCAGCGCCGAGCGCCGCAGGTGATAGTCGAGTTCGACCTCCTTGTCGGACGACCACACCACGTTGGTGACCCCGCCGAAGAACGCCGGATGCCTGCGGAAGAGGGGCTGTACGTCGGTCTGGGCCAGCAGGGCGTCGGCCAACTCGCGCAGGAACTCCGGTCCGCTGCCCTCGGGCGGCTCGAACAGTTGCAGGCCACCGACATGCATTGGGTGCTCCCGGGATTCGCCGAGCAGAAAGATCGAATCGGTCGGTGATATCGGCTGCATGAGGCTCCCCGCGTCGGTGCGTACTAGCTTCTCTCTATTCCCCCACGGTGCCAAGGGACAAACGTCCCTAGGTCGCACCCTTTCGGCCACAGGTAGCTTTGGTCTGTGACGCACGCAGACGGCGAGAAAATCGACGCCAGCGCTCTCGAGGGAGTTTCCGAGACCGCGTTGCTGACGCTGAACGGACGCGCGCATCAAGCCCGCCACCCCAAGGCGATCATCGACGACCCGATGGCGATCCGCCTGGTTGAGTCGATCGACTTCGACTTCGACAAGTTCGGCCGCAAGGGCCAGGAGATGGCCCTGCGTTCGCTGGCGTTCGACCGCGCGGCAATTCGATACCTGACCGAGCACCCGTCGGCCACCGTCGTCGCACTGGCCGAAGGCCTACAGACCACGTTCTGGCGCCTCAACGCGGCCCTCCCGGACGCGACATTCCGTTGGCTCACCGTCGATTTCGAGCCCGTCATCGAGCTGCGCCGTCGGCTCCTGCCCTCGTCCCCACGCATCAAATCCCTCGCGCAGTCGGCGCTCGACTACAGCTGGATGGACGCGGTGGACACCAGCAACGGGGTCTTCATCACCGCCGAAGGCCTGCTGATGTATCTGCAATCCCACGAGGCGATGGGCCTGATCACCGCGTGCGCCAACCGGTTTGCAGGCGGCCAGATGATTTTCGACCTGCCCCCGGTGCTGGTGAAGAATTTGGCGCCCAAGGGGCTGCGGTCCTCGCGCCGATACCGCGTTCCGCCGATGCCATTCAGCCTGTCGGCAGACCAATTGGCCGACCTCGCCCACACTGTGCCCGGCATCCGCGCCGTGCACGACCTGCCGATGCCCAAGGGCCGCGGCTTCTTCTTCGAGAAGGTGTTCCCCGCATTCTGGCAACTCAAGTTGACCAGGAACTTCCGCGGTGCCTACACCCTGCTCGAATTCGGCTGAACCGGAGTTGTCCTGACACGACCATTTCCCGGCTCCCGAGCTGAGGTTGGTTCGCTGTGTGCGCCCACCGTCTCGCGATGGGCTTCCAGCAGCCGTAGCCACACCTCGCTGATGGTCGGGAAGCATGGCACTGCATGCCACAGTCTTTCGATAGGCACCTGCGCCGCGACCGCGATGGTCGCCGAGTGCAGAAGCTCGGCCACCCCTGGCCCAACGAAGCTGACGCCGAGCAGATAGCCGTGGTCAACGTCAACGACCATTCTGGCCTGGCCGGCGTAGCCGTCGGCGAAAAAGTTTGCTCCAGGAACAGTTTCGCCGATGTTGACGTCGATCGTTTGTATCCGGTGGCCACGTTGGGTTGCGTCGAGGGCGGTGAGGCCCACAGAGCCCGCTTCGGGGTCCGTGAAAAACGCTTGCGGGACCGCCGCGGAATCCGCTGTGGCGACGTCGGTGCCCCACGGGTCGGTATCGAGCGGCCTCCCCTCGGCTCGCGCGGTGATGGCGTTTCCTGCGATACGGGCCTGATATTTGCCTTGGTGGGTGAGCAAGGCTCGATGGTTGGCGTCACCGAGCGCATACAGCCAACCACCGTCCGCGCCATCAACAAGGCAGGTGTCATCGACGTCTAGCCAGCTCTCGGGCGTCAAACCGACGGTTTCCAGCCCGACATCGGCTGTGTTCGGCGTTCTGCCGGTCGCGAAGAGGACCTCGTCCACCACGAGCTCTTCACCGTCTTCTAAGACCACCGTGACCGGGTCCGTGGATGTGCGACGGCGCAGTTCGACCACATGAGCCCGGGTGCGCACGTCGACGCCGGCATCTGATAATCCCCGAGCGACATACTGGCCGATGAACGGCTCCATGCGCGGCAACAAACCCGGGCCACGTGCGAGAAGCGTCACCTCCGATCCCAAGCCGCGCCAGAGGGTCGCCATCTCGACACCGACGCCCCCGGCGCCGACGACCGCGAGCCGAGCCGGGACTTCGCTGCTGTCGGTGGCCCGACGGTTCGTCCACGGCCGCGCCTCGGCTACGCCGGGGATGGCGGGTACTGCGGCGGTGCTCCCAGTACAGATAGCGACCGCGTGGCGTGCGGTGAGCACCCGCTCTTTGCCGTCGGTGGTTGTGACGGTGACTCGTCGTTGCCCTTGCAGACGGCCGTGGCCGCGGATCACATGTGCGCCCGTGGCGGCGACCTTGCCGATCTGGCCAGCGTCATCCCAATGAGTCACGTAACGGTCGCGACGACCGAACACGCCTGCCGTCGCGATCGGACCTGTTACAGCGTCGCGAGCTCCGTCAACGCGGCGAGCGTCGCCGATAGCCAGCACCGGTCTCAGCAGCGCCTTGCTTGGAATGCATCCCCAGTAGGAACACTCGCCGCCGACGAGCTCACGCTCAACAATCGCGACTGTCAACCCCGCCGATTGGATACGAGCGGTGACGGTCTGTCCCACCGGCCCGGCACCGAGGACGACCACATCGTAGGCTCCGTTCTGCGGGTCGGCGACCTGGGTGGCGGTGAGTGCGTTCATCGTTTCCTCTCCTGCGGTTCTGACCGGTCTTGTATGGCCAGCATCGGATGGCTGCGGTGTTCATCCGGGGACTTATCGGTATCCACGTTCTTGGAGAATCCACGAATTCCCATCCGGATCAATGACATCCGCAAAGCTCGCGTAATCGCTGCGTGCTGGATCGATCCCGACGTGAAACCGCCCGCGCCAACCGCCCTCGGTGGCCTTGTGCCGAATGTCGCTCACCGCAACCCCGCGACTCAGCAGTTCATCGCGAAAGCGGTTGAGATCCGTTGTAACCAAGTACAGGCCCGACGCACTGCCGGCCTGCGCGTCGGTCAATCCGCTGCCGAATTGAATCGAGGTGCAAGACCCCGGCGGCGTCAACTGCACCACCCGAAAGTCCGGAGCGGGTTCGTAATCCACGTCGAGCACGAATCCCATCTGGTCGCGGTAAAACCGCAGTGATCGGTCGGGATCGGATACCGGAAGGGTGACGACCTCGAGCAGCGTATCCATCGATTACTTCGATCCGGCAGGGCGGCCGAGAATCTCGTCGGCGTCCAACCCTCGATCGACGCCGTGCGGCATCACTGACTGTCCCGGTTCCAGGCGCAGTTGTTGACCATCCAGGTACACGTCGATCTTGTCCGGTTCGAATGAGACCAGGTTGCGAACACGGTCAACTTCGGTCCAAGCGTTGGTGTACGACCAGGCAGCGCGCCGGTGCGTGCCAACGTCGTAATAGCTCGCCAATCCTTTGTAGGGGCAGAAGGTCTGGCCGTCGGCCTCCGTCAACGCACCGGAAGTGATGTCGTCGCGTGGCACATACCAGCGCGGTGCGAAACCCGACTCGAACAACACCAGCGGGCAGCGACTCTCTGCGATCAGCACGTCGCCGTCGCAGACCATCAAATGCCTTGACGTAGAGCGGATGTCGATGCGGTGATAGGCATCCGCGGCATGTCCGAGTATGCGTTCATCCTCTTCATAGAAGGCATCCATCGCCCGCCAAGCGAAGGCCACTCGGTGCTCAAGCACGCTCGCATAGCCCGGCGGTTCCGTGTACTGCCACGCCGCATGCTTGACTTCGCGTTGGGGTGTTTCGACGCCGAACCACGTGACGGCGCCGAGCTCCGAATGCTGGGTGACCCGATTCTCGGCCACGAGGAAGCCAGGCGCAATCTGGTTCTGCGGAAAGTATGCAACCGGATAACGGCCGGGCTCGTGTAGCAGCACAACATCCTCGCTGTCGGCGATCCACGTGTCACCGAGTTTCACCCGCATTCGTCGCCGCAAAGGCTCGGCGAACATCAGTTTCGTGGGCAGCGGTTGTGGGGTAAGGAACTCACCCACGGTGCCGGCCGCGAGTGGACCCTGTTGCCAAGCCAAACCCATTGTCACATCTCGCTTTCTGGCGCAGTGGCGCGGTAACCCGGCTGAGAGAGTGGCGAATGTTCAGACATGCACAGCGGCCTGGGTTACATCACCCACAATACTGGGCCATATAACCCAAAAAGTCCAGCGATCGATGCAGACGGATTGGCAGACCCGTGATTCGGCGAGGTCAGGTCCGGTTCTTCGATCGCGAACGAACCCGAGTCGCACGCGTTGTCGGTGCCATCCGGAAGGAGTTCACATATCGGAGTGCTGCTTCCATCATGATCAAAAACGGCTCTGCGGTTCCTGATATGAATGTCAGCATTGTTCCGCCTTGATGCGCGGCGACCAGCGCGACGGCGAGATGACGAGGATCCGCGCCATCGGTGAGTTCTCCTCGCCGACGCATTTGCTTCAGCCCGTTTTGGAAGAGTTCGAGCCATCGGTCGTAACCTTCAGCGAGATCATCCAATACGGCACTGTCTGCTTCGAGCAACTCAGCGGTCAAGGACCCGTAAATGCACCCGCCGTGCAGATAGACAGAATCAATGTCAGCAATACATGCATCGGCCCACGACCGCAGGGCTTGGTAGCTGTCGAACTGCCCCATCACCGGCTGAGCGTGCAAGTCGACAACGTCTTTCGCGCGCGCGGCAATGACTTGGCGAATGAGATCGCGCTTATCTCCGAAGTAGTGGGTGAGCTGTGAACCGCTGACACCGGCCACTCGGCGGACATCATCAAGGCTGGTCGCGTGCACGCCCCGCTCGAACATCAGATGCGCAGCACCGTTGACAATGCGCGCCCTGGTGGCGAGGCCTTTGCGTGTGAATGTCGGCGTGGTCTCACCGTCGACAGCAGCACGCACGCGACGGCCGCGCGGGCGTCGGGTGCGCCGCGCCATCCGTTCAGTGGGATCGGCGGCAAAGAGCCGCAGATAGTTGACGACGAACCTAAGCGTCTCGGCCAGTGGCCACTCTTCCCGGTAGGCGTAGGTCAGTGTGCCTGCCGCTTGGTGACCGCCGACGACGACATAGGCCAATTCGCGAGGCTGCGCGGCCGTCACCAGCACCCCCCGGTCCTTCATGCGACCGAACGACTCTTCCAGCAGTTCGACCCACCGCGCGTAGCCCGCTTCCAACGTCTGGCGCGTCGCGTCGTCGCTTTTGATCAGTCGTCCCGCCAGGGCATGGTATGTGGGTGTACCCCTGTAACCGATTTTGCGCAGGTAACGCAGGTTCAACACCAACCAGCGTTCGAAGTCGTCAAATGTGTTGAGGCCGCGCAGTTGTGGTTGACGGTGGAACTCCAGAACCACTTCTATCTGGCGTTCGAGCACAGCCCTCAGCAACGCTTGCTTGTCGGAATAATAGTGGCTTAGCTGAGACCCGCTCACCGATGCGCGTTGACGTACCTTGTCCAGACTCAGGTCCGAGAGTCCCTCGTCGAGGACAATGCTTGCGGCCGCCTGCAGTATCCGCTCGCGGGTCGCGCGTCCTTTCGGGGTGAACGTCCGCCCCTCTTCGGTGGCCATTTGCTACAAAGGATAGCCCGTACGCCCGCTGAATTGGGTGAACAGACCCAATTCTCTGGCCGTTGTGTCCACGGAGCACTCCTGCGGGAGGATCGCCACGGGCGAGGACAGGTGAGTTCGTCGTGAGTTCGTCGGGTTGGGGCGAACCTATTGACCGCACCTGGTTTGAGTGCAATATTGGGTCGCATCACCCATTTTAGGTGCTCTTCAACCGGCGGACGTCGCCGGAGCTGAATGGCCGGAAAACTTCACGGCATGCGGCCGTCGATAACGATGCGGGTCACCGTCGACGAGTCGTCGATGCAGCCGGGCCGCCGGAAGGAGCCGGAGTGGCAACCTTGATATCGGTCAACGTGGGAATGCCGAAAGCGGTTGCCTGGCGGGATCAAAGCGTCTTCACCGGCGTCTACAAATCGCCCGTCGGCGGCCCCGTCATGGTTCGCCACCTCAACATCGATGGCGATGGGCAGGGTGACCTCAACGGCCACGGTGGTGAAAACCGTGCGGTGCTGGTCTACCAAACCGAGTCCTATGACTACTGGCGCTCGTTTCTCGGGCGCAGTGACCTCGAGCCCGGCGCGTTCGGCGAGAACTTCACCGTCTCCGGCCTGCCGGATGACTCCGTGTGTATCGGGGACCGCTTTCGTATCGGAGGCGCCGAGTTCGAGGTGACGCAGCCACGTGTCACCTGTTTTCGGGTCGGCATGCGCCTGGGGATACCGGATATGCCGCGGCTTCTTGTCGCTCACCACCGCTCGGGCTTCTATCTCCGCGTCATCACCGAAGGACACGTCTGCGCAGGCGACCCCATCGTCCAAACGGGCCGCGGCCGTCATCAGTTGACCGTTGCTGCGGTCGATGCGCTTCTCTATCTGCCCGACCCCGATCCAGCCCGGCTTCGTCAAGCGGTTGATGTCCCGGCGCTCAGCCCGGGCTGGGTTCAATCGTTCAAAGAGATGCTGAGCAAGCCATCCGATGCTGCGCTTGAACCGGCTTGGCGGGGGTTTCGTTGCCTGCGAATCATCTCCGTCCACCGCGAATCCTCCGATGTGGTCTCCATCCAACTCGGTGCCGATGAGCCGCTGCCAATACCTCTGCCCGGCCAGTACCTGACCCTGCGTGTGAACGCCGCCGGGAGTCCAGCCGCGTTGCGCAGCTATTCACTGTCTGGTGATCCCGCCGATGGCATTTACCGCATCAGCGTCAAGCGCGAATCTGGCGGCCGAGTGAGCCAGTGGCTTCATGACAACGCAGAAACTGCAGGAACTCTGGAGGCCGCCGCCCCGCGCGGAGAATTCACCTTGGACGCTGAGGCTTCCAGCCCCGTCGTGTTGCTTTCGGCCGGCATCGGCGCGACACCGGTGTTGGCGATGCTGCATTGGCTTTCCGGCAACGTCAGCGACCGTCGCATCATATGGATCCACGCCACCCACGACCGTGACTCGCACGTCTTCGCCGAAGAGACCGACGCCCTTATCCAAGCGCTCCCCCATGCCGAGCAGTACACGGTCTACAGCGCACGAGAAGGACGCCTCGACCGCGCACGCCTGGCGTCGATCGACATTCCGGTCAATGCTCATGTGTATGTCTGTGGACCAACGGCATTCATGGACGCCGTCCACACCGCCCTGGTCGACCTCGGCGTCGCCGAGGACCACATCCACACCGAACAATTCGGCGCTCGACCGCCGATCAACCCCGGTGTGCAACACCCGCGCACCGTGATTCGACCGCACCAACCGGCGATCACCGGCAGCGGTCCCGCTGTCACCTTCGCCAGATCAGCGCTGACGGTCCCGTGGTCGTCGGAGTACCGCAGTCTGCTCGAACTCAGCGAAGCATGCGACGTACCGACGCGCTTCTCGTGCCGCAGCGGGGTCTGCCACGTCTGCATAACAGCGATCGTCGACGGTGAAGTCGACTACGTGGCAGCGCCGTTGGAACCACCCGAACAAGGCTCTGCCCTTGTCTGCTGCAGCATTCCCAGCACGGATCTGGTTCTGGACTTGTGATGTCGACTAACCGACGACCACGCCTGGAGCGAGTGAGCCTGTTCTCCGACGGGGTGTTCGCCGTGCTGATAACGATCCTGGTGCTCGAGTTGACGCCGCCGGAGGGTGACACCTTCGCTGCCCTTATCCCGTTGTGGCCCACCGGGTTAAGCTACGCGGTAAGTTTCTTCTTCATCGCGATCGTTTGGATCAACCATCACCATCTGTTCAGCTACGCGGGTGCGGCGACACCAAAGTTGGTGTGGTCAAATTTCCTGCACTTGTTCGCGGTGTCACTGATTCCCTTCACCACCGAGTGGAATGCGGAAACACGACTGACGTCATCGGCTCCTGTGGTGCTCTACGCCGCGGTGTTCGTGCTGGTCAATTGCACCTACTTGGCCTTGTGCTGGGAAGCGGTGGATCAGCAGTCGCGGGAGAGCACCTCGCATCGGTTGCGGCGAATGCTCCAGATGCGGTCCTTCGTGACGGTCGTCGCGTTCAGCGCTGCGGCGCTCATCGCGCTTAGATGGCCTGCCGTGGCCATGGGGCTGATCATCGTGTGCCTGATGCTTTACCTGCGCCCGGATATCCCCGGGGCCGATCAAGCCGACCGTCAGCCTGTCCCGGCCCGTGAGGACGGCTGAACTCGAACCGCTGCAGTGATCCGCCTCGATAGAATTTCGACGAATCCGGAAGGCGTGCAGCCATAGTCAGCACAGGAGGCACCAGTGAGTAGTCATGAAGTTCGGATGATTGTGTTGTCCACCGACGACCTGGACGAGTCGATCCGCTTCTATAGCGAAACCCTGGGTATGCCGTTGAAGTTCCGCGACGGCACGCACTTCGCGGCCCTCGACGGCGGACCGATCACGCTCGCGCTGGCCACCAGCGTCGACCATCCGATCCCCGGGCAGGTCGTGGTCGGCATCAAGACCGACGACGTCGACGGCGCCGCCAAAGCCGTCGAGGTCAGCGGCGGGGGAATCGTCAAGGGTCCCTACGACGACGCCCATGAACGCCGCGCTGTGGTCTACGACAACAAGGGCAACGGGGTGGTCTTCTACAAGCCGCTGAACCGCTGACCGTCAGAGGAGCGTCAGCACCGCCCCGCCGAGCAGTCCCGCGGCCATCACCACGACGGCGGTGGCCGCGGTGGCTCTCCACCCGAAACTACGGGCCACCATCGCTGCCCCCGGCAGGCTGACCGCGGGAAGGGTGATCAGCAGCGCGCCAACGACACCCGATGAGGCGCCCAGGAGCGCTAACGCCTGCAGGATCGGGATCTCCCCCGCGGTCGGAATGACCATCAACGTGCCCACCACCGCGGCGATCACCACGAGCAGCAGGCCAAGGCGCGAGGGCTCGAGCAGCGTCAGCAGCCAACCTCGGCCCGCGCCGATGAGCAGCACCAACACCGCGTACTCGGGCAGCAGGATCAGGCCCATCCGCAGCAGCGCCGCGGTGAATTTCGCTGCGGGCCCGCGATCGTCTGTGCCGCCAATCGCGACGACGTCGTCGTCGTCCCGTGCGGAGGCCTCCCCGCGGCGCCGCGTGATCACCGCAACCAGTGCCGACCCCGACACCACCGCCGCTACGCCGACCGACAGCCTGGTCAACGTCCACTGCCACGGCGCAACGAGGCACAGAAAGACCAGCACCGCCGGATTGAGCAACGGGTTGCCCAGCCAATACGCCACCGCCGCAGCATTATTGACGCCGGCTCGCCGCAGCGTGGCCGCGACGGGAGCCGAACAGCAGGTGCACATCATCGACGGCATGCTGGCCAGTCCGCCCGCCACCGCGCTGGGGAGCAGGCGTCGCCGATTCAGCACTAGAGGCAGCCAGTCGCGCGGCACGAACGCCTGCACACACGCGCTGAGCAGCAGCGCCACCACCAGCGCGGGCCATATCGACGCCGTGTAGGCGTGGAAGAACGTCGTGGCGGCGTGCCAACTCGGGGCATCGCCCGCGTGCACGCCCCCGACGCCCATAATGTCCGAGCCTGACCAGTGGTGGTTTTGCGCGGCCGCGAGGGCCTTGTGCGTATAGGGCAGCCACTTCGCCCACGTCAGCCCCACCACAAAGACAGCGACGGTGAGCAGAGTCCCCGCGATCAGCGCGCGCCGCGAATCGGCCGCGAGCGCCTGCGGGCTATCGCTCATCGCCGTCCTGGCCCTCCGTGTGTTCTGTGTCCTCTGCGTCGTCCTCGGCGTCGCGCGGGTCTTCGTCCGGTGCGGGCTCGAGCGCGACACTTCGCACCCGCGGGCCGGCGACCGCGCCCGCGGGCAGGTCCTCGGCTGGGCGTAGCCGTGCGACGCGGCCGACGGCGCGGCGCACCCCTGGCGGTCCTTCCTTGCGCACGAAGTCGCCGAGCCGTCCCGCCCGATAGCGCAGCGGGGAGCCGATGAACTCGCCGAGCACCACTCCGCTGCCGAGGGCGAGCGCGATGGCGATCGCCGTCATCATCTGGCGCAGGCCGTTGTCGATGTTCCCGTCGACGGCGAACGAGAACACCGCGCGGAAGACGGCGAGACCCGGCAGCATCGGCATGATGCCTGCCGTCGCCGTCACCAGGGCGGGCGCTTGCCGCCGGATAGAGATCAACGGCGCGATGAGACCCACGCCCACCGCCGCGATACCGCTGGCGAAGATCTGGCCGAACCCGGCATTTCCCAGGCCGATCAACACCAGCTCCGCGATCCCGGCGACGAGCCCGGCCGTGGCGACCGCGCGCAGCGGCGCATAGCTGGCGACGGTCAGACACGCGCCGGCCAACGCCGCGCCGAACACCGCGATCGAGATGTGCAGCAGTCCGCGGGGCGCGATGAACGATTCGGTTGCGTCGACGTGCAGCGAGATCGAGATCCCGTTGAGCGCGGCGACCTGCAGACCGGCGAGGATGCCGACGACGATGCCCGAGGTCAGCAGCACGGCTTCGCCGAGCCGCGCGATCGACGTGAGCAGATGCCCCGTCACCGCGTCCTGCATCGCGCCGACGAGTGTCAGCCCGGACAGCAGCATCACGATGCCGGTAGCCACCAGCGCGGTCGGGTTGAGCCCGGAGTAGAGGTAGGCGCCGACGGCGACCAGGGTTGCGATCGCCGCACCCGTGACGTGCTGGAAGAAGAACGGCGTATTGATCTTGTTCAGCAGCCGGCCGACCCGGTCGATGAGCGCCGACGTGACGGCGGCCAGCACGCACGTCACCCAGGTGCCGCCGAGCAGCATGGCGATGCCCAACGCGAAGCCCGCCCAGCCCACCGTCGCCAGCCACCGCGGATACGGGTGGGGTCGCTGCGTCAACTCGTCCATGGCGTCGTGGGCTTCGTCGACGCTCACACCGCCGGTGGTGATTCGCTGGATCAGCCGGTCGAGGTGACCCAGTCGGGTGTAGTCGGTGGACCGGTTGTGCACGGACCGCACGATCGTCACCGGCGCGCTGTCAACGGTGGGTACCGCCGACACGATGACGGTGGTGGCGATGACGTCGACGACGCAGTCGGTGAGCCGGTACGCCTGGGCCACGTCCCTGGCCGTCGCGATGACGTCTGCCGTGCCGGACCCCGACGACAGCATCACCTCGGCGAGGCGGATGGTCAGGTCGAGAACCTTGCGGGTGTGCAGATCACCCAACTCCGCCGAGGTGCGCCTGCGCTGACCGGCGACCGGCGCCGGATCGCGGCTACCGCGCAGCGCCAGCCGCAGTCCACGGCGGACGCGGTTGGTGCCAGGCGTTCGTTCCAGGGCCATCGAGGTGCAGGATACGCAGGCTCGGTTACGTCACCGTCTTGAGCAGGGGACGCAGATCGTCCAGACGGTCGAACAAGTGCCAAATATACGACGACGCGCCGTTGTCCCGGTGCGGGTGCAGGTCTGCCAATTCGGGGTCGTCGCAATAACTCTGGAAGGCTTCGCGAGAGTCCCATTCGACGAGGATCAACACCGTCCGAGGGGCGATGTCCCCCGTGATCGATTCCCGAAACCGGCCGAGAGCGACGACGCGACCGCCGTGCTTGGCGACCTCCTGCGGCGAGCGTCTGGAGTAGGCCAGGTATTCGTCGCGGTCGGCGACATCGAAGAGGTTCAGCGCATACACCGTCACTGACGTGACCCTACCCGCGTCGCCCAACGTGAAGGTGTTGCGAAATTCCGGCCGATTTTCCACAAATTCTGCACGTTCGGCGCGAGGAAACTGGTGCTCGAAGGCACCGATCAAGGGCCCAATAATCAACTATGGCCATCATGCAGGAGTGTGCGTGGGCGAAAGCGGCAACCCAGACAGGGACCCGACGCCTCGACACGCTCATTGCGCAGGCACGCGCGACTACTCAAGCCGGGGCGACTGCCCCGTCGCCTTCGATTCAGCGGGCGATTTTGTCCGCGCTGCGGTCACAGCTGGCCCAAGCCGTCGAAGTCGTCGATTCGGTCCAGAACTCCGCAGCGCAAGTCGCCAGTCACGTTCGCTCTCTTCGCTATCCGCTCGCCACCCTTCCAGCGCCCGAGCCGACTCCCGCGGTGCACGGCTTGAACAGCGGTGCCCTTTTCGCACCGCTCCCCGCCGGGCCGGTGGTGTGGTGTATCCGACCGAGAGGAACCTTCGGTATGTACCGGTGCTCGGTGCTCTATCCCGACCTCGGCGTCGGCACATACTGGAGTCCCACTGACGACAGCGGCGGGTCGCTGTGACGAGGAGGACGAAGTGAGTGCTGAGGCCGGCGACCTGCATCGCTACGCCTTCCACATGGAACCGCAGACCAGTCAGGTCGGCGACGAGTGGACGGCGGCGTATCCGGGCGCGGACTGGTCGGCCTCGGGGCGTACCCGCGCCGAGGCGCTGCAACGGCTGGGTGAGGAGTTCACCCGCAGACAGAACGCCGGCGAGGACGTTCTCGCCTACGCAACCATCATCTACCGCCGGCATCTGCGCGAGCCCGTCGAGGGTGTCTACGCCGTCGACAACGACCTGTACCGGGAACTGATCCACGCCCCCGCCGACGAACGCAAGCGCGCGATCGAAGAACTCGAACGCCGACGCCGATCGGGTCAGACCTACACGCTGTCCGACTACCGCCGCGACCGCGAAAACCGCGACGGTTAGGGCGAATCACCGCCATCCGGCTCCGGCACGTCAGCCTCCCAGCGTGCCCGCCGCTGTGCGTCGGTCTGCTCCCACCACGGCGGTGTTCCCCGTTCACCGAGTGCGACTTTCGCCGCATGAACGCCCGCGCGCGCCGCGGCCTCCTCGGCGGTGCCTTTCCTACGCCGCACCTCGCGACGCCAAGCCATCAGGATGCGGGTCAACTCCGTCCGCCGAGCCTCCGGGATCGCGGGATCGGTCGCGCGCCACCGTCGGCCCTTGATGACGACGTAGTGCCCGTCGTCGGTCAGCGGCGGCTCGCTCATCCGGTGATGCTAGCCGCGTCGATCGCCTTGTAGATGCGCTGTTCGCTGACCGGTCGCGGCGTGCCGAGCTGCTGCGCCCACAGGCTCACGCGCAGCTCGTCGATCTGGCGGGCGATGTCGCGGATATCTGCGGCGGCCCGCCGCGACGGCGGCAACGCGGCCACCAGCTCGTCGTAGGCCTCCTGCACGGCGTGCACCCGCCGCATCCGCTCACGGTCGACCTCGAGCGCGTAGGGCAGCCGGTCGATGCGCCTGCGGATCGCTGTCAGGTAGCGGACGAGATCGGCCAGGCGCGCGGCTCCCGTCGCCGTGACGAAGCGGGCAGGCAGCAGCCGCTCGAGCTGCGCGCGGATGTCGGCGATCGCCTCGCTCTGCGCCGGCGGCGGATCGGCGGGCAGGACGAGCTGCACGTCGTGTGCGGCCGACAGCACCTTCTCGACGCGGCCCACAATGTCGGCCGTCGTCGACACCAGCTCTGCCGCGACACGATCGCGCAGCGCAGCAAACTCCGCTCGTGTCCAAACCGCTCCGGACACAAGCGAATCCGTCGCGGCGTCGGCGCAGTCGTCGATCAGCGCCGTCAATGAGCCGTCCGGGTTCGCGCCAAGGGTCAGCCGCGTTCGCGGGTCGAGCTGCCGCTCAACTGCTTTGGTGGGCGACGGCACACTCAGCCGCAGCAGCCGCCGGAGGCCCGGCCCCATCGCCTGGGTTTGCTCACCCTGCGTGGCGAACACCGCCACATCGACCGCGGCGCCCGCGTCGACGAATGCGGGGTAACCGCGCACCGCACGGCCGCCGACCGTGCGCTCCACCACGCGCGGCAGCTCGTCGAGATCTTCTGGCCAGCCCCGCAATCCGGTACGTTCCAGCTCACCGGCGACCACATCGGCTACGGCGTCGCGTGCCGTGCCCGCCAGCCGTTCCTGCAGCGTCGTCAGGTCCTTACCGCGGGCCACCTCTCGGCCGTCCGCCGACTCGACGGCAAACGTCACCCGCAGGTGCGCCGGCAGCTTGTCCATGTCGAACGCGTCAAGCGGCACCAAGACCCCTGTGCGGCGCCGCAATTCGCGTTGTAGCGCCTCCAGCAGCGGCTCGCGGTCCGGATCGATATGGGCCAGCACCGCGCGGGCGGTGTCGGGTGCGGGAACGAAGTTGCGGCGCAGATCTTTCGGCAGCGAGCGGATGAGCGCGGTGATCAACTCCTCCCGCAGCGCGGGCACCTGCCAGGCGAACTGATCGCCACCCAACCGGGTGAGCACGTCGAGCGGGACGTGCACCGTCACGCCGTCGTCGGCGGCGCCGGGCTCGAAGCGATAACTCAACGGCAACGAGAGATCGCCCGTCTCCCAGGTGTCGGGCCGCTCATCGGCCGCAGTGTCGTCGGTGCGCAGCAGATCATCGCGGGTCAACCTCAGCAGGTCAGGTGTCTTGTGCCGCTGCTTCTTCCACCACCCGTCGAAGTGCCGCGCCGAGACGATGTCGGCGGGAATCCTGGCGTCGTAGAACGCGTAGATGTCGTCGTCGCCGACGAGCAGATCACGCCGCCGCGCCCGCTCCTCGAGTTCCTCCAGTTCCTCGCGCAACCGGGCGTTGTCGCGGAAGAAGTGGTGGCGGGTCTGCCACTCCCCTTGCACCAGGGCGTGCCGGATGAACAGTTCGCGCGCCACCTGCGGCTCGATCGGCCCGTAGTTCACCCGGCGCCGCGCCACCAGCGGCAGGCCGTACAGCGTCACCCGTTCGTAGGCCATCACGGCGCCGCGCTGGGCGTCCCAGTGCGGCTCGCTGTAGGCGCGCTGCACCAGGTGCGCGGCGACGCGTTCGACCTCTTCGGGTTGGATGCGCGCCGCGATCCGTCCGTAGAGCCGGCTGGTCTCGACCAGGTCGGCGACGACGACCCAGCGCGGCGGGCGCTTGGTCAGGACCGAGCCCGGCGCCAACACGAACCGCGTATTGCGCGCGCCCTGGAACTCCGCTCGTCCCGCTCCTCGCGCTCCTCGCCCGCGCGGGGAATCGTCTGCGCGCATGCCGATGTGCGATAGCAGGCCTGCGGTCAGCGCCGCGTGGATGCGCGCCGGATCGGCGGGCTCGTCTTGCTCGCGGATGCCCATGTCACGGGCGATGCTGCGCAGTTGGCCGACCAGGTCCTGCCACTCGCGGATGCGCAGATAGTGCAGAAATTCCTCGCGGCACATGCGTCGAAACGAGTTGCCCGAGCGTTCTTTTCGTTGCTCGCTCAGATAGCGCCAGAGGTTCAGATAGGACAGGAAGTCGGAGTTCTCGTCGGCGAAGCGGGCATGCTTCTGGCGCGCGGCGTCCTCGCGGTCGGTTGGGCGTTCCCGCGGGTCCGGTATCGACAGCGCGGCGGCCAACACGAGAATTTCCCGCACGCAGCCCTCGGCGTCGGCCTGCAGGATCATCCTGGCGAGCCGCGGATCGACCGGCAGTTGGGCGAGTCGGCGGCCGATGTCGGTGATCGCTCCGTCGCGGTCGAAGGCGCCGAGTTCCTGCAGCAGTTGGATGCCGTCGCGGATGCTGCGTTGCTCCGGCGGGTCGAGGAACGGGAAGTGTTCGATGTCGCCGAGTTTCAGCGCCGCCATCTGCAGGATCACTGCCGCGAGGTTGGTCCGCAGAATCTCGGGGTCGGTGTAGCGCGGACGCGCCGCGAAGTCCTCTTCGGAGTACAACCGGATGCAGATGCCGGGTGCGGTGCGCCCGGACCGGCCCGCCCGCTGCGCGGCGGAGGCCTGCGATATCGGCTCGATCGGCAGCCGCTGCACCTTCGTTCTGCGGCTATAGCGCGAGATGCGCGCCGTGCCGGGGTCCACGACGTACCGGATGCCCGGCACGGTCAGCGACGTCTCGGCGACGTTGGTGGCCAACACCACTCGACGGCCGGTGTGAGGGGCGAAGACGCGCTGCTGTTCGGCGGTCGGCAACCGCGCGTACAGCGGCAGCACCTCGGTGTTCTTGAGGTGACGCAAAGCCTCTGCGGTGTCGCGGATTTCGCGTTCGCCGGACAGGAACACCAGGATGTCGCCCGGCGGCTCGCTCTGCAGTTCCTCGATGGCGTCGACGATGGCCTCAGTCTGGTCCCGCATCTCGGTGCGGACCACCTCGTGATCCGGGTCGTCCGGGTCATCGGCGTCGTCGGGCGCTACGACGACTTCCAATGGGCGGTAACGGATCTCGACCGGATAGGTGCGACCGGACACCTCGATGATCGGAGCGCCGCCGAAGTGCGCGGAGAAACGCTCCGGCTCGATCGTCGCCGACGTGACGATGACCTTCAAGTCGGGGCGGCGCGGCAGCAACTCGCGCAGGTAGCCGAGCAGGAAGTCGATGTTGAGGCTGCGCTCGTGGGCCTCGTCGAGGATCAGGGTGTCGTAGCGCAGCAGGCGGCGATCGCGTTGGATCTCGGCCAGCAGGATACCGTCGGTCATCAGCTTGACCAGGGTGCGGTCGCTGACCTGATCGGTGAACCGGACGCTGTAGCCGACGGTGTCGCCGAGCGGTGTGCCCAACTCGTCGGCGATCCGCTGGGCGACGGTGCGGGCGGCCAGGCGGCGCGGCTGGGTGTGGCCGATGGTGCCGCGGACCCCGCGGCCGATGTCGAGGCAAATCTTGGGCAGCTGCGTGGTCTTGCCCGAGCCGGTTTCCCCGGCCACCACGATCACCTGGTGCTTTCGCAACGCCTCGGCCAATTCCCCACGCCGGTCGCTGACCGGCAGATCTGGATATGTGATAGTCGGGACTGCGGCTTGCCGGGTGGCGACGAGCGCCTCGGCCTCGGCGATCTGGTCGGCGAGCTGCTGCAGTCTCGCGGGTTCGGGGCGGCGCAGGTTCTTCAAGCGCCTGCCGAGACGAGCGGCGTCGCGGATGGTCAGACCGTCGAGACGTTTGCGCAACTCTCGAGCGGACGTTTCGGCCACTCCGGCCAGGGTAGGCGTTATCCGGTTGCTCCACCCCGTGAGGGGGAACACAGACCTGTGGCACAGGCAAATGGATAAGAGGGAGGATCCGTGCCACCTGAACAATTCGACAACGCGTCAACCCCCGCCGTCGACGACGAATCGACGCCCGTACTGAGGAAGGCCATCTCGGCGTCGGCGATCGGCAACATGACCGAGTGGTTCGACTACGGCATCTACACCTACGGCGTCAGCTACATCTCGGCGGCGATCTTTCCCGGGGACACCGCCAGCGCGACGTTGCTGGCGTTGATGACCTTCGCGGTGTCGTTTTTGGCGCGTCCTTTCGGCGGCTTGGTGTGGGGCCCGCTCGGGGACCGTCTCGGTCGCCGCCGCGTGCTGGCGACCACGATCCTGCTGATGTCGGGCGCCACCGTGTGCATGGGGCTGGTGCCGAGCTATGCCTCGATCGGCATCTGGGCGCCGGTCATCATGGTGTGTTTGCGTGTCATCCAGGGCTTTTCGACCGGTGGCGAGTACGGCGGCGCCGCAACGTTCATGGCCGAGTACGCGCCGTCGCGTCGACGCGGCTTCCTCGGGTCGTTCCTGGAGTTCGGCACGCTCGCCGGATTCTCGATCGGCGCGCTGTTGATGCTCGGCTTTCAACTCCTGCTCACCGAGGATCAGATGGGAACGTGGGGCTGGCGCCTGCCGTTCCTCGTCGCCGCGCCGCTCGGCCTCATCGGCCTCTATCTGCGCAGCCGCCTGGACGAGACCCCCGTCTTCCGGGAACTGGAGGACAGCGGCCACGACCAGGAGGGCGTCGGCACGGAGTTCAAGCAGCTGTTCCTCGACTACTGGGCGCCGATCCTGCGGCTGGGCGGCCTGGTCGTCGCGCTGAACGTCGTCAACTACACGTTATTGACGTATATGCCGACGTATTTGAAGAACACCATCGGCCTGTCCACCGACATGTCACTGGTGGTGCCCATCATCGGGATGCTGGCGATGATGGTGTTCGTGCCGTTCACCGGCCACCTGTCCGACCGGTTCGGGCGCAAGCCGCTGTGGCGGGTCTCGCTGATCGGGCTGATCGTGCTGGCGGTGCCGATGTTCCTGCTGATCGCCACCGGCGCCGTCGGGGCCACCGTCGGCTACGCGGTGTTGGGGCTGCTGTATGTGCCGCAGCTGGCCACCATTTCGGCGACCTTCCCGGCGATGTTCCCGACGCAGGTGCGCTACGCCGGCTTCGCGATCGCCTACAACGTCGCGACATCGCTGTTCGGCGGCACGGCACCGGCGTTCAACGACTGGCTGGTGATGGAGACCGGCAACGATCTGGTGCCCGCCTTCTACATGATCGTGGCCTGTGTGGTCGGCCTGGTCGCGTTGTTCAGGCTGCCCGAAACCGCCCGATGCCCGATCAACGGCACCGAGATCCCGGGTACGCCGGACGCCCCACCGCCGCTGGACTACCACCCCGCATCGAGCCGCAGCTGAAACACGCGCAGTCGCAGGGTATTTCAGTTCTGCCGCGGCAATAGCTCGGCGACGAAGGTCTCGAGGAATTCGGCTGTGCGCAGATTTCCGGCGGGCCGGATCACGAACTTGCTCAGCCCGGCGTCGATGTAGTCGTCGAGCCGACGGTGCAGTGTCGGCCAGTCGGCGGCGACGAGCTCGGACGGGTCGAGATCGGGTCGACGCTTGCGAATCGACGCCACCACCGGCGCAGGCAGTTCGCCGCCGCCGACAGCGAGGCTGATCCCGAAGTGGTCGTTCTCGATGTCGCGGCCGGCCTGCACGGCGGCGGTGCTGATCGCGTCACGGGCGCGGCCCGCCTCGGCGGGCGTCAGGAAGCTGCCCAGCCAGCCGTCGCCGAGCGCGCCGATGCGCCGGAATGCCGCAGGCGACGCGCCGCCGATCCAAATATCAAGCGGTGGAGACGGTTTCGGCATCACCCGCACGTCGCGCACGGTGAAGTGGTTGCCGGTGAAGGTGACGTCGTCGTCACGCAACGCGACGCGCAAGAGGCGCAACGCCTCGTCGAACACCTCGGCGCGTTTGCCGTCGGGAACCGGGAACAGGTCGCGCTCGACGGGCAGCGCCGAGCGCAGACCGAAGACGGGCAGCACCCGTTTGGGTGCCACCGCCGCGAGCGACGCCAACTGTTTGGCGACCAACACCGGATGGCGCCCGGGCAGCACCGCGACCGAGGTGCCGACCTTCAGCCGCTTGGTGCGCGCCAACGCCACCGACATGCCGACGACGGGGTCGACGGCGGTGGAGTACACCAGTTCGGAGAACCACAGCGAGTCGACGCCTGCGCTCTCCAGATAGTCGATGGCGTCGAACAGCTCACCGGGGCCGGTGTCGGCTCCCAGACTGACTCCGAACCGGATCTTCACCCACGCCTCCTCGGCTCAACGGTCTTCTCCACATCGCAACACGCAGCAGCGGCCTTTGTGCCTGGGGCGCGGATCGGTTCAATGTCATGCCGTCAGCGCCGGCTGCAAGGAGGACTTCTGCTAAGGCAGATTCAAGCCCGCGTCGAGCGCACACCCGGCGAGCGCACCGGGGCGACGCTTAATACCCTGTGGGGGTGGCGCATGTCCTGTCGGTGAACCTGGCACGCGTCCGCACCAATCCCGACGCGCCGTCGCGGTCGACGGGTATCGACAAGGCGCCCACCTCCGATGCGGTCATGGTCCGTTCTCCGGGCCCGATGCGCGGCGGGGCCGGCAGCGGACTGGTCGGCGACACCATCGGCAATCGGCGGCTGCACGGCGGCGACGACCAGGCCGTCTACGCCTACGCGCGCGAAGACCTCGACGAGTGGGAGAACCGGCTCTCGCGTCCGCTGACAAACGGAATGTTCGGCGAGAACTTCACCACGGCCGGAATCGACGTCACCAACGCGCTGATCGGGGAACGCTGGCGAGTCGGCAGCGACGGCCCCCTGCTGGAGGTCTGTGCGGTTCGCACACCGTGCCGCACGTTCTCGGCCTTCCTGCAATTGAAGGGCTGGATCAAGACGTTCACCGATGCCGGCAAGCCCGGCGCCTATCTGCGCGTCATCTCGCCCGGTGAGGTGCGCGCAGGCGATGCGATCTCGCTGGATTACCGGCCCGATCACGACGTGACTGTGGGCCTGGTTTTCCGTGCCCGGATGTCGGAGCCCGCTCTGCTGCCCCGATTGCTGACGGTTGACGCGCTGTCAGCCGAACTGAAGAACTATGCGCGCCGCCGCCTCGCGGTGACGGCGGACTGAAAAGCTAGAGTCGGGGCCATGCTCCGCGAAGTCTTCAGTGCATACCAACGCTGGAATTACCGCGGCGGCCGCCCCAGTTGGTCGGCGCGCATCTCGAACCGACTCAGCGCCATAGCATTTGCCGCAGGCATCGGTCCCGGCCAGGCCGCCACCCTCGAGGTGCGCGGCCGCAAATCCGGGCGGACGATCTCGTTTCCCATTGTGGTCGTCGACCATGACGGTGAGCGTTATGTGGTGGCGATGCTGGGGCAGAAGACGAACTGGGTGCACAACCTGCGCGCCGACGGACACGCCGTGCTGCTGACACGCCGTCGGCGGGAGAACGTCTCGCTCGTCGAGGACTTCTCAGAGAAACGCCCCGCGATCCTGCGCCGGTATCTCGAACTGGCTCCCGGTGCGCGGCCGTTCTTTCCGGTCGACCGGCGCGCGCCGCTCGAGGACTTCGCCCGAATCGTCGACGACTACCCCGTCTTTCGGTTCGCCTGATTGTCCTTGTGAAGATCGGCGAACGAGTTGCGCAGGCCGCCGTCCATCGAGATCTGGATGAGGGCCACGGCGATCATCACCGCCGCGGTCACCAGGTGCACCACCGCGTCAGTGAGGTTGTTCGGAAAGGTCAGGACGAACGCGACCTGATGCGAGAAAAACGCCCAGATCCCCGGCAGCGCCCCCGCAACCGCGGCGATCAGCAGATACAGCACGGACCAGGACTTGCGCATCGCGAACACCAGTCCCGGCGCGAACAGTGCTAGTCCGCCGACGGCATGCCAGCCGTTGTAATCCATCCAGAAGATCTGCACGGTCGGCGCGTCGGGACCGGTTGCGAAACTCGGGTTTGCGATGAAGCCGATCACCGCCTGGATGACGTGGAAGAGGGCGATGATGAACAGGCCGATCTGAGCGAAACTCCACTTCACGAACTGCACCTCTCGGGCTTGTCGGTAGGGGTTCGCCCCGAATACTACGCCCGGTAGTAGATGTGGCCAAGATCGAAATCGTCGCAATTCGACGTTTAGCTGAGTGGAATTTTGGGTACGGACGCCGTTAGCTTGGGGTTCTGCCTAAGCAATAAAAACGTGCACCGAGGCGAGGGCTTGCTACCGCTATGGGCTTCATAGAGTTTGTTCGCGACCGATGGCCGGTTCTGTCATTCCTCGCCTACCAGCACATGAGCCTCGTGGTTCAGACGCTCCTGCTGGCCACCGTCATCGCCATCGTGCTCGGGGTGTTGATCTACCGGTCGCCGGTCGGAGTGGCCATCGGCAACAGCGCCACTGCCATCGGTTTGACCGTGCCGTCCTATGCGCTGCTCGGGATCCTGGTCGGAATTGTTGGGCTCGGGGTGCTGCCGTCGGTGATTCTGCTGGTCTTCTTCGGCATTTTCCCGATCCTGCGGAACGTGGTGGTCGGCCTCACCGGTGTCGACCAGACGCTGGTCGAATCCGCGCGCGGCATGGGGATGAGCCGCCTGGCCACGCTGGTGCGGTTGGAATTGCCGCTCGCGTGGCCGGTGATCATGACCGGCGTGCGTGTGTCCGCGCAGATGCTCATGGGCATCGCGGCCATTGCCGCCTTCGCGTTGGGCCCTGGTCTGGGTGGTTACATCTTCTCCGGGATTTCCCGAATGGGTGGCGCCAATGCGACCAATTCGATCGTCGCTGCCACCGTGGGCATTCTGATTCTCGCCGTCATTCTCGATACCGTGCTGAATTTGCTTACTCGTCTTACCGTTCCGAGGGGGATTCGTGTCTGAATCGACAACCACCAGGGCTGCAGCCGCTGAGGAGGCCGGTGCAGCGGCTGGAGGCGCCAGGATCCTGCTCGAGGGTGTGACGAAGCGCTACGACGGACAAGACGAACCCGCCGTCGACAACATCACGATGGAGATCCCGGCGGGCCAGATCGTCATGCTCGTCGGGCCGTCGGGGTGCGGCAAGACCACGACGATGAAGATGATCAACCGGCTGATCGAGCCGACCAGCGGACGGATCCTCATCGGCGATGACGATGTCACCCACCGCAATCCCGACCAGTTGCGCCGACACATCGGATACGTCATCCAGGGCGCGGGGCTGTTCCCACACCTCAGCGTCGGCGACAACATCGCGATCGTGCCGCGGTTGTTGAAGTGGGACAAGAAACGCATCGCGGCCCGCGTCGACGAGCTGCTCGATCTGGTCAGCCTGGAGCCGGGCCAATATCGCGACCGCTACCCCCGCGAGCTGTCGGGCGGCCAGCAGCAACGAGTCGGTGTGGCACGCGCGCTGGCCGCCGACCCCCCTGTGCTGCTGATGGACGAACCGTTCGGTGCTGTCGATCCCATCACCCGGCAGCGGCTGCAAGACGAATTGCTGCGCCTGCACGACGAGCTCCGCAAGACCATCGTCTTCGTCACCCACGATTTCGACGAGGCGGTCAAGCTCGGCGACCGGATCGCGATCCTGCAGAAGGGATCACGGATCGCGCAGTACGACACCCCTGACCGCATCCTCTCCGAGCCGGCCAACGACTTCGTGCGCAGTTTCGTCGGCGCCGGCGCCGCGCTCAAACAGCTGACGCTGACCAGGGTTCGCGATGTCGACCTGCACGAGGCCGCGGTGGCACACGTCGGCGGCGATCCGGCCATGGCCATCGAGGCGGCCCGCGCCCTGGATCGCGAGCACGTCATCGTGCTCGACGAACAGGACCGGCCGCAGCGTTGGATGTCGCTGACCGAGCTGGAGGATTCGGGCGCGCTCACCGGCGTCGCGCGCGACGAGGCGCTCGAATGCGTCAGCCTGGCGTCCACCCTCAACGACGCGCTCGACGAGATGTTGACGTCGTCGCACGGCGTCGTGGTGGTGACCGGTCGGCGCAACACGTATCAAGGCGTGGTCAGGGTCGAAACGATCATGGACGCGATGGAGAATCTGCGCCGCAGCGGAGAACCGTCGGGGACCGCGTCGTGACCGTCGTCAGTGTCGAGAACGAGGTCGGCGCCGGTACCGAACCGTCGGCGCGCCGTCGTGGACCCGGCCTCGGTCGGTTGCTGGTGCAGCCGCTCGTCTGCATTGTGATCGTCGTCGGCTCGCTTCTGTTCGTGCACAACGCGCAGGTTTCGGAGTCCGAGCGCCGCTCGCTTGCGGTTCCGCAGCTGCTGACATTGCTCCGCGAGCACATGACCGTCAGCCTCGCCGCGACCGTGCTCACCTGCGCAGTGGCGATCCCATTGGGAATTGCGTTGACGCGCGGAAGGTTTCGGCGCTATTCGAAACCGATCATCACCGTCGCCGGATTCGGTCAGGCCGCACCGGCGATCGGATTGATCGCGTTGGGTGCGGTGCTGTTCGGCATCGGCCCTCTCGGCGCGGTCATCGCGCTGACGGTCTACGGTGCGCTGCCGATCATCGCCAACACCGTCACGGGCCTCGACGGCGTCGACCCCCGATTGGTCGAGGCGTCGCGCGGCATGGGCATGTCGGCATGGTCGACGTTGATGCGGATCGAACTGCCGCTGGCGCTTCCGGTGATCGTCGCAGGCGTCCGCACCGCGCTTGTGCTCATCGTAGGCACGGCCGCGCTGGCGTCGTTCACCGGCGCGGGCGGACTCGGCCAACTGATCACCACCGGGATCAAGCTGCAGCAGAGCGTGACGCTGATCGTCGGCGCGGTGCTGGTGGCGGCACTGGCGCTGTTCATCGACTGGCTGGCGCGGGTCGCGGAGATACTCGCCGCGCCGAAGGGGCTGTGAATCATGAGGATTCGCCAGAGAAGCGCTCTGATGCTGTTAGGTGTTCTGCTCGCCGGGCTGGTTGCGGGCTGCGGGTTGCAGTCGGCCAGCGGCGCGGTGCTCGAGGCGCGGCCGGGCATCATCGGTCACTACGACTCACTCGACGGGGTGAAGTTGACCGTCGCCGCCAAGGATTTCACCGAGCAGCTGATCCTCGGGAACATGTACGCGACGGTGCTGGCCGCCGCGGGCGCCGAAGTGACCAACCTGACCAACATCCCCGGCAGCTTCGGCGCCAGGCACGCGATGACCAGCGGCGAGGCCGACGTGTCGCCGGAGTACACCGGCACCGGGTGGATCAACTACCTGGGCAACGAGAACCCGGTGAAAGGCGAAGCGGCACAGTATCAGGCGATCAAGGATGCCGACGCCAAGAACGGCCTGACCTGGCTACCGCCCGCCCCCATGGACGACACGTATGCGTTCGCCATCCGCGAGTCGGAGGCGCAGCGCCTCGGAGTGACGACGCTGTCCGATCTGACCAAGCTCAACCGCGAGGATCTGACCTTCTGCATCGAGAGCGAATTCGCCAGCCGCAACGACGGTTTCGAGCCCATGCTGAAGACCTACGGGTTGTCTCGCCAACAGCTGGGTCGGGTCACCATGCTCGACACCGGCGTCATCTACACCGCGACCGCCAACGGCGAATGCAACTTCGGCGAGGTCTTCACCACCGACGGCCGCATCCCCGGCCTGAAGCTGCGGGTGCTCGAGGACGACAAGAACTTCTTCCCGCACTACAACCTGTCGGCCGTCGTGAACAGCAAAGTGCTCGAGGAGCATCCGGAACTGGCGGAGATCTTCGGTGCGCTGAGCCCGCGACTGACCAACGAGGTGATGCTGGAGCTCAACGCCAAGGTCGACACCGAAGGCGACGATCCGGCGCTCGTCGCCCGCGACTGGCTGATCAAAGAGGGCCTGCTGACGTGATTTCGGCGCGCTAACGTGCGCTCAGCGCCCCTGCGCGCGCCGAAATCGCCTACGGCAGGATCGAGTCGACGTATCCGCCGTCTGCCCGCACCGCCCCGCCGGTGGTGGCCGAGGCCAGCGGCGAGCTGAGATAGGTCACCATGTTCGCGATCTCCTCGGGCTCGATGAGGCGGCCCAGCAGCGATTGCGGCCGGTACTTCTTCATGAACTCTCGCTGCGCCTCGTCCCACGGCAGGCTGCGATCGACCAACTGGTAGACGAACTCCTCAACGCCTGCGGTGTGCGTGGGCCCCGCGATGACGGAGTTGACGGTGACACCGGAACCGGCTGTGTCCTTGGCGAATCCACGGGTCACCGCGAGCAACGCGGTCTTGGTGACGCCGTAGTGGACCATCTCCTCGGGTGTGACGATCGCGGAGTCGCTGGCGATCTGGATGATTCGCCCCCAACCGCGTGCTTCCATCCCTGGCAGATACCGACGAATGAGTCGCACCGCCGCCAAGACATTGACGTCGAAGTAGGTGCGCCACTGCTCATCGGTGATCTCCCGTGCCGGCGTGGCGCCGAAGATGCCGAGGTTGTTGACGAGGATGTCGACGTCGGGTGCGCGGTCGAGCAGCGCGGCGACACCGTCGTCGGTGGTGACATCGGCGGCCACCCCGACCGCGTCGCCCTCGACTTCGGCAACGGCGGCGTCGACACGCGCGGCCTGGCGCCCGTTGATCAGGACACGGGCCCCGGCTTCGGCAAGGCCCTTGGCGATCGCGAGGCCGATCCCCTGCGTCGATCCGGTCACCAATGCCGTCTTACCGCTCAGATCGATCCGCACATCGCCTCCGCATCGCCGGTGTCCCCGGGCACACGCTAGTCGTCGTCGGTGTGATTTCGGCGCGCTGGCGTGCGCTGAGCGCCGCTGCGCGCGCCTAAATCGCGTCAGCCGACCACGAGCGGGAGCTTGGCGGCCAACTCCCCCAGTGCCGACCTCTCGACGTCGTTGGCGCGGCGCCGCCCGGTGCCCACCAACAGCGCGTCGGCGTCGGAGAACGCCGCGGGAAACTCCGCGCCCGCGATCTGCTCGAGCATCGCGCGCGACCTCGCCAACGCCTCCGCGGGCGGTTGGCCAGCGGCGGTCAGGTGCGCCGTCAGGTCGAGGTGGTGCAGCGTCCACTCCAGGACGTAGGCAGACAGATAGTCGCCGGCGGTGAGCACGTGGCCGCGGGTGCTCACCCGCATGGCCGGATCGCACAGTTCGGCGGCCCGGCCCGCGGCGGCGCCGACGTCGTCGAGATGGAATTTCAGCAGGGCGGGATCGCCGTAGGCGGCCGCCAGGCGGACGGTCAGCGCGTCGAGCGGGTCGTCGCCGGTGGGCACTTCGCTGCTGACCTCCCAATAGGTGACGGCGTTCCTGGTCGGCTCGGCGTCGGCGGGTGTGACCAGCGTGATCAGCACGTCCTGGGCGTCGATGACGAGATGGCAGACCAGGTCGCGCACCAGCCAGCCCGCACAGCCCGACGGCTGGTCGAAGGCCTCGTCGGGCAGGTTCGCGACCTCGGCTCGCAGCGCCGCCCACGCAGTCGAAAAGAGGTTCATGGCCGCAAGCTAGCAGCGCCCGGGTTAGGCTGTGCCGGGTCGGGTGCGAGGTTCGGAGACGTTAGAGATGGTGACTGTGAAGCGCGGAGTGATGGTTCTCGGGTGTGCAGTGGCGTTCGCCGCGGCGCCGTTGGTGGTTTCCTCACCCGCCGCAGCCGACAACACATGCCCGTGGGGCACCAAGCCGAGCCGTTTCGACGGGGTGTGTACCAGCGGCGCCGGCGGCGGCGCGGCCGCACCGATCCCACCCGTGCCCCCGTCGGGCGGCGGGCCGAACATCGTGCGGAATCCCAATGGGTTCGACACCGTGAACGGCATCCCGTGCACGCCCGAGCACTGGGGTGTCTGCTACGGCCTGATACAAAGCGGCGGTTAGGTCAGCCCGCCGGGTCGATGTCGTCGCGGAACGTCGCGGCGGGATACACCGATGCTCCTGCGACGCCGACCCGGTCCGCCAGCGTCCGATCCGATGTCACGACGGTGAGATGATGCGGCCGGTGTGCCGCCTGCACCAATCGGACGATCTCGTCGTCGGCTGAGTTGGCCGCTGCCCGCGGTGCACACACCACCTCGATCGATCTCGATTCGATCGGCGGGGACATCGGGCGCTCCAACACCACCGTGACGCGGTCGTCGCGTAGCGACGCCCACCGCTCCAACGATTCGACCAGCCGAAGCAGCGCGCCGCGGCGGTCCTTCCACCAGCCGTCGGGGCGGCTGCCGATCACGTTCATCGCGTCGACGATCCAGTGCTGCGTCATTTGCTACCCAGTGCGGCGGCCAGTTGCTCGACGGTGAGGGCCCAGCCGTTGTCGAAGCTGTCGAATTCCTCTGGGGGAAGCAGGGAATGCTCGATCGACATCAGCGTCTCCTGCGGGCCGACCGGCTCGAACGTGACCTGCACGATGCTTTCCCTGGTCGGATCCGCCCAGTCGGAGTTGGTCCATGTGAAGCGCAGCAGTCGCGGCCGCTCGATCGTCAGGAACTGCCCGGTGATCAGGACTCGGCTGCCCGAATCGTCGACGTCCAAGCGCATGATCCCGCCGACACGCGGATCGACGGCGACGTCCAGCACACGCACGGGTCGCGGGCACATCCAGTCCTGCAACGCCTCGCGGTCGAGCCACTGGTCGAACACCACATCGGGATCGGCGGGCATGACCCGCTGCACGCGGACCGTGGCCGCGCCGTTCATCGCGCAGTCCGTTTGTTGCGCAGTCGCTTTGCCAACGCGTCTGCCCGCGTCGACCAGAAGTCGGTCTGCTCGTTGATCCACTGCTGGGCCGCCGACAAGCCGTCCGGGTGGAGCGACAGCCAATGCTCGCGACCGCGAATCTCGCGCCGCACCAGTCCCGCCGCCTCCAACACACCGACGTGACGCGACACCGCGGCGAAACTCATCGGCAGCGGGGCCGCCAAGTCGGTGATCCGGGCGTCGCCCTGACGCAGGGTCTGCAGCAACCGGCGCCGGGTCGGATCGGCAAGCGCGCCGTAGGCCCGGTCCAAGAGCTGATCTTCAACCATCTTGTTGACTATATCGGCCATCCGTGGTGTGCTGAAGAAAGATATTCAACCGATATGTTGAACGTTAGGGTCGATCATGCATACGCCTCCGATCGTGTCGGCGCAGGAATGGGACGACGCGCTGCAGGAACTACTCGTGAAGGAAAAGGAACTGACCAGGTCCCGCGATGCGATGGCCGCGATGCGCCGGCGTATGCCGTGGACTCCGGTCGAGAAGCCCTACGCGTTCGACGGGCCGGAGGGACGCGTTGGTCTGCTCGATCTCTTCCAGGGCCGCCGCCAGTTGATCGCCTATCGCGCGTTCGTTGATCCCGGCGTGCACGGCTGGCCCGACCACGGGTGTGTGGGCTGTTCGTTGATGGCCGACCACATCGGCAATCTCGCCCATCTCAACGCGCGCGACACCGCGCTGGTTTACGTCTCGCGCGGTTCGCAGGCCGATCTGGCCCGAATAAAGGCGCGAATGGGCTGGGACATCCCTTGGTACACAATCGTTCCCGAACCCGACGGCACATTCGACACCGATTTCGGAGTGGACGAATGGCATGGAACCAACGCCTTCATCCGCGACGGCGACCGTATCTATCGCACCTACTTCATCAACAACCGCGGTGACGAAGTCTTCGTCAACACGTTCGCGTTCCTCGACATGACCGCGCTGGGCCGGCAAGAGAGCTGGGAGGACTCTCCCGAGGGTTACCCGCAGACCAAACCGTACGAATGGTGGCGCTGGCACGACGAATATAACGGGAGCAAGTGATGTATAACGCTTCCCCCCATCGTGATTCGGTCTGGAATGCGCCCACGCCGACGATCGCCGAGCGAGCCGAATTCCAAGCCCAGCTCGACGCGTTGCGCGTTCGTGAGAAAGCGCACACGCGCGAAGGCGACGCGATCGCCGCGGCTCGGCGGCGCCTTCCCATGGTCGAGGTGAACGCCGAGCTACCGCTGATCGGACCAGGATGGAACGGTCACACTACTCGACGCGTTCGAGGGGCGGCGACAGTTGCTCGCCTATTACCACATGTGGCACCCCGGCAAGCCCGCACCCGAGCAATGCGAGGGCTGCACATGGGTCACCACGCAGGTCGACGAGTTGTGCTACCTGCATTCCCGCGACATCACCTACGCGGTGTTCTGCCAGGGCCCCTTCCCGGAAAGCGCTCGCTACCGCGAGTTCATGGGCTGGACGGTGCCGTGGTATTCGGCGCTCCCCTCCCTGGAGATGCTGCTGGTTGGGCGCACGGTCGGGATGATGCACATCGTGTGTTATCTGCGCGACGGCGATCGTGTTTTCGAGACGTACTGGACGACTTTGCGCGGAGTGGAGGCGATGGACTACAGCTACGCGTTGATGGATATGACCGTGTACGGACGCCAAGAGCCGTGGGAGGATTCGCCTGCCGGTTGGCCGCAGCAGTGGGTGATGGACGACTCTCACAACACGCGGATCGACGGCCGACCGATACCGCAGTTGTCCCGGTTGGCGGCCGGGCGGTCGGACGATCTCACCGGGTGAACCACCAAACCTGAAATGAATTCAAGCATAGGCAAATTACAGATTTCTAGCAGTGCGACTTCAGCGGTCGTTCAGCGGCCGAGGTTACGTTTTGCCCGCTCAAGGAGGAGTTCGAAAGGCGGGTAGACAGTGAACAAATTGGTAGCGGTGATCGGCGGATGCGCCGTGGTGGCCTTCGGAGCCACGACCGTAGCGATCACGCAGCAACAGATGCAGCCGGCGCTCACGGTCAGTTCCGGCGAGATGAGTGTGGGCGCCACCAGCACTCAGGAGACACCGCCGACGACCCCCGAAATCGCGGTTGCCCAACCCGCGATCCACGCCGGGTCGAGCGACGGCTAATCCTCCGCGACGCGGATGACCGTCTTGCCGTGACCACGGTTGCGCGGGTCGAACGCCGAAATCGCCTGCGCGAGCGGGAATACCGCTCCGACGAGGGGTTGCAACCGGCCATCACGAAGGCGGTGTTCCAGATCCGCTAGCTGGCGTCTGTCGGGCTCGACGATGAAGAAAATCGCCCGACCGCCGTCCGGCTCGATCCGGGGCGGCTCGGCGATGGTGACGACGGTGCCGCCGGTGCGTACCAGTTGCGTTGAGCGATCGAGAATCTCGCCACCGAGGACGTCGAACACCACATCCACCTTGCCGAGGTCCTCGAGACGGTCCTGCTGCAGGTCCACGAAGTCGTCGGCACCCAGATGCAACACGATGTCGCGGTGGCCCCCACGTCCCGTGCCGATGACCCAGGCGCCGGCCTCGTGGGCCAGTTGCACGGCGACCGAACCGACGCCGCCCGCCGCGCCGTGCACCAGGACGGTCTGCCCGGAGGCGAGGCGACCGTGCTCGAACAGCCCCTGCCACGCGGTCAGCCCGGGCATCGGCAGCGCGGCCGCGACAACGTGGTCGACGCCGTCCGACAGCGGGGACAGGTTACGGGCCTCGACCGCGACATATTCGGCGAGCGTGCCGTTGCGGGCCCAATCGGTGAGCCCGAACACCCGCTGACCGACCGCTAGTCCGGTTGTGCCGAAGCCCAATTCGGCGACCACACCGGACACCTCGTGCCCAGGGATCGTCGGGGCCCTGTCCCGGCCCGCGCGATCGGTCCATGTGCCGGGCCATTCGAGCTCATCAGGGGTGAACGCGGCGGCGTGCACCTTGACGATGACGTCGTTCTCGGCCATGTGCGGGTAGGGCATGTCCTCCAGCGAGAGCCCGGAAATGCCTGCGGTGCGGTCGCGCGCGACGATTGCTTGCATAACTGGTTCCCCTTCTGGGTCACTGGGTGTGTCGGCGGGCGCTCGGGTGGCGAAGATGGTCGCGGGCCGCGATCTCGTCCGGTTCGAGCATGGTGATCATGTCGATTCCTGGTGCGCAAATGCACACAGCGAGGAACCGGCTCCAGCTGTTTTGCTCCAAATTCGCAACCTGGTAATGCACGACATCGCCGCCCGGCTCCCAGAACGCGTCGCCTGCAACGATTTCCCGGGGCGCTTCGCCCTCGAGCTCGAACAGGATGCGGCCCTCGAGTACATATCCGAAAACCGGCCCGGAATGGCGATGCGGCGCGACGCCGTCGTCTGCGGGAGGAAGTTCTACGACTTGTGTCATCGCATGCGCACCTTCGGGAATCCACGGCGGCGTCACGCACAGGAGGTCCGTGACTTTGACGTTTCCGGCGTTCAGCATGGCTGAACCGCGTCGACAATCGGGTGGCTTCGTTCGCATCTCATGGTCTTCGCGTCTTTCTCTCAGGCTTGTCTCCATCCCAACTCCATCCACCAATCAAGTCCAACGACCGTTTTTGATCAAAGTCATCTATGGCATTGATAGGTTGGTGAGATGGAACTGCGCCAGTTGGAGTACTTCATCGCGGTCGCCGGTGAGATGAGCTTCTCCAAGGCCGCGCACCGCGCCCATGTCGTCCAGTCGGCGCTGTCGACGTCGATCGGCAAGCTGGAGAAGGAACTCGGCGTGGAGCTGTTCGACCGCGCGCGTCAACAGATCCGGCTCACTCCTGCCGGCGAACTGTTCCGTCAACATGCCCACCGCGTGATCGAATCCGCCCGACTGGCAAAGGAGTCGATGAGCGACTATCGGGGTCAGTTGACCGGAACCGTCGAACTGGGCTCCCTCATCGCGTTCGGCACGCTCGACATCCCGCGCGTGCTGGGCGAATTCCGCCGGGCGTATCCCCATGTTCGAATCCGGTTGCAGCAGAGCCAAACCGGTTCGATGGCCTACCTTTCCGCGATCGCCGACGGGTCATTGGACCTGGCGCTGGTGTCGGCGCCGGACCGCTTCCCGGCGGGAATCCACATGCAGTTACTGGCCGAGGAGCCGATGATGTTCGTCTGCCGGGACGGTCACCGGCTGGCCGGACGTGACCGGGTCGCGTTGACCGAGCTGGCTGACGAGGACCTGATCGACTTCCCCGTCGAGTTCGGGCTGCGGCGCCTCGTCGACGACGCCTTCCGCGCAGCAGGTGTCTCGGCGCACACGCCCTACGAGGTCGCCGCTGACTACTCGAAAGCCGCTGCGCTGGTACGCCATGGCCTCGGGTCGGTCTTCATGCCGGCCAGCGAAGCGGCCCACTACCCCGACCTACGCGCGGTGCGGGTGCAGCCGAAGGTGATCTGGACGATCTACCTCGCCTCGGCCGAGCGGATCGGTCCCGCCAGCGCCAAACTCGCCGAGTTGCTCGTCGCGGCGGCCGACGGCGGTCGCTGACCGACGCTCAGCGGGCCCCTCGCACCAGCCGACCGGGCCGCGCCCCGGTGTCGATGCTGTTGCAGCGCGTGATGACTCCGCTGACGATCGTCGCGGTGTAGCCCGATGCGCTCTGCACCAGGCGCTGACCACCCGCAGGCAGGTCGTAGGCCATGCGGGCGGGGTGCAGCGTCAACGCATCCATATCGATGACGTTGATGTCGGCCTTCTTGCCGACCTCGATCACGCCGCGATCGGAGAGCCCGAACAACTGCGCGGTGTCGTGAGATTGCTTGCGCACCACGTACTCCAGCTGGAGCCGCTCGCCGCGGCGACGGTCGCGCGCCCAGTGCGTCAGCAGGAAGGTGGGATAGGAGGCGTCGCAGATCATCCCGCAGTGCGCGCCGCCGTCGGACAACCCGACCACGCCCGCGGGGTGCAGCAGCATCTCCCGGATCGCGTCATGGTTGCCGTAGAAGTAGTTGTAAAACGGCAGCATCAACATCGACGTGGCGTTGTCCTTGAGCATCAGGTCATACAGCGTGGACAGTGGATCCTCGCCACGCTCACTGGCGATCTTCTCGACGGTGCGGTCCTCGGTCGGCTCGTAGTCCGGCGGATCGCCCAGCGCATAGATGCGGCCCAGCGAATACTGCACCAAAGCAAACATGTTGTCGAACAACTTGTTCGGATCGGGCGGCAGGTCGTCCTCGGCGAGGATCGCCGCCTTCACCGCGGGTTCGGCGAGCCGATCTGCCAGTTCCTCTCGACTGCACTGCGCTTTCAGTCGGCGGAACGTCGGGCGATGGGTGAACGCGTGGTGACCGGGGAAACCGAAGAGCATGCCGAACGGTCGGGCCGCGATCTGTGGATAGAGTTCGCTGCCGGCGGCGTGCGCGGCCGCTGAGATGTCGAGTTGTTCGCGCCAGAGATCCGGTGCGGCGTCGACTTGAATCATGCCGAACGAGATGGGCCGGTCGATTTCCGCGCTCAGGCGCCGCATCCACTCCAGTTCCTTCCTCGGCGCGATGATGTCCTCGCCGGCGACGCCCTGCGGTGCCAGCTCGAACACCGCCCGCCCGCCCGCCGCCATCGCCCTGCCGAGCCCGAACAGCTCGTCTTCTGCGGCGAAGGTGCCGGGCACGGGTTCACCGTCGATGGCGCGGTGGCCGAGGGTGCGGGAGGTCGAAAAGCCAAGCGCGCCAGCCTCGACGCCCTCCTGCACGATGCGTGCCATGGCGGCGATGTCGTCGGGCGAGGCAGGCTCGTTGCGGGCGCCGCGCTCGCCCATCGCGTACGCTCGCACGGCGCCGTGAGCGATTTGACTGCCCACGTCGACGGCGAACTTGTGCTTCTCGATGGCATCGAGGTATTCGGGGTAGCTCTCCCAGCCCCACGTGATGCCCTCGGTGAGCGCGCTGCCTGGAATGTCCTCGACGCCTTCCATCAGCCCGATCAGCCAGTCCTCCCGGCCCGGCCGCACCGGTGCGAAGCCGACACCGCAATTGCCGGTGACGACCGTGGTCACGCCGTGCCCGCTCGACGGCTCGAGCAGGCTGTCCCAGCTGACCTGCCCGTCGTAGTGGGTGTGGATGTCGACGAAGCCGGGCGCGACGATTTTGCCTGTCGCGTCGATGGTCTCGGCCGCGTTCCCGTCTAGCGGTGGATCGCCCTGGCCCCGACGACGGACCTGGACGATCTTGCCGTCCTTGACCGCCACATCGGCACAGAAACGATCCGCGCCCGTCCCGTCGACGACGGTGCCACCGGTGATCTTGAGGTCGAACACAGTTGCTCCCTGATTGCCCAACTTGGAGTCCCAACGGCCGATCGAGCGGCTACCGTGGTCAATGTAACACCGTTACAGGCCGGTGGAGCCGAATCAGGAAGGCCAACCATGACGCATACGGCGCGCACCGGAGCCCCCGTCGGCGACATCGCGCGGATGCGCGGAGCGGCTGGTCTTCGTCAACCTCGATGTCGCCGCGATGCCACTGGCCGACTACTTGGAGGCCGTGCCGCAGGACATCGCATGGTGCGGCCTCGGCGATTTCCGCTGTTATGCCACCATGACGGTCCAGGTCGATGCGAACTGGAAGACGATCGCCGACGGCTACAGCGAGACCTATCACATCCAGACGCTGCATCCCGAGCTGCACCGATGCATGGACGACGTCCATGCCCCTCAGACGATCTGGGGCCACACGGGCAAGTCCGAGCAGTTCTACGGGGTGGCCAGCCCGGAGATCAAGGAAAATCTCACCGACGCCGAGGTGTGGGACGCCTACGTGCGCACCCAGGGCGCCTTGGTGGGCGTCGCGGAGAACACGCCGTACCCGGTCGACCAGGTGACCGACGGCCGGACCGTCGCGGATGTAATCGCCCAGCGGACAACGGAATTCGCCGCATCCCGGGGTGTCGATCTGAGCTGGGCGGACACCGAGCAGATGATGCGGCTGCACCAGTACAACGTGTTCCCGAACATGACGCTGCTGGTCAACGCCGACCACCTGACCATGATGACCGCCCTGCCGGGGCCGGGCCCCGACCACGGCGAGCTGACCATGTTGCTGTGGACCCGGATGCCGCCCGGCGCGCCGCGCACCCGGCCCGCACACGTCCGCGTCACCGCCGACGAGGCGCATCCGGAGCTGGTGCTGACCCAGGACATCGCGGTGCTGGCGGGACTGCAACGCGGGCTGCACCAGCCGGGGTTCACGCACCTGACGTTGTCCAACGAGGAGCGCCGCGTCATCAACATGCACCGCAACCTCGAATGCTATCTGGATCTGCCCGAGTCTCAGCGGATGACAGGAGGTGAGACACCCTGACCGAATCCGTTGGAGCCGTACCGATTCTGGACGCCGCTGCGCGATTGATCGAGCTGGACGGCGTGGATGCCTTCACCATGCGCCGGCTTGCGCAGGAGCTCGGGGTGGCGGTCACCTCGATCTACTGGCATGTGGGCGGGCGAGACAAACTGTTCGACAGCCTGGTCGAGCGACTGCTCAACGAGATGGCCCATCTCCCGGTCGAGGGCGCAACTGCGGTCGATCGCATTGCCAGCCTCGCCCGTTCACAGCGCAAGATGCTGATCGATCGCCAGCACCTACTGGCGATCGCACACGAGCGCGACCGCACACCGAAGCTCTTTCTGCCGATCCAGCAGCGACTGGCCGCCGAACTGGCCCAACTGGGGATCATCGGGGCCGATGCCGCGCTCGTCTTGCGAGCGGTTCAGATGCACGTGATCTCGTCTGCGGTGATGCAGTTTTCGGCCGTGCGCGGCGCCAAGCACGAGGAGGAGGATCCGTCGCTGTGGACCGATGCCTGGCCGGACCGCGAACTGGTGGCGGCGCTGCAGTCGCCCACCGACTACGACGCGGTCTTCGAGTACGGGCTCAATGCGTTGTTGGCGCCGCTGCGGGCTCGCGCCGACGAGGGGGCCGACGGGTAGCTCCCCACAGCCCGACGCCGATGCCCACGACAGCGCCGCCCAAGCCGATGATCCGCTGTGCGGGCTTCATATCGTGATACACGCCCATGCCGCCCAGCAGATCCGCCGCGTCGGCGCCGCCGGAGACCAGAAACCAGCCGCGGGTGTCCTTGCCGCGCAACGCGGCAGCCATCAGCAGGCCACCGATCAACGCGTCGCGGTAGCCCATCGAGCGCAGCAGCAACTGCGCCGTTGGGGTCGGCTCGTCGCGATCGCCCCACAGCCGGTTCGCGCGAAGTGGATCGATCAGAAACGAAATTCCGGAAGCAAGGCGGATTCCGCCGACGGTCAGTGCGGCACGGTCCAATCGCATGGCAGCAAGCCTAGAGTCACACGCTCTGTCTGCAAAGTCGCTGCGCCGCAAGTGCCACTCACCGCGACGAAATAGCCTGCACGGCAGAGGTAATCGCATCAGCCGACCGGTCGATGTCGTCGTCGGTGGTCGCCCAGTTCGCGACCGAGACGCGCAGCACGTAGCGGCCGTTCCATGTCGTCCCGCCCAACCAGCAGGTGCCGTCGCGCTGGATGGCATCCACCGCCGCCCGGTTCGCGTCGTCTCCGTCGGGCAGCTGCACCAGAACCTGGTTCAGCACAACGTCGTTGAGGATGCGCACGCCAGGAATGGTCTGCAGTCGCTGGGCCATGCGCCGGGCCTGCGCGCAGTTGCGCTCGATCAGTTCGGCCAGACCGGTGCGGCCGAGCGAACGCAGCGCGGCATAGATCGGAACGGCGCGCGCCCGCCGTGAACTCTCCGGCACGAAGTTGGTGTTGTCGCGCTGGCCGGGATCGACCACCAGATACGGGCCTGCCAGGCTCATCGCGGCGACGTGCGCGTCGGCGTCGGCGACGACGGCCATCGCGCCGTCGTAGGGAGCATTCAGCCACTTGTGGGCATCGACGGCCCACGAATCGGCCCGCTCAACGCCTTTCGTCAGATGGCGCAGCGACGGTGCCGCCGCGGCCCACAGCCCGAAGGCGCCGTCGACGTGCAGCCATGCGCCGCGCTCGGCGCACGCGTCGGCGATCGGCTCGAACGCATCGAACGCGCCGGTCGCCACATTGCCAGCCTGCGCACACACGATCGTCGGCCCGGTCGTCGCGGCGAGCGCGTCCCGCAGCGCGTCGGGCCGCATCCGGCCCTGGTCGTCGGCCGCGACGCGGATCGCCGTGTTGGCGCCGAGGCCAAGTTGGCGCAACGCGGTGTAGATGGTGGCGTGGGCCTGTTCGCCGCACAGGATGTGCACCGGCGGCGCGCCGATGAGGCCGTCGTCTTCGACGTTCCAGCCCGCGGCCGCCAGCACTTTGTGGCGGGCGGCCGCCAGGCACGTGGTGTTGGCGCCCTGGCCGCCGGTGACGAAGCCGACGCCGGCGTGGGCGGGCAGCCCGAACAGCTCCAGGGTCCACGCGGAGGTGATCTCCTCGATCGCGGCGGCCGCCGGTGACAGCGAGTGAAACGCCGCGCACTGGTCCCACGCGGAGACCAGCCAGTCGGCGGCCAACGCGGCGGGCAGCGCGCCGCCGATCACGAAGCCGAAATGCCGCGGCCCGGCACTGGCGACCAGGCCAGGATCGGCGCCGGTCGCCAGCGCCTCGATGACGGCGTCCGGATCCTCGCCGCGCTCGGGCAGCGGGCCGCCGAGCTCATCCCGCACCCCCCCGGCGTCGACCCGCGCGGCCACCGGGCGCGCGTCGAGCGTCTCGAGGAACTGCTGCGCGCGGTGCGCGGCGGCGGAGAGGCCGGCGGTGCGATCGGGCATGAAGAAACCCTAGCCACGGCCGCCGATCACAGGCCACGGGGTCCGCGAGACCACGGAAGATGATGAAAAACGGGCCGAATCCGTCAAACTCCGTAGTCTCGCCAGCGGATCAGGTGCCGAAGTCGCCGGCGAGATAGGCGGCGCGGGCGGCCCGGCGGGCCAGCTTGCCGCTCGTAGTACGCGGAATCGTACCCGCCGGCACGAGTCGCACGTCGTTGACCGAAAGGCCATGGCGGTCAGACACTTCCGCGCGGATGGCCTCGATCGCCGGCGCGGGGTCGGCGCGGCGGGTACCCGACGCCCGTTCGGCGACGAGCACCAACTCCGCGCCGCTACCGACGGGAACGGTGAACGCCGTGACGTATCCCCGCCGCACCATCGGCGACGCCTCCGCGGTGGTCGCCTCGATGTCCTCGGGATAGAGCCGACGATCGTCGACGGTGATCGCGTCGGCGATCCTGCCGGTGACATACAGCTCGCCGTCGAGGTAGAACCCGAGGTCGCCGGTGCGCAACCAGCCCGCGTCGTCGGGGGCGCCGTCGGCGTGGCTGTCCGCGGACGGGCGTGGCAGCAGTTCGGCGCCGAATGTCTGTCGCGTCTCTTCGGGACGGCCCCAGTAGCCGCGGCCGATATTGTTGCCGCACAACCAGATTTCACCGATACGGCCGTCGGGAAGCTCGCGGCTGGTTTCGGAGTCGACGATGACCGCCCATTGGCTGCGCGCGATGTGGCCGCAGGACACCTGCGTTACGGCGCCTTCCGTGTCGGCGGGCACCCGCACCGCCTCGCCCCGTTCGAACCGTTCCGCGTCGAGATGGGCGACCGTCGCCTTCTCGGTCGGCGCGATGGTCGACACGAACAGCGTGGCCTCGGCGATGCCGTAGGACGGCTTGATCGCCGTCGGCGGCAGCCCATACGGGCCGAACGCGGCGTTGAAGGACTCGATGGCGCGCATGCTCACCGGTTCCGAGCCGAGGATCAGCACCACATTGCTCAAGTCGATGTCGTCGCCCGGTTCGGGGAGACCGCGTTGCGCGGTGTACTCGCACGCGAAATTGGGTGCCGCGGTGACGACACGGCCTTCGCGCGACGCGGCCGATAATGCGTAGATCCAGCGCTGCGGCCTGCGGATGAACGCGGTCGGCGACATCAGCGTGGAGTGCCCGCCGTACACCGTCGGGAAGCCGATCATCGAAAGACCCATGTCGTGGTACAGCGGTAACCAACTGCAGCCGTGCGTGTTTCGATCGAGCAGGTCGATGGACAAAATCATCTGCGCCAGGTTGGTGCCGACCGCAAGATGGGTCACCTCGACGCCGACAGGTTCTCGTGTTGATCCCGAGGTGTATTGCAGATGCGAGACGTCCTCGACGTTCAGGTGCACCGGCACCAGGGTTTCGCCTGCAGAATCCGGAACCTCGTCGATGGCGATCACATGCGGCTTGGGTGTCAGGCCGATTCCGGCCAGCGCCGCATCGACCCCCGCCGAGGCCGCGGACGTGGTCAGCACGACACTCGGGCGGGAGTCGTGCAGGGCGACCGCCAGGCGCTCGGTGTGGCCCTGCAACTCCGGGGCGAACAGCGGCACCGCGATGGTCCCAGCCTTGATCGCGGCGAAGAAGCCGGCGACGTAATCGAGCCCCTGCGGGGCCAGGATCGCCACCCGGTCCCCCGCGGAGGCCACCTGCTGCACGCGGGCGGCGATCGCGCGCATGCGGACGCCGAGCTGGGTCCAGGTCAGTTCGTGGATGTAGCCGTCGGTCGATCGCGTGTGGTCCAGATACCGATAGGCGATCGTGTCGCCGACGTTGGCGATATTGCGCTCGATCAGCGAGATCAGCGTGACATCCGACGGCAGGGCGATGTTGCCCGCGGAGTCCAGAATGTCCTCGATCTGCAGCAGGCCCTCGACCCGTGGCTCAACCGTCATAGGAACAGAATAATTACTGTAACCTTCAGTTTCACTAACCCCGCGTTGTAACCATGATCACCGCTTGGAGAAGATCGCGTTGTGAGTGAGTCTCGGCCCACCGTACCCGCCCTGCCGCGGCGCAGCGTCCACGACTTCGGTTCGTCGTGGGAGGTGCGTGACAGCTGCGATGCACGTGTCCCCGGGTCGCCGCGCAGACCGCGATGTACGCCGCGATCGCGACGCGTACCTAATCTCTGTGCCCTGGCGCGGTACACCGCCGTGTCCGAGGCGATGGTGCTCGGCCGACGGCAGGGAGGCGATCGGGGGTGGTCGGCGGTCGCGCACCAGGTGACCGAGTTTGCCAACTTTCCGCGCGTGAGCCGTCAGTGCTCTGGCCGCTTGATAAACCCGCAATTACGACAAAATGCCTTGTGCCACATCGCAATTGGTCCAAATAAGCGTAGTTGTGTCGGTGCCCGGTTGCTCGTCGTGCTCCGGCTGTTGTCACCAGTTTGGTCACTGTAACCGAGATCTGTATAGGCACCCGTCCGGAAGTCTTCGCGTCTCATCTAGTCAGTAGCGGCCAAATGCGAATCAGGCCGAAAACCATTGGGCCGGGCGAGAATCGTCAACGGCGCGAGAGACCAAGATGGAGTCCACCCCGCCGAAACCGTCGTAACGAACCACGTTAATTCGTCACTATGACGAATTAACGTGGTGATGCACGAAACTTCTACACTTCGCGGCCCGCAGCCAACTCCGCCCATGGGGGTCGTCGTTAGTATCCAGCACCGCACGACTCCTCGGAGTGCACAGCGTATAGGCCAGGCGGCTGCCCGAGGTTGGATTGTCACGCCCGAACGCGCACACTCCTGATTGCGCGTGCACCGGTGATGTGCTCTGCGTGTGTTCCGCAGCTACCTCTATATGCCCCGACGTCACGGCCGGCCTCACTCTCAGGATGTTTCGCCACAGTGGCGTAATCGCGAGACGGGTCGGGACGCTCCACGGACGCCGCCGTGCACCCTCCGGAGGACGGCGTGGAAAGAAGCACGACACCACCACACGTATCTAGTCATATCCTGCCAACCCATTGACACGTCTGCAGACGTCTCTTACTGTCGACCGGTATGAATGACGTGCAGATCACATCTACTAGCCAAAGTGATCGATTCGACATCCGAGCCGACGCCTCGCAGCCATTGCACATGCAGGTTGCTGAGCGGTTGCGCAACCTGGCCACCGAATTGGGCACGGGCGAACGCCTGCCGTCCGAAGCGGATCTGGTCGCGCGGTTCGATGTGTCCCGCACCACGGTGCGGCGCGCTATCAAGGCGCTCGCAGAGGAGGGCGTGCTCGATGTCCAGCACGGGCGCGGGACATTCGTCGCTGCGCATCGCGTTACTCAGTCAATGGGCGAGTTCGGCCCGTTCGTGGAGTCGCTGGCCACTGCGGGTGAACGCTCCACCGAACTGCTCGACATTGGCTGGCGCACAGGTTGGGCTGTTCCCTCCGCGATAGGTGGACCTGACCTACCTGGCTTTGGTTTCCGTTGGCTGCATCGAATCGATGGTCGTGCGCATGCATTATTTGACTGCACGCTTCCTATCGACATCGGCCGTCGCCTCGACCAAGACCGCGTGGCCACCACACCCATATACAAGTTGCTCCAGCATGACCTCGGCATCATTCCGCACGCCGCTGACTTCACGTTCACGGCGTGCGATGCCGCCGACGACGTCGCAGGCCATCTCGGCGTCGCTCCGTCCAGTTCGCTGCTCGTGCTCGACCGCACCACCACCGACCGCGCCGGCGAGATCATCGAGTGCGGGCGCTATTACCTGGTGCCCGAACTGCATCGTATTCGCCTCAGCGCCAGCGCCTCTCGTCTTGCTTCGGTCATGAACTTCAACAGTCGAACGTAGCCAGGAGTGCGTTCAAAGACACGACGCACCGGCATCATCGCTTCTCGACGTGTCGAGCACGCCGGTGCTCGACCGTGCCCACGGTACGCATCTCCAGAAAAGAGTTTGGCTAACAAATTGAAGGAGAACATATGTCCGCAGACACATCTCCCACGGAGACCATCGCCGTCATCGGCCTGGGGGCCATGGGCGGTCCCGTCGCCCGCAATCTCGCAACCGCCGCAGGCGGCGTCATCGGCTGCGACCCCGATTCGGCGCGGCGCGCTGGCTTCACCGAGAAGCACGGCCGCGCAGTCGGATTGCCGCGCGAACTTCCCACCAGCGTGCAGACCGTCTTCGTGCTGCTGCCCAGCCCTGCTATCACCGAGGACGCGCTGTTCGGGCCCGACGGTCTCGCTGCCACCCCTGGATTGCTCGACAAAGGCAAGACCGTGGTCAACCTCGGCACCATCGGTCCTGACGCGGTCATCGCGCTCGGGAAGCGACTTGCGGAGCGTGGTTGCTCGCTGCTCGACCTGCCGATGGGCAAGAGTTCGGCCGCAGCAGAGGCAGGCGACCTGTCGTTGCTGGCCGCCGGAGACGAGAGCACTCTTGCGGCCGTACGCCCCCTGCTGGAACACATCTCGACTGAGGTCGTCTTCTGTGGTGCGCTCGGGCTGGCGTCGACCATCAAGATCGTCAACAACCTGGTGTCGTCCACCATTGCCGACGTCGTCGGCCAGGCCCTCGCCCTTGGCGCCGCCGCCGGAGCGCCGCTGGATCTAATGATCAAGGCACTGTCGGCTACCGGCGCGGACAACTGGCACCTGCGCAACACCTATCCGAAGAAGGTCGCCCAGCGCGACTTCACCCCCGGCTTCAGCGTCGACCTCGCGACCAAAGACATGCGTATCGGCCTCGACATGGCTGCGGCCCGGCGCGTTCCTTTGCCGACGATCAGCCAGGCTTACCAGCGCTACGTGCAGGCCCAACAGTCCGGTTTCGGCAGCGAAGACTGGGGCGCGCTGGCGAAGGTCGCCGAACAGACATCTGGAACTCTGCTGACCGCCAACAAGTGACCACCGCAGCCTTGAACGGAGTGCACCAGTGACTGAAACCATTCCGGTGGGCCACCCCCTCGCAGTCCGCGCAGACCACATCCTCGATGAGTTGGCGGCGTGCAACATCACCCATGTAGTGACCGTCCCTGATTTCGTCCAGATGTCGGTACACGCGAAGCTGCGCGAGGGTTACTTGCCCAGCGTCGACGTCATCCCCACCTCGACCGAGGACGAGGCCGTGGTCATCGCTGCGGCACTGCATTTGGGTGGCGCAAACCCCGTCGTCATCATCCAGAACCAAGGCTTGTACGCGTGTGTAAATAACCTGCGCGCGATCGGACTCGACTGTGGACTGCCAATCTTCATGATGATCGGTCAATTCGGCAGGGAGGAGTCCAATTTCGGTCACGATCCCGCCAAGTCGCAGCGGCGCATCGTACGGATGCTCGAACCTCTCCTCGACACGCTGGAGATCCCCATCTTCCGCCTGGAGCGGCCCAGCGACATCGGTAATGTGCGCCGCGCCTACGAGACGTCGCGCGAAAAGAGCTGGCCTACTGCACTCGTCATTGGCGTACCGACCGCCTGGACGTGACTCGAACCTTCCCGAAAGGACCCCACAGTGCTCACAAGTGCTCAGGCAGTGAACATCATTGCCGAATTCCGTGATTCCGACGCCATCTCGGTGTCGACGATGACTTCAATGAAGCTTTTTCACCCCGCATCGCCGAGCCCGCTCAACGTCAGTTCCGTTCCCATGATGGGCGCGGCATCCGCGCTGGGCCTGGGCCTCGCGCTCGCACAACCGACACGCACTGTGCTAGTCCTTGACGGCGACGGCAGCTTGCTTATGCAGCTCGGTTCCCTAGCAACTGTGGCCAACGCCGCACCGACGAACTTCGTGCACTTCGTATTCGACAATGGAGTGTGGTTCGAAGGTGGCGGGAACCTCAAGGTGCCGGCTGCGGGCCGCACCGATTTTGGCGCCCTCGCCGTAGCTGCCGGATACGCGGCGACCTATACCGTCGACACCAAAGAGGGCCTGCGGGCGCAGATGCCGAGCATCCTGACCGGCCCAGCCCCGGCCTTTGTGCACCTACGCATCGAACCCGACACCAGCGCCCCATGGTCCGCGCAGAACTCGCCGCCGCCCTTCCCCGACAACCAGTACACGCGAATGGGCGAGGAAGTCAGGCGACTCCAGGCCGCGCTCGCCGGGACATCGACCTAGCCGTCCGGCCCGCATCGGAAAAAGGTTGAGAAAATGCAGAGTTCAAAATCTGTAGATGACCGATCGCCGATCAAACTGGTCGCACTGTCAAGCTATGTAGGAGCCACTATCGAGTGGTACGACTTCTTCCTCTACGGTACCGCCGCTGCCGTTATATTCAACCAATTATTCTTCCCTGCAAGCGATCCCAGCCTGGGAACCATTCTCTCTCTGGGGTCACTTGGCGTGGGCTACCTCGCGCGCCCCATCGGCGGGATGGTGATCGCCCACTTTGGCGACCGGATCGGCCGCAAGAAGATGCTGGTGCTGACTTTGATGATCATGGCACTGGCCACCGTTGCGGTTGGCTTGCTCCCCACCTACGAACAAGTGGGACCGCTGGCCTCGATTCTGCTCATGGTATGCCGCCTGCTGCAAGGCATCGGTATCGGCGGTGAGTACGGCGGAGCTGTGCTCATCACCGTGGAATTCTCGCCTCGACGCAGAAGGGGCTTCTTCGGCAGCTTCACCCAACTCGGTGTCGCAAGCGGCTTGCTACTGGCCGCCGGAGTGTTCTCCGCGGTCTCTTCGCTGACGTCCGACGAGGCATTCATGGCCTGGGGTTGGCGCGTACCATTCCTGGCCAGCTTTGTCTTGCTGCTGGTCGGCCTGTTCATCAGGATGGCGATCTCGGAATCTCCCGCCTTCCAGAGAGTTCGGCAGGAGGGAGCGCAGGAGCGCGTACCGCTGGTCAGCCTACTACGCACGCAACGGCGCGCGACAATACTGTCCATCGGGCATCGGCTGGCCGAAGCCTGCATGTACAACCTCTACTCCGTATATATCCTGGGTTACTTGGCCGACCACCTCGACGTCCCACGCTCGATCGCGATCACCGGAGTGGTGATCTCCGCAGTAATCATGCACCCAACGACCGTGGGGTTTGGTCGGCTCAGCGATACGATCGGCCGCAAAGCGGTGTACCTGACGGGGACAGTCGCCTCGGCCGTGCTGATCGTTCCTGCGTTCTTGCTCATCGAGACTAGATCACCGGCACTGATCTGGCTGGCACTCGCGCTGGGCCTCGGGCTGGGCTGGGCGGCGATGTATGCGCCCCTCGCGGCTTGGTGGACCGAACTGTTCACCACCAACGTGCGCTACAGCGGTGTTTCGATGGCCTACCAACTCGGAGGCGCAATTGGTGGCGGGTTTACTCCCGTGATTGGTGCAGCACTTCTCATTCTCGCGGATGGGCGATTCTGGGCCATCGCGGTGTTCGCAATCGCGATCTGTCTGGTAAGTACGCTCGCCGGCGCACTGGCACCGGAGACGTTCCGCAGCGATGTGCAGGAGTCCATTGGCGAGCCTTCGTACAGCGACCGCCTCCTCGCGTCGGCGCGGTCGCTGCCAGTACCACCCGGCGCCGATCTGAGAAATGACGATGAAGGAAGTCCGCGATGTCTCTAACGGTCGTCACCTGGGTCAGTCTGGTGTTGTCTTTCGCGGCGATCATTAGTGGTGCGACGGCTTTTGGCGGCATGGCATAGGCCGCAGGCGCGAACGTCTCGCCGCTCGAGGTCGAGAGCGTGATCGAGCGATTCGATGAGGTAGTGCAGTGCGTTGTCGTCGGAGTAGACGATCCGGTGCGCGGCGAGGAGGTCTGCGCGGTAGTTGTGCCCGCCGCCGACGGCGTCGACGCAGAGTCGCTATCGGCGCGTACGCGAAAAGAGTTGTCGACGTACAAGGTTCCGACGCGATGGGTGCTGGTGACCAGTGCGCAGATCCCCACGCTGCCGAGCGGCAAGCTTGACCGCAAAGGCCTCCGCACCCTGGTCGTCGACGGAACGCTCGAGGCGGTGCAGGCCTGACTCAGTAGGCGCGCGCGACATACGCGATCGCGCCCGCGTCGTCGTCTCCGTCCGGCAGCGTTCCATCCGCGGCCTGCAGGCACCGCACGGTCAGGCCGTCGACGGCCAGCCGTTCCTCGCCGCTGACGCCGACCGTCGCCCACGGCACCCGTGCGAAGCCGGTCCGCGCGACGTCGCGCACGTCGTCGAGTGTCGTGCAGTCGGTGATGAACGCGTCGCGGCGGGCCGTTGCCGCGTTCAGCATCTCCTCTTGCATGCGGCTCGTCAGGCCGTGCACGGTATCGGCGACGGAAGCAACCGCGACAGCGGTCTTTTCGCGGGTATCGCGCCGATAGACGACGGCGGTGTTCTGGGCCAGGTCCCGCGGGCCGATCTCGACGCGGATCGGTACGCCCTGTAGATCCCAATCGGTGGCCCGCCAACCGAACCCCTGCTCGACGTCGTCATCGGCTTGTGCGCGCACGCCGAGCGCCGCGAGCTCGTCGGTCAGTGTCGCCGCGGCGCGGGTGACGCTGCCGTCGGTTTCCTTGACCGCAACGACAGCCGCCTGAACCGGCGCAACGGCCGGTGGCAGCACGAGTCCGAAATCGTCGCCGTGGCACATGATCAGGCCGCCGAGCATCCGGGTCGACGAACCCCACGAGGTCGTCCAGCACAGTTTCCTGGTGCCGTCGGCGGCGAGATAGCTGATGTTGAAGGCGCGGCTGAAGCGTTGCCCGAGTTCGTGTGACGTGCCCATCTGCAGGGCCTTGCCGTCGCGCATGATGCCCTCGCACGTCATCGTGTTGACGGCGCCGGCGAACCGTTCGCGCACGGTCTTGCCTCCGATGATGACCGGCACGGCCAACACATTGCGCATGAAATCCTGATAGACGTCATGCAGGATGCGGCGGGCATAGGCGCGGGCGTCGTCTTCGCCGGCGTGCGCGGTGTGGCCCTCCTGCCACAGAAACTCGGTGGTGCGCAGAAAGATTCGCGGCCGCGTTTCCCACCGCACAACATTGGCCCACTGGTTGAGCAGCAGCGGCAGGTCTCGATAGCTGTCCACCCATTTCGCCATGTACTCCCCGATGACCGTCTCACTCGTCGGCCGGATGGCCAGCGGTTCGGTCAGTTCCTTGCCGCCGCCGTGGGTGACGACGGCCAGTTCGGGGCTGAAGCCTTCGACGTGTTCGGCCTCGCGCTCGAAGAAGCTCATCGGCATGAGCAGCGGGAAGTAGGCGTTGCGTGCGCCTGCGGCCTTGATTCGCCGGTCGAGCTCGTCCTGCATCCGTTCCCAGATGGCGTAGCCGTTCGGGCGGATCACCATGGTGCCGCGAGCCGGGCCGTTTTCGGCGAGCTTCGCCTTGGTCAAGACGTCTTGATACCACCGCGGGAAGTCGTCGTGTTGCGCAGTCAGTACCGCCATGTGCGTGAGGGTACTGACCGCGGACTCGACGAGTCGCGTCCTTTTTGCCGCTACGGGCGAGTTGCCTCGACGAAGTAGCCGCGCGGCGGGTTCGGCACATTACCGGCGTTCGGTGGAGCGATCCCCCGGTTCCACTTGGTGGCGACCTCGGCGATATCGGTGACCGTGGCCGACCAGCCGTGCCGCTGCGCCAACTCCCCCGGTTCGTCGGTGCCGAACAGCCACGGTGAGCCCTGCTTCTCCATCGCCTCCAGCAGCGGCGCCATCATCGGTGACTCCAACAGCGACTTGCCGACAACGTCGTACAGCAGAGTGGATTTCGCCGCCGAAAGCGCGTCAATGCGTTCGAACAGCGTCCGCACCGCGGCCTCGTCGAGATACTGCAGCAGCCCCTCGACAAGCCATGCAGTGGGCGCCGTCGGGTCGAAACCCGCCGCGGTGAGGGCGGCAGGCCAGTCATGGGCCAGATCCACGCCGATGGCCACCCGCGCACAGCGTGGCGTGTCGTCAACGAGGATGTCGCGTTTGGCGGCGATCACCGCGGGTTGATCCAATTCGAAGACGGTTACGCCGTCGGGCCACTCGAGTCGGTAGGCCCGTGAATCCATGCCCGCCGCAACGATCACGACCTGCTTGGCCGTCCGTACCGCCCGCAGCATCGCCTCGTCGAAGAACCGCGTGCGGATCACGATCTGGACGGCGGCCCGTTCGCCGGTTTCCGCCAGCGCCTTCTCCAACAGCGCACGGCCCGTTTCACCCGCGAGTTTCTCGGCGAACGGATCGGTGAAAAGCCGGTCGTCGCGGATCGACTCCATGGCGCGGATGGCTGCCACCAACAGTCCGGTGCTGGCTACCGCCCTTCGAGAATCTTCCATGCCGACATCATGCCGACCGGATTCGGTCAGCCGATGACCCGTACCAGATACGGCGCCATGTTGTTGGTCCGCACCGGCGAGACCCTGACGACCGGATCGCCGGCCTCCACCATCTGCCCATTGCCGATGAACAGCGCGACGCTCTGGGTGCCCTCGGGCCCGTAGAAGATCATGTCGCCCGGAAGTGCCTGCTGCGGCAACACTTTACGACCGACCTTGTACTGCTCGCCGGACGAGCGCGGCAGCTTGATGCCCGCGCCAGCGAACGAGTACACCATCAAACCGGACGCGTCGAATCCCACGATGCTCTCGGCCGGATTCAAGCCGACGACGTGGCCGGCGCGGTCCAAACCGATGGCGTTGGCTGCGGGGCCGCTGCCCCGTGTCGGGCCGTTGACGTCGCCGCCGCCGAACGAGAAGGGCACGCCGCGCTGGGACAGGGCGCGCGCGATCACATACTGGACGAGTTGCTGATTGCTCAGTGGTCGGGTGATGTCAGCGCTCGCCAAACCGGGCGTCGCCACCAACATGGCAAGTCCGACCACCAAGGCGTAGATGCGTTTCATTCCGGGCTTTCACTCTCTTTCGTACCACCGCGACCACATGGATGACCCGTTGGTGGACGGAGGTCACCACAGTTACTTCTACAACGTCGCGTCGCCTGCGGCTATGCAGCAGAGGGCACATCGTCAATGAGTGGCCATACCGTGACGAAACGGTGATCGTTGTGCTGGCGTTTTCCGTTCCTGGCGCCGCGCGGGCAGTCAGCTGAAATGCCGGGGCGGAGCGAATGTTCGGCTGACCGCTGCCAGCGCGCGTAGGTGATACACCCATCGGCCGCCGCGGCGTTGCCAAATGTGACGGCGTATGAGATGCGGCTTCGTCGGGAATAACGCGGGACGCCGGTTGTTGACCGATTGGTACAGAATGCGGCAGCCGCCGCAACCACAGAGGCTTGAGGAGGCCCGGCAATGACCACCACGATTCCGAACGACGGTCCCATCGTCGCGCTTGTCACGGGTGCCAACCGAGGGCTGGGGCGACGCTTCGCCGCCGAATTGGTGGCGCGCGGCGCCAAGGTCTATGCCGCGGCCCGTCGGCCCGAGACCGTTGACGTCGACGGGGCGATGCCGATCCAGCTCGACATCACCGATCCGGAATCCGTGGCCCGGGCCGCGACTACCGCCTCCGACGTGAATGTTCTGATCAACAACGCCGGGGTGTCGACGCGAGCCGGCCTGCTCACTGGCGAGCCGAGCGACATCCGGCTGGAAATGGAGACCCATTACTTCGGCACGCTCGCGGTGACCCGCGCGTTCGCCCCCGTCATCGAGGCCAACGGCGGCGGCGCGATCCTCAACGTGCTCTCGGTGCTGTCCTGGCTGCACACGGCGGGCTCCGGCGCTTACTCGGCAGCAAAGGCGGCAGGCTGGGCCATGACCGATGCCGTGCGTGAGGAGCTGGCGCCCCGCGGCATCCACGTGGCGGCGCTACACGTGGCCTACATGGACACCGACATGGCGAGCTTCGTGCCCGCCGACCAGAAGACCGACCCGGCGGTGGTGGCCAAGCAGGCGCTCGACGGTCTGCTGGCCGGCCAGCCTGAGATCCTCGCCGACGAGCGGACCCGCGCGGTGAAGCAGCGGCTCTCGCAAAGCTGAAAAGCGCAGCGTGCGGATTCCGCACAATCGCCGAAACGCGGGCCGTACTGTTGGTCTATGGCAATCGTCGAAGCTGATGCAGCGCCCCAGACACCGTTCGAGCAAGATGTCGCTGCTATGCAGCGGTACTTCGACAGTCCGCGGTTCGAGGGAATCATCCGCCTCTATTCCGCCCGCCAGGTCGTAGAACAACGCGGCACCATAGCAACCGACTATCCAGTGGCCCGCGAGGCCGCAAAGGCGTTCTATGAGCGGCTGCGCGAACTGTTTGCCCAGCGCAAGAGCATCACCACCTTCGGGCCGTACTCCCCCGGCCAGGCGGTGACGATGAAGCGGATGGGCATCGAGGGCATCTACCTCGGCGGGTGGGCCACGTCGGCGAAGGGCTCAACCGACGAAGACCCCGGCCCCGACCTGGCCAGCTACCCGCTCAGCCAGGTGCCCGACGAGGCGGCCGGCCTGGTGCGGGCGCTGTTGACCGCCGACCGCAACCAGCACTTCCTGCGGCTGCGGATGACCGAAGAGCAACGCGCCGCGACGCCCGCAGTGGATTACCGCCCGTTCATCATCGCCGACGCCGACACCGGCCACGGCGGCGATCCGCACGTGCGGAACCTGATCCGGCGCTTCGTGGAAGCCGGGGTGCCCGGTTATCACATCGAAGATCAACGCCCCGGCACCAAGAAGTGCGGCCACCAGGGCGGCAAGGTCCTGGTCCCGTCCGACGAACAGATCAAGCGGCTCAACACCGCCCGCTTCCAACTCGACATCATGGGCGTGCCCGGAATCATCGTCGCACGCACCGACGCCGAGGCCGCCAACCTGATCGACAGCCGCGCCGACGAACGCGACCAGCCGTTCCTGCTCGGCGCGACCAACCTGAAGATCCCGTCGTACAAGGCGTGCTTCCTGGCGATGGTGCGCAGCTTCTACGAGGCGGGCATGAAGCACATCAACGGCCACATGCTGTACGCGCTGCCCGAGGGCGAATACGCGGCAGCGACCGCTTGGCTTGACCGCCAGGGCATTTCGGCGGAGATCGCCGACGCAGTGTCGACGTGGCGGCAGGAGGGCGACGAAGCCGTCGACGGCCTGTTCGACAAGGTGGAGTCGCAGATGGTCGAGGCCTGGCAGAACGACGCCGGGCTGGAGACCTACGGCGATGCGGTCGCCGACCTCCTCGAATTCCGGGAACGCGAGGGCGAACCGCTCGAGATGAGCGCCGCGGAGTGGCGCGAGTTCGCCAAGACGGCGTCGCTGTACGAGGCCAGGGAGAAGGCCGAGCGGCTCGGCGCCGACGCCGGCTGGGACTGCGAACGGGCGAAGACACCCGAGGGCTACTACCAGCTGCGCGGCGGCATCCCCTATGCGATCGCGAAATCCCTTGCGGCGGCGCCGTTCGCGGACATGCTCTGGATGGAGACCAAGACCGCCGACCTCGCCGACGCCAAGCAGTTCGCCGACGCGATCCACGCGGTCTACCCCGACAAGATGCTGGCCTACAACCTCTCGCCGTCCTTCAACTGGGACACCACCGGCATGAGCGACGACGAGATGCGCCGGTTCCCCGAGGAACTGGGCAAGATGGGCTTCGTCTTCAACTTCATGACCTACGGCGGACACCAGATCGACGGCGTCGCCGCAGAAGAGTTCGCCGGCGCACTGAAGCAGGACGGCATGCTGTCGCTGGCTCGGCTGCAACGCAAGATGCGTCTCGTCGAATCCCCGTACCGCACACCGCAAACGCTGGTGGGTGGTCCGCGCAGCGACGCCGCCCTGTCCGCGTCGTCCGGTCGCACGGCCACGACCAAGGCCATGGGCGAGGGCTCCACGCAGCACCAGCACCTCGTGCAAACCGAAGTGCCCAAGAAGCTGCTCGAGGACTGGCTGGCGCTGTGGGGCGAGCACTACAACCTCGGTGAGAGGCTTCGCGTGCAGTTCCGTCCGCTGCGCCCCGGTGGCGAAGTGCTCGAACTCGGCATCTACGGTGCGCGCGGCGACGGCGAGGAAAAGCTCGCCAACGTCCTGGTCGACCCGATCAAGGACCGCAACGGCCGCAGCATTCTCACGGTGCGCGACCAGAACACGTTCGCCGAGCAGCTGCGCAAGAAGCGGCTGATGACGTTGATCCACCTGTGGCTGATTCACCGGTTCGACGCCGACGCGGTGTACTACATCAAGCCCACCGAGGACAACATCTACCAAACCGAGAAGATGAAGTCGCACGGCATCTTCCGCGACGTCAGCAAGGATGTCGGCGAGGTGATCGTCGCCGAAGTGAACCATCCTCGCATCGAGCAGTTGCTCGAGCCTGACCAGGCGGCGTTGATGCGCCTGATCCGCAAGGAGGACTGACCGCTAGGGGGTTCCGCCCTCACTTGAGGGCCCCGACGACCCCGACGAGTCGTCGGACGTCGAGCCGTCCGAACTCGAACCAGCCGTGTCCGACCCGTCCGTGGCGGAACCATCGGAAGTGGTTGCCCCCGAAGTGGAGTCGCCGGATGCGGTGGGCTCGCTCGACGGGGTGCTCTGCGCGCTCGTGGCCACCGAGGTGTTGTCGGCCGTCGTCGTGCTCTCCGCGGACGTGGTGGCCTCGGGTGAGGTCGATTCGGGCGTCGCCGTACTACTCGGCGCCGTCGCCTCGGCGCTTGTCGGAGGCGGAGGCGTCTGCGAGGCTGTGGCGGTGGTGGGTGTTACCGAGGAACTCGGCGTGCCCGTGACCGGGGCCGTCGACGTCTGCGTCGGATCTGTTGTGGTGGGCCCGACCACCTCGGTGATCCGCGCGCTGAATTCGTCGAGTTTGGCTTCGATTTCGGCGGGCGGCGGTGGGTCGCCCGATTCGATCGACTGCTCGTAGGCCTGCATCTCCGCCCAGATCGTGTTCAGTTCGTCGATCTGGGCCTCAGTCAGCGGTTCGTCGACGGTGATGAACAGCTGTTGCGCCAGCGCGTAGGTCAGGCAGTTGACGCATTCGTAGTTCAGTGCGCCGGCGAGGTTCTGCGGTACGGCGATGTTGTTGTCGGTGGTGTCGGTGTCGATGACGATCACCACCTGATAGGCGACCGCGACCGCGCCGCACGACTCGCAGGACGCGTAGGCGTGCGCCTCGTTGACGTTCATCGCCTCTGATCCGGTGACGTACACCATGGCGAAGGCGGCGTCGTACACCACCGTGTTGTCGGTTGTGTTGACCGCTAACGCTTGGGTGTCGCCCTCTTCCGGGGCGAGTGGCTTGTCGACCGGGAAGGCCCAGCCGTCGTCGGCCGTGGGAGCCTGGGCCGGTGCGGCCGCGATGTAGCCACCGCCGCCGCCGCCTCCAACGCCGGTCCCGGACGGGGTCCTTGGCACCAGGATGACCGCCAGTTGCGGCGACCGGATCGTCGGCGGTGGGGTCCGCATGTCCCAAACGGCTTGCATGACACCGCGTTGCCCCGCGGCGAGGGGCTTGGACGCGGACAGCGGGCGCGTGTCGCTGGCCGTGCGCGAAACTGCGGTCGATTCCGTCCGCAACGCATAGACGATGTCGCCGATGGTGCCGCGTTCGGACGGCTGGATCGGTCGGTAGTTGTCGTCGTTGGGCCACCATGCGTAGGCGATCGAGGCGAGCACTCCGGCGCCCAAAATGCCTGCGAGAACGCGCATGACGGGCTTGCCCGCGGTCCCCCGCCACGCCGCTAGGACGCTGCCGCGGGTGAAGCGGACGAGCATGTAGACGACGCCGGCGGCGGTGATCAGGATGACGAGCATCGACAACACACGGGCAGCGGCCTGGACCATGTCACCGTCGGCCCATGCCGTCGACAGCACGTCCTGCTGCCTGTTGAGGCTGGCCCATGCGGTGCCGATCAGCCGGGGCAGCGCGACGATAGCGGTCCAAATGGCGAAGAGCAGAAGGGGAATGACGATGACGACCCACAGGCTGACCACGATGCGCGCCCACGGTTTGAGCGCCCGCGCCTGCGGGTCACCCCACCGCCACGGCAGCATGCTCAGCAGCGTCGGCTTGATGCGCCCGTAAAGGTCGGGCACGCCGGTGAGGTCGGCCAGCACGTGATAGCCGTCGAACCGCACCAAAGGCGCGAGTTGGCGCAGCATCTGAATGATCTGTGTCGCCACGACAAGCAGCAGCGCGTCGTATCCCAACCACATCCACAGCCCGGTGATTGCGACCGCGACGATCGCGTTGAAGTAGAGCCCGCCGAGGTCGGTGCGCAACCGCCCCCCACGGCCGAGCCGGTACGAGTCGGTGACATCGGTGTAGAACGCCGGCCACACCAGGTAGAGCCCGACTCCCATGACCCCTGGTGTGGCGCCGCCGTAGCGCGCCGCCGCGGCGTGCCCGAATTCGTGAAAGCCCGCGGACAGCACCGTCACCGCGAACACAAGCAGAAGCAGGCCAGGCCGTTCGAACGCGTCGTATGCCGCCGAGGCCAGCCCCTTGCGGAAGAACACCCACCAGCACACGAGACCGAACGCGACCAGCAGCGCAACGACCATCCACGGGTAGAAGAGGAATCGGAACGGGTCGGTGAGTCTGCGGGTGCGATCTGGATCTGTGACGGCATAGCGGAACCGAAGGCCCAGCAACGGGTTTCGCTTCTTCACGTCGGGCTGACTGCCGTCGGCCCGCACGAGCAGGCCGAGCGGCCGCAGCTTCTGCTGGGCGAGTTGGTGGACGTTGTCTTCGCTGACCCGTCGACCGGTGGCCTGCGACACCGCGGCGCTGAGTTCCGCGATGTCGCGGTCACCGTCGATTTCGCTCAACAGCGCGTACAGCAGCGGGGTGAGCTGGATGGTCTGCCCGTCGGCGCGCCGGACGAGGCAGGGCGCGACGCGGTAGCCCGAACTTCGCATCTCCCCGATCAACTGCACGCCGTCGGCGCGTTGCAGGGTGATGTGTCGTTGCGCCCCAGCCTCTTTGGCCACAGCCGCGGTGGTCACAGGAATGCTCTCCGATGTGTCGGCGGTTCAGCAGTGCGGTCAGCGGGTCAGCTGTCGGAGCCGCCGGAATCGCCCGAGCCGCTACTGGATCCGCCGGAATCACCGGAGCCGCCACCGTCGTTGTCTGCGGCCGAGGTGCTCGCCGAGGATGCCGTTGCGCCGGATGTTGTTGTGCCGGAATCACCGCTGTCTGGTTGGGTGGTGCCCTGGTCGATCGACGACTCCTGGAGCGACGTGGCATTGGCTTCGCCGTCGAGTGACTGGGTGATCGTCGCGTCCTGGACCGACAACGCGCTCGCGACGGAGTTGTCGGACAGCACGTTGGCGGCGACGCTCGCGCTGATCGGCGCTGCGACATTGGCATTGGCCGCCACGGCGCCCGCGATCGGTGCGGCAAGGTCGGTGTCGAGGTCGACATTGACGTCCACATTGAGCAGCGGACCCTCGAGCGTGGCCAGATCGCCGACCTCGACGGTTCCGTCGTCGTCGGACGGCGGCGGTGCCGGATCGCCGTCGGCCTCGTCGGACTGGTCGATCACGCTGTCCTGGTCGGCAAAGGCGATCGCATCGGCGGTCAGCGTCTGGTCTACAGCAGCGGTTTGTTGCACTTCGGCGACCGCGGTGGAGCCCGTCGACAAGACGTTTGCGCCCGCCGCGGCGTCGATCGGCGCCGCCACGTTGAGCTGGGCCGCCGCGGCGAGGTCGATCGGTGCCGCGGCGTCGATGAAGACGTCGACGTCGGCATTGAGGTCCAGAATCGAGACAACCTCTTTGTCTGGTAGCGCGGTCGCTGTTTCCGCGGCTAGTTCCTCGGGTGTCAATCCGTCGTCACGCATGTTCGTGTCTCCGTGGTCCAGCCCGGCCCCGACTCCGAGCACTCAGCATTTCGTGGCGACCGAGTACCCGGCAGAACCCAAGATCAGTGAGGTTCAACACAAGAAAACGCGATCACGCGCAAATCTGCCGCTGACACTTATGCGGATCTAATTAACTGCCACGGCAAAAACGTTCCGGCAAACAACCTGGTCAACTGGTCGACGTCGGCTGATCCGGGCACGGCGCAACGGTAACTGATCGACAGCAGCAAAAAGTTGGTAGGTATTTGTGTTTGCAAGTACCCGCCGTCGATGCGGTGTCGTTCCTCGGCGACGACACGCCTTCTCACATCGGCGTACCTGGTACCTCGGCGTCCCATTAGGCTTGTCTGCGTGGGGCGTGTGAATCGGCTGATGGAGCGTCGGGTCCTTCGCCGCGCCGCTGATCAAGCACTGCTGACGTCGTTGGGGAGTGCACCGCTGACACAGCCGGGTGGGGCCCCGGACCGCGACTTCGAGTACACGCACACGGTTGCCGAACCGGTTGCAACCACCGCTACCGTCGCGCACGACCCGATCACCGAGCCGATCCGCGTCATTCAGGCCGAGTCGCCCGCGCTCGATACGGTCGACGAACCTGATGTCGAGGATCCGATCCCGGCGCCCGCTGACCCGGTCGACATCTACGACCTGGTCCCGGATCATCCCGATCAATTTGCAGCCGAGGAGCCCGGCCGGTACGACGCCGAACGATCCGCGCCGACCCCGCCGCCGCTGAGCACGCGCGCGCTCGACGAAACCGCGATGGTGTACCCGGCCGTCGGCATGGCGATACCGGCGTATCGTCCGCAGCCGTGGTACCGGGCCAAGCCCGCTGCCGCAGCGGCAGCCGCGGTCGTGATCGCCGGCCTTGTCGCCGGCAGTTGGCTGATGTTCCGCAGCCCGAGCACCAGCGCCGAGCGGTCGACGATCGAGGCGCCGACCAGTGCCCCGCCTGCGCCGAGCAAGCCCGCCCCGACGGCGGCCAGTGCGTCAAAGCCGGCTCCGCAACGCCAATATTCGGAGCCCCGCTACAGTCGCCCGTCGCCCACTTCGAAGCCCAGAGTGGACGTCACGAGGGCGCCGATGAGCGTCGCACCCGTTCCGAAACCGGTGCCCGGCAGCAAATCCAGCACCCCTGGTGACACGCCCGGCGGCCGCCGTCGCGGCTGCTTTGGTTTCTGCTAACGCGCCAGCATGTCGACACCGGAGCGCCACAAACCGTTTCTGCTGCTTTCCATCCGCGGCGAGGATGCCGCGGCCGACGACGAGTACCAGGCGATGAGGCGCTTCGCCGGCCTGGACGAATCCGGGATGCGGCGAATCCGGCTGACGCACACCGAATTAGGCGACATCGACTTCGACGATTGGTCCGGGGTGATCCTCGGCGGCGGGCCCTACAACGTCAGCGATCCACCGGAGTCCAAGAGCCCGACCCAACGACGGGTCGAGTCGGAATTGCTCTCGCTCGTCGGTCGGGCCGTGGAAGAAGACTTCCCGTTCCTCGGATGTTGTTACGGCGTGGGCGTACTCGGCTCGGTGATCGGTGCGGCCGTCGACCGAAGTCACCCCGAGCCGGTGGCCGCTGTCACCGTCACGCTGACCGCCGAGGGTCTGAAAGAGCCGCTGTTCGCCGACCTTCCCGAGGTGTTCGACGCGTTCGGCGGCCACAAGGAAGCCGCCAGCGCGCTGCCCTCGAATGCGGTCCGGCTGGCGTCCTCTCCCGGCTGCCCCATTCAGGCCTTCCGGGTCGGCGAGAACTGCTATGCGACCCAGTTCCATCCCGAGCTCGACGTCGACGGCGTCTGCACCAGAATCGACGTTTACAAGCACTACGGCTACTTCGCGCCGGAATCGGCCGAGTCGCTCAAACGGGATGCGCGGCAACACCATATCGAGTATCCGCCGACGATCCTGCGCCGCTTCGTCGAACGCTACATGCGGCGGCGCTGACCGCAAGGCGGGATCAGTCCGGGTACTCGGGGATCCAGCGCACCTGTGTGATGCGTTCGGCGATCTGCTCGTCGGTGCGTGCAGGCGCCACGCCGTCGGCAACGGCCTGACGGGCGACGGCGTGCGCAATCCGCACGGCCACGTCGGGCAGGTCGGTCCATGCAGGCAGCAGCGGCGCATTGGGATCAGACAGTGCCGGTGACGTGTCCCCCAGCGTCGCCGCCGCAACACGCATCATGTCGTCGGTGACCCGCCTGGCTTCAGCGGCCGTCACCGCCAATCCCATCGCCGGGAAGATGTAGACGTTATTGCATTGCGCGACCGGCCGTTCCACACCGTCGCGGCGCAGCGGCGCAAACGGTGAACCCGTAGCGATGAGCGCCCGCCCACCGGTCCACTCGTCCAGCTCCTGCGGGTGTGCCTCGGCGTGACTGGTCGGGTTGGACAAGGGAAAGATGATCGGCCGCTCAGCCTTGCTCGCCATCTCCCGCACGATGCTCTCGGTGAAGGCACCGGCCGCGGTGGACAAGCCCATCAGAATGCCGACATCGACGTGGTGCACCACGTCGGCCAGCTGCGCCGGCCCGGACAGGCCCCAACCGGCAATCCTGTCCGCGGGCTTGGCGAACTTCTCTTGCTCCTCCGACAGGTCTCCTCGATCATCGGTGAGCAGGCCGACGACGTCGACCACCCAAATCCGTTCGGCCGCTTCGGCTTCGGACAATCCCTGGGCGACCATTTCGCGCTGCACCATGTTGAGCACGCCGATGCCCGCCGAGCCTGCACCCAACATCACGACCTGCTGCTGTGACAGTGGACGACCGGCGATCTTCGAGGCGCCGTGCAGCGCGCCTAGCGTGACCGCGGCGGTGCCCTGGATGTCGTCGTTGAAGGTGAGCATCTTGTCGCGGTAGCGCTCGAGGATCGGCATCGCGTGCGCGGTCGCGAAATCCTCCCACTGCAGCAGCACATTAGGCAGCTGCCCGTGCACCGTCGTGACGAATTCGTCGATGAATGTGTAGTACTCGTCGTCGCTGATCCGGCGGTGGCGCCAGCCGAGGTATTGCGGATCCTGCAGCAGTTCGACGTTGTCGGTGCCGACGTCGAGCACAATCGGCAGGGTGCGAGCCGGGTTGATGCCGCCGATCAACGTGTACAGCGACAGTTTTCCGATCGGGATGCCCATGCCGCCGATGCCCTGGTCGCCAAGCCCCAGGATGCGCTGACCGTCGGTGACCACGATGACAGCGGGGTCCCGATGCGGGCGGTTGTTGATCACTTCGGCCAGCCGGTCGCGGTCGGGGTACGAGACGAAAAGGCCCCTGGGCCGTCGGTAGATCTCGCTGAAGCGTTGGCATGCAACGCCGACAGTGGGTGTGTAGACGATCGGCATGGTCTCGGCGATGTGCGCGCGCAGCAACGCGTAGAACAGCGTTTCGTTGCGGTCCTGCAGTGCGCGGAGATAGATGTGCTTGTCGAGGTCGTCGCGGCGCGTCGAGAACTCATGCCAGGAGTGCTCGACCTGCTGCTCGAGTGTCTTCTCCGCAGTTGGAAGCAGCCCGAGCAGACCGTATTTGATCCGTTCCTCGCGGGTGAACGCCGTGCCCTTGGTGGTCAACGGGTCGAACAGCTTGGCTTGGCCTCTCAATTCCTCAGGCATCTGGTTCGGGCTTCTCCGTTCCTGCGGTGCGACAGGTTCAAGTTATCCGTTATTCGACTGGTGTGAAGGGGCTTCGGCCTGGTTGTCTTCGACGTTTGCGAAAACTTCTGCAGGTCAGTGTGTTTGCCGATGCAGGTGGCGCGGGTGCGTCACAACGGTCCCGGGAGATCGGGTCCGGGCAGCCCGCCGAGCAGCCCGCCGCCTTCGGTTTCCTCATTGCCGCCGGTGCGCTGACTGGGAAACGGCGCGCGCTTGGTCGGCGCGACGCTGATCGGTGCCCTGGTCTTCGGTGTCTTGGGCACCGCCGCCGCGGGCTTGCGGCGTGCCGTCGTCGGTTCCTGTCGCTCGGGCTGTGGGGCGAGCTGCACGGTCGGCGTTTCGACGCCCTCGGAGGTTTCGGTCGGCGGGGCAGGCGGCGGTGGCGCGGCTTGGCTCGGCAGACCGGGCGCCGTCGTGGAAAGCGGGGCGGGATCTGGCGACACGTCGATGGAATCGGTCGCGTCGTCGGGGCGTTGCAGCAGCAACGCGGCGACCACCGTGGCCGCCGCCATGACGGTGAGGATGAAGGCCGCGAAGGCCAGCCGCACGGGGGTGGTGCTCGGTGAGGATGGATGGTCTTCGGACACGGCGTCGGCCGGTTCGGTGTCGGCGGCATCGCCGGTCGACTCCTCGTGGGGAAGGGGCTCGAAGAGGTAGTCGAACCGACTCGAGAGGTCGTCCTCTCCCGGCATGGGGGCGATCGTACCGGCGGTGCCTGAAGTGTCAGACACCGCAGCCGTAGGCGCGAAACCCCTAATCCCCTACCCCGGGTGGGGCGCAAGAGCGGGGAGCTCGCCCCGTTATGGCGGTCGCCGCGGCTGCATACCGTTTCGGTATCGTGCAGCGGTTTCGGAAAGGGACCAGGAAAGGAGGGCAGCGATGGCCCACTGTCGGTATTGCAACCGGTTCCGGCTGGTAAGCGTGGCCGGTTCGGGCGCTTGGCGTTTGGACTGCGGCCATACCTATCTCCCCCTTCCTGGCGAGGGCCAGCGGTGGTCGGCGTACGGCGGCGACGGCGCCCGCCGGGCTGGCTCGTAGCCTCGAGGGCATGCAGACCGTCGAATACGCACCCGGCCGATTTGTGGATGTCTTCGGTGAGGCTGGGCGACCTGTCGTGCTGGTCTGGCACGGAATGCAGTCCAACGCCCGCGCGTCGGTCCGGCCGCTGGCCAGCCTCATCGCCGAGCACGGATTGGCCGTGCTGGCGCCCGACTGGAATTCGGCGGCCGACGACAACGGACGCGGCGACCTGCTGGCGTCGGTGCGGTTCGCGCAGGACCGTGCTCAGAACGACAGTCTCGTCGTCGTGGGCTGGTCGATGGGCGGTGTCGCGGCCGCGGGGCTTGCCATCAACGCCGCACAGCACGATGTCCGCATCCGGCACACGGTCTGCCTGGCCGGGGCGTTCATGGCCGCCGACCCCATCTCGGGCCGGGTGCCGGCCACCGACATGCCGGGCAGTGCCGAGCCGTCGCCGTTCACACTGCTGCACGGGGTCGGCGACGATGTCGTGCCGGTGTCGGCCAGCCGCGAGTTCGCCGCTGTGCTGGAAAAGCATCAGTGGCCGGTCGAGAGCGCCGAGCTCGACGCTGACCACGCGTCGATCGCCGGCGCCGGCTATGACCCGGTGGCCGGGCGGTACTTCCCGGCCGAGGATCCCGGCACGCTCGCCGTCGCCGCCGACGTGGCAGACCGCATCGCCTCAGTCTGTCGCTGAGTGCCGTCAGCCCGCCGCGTTGGGTTTCAACGGCGGGCAGTTGCCGTTGTGGTCGGCTGCCAATTCGAAGTGCCATATCTCATTCGCGTAGATCTGGCAGAGCCCGAATCGAGATCCGTTGCGTATCAACCAGTTATCGGCTTCCGGAGGACCCACGTCGACCGCCTGCCCCGTCACGTGTCGCGACGTCTGCGGTGAAGCCACGTACTCCGCGGCGGCCGCGACGCTGCCGTAGGTGCGCACCGCGTCGTCGAACAACCGCTGCTGGAACCCCTCCGTGCGCCAGCCCGAGTTGATCTCCATCTCGATTCCGTCGGCAGCCGCGTCGCGGGCGGCGTTTTGAACGGCGGCCAGTAGTGCCGGGTCGAGCCGGCCGATCACCGGGTCGGCCACATCGAACGGCGAGAGCGTCTTGCCGTCGGGAAGATATCCGCCGACGGTGTCGGTGCTGGCGCCGCCGATGGAGAACGGGCCCACAGTGGGGGCCGCATCGGTCGTCGACGGGGCGGCGGGCGTCGCGTGCGACGTCGAGCATGCACCGAGCAGCAGGATCAACCCGATGCCCGCGACCGTCTTCCTCCCCAGCGGCATGAGGAAAAGAATATGGCAGGCTGCCGATGTGAACCTGCCGCAACCGGACCCGCACACGCCGCACCTGGCCGACGTGGTGCCCTCGGTGCTGGCCGCCATGGGCGTCGAGGAGGAGTTCGAGCGGCGGATCGACTTGGGCACCGACGTGCGGGGCGCGTGCGTCCTGCTGATCGACGGCCTCGGGGCCGAACTGCTGGACGCCCACGCCGCCGATGCGCCCGTGATGGCCGCGCTGCGCGGACCGACGCTGCAGGCGGGTTTCCCGTCGACCACGGTCGCGGGTTTGGCCGCGGTGGGCACCGGCTGCCGTTCGGGTGAACACGGCCTGGTCGGGCTGTCGTTCCGGGTGCCCGGTGTCGGCGTGATGAACCCGCTGCGCTGGCGTCCCCATCCGTGGGGCGACGACCTGCGCGACACGGTGCCGCCGGAACGGCTGCAACCGATGCCGACGACGTTCGAGCGGGCGGAGTCGGCGGGTGTCGCGGTGAGTGTGGTGTCCGGCGCGGTGTTCACCGGCTCCGGTTTGACCCGCGCGGTCCTGCGGGGAGGCCGCTACGTCGGCGTCCGCGCTCTCGGCGATCTCGCAGTCGGCGTGTCGACGGCCATCGCCGATGGCGGGCTCTGCTACGGCTATCACGGCGAGGTCGACCTGCTGGGCCATATCTACGGGCCCGGCTCGCCGGCGTGGCGCATGCAGTTGCGTGAGGTCGACCGGCTGGTCGAGTCGATCGTCGAGGGGTTGCCGCCCGGCGGGTTGCTCGCCATCGTCGCCGACCACGGCATGATGGCGGTGGACTCGGACGATGTGTTCGACATCGACGCCTCCCCCGACCTGCTCGATGGTGTGCAGGCCGTCGGCGGAGAGCCACGAGCCCGCCACGTCTACGTCGACGACGGCGCAGCCGACTCCGTGCTCGCGGCGTGGCGGGAGATCCTGGGCGATTCCGCGTGGGTGGCCTCGCGCGAGGAAGCAATCGCCGCGGGCTGGTTCGGTGAGCGGGTCCGCGACGACGTTCGCGACCGGATCGGCGATGTGGTTGCGGCGGCCCGCCGCAGGGCGACGATCGTCAGGCGCACGGTGGAGCCCATGGAGTCGTCATTGGTCGGCCACCACGGCTCCCTGACCAGTGCCGAGCAGCACATCCCCCTACTGCTTGCCTACGGCTGATCCGACGCGCCGCCATAACGGTGCACCCACTGCACCGACGGCTGCGCGGCAGCGCGCTCGTAGCGCTTGATCCACTGCTCGGCAATGTCGCGGAGCGGTTCGGCGTTGAGGTGATGCAGCTTCTCCCGGCCGCGCCGCTCGATGGTGACCAGGTTGGCCGCCTCGAGGACTGCAAGGTGCTTACTCACCGACTGGCGAGCCATCGGCATGGCCGCGCACAGTTCGCGCAGCGATTGCCCGTCGCGGGCGTTGAGGCTGTCGAGCAGCAGCCGACGGTTCGGATCCGCCATCGCCTTCAGCACTTCGTCCATTGACCCCAGTCTGGCACACATGCAGCTTGCCGGTTGCGTAAGTCGACTTATGCAGCTGTTTGGCTACGTATCGGTGGTCACGGGCGATGGCGTTGCTGAATCCGCAAGATGTCGCGATGTGAAAGAACTTGTCAGACAGACGTTGTCGACAGCGGCGTGCTGTCGGATGACTCGACACCGCTCCTTCCGCTGAAATACAGTGCAGCGCGCATATTTTCAGATCGACCGCGGGCATATACGGCAAAAGTCTTATGGTTGAGCATGTTTGAAACTTATTGATACGCAACGGAGTTCATTTTACGGACTGAGTGAACCCTGTCACTGACCAGCGGAAATGTGAAGGCCTTCACAGATTTTGAGTGTGTAGACCCCCCTCTGTTAACGTCCGTCGCCATGTTTGCTGTCGCAACTGCATCGCTGTTGACGCTTGTGCACCAGCTGTCGGGAACGCCGTACATCTCGGGCGGGAACTCACCCGCCGGAACCGACTGCTCGGGCCTCGTGTCGTTCGTGACCAACGCTGCAACCGGTCGTCCGATCTACGGAGAGCGCTTCAACACCGGCAACATCGAAGGCGCACTCAAGGCGCGTGGCTTCCAGTACGGAACCAAGCCGGGCGCCCTCAACGTCGGGTGGAACGGTGGCCACACCGCCGCGACCCTGCCCGACGGCACGCCTGTTTCGTCCGGCGAGGGCGGTGGCGTGAAGGTCGGCGGCGGCGGCGCCTTCCAGAAGCAATTCACCAAGCACATGTATCTCGACGTGGCGCCGGCCGAGGCGCCAGCACCGGAGCAACCGGGTGTCGTGCCGCCGCCCCCTGGTGCGCCGCTGCCTCCCCCGGGCCCCGTGGTTCCGGTCGGGGTTGATGCGCCGCTGCCACCGCCGCCCGGTGCTCCGCTGCCCCCGCCTCCGCCGGGTGCCCCGGTGCCGCCCGGCGCCGAAGTGCCGCCGCCTCCCCCTGGTGCGCCGCTGCCGCCCGCGCCGCCGGGTGCTGAGGTGCCGCCGCCGTCCCCTGGCGCGCCGCTGCCGCCCCCGCCGGTCGCGGCATAACGCGCATCCCACGCCGGCAGCGAAGGCTCGCCGGTTGGCTGTAGCCAGGAATCCGTGAGCATCACGGGTGCACTCGTGATCAACCGTGCACGCCAACGCATTCGCGTCGTCGCTGTCGAGCTATTAACGGGTCGACGACGACAAGCGAATGCCGCGAAGGCCGGGCGGACCTCGAAATCGCGTCATGCAGAATAGTCACCGCGCCTGCAATGGCTAACGGCTCGTGACGATGCTGCATGACGGGAGCAACTTTGGTCGCCAAACCTGTGACTTCGTCAGGTCGGCTGCGAACGAGGGGCAGACACCGTAAACAGCCGGCACGACGAAAACGGCTTGGGCGTCAACGCCTTTCGTCCGGAAGGTTGATCTCGGTCGGCGCGGTCATCGCGGTGCTGGTCGGGACATTGGTGCTCGTCGGCGCGATCGACAGCAGGCGGACGCAGGACGCTGCGCCACAGTCGGACCCGAACCAGCAACCGGCGCCGAGCGCACCGACGCCGACGCCGACGCCGAGCACACCGGCCCAGCCGCCGTCGAGCCAGGAAGCCGACGCGCCGAGGGCCGCCGCACCTGCGACGCCCTTCCCGTCGGACGACAAGGGCTTCATCCACTCATCGGCGCGCTGTGAGGATACGCAGGCGGCGTACGCGATCGGCCGCACCAACGGATCGCTCGTCGTCATCTGTGGCGAGCCGACCGGACGATACGAATATCTGGGTGTTCGGCTCAGCGATGCGGCGCTGCTGCGGACTCAGGCCGAAACCGACGCGGAGCGAGGATTTTTCGCGCAGCGCGGAAGCGTGGTCTATGCCGTCTCCGCCGCCGAGTTGAGGGTCACGGCGGGCAGCACGGTCATCAAGCAGGAGCCGATGGTCGAATACCGCGAGGTGGCGCGCTGACGCTCTGATCACCGCGGCCCGGACACCACGTAGAACTCCGCCTCCCCGTCCTGAACCTTCGTCACCTTTACGTGCGCGGTGTACTCCTTGCCCTCGGGTCCGGTGAACGCGCAGTCGAATTCGACCCCTACTTCGGCGGGAACGCCGGACGGGCAGGTGATGTCGGTCGGTGTGAACTTGGTCTGCCGCGACACGATTGCGGCCACCGATTTCGCGGCGTCGTCGGGGTTGATCGTTGAAGCGCACCCGCTGAGGGGCACGGTGAGTGCGCCGGCGATGACCAGCACTGCGCTTCGCATCGTCGCAGTATGGCATCCCTGATTGGCCGCGACCAGATGGCCCAGAAGGTAAGGCCGGCAATGCCGCTTCACTGTGCACACGCCCCAGATAGCATGCCGGGCATGGGTTATCCTGTCGGCCCACCCGCCCGGCGACCGGTGTCAGGGCTGGACCTCGCCGCGTCGATCGTCGCGCTGCTGTTGACTGTCCTACTCGGCCTCGCTGCGGCGGTGTTCGGGGTGTTTCTGCTGGCCTTCCTCGACCACTGCCCGCCGGAGACCTGCAGCGCCGAAGGCGCATTCACCGCTGTGGCAACGGCGTTGGCCGTCGCGGCCGTCATCGGGGCGTCCGGGTTGATGGTGACGATCGTTCAACTGACGCGGCGCAGGCCCGCGTGGCCGTTCGCCGTCGCCACCCTACTGCTGTGCGTGGTCACCTTTTTTCTCGGCGGCATGGGCTACGGCGCCGCCGTTGGAGCATGATCGTCGGTAGGCCGGATGAAAGGGGCCGACCATGGCCACAGACCTGACGCTCTACCTTGACGATCAGCCAGGCGAACTCGCGCGCGTCGGCGACATCCTCGGCCAGGCCGGCGCCAACATCGCCGGCTTGTGCGCGGTAACCTGCGGCGGAGGGCAGGCCGAGGTGCACATCCTCATCGACGATGCGACGGCTGCGTTCGAAGCACTGCAGCGCGCCGACATCCGGATCGCCGCCGAACAAGAGGTTTTGGTGCTCGACATCGAGGACCGGCCCGGCGCGCTCGGGCGCACCGCGCGCAAGCTCGCCGACGCCGGGGTGAACCTGACGTTGGCATATCTGGCCACCGACACCAGGCTGGTGCTGGCCGCAGACAACCTCGCCGACGCGAAAGCCGCGGTCGGCTGACTCATTTCGCGCTTTTGGCCCGGGTCAGTCCATCCTTGGCGAATTTGACCGCTTTCGCCGCATCGCGGCTGGCCTGCTTGGCGGCGCTGTAGGCCTCGTCGGCCTCGCGCAGGGCGCGCTCGGCCTCCTCGAGACGCTGGCGCATCTCGTCGCGGCGTAGCCGTGCGACTGCCAAATCCGTTTGCCGGTCCGATAATTCGCTGTCGGCGTCGTCCTTGGCGCGTTCGGCCTCGCTCAACGCGGCCTTGGCCTCCTGCACTGCGCGCTCATGTTCGCGCGCCGCTTCTTGCTTTTTGTCGTCCTGCGGCGGTTTGTCCTCAGCCGCCTTCCGCGGGGCCTTCTCCGGTTTCGGCTTCGGTTTCGTCTTTCCCCCGCCTCCGCGCGTCGCGGTGGAGACGGCGGCGCTGGCGCCGAAATCGCCGAAGCCTGACCACTGTTCGGCCTTGGTCAGCCGACCTAGCCGGTCGGCGACGTCGGGATCGGCGATGGCGGCCTGCAGCGTCGACGTGACATCCTCGCGCAGCGTCGCCGACGGGTTGGTCAACTCCGCGCCGTCGAACGCCGCGCGGGCGAGTTCGTCGACGAGCTTTCGCTGCCCGGCGGACAGCTGGCGAATGGTCGCACCGTCCATCGATGCGTGGGCCGCCCTGAGACGCTCGCCGAGGTCGACCAGCGACGCCTTGGCGTCCGGGTTGTGGTGGGCGAGCCGATTGACCACCCAGGCCGCGGTGGTCGGCTTGCGGGCCGCACCGATGCGCTTCGCTGCCGCGTCGTCACCGCGCTTCTTGGCCGCCGCGGCCAGCTTGGTCCGCAGGGCGGTGAACTCCTCCGGCTTGACCTCGTAGAGTTCGTCGAGCTCGTCGGCGGCCATGACGCCATCATGCGCCATCGCGACCGTACTGAGATGGCCGCCACAACGGGCATGAGACACTTTTGGCATGGTTGTCGCAATCGATCGCCCGAAACTCGAGGGCAACATCGCCGTAGGCGAGGACCGGCGGATCGGGTTCGCTGAGTTCGGCGCGCCGCAGGGCCGCGCCATCTTCTGGTTGCACGGCACGCCGGGCGCGCGCAGGCAGATCCCCACCGAGGCACGGGCGTACGCCGAGGAAGCGGGCATCCGGCTGATCGGCGTGGACCGCCCAGGCATCGGCTCGTCGACGCCGTACCAGTACCAGAACGTCTTCGAATTCGCCGGCGACCTGCGCACGATCGCCGACACGCTGGGCATCGACAAGTTCGCCATCGTCGGTCTGTCCGGCGGTGGTCCGTACACGCTGGCCTGCGCGGCGGCCATGTCGGAGCGCGTCGTGGCCGCAGGTGTGGTCGGTGGGGTGGCGCCGGTCAGTGGCCCCGACGCGATCGGCGGCGGATTGATGGGCAACCTCGGGACGCGGGTCGCGCCGCTGCTAGAGGTGGCCAAGGTCCCGATCGGCGTGGCGGCCACGACCCTGATCAAGCTCATCCGCCCGATCGGCGGACCGGCCGTCGATCTGTACGGCTTGGTGTCGCCGCCGGCCGACCGGGCGCTGTTGGCGCGCCCCGAGATCAAGGCGATGTTCCTCGACGACCTGCTCAACGGGAGCCGGCGACAACTAGCGGCGCCGTTCTACGACATCGTCGTGTTCGCCCGCGACTGGGGTTTCCGCCTCGATGAGGTCAAAGTCCACGTGCGGTGGTGGCACGGCGATGCCGACCACATCGTTCCCTATGAGCACGGCCAGCACGTGGTCTCGCGGCTGCCTGACGCCGAGTTGCATTCGATGCCGGGCGAAAGCCATCTCGGCGGACTCGGCCGCGCCCGCGAGATCCTGCGCTCGCTGCTGCAGGATTGGGACCGCGGCGAAGGGGTAGCATCCGCTCAACCATGAGAGCCATCGTGCTGCTGGCGCAAAGCGCTCAACTGGACCAGGCGGGCACCATCCACGCGCTCGGTCTGGGCTGGACGACAAGCCCGACCCCGGTGCCCCAACACGCGCTCGTCATCTTCGTCGAGGTCGAGTGGTCGGAGCTCGGCAAGACCTTCCCGATCCGCGCCGAGTTGGTCGACAGCGACGGCGTGCGCGTCGCAAGCACCGAGGACGGGGTGATCAAGGCCAAACACAAGCCGGTGCACCCCAAGGGAACTCCGGTCACCATCCCGTTCACCGCCACCGTGCCCTCGCTCAAGCTCAAGGCCGGTGAGCGCTACCAGTGGCGGGTGTCGATCAACGACGAAATGCACGAGGACTGGCTGGCCAGCTTCACCGTCACCGAGGATTAGGGAATATGGCGATGGAAATCGACGTCCGGCAGGCCGACGTGACGAAGCTCGACGTCGACGCCATCGCCAACGCGGCCAACACCCGACTCAAACACGCCGGCGGGGTGGCGGCCGCGATCGCTCGGGCGGGCGGCCCGGACGTGCAGCGGGAGTCCGACGAGAAGGCGCCGATCGGTCTCGGCGAGGCGGTCGCGACCACCGCGGGCGACATGCCGGCTCGTTACGTGATCCACGCCGCCACAATGGAACTCGGTGGGCCCACGTCGGCCGAGATCATCGAGCGGGCCACCCGGTCGACGCTCGCCGTCGCCGACGAACTGCAGTGCCGTTCGCTAGCGCTGGTGGCGTTCGGCACCGGTGTCGGCGGCTTTCCGCTCGATCAGGCCGCGCAGCTGATGGTCGGTGCGGTGCAGGCCTACCAGCCGCGCACGCTGGAGCGAGTGATCTTCGCCGTGCACGGCGACGCCGCCGAGCAGGCGTTCCGCGCGGCTGTCGAATCCTGAATCAATCCTCAAGCAGCGCAGGGTCTTTCGCGCCGAGCAAGGCGCGACGCAGTAGATGCATGGCCACGGTGGTTGAGCGCTCGCGAACGTCGGAGCGATTGCCCGGCAACAGCAGGGTGCGGGTGAGGCAGGGACCGTCGGCAAGTTGCACCGAGAAGCACACTGTGCCGACCGGTTTTTCCTTCGTTCCGCCGCCGGGACCCGCGATCCCGGTGGTCGCGACCGCGGTGTCGGCGTCGAAGCGCCGCAATGCCCCCTGCGCCATCGCCTCGGCGACCGGCTCGGACACTGCACCGTGTTCCTCGATCAGGGCCGGGTCGACCTCGAGCACCTCCGACTTCGCTTCGTTGGCGTAGACCACCGCGCCGCCGGCGACGTACGCGGACGAGCCGGGGATATCGGTCAGCCGCGCGGCGATCAGCCCGCCGGTGCAGGACTCCGCGGTGGCGATCCGGCGACCGGCCAACAGCGCTGCCACCTGATCGTCGATCAGCGAGCCGTCCTCCGAAAAGATTTGCCGCGCATGGCGTTCACGCAGCACCGCAAGCAGCTCGGCGTACACATCGGCGGCGTCGGGCTCATAGCGGGTGACGATTTCGAGTTCCCCGCGGCGCAGACAGGTGGTGATCTCGAGTCGGTCGAAACCGTCGATGCGCTGCTCGGCCTCCCGCAAGGTTTCGGCCAGCCCCGATTCTGGCAGCCCGAACATCCGCACCGTCTCCTGCCGGTAGATGGTCCGACCGGCGATCGCCTCCTGCACGGGGGCGGTCTGCAGCGCGGTGTGCCACATCGGCTGCAGTTCGCGCGGCGGGCCCGGCAGCACCACCACCGTCGGCTTACCCGGCACCACCACGCCCGGCGCGGTGCCCACCGGATCGAGAATCTCCGAGCCCGCGGGCACGAGTGCCTGCTTGCGGTTGGCGGCCCGCACCGCGTCCAAATCGACGTTGGTGAAGCGGGCCCGCAGCCGCTTGAGGATGGCGAAGATCTTCTCCTCGAGTTCGGTGTCGAGCACGAGTTCGCGCCCACAGAACTTCGCCACCATCTCCACGGTCATGTCGTCGGCGGTAGGTCCGAGCCCACCGCTCGTGATGATCAGGTCGACGCCCTGGTCGGCCAGGAAGCGCAATTGAGCGGTGATGTCGTCGGGCCGGTCTCCGCAGATGGTGATGTGGGCCAGCTCGACGCCGAGCTCCAGGAGCCGGTCGGCCAGCCACGGCCCGTTGCGGTCGGTGACTCGGCCGGTCAGTACTTCGGTTCCCGTGACAACGATTCCGGCGCGTGCGCTCACGATCTATGCATACACGACGACGCGCCGGCGCCTGCCGCAGCCGCCGACGGAACGTCCTTGACGGCCCGCACCCGGATGCGTGCGCCGCGGTGCGGCACGAGGATGACGTGCTTGACCTTCTGCCGTTCGCCCGCCGCGGTGGTGGTGCACAACGCCACCCGGCGCAGCACCTCGCGCAGCACGATGCGCATCTCGGCCATGGCGAACGTCGCGCCGAGGCAGCGGCGGTTGCCGCCGCCGAACGGGAACCACGTGGTGGGTCCCGGCGTCGTGCCCACCATCCGGTCCGGGTCGAACCGGTCGGGGTCGGGATACTGCCCGGGGCTGCTGTGCACCAGGCCGATACCCGGGGCGACCATGATACCCGCGGGCAGGTGATAGCCGGCCAGTTCGACCGGTTCGGTGAGGATCCTGCCGACGTCGAAGACGACCGGTCGGATCCGCAGTGTCTCCTTGGCCACCGCGTCCAGGTACTCATCGCCCTCGGGGTCGCCGGCCGCACTGGCCTCGGCGGCACGCACCGCCTTCGCCAGGATGGCGGGATGACGGGTCAGCCGCTCCAGCGCCCACGACAGCGCGGTGGCGGTGGTGTCGTGCCCGGCGACGAGCAGCGTCATCAACTGGTCGCGCAGCTCGCGGTCGGTCATCGGCGTGCCGTCCTGGCCGTCCTCCCCGCCCGCGCGAACGAGCATCGCCAGCGCGTCGGTGCGCGTCGCGAGGTCGGGATCGCGACGGCGGTCGGCGATCTCGGCGTAGAGCAGCCGGTTGGCTTCGGCGATTCGGCGGTGCAGACCGCGCCACGGCCCGAACCGCTGCAGCGCGGGGTTCGCCAGCGCCAGCGACGCCCACGGGGTCACGTTGAGCAGCTTGGGCATCACCGCCCGCAGCGCAGCGAGCCGCGCAGGGTCGGACGCACCGATGACCGTCCGCAGGATCACCTCGAGGGTGAGCTCCGACATCTTCGGGGCGACCGGAAACTCGGTGTCGACGGGCCATGTCGCGATGTTGTCGGCCGCGATCTCGGCCATCACGGCGGCTTGCCGCGCGACCGCGTCGCGGTGGAACGGCGGCAGCATCTGGCGGCGCCGCTCGCGGTGTGCGTCGTCGTCGATCACCAGCACGGAGCTGTCGCCGAGCAGGCCGCCGAGCATCTTGTTGGCTTCCCCGGCGTGATAGACGGCCGGGCTGCCCGCGAACACCTTCTTGATCTCGCCCGGGTCATCCAGGTACACCAGCGTGCCCATGGTGGCGATGCGCATGGTGAACACGCGTCCGTAGCGCCGCCTGCACGCGGAGATGAACCGCGGCCAGTACCGGGCCATCAGCGCGGCCTGAACCAGGGCCGGTAACCGCGGTCCAGGGGGTAGTCCGGTGCGTGGGCTGTCGGACATGCCCCGAGCATACGAGCCCGTCGGCGCCGCGATGTCCCGGTTCAGACCGGCACGCGTCGCGTCCGATCCGACTGCGGCCACACGTAGGCCAAATCGTCGGGAACGTCGGGAAACACCCGCCGGTAGAACTCCGGATCCTTGCGCACCAACGCCGACTGGTGGCTGCGGTGAAAGTCCTGATCGCCCAGCCACCGAGGCAGTTCACCGGCCGCCGCCAGCTGGTCCTGGGTGCGCACAGCCCGCTGGCCCGTCGCGCCGGCCAGATCGGTGACGAGCGTGGTCGCACACGTGTCGGCTTTGCCGCTCTCGCACCACACCTCGCACACGTCGAGGCCGTACCGGACCAGCGCTTCCTCGTAGCCGGCCCACATCGCCGCGGCCGGGTGGTGCCGCCACCCGTAGCCGGGCACCGTGAGAGCGCGCAGCACCTGGATGGTCTCGACGCGCTGCTTGCCCAGGCGGCGCATGTCGAGCAGCCGCGCCGTGTCGACGAACCCCGGACGCGGGAGGAAGGTCTGCATCCGTTGCGGGATACCCGGCCGGGCAGAAGGGCACACCACCGAGCGCAGCCCCTGCCGTAAGGTCGTTGCCCGTGACGGCGCCGAGATCCCTCAGGGAGCTGTTCGATCAGATCGGTTTGCAGGAGGTGCCCGCCGACGACGGCTCCGTGATCATGGAGATGCCTGTCGACGAGCGCGTCACCAATACCGCCGGTGGCCTGCAGGGCGGGTTGATCGCCACGATGGCCGACGTGACGGCCGGGCAGTTGGCGGCGCGCAGCACACCGTTCGGTCACGCCATCGCCACCACCGACCTGTTCATCCGTTATCTGCGACCGATCAAGGAGAAGAACGGGCCGGCACGCGCCGTTGCGCGGATTCTGCGCACCGGGAAGCGATCGGTCGTCATCCAGGTCGACATCTACCGAAGCGATGACAACGAACTCGGAGCCACGGCGACGGTCAATTTCGCCGCAGTTGGGTAGTAGGGAGAGCATGGATTTATCGGGTGTAGGTATCTGGAGTCATCAGCTGCGCTACGGCGACAAGGCGCAATCGGCCGAGGCCGCAGCGGAATTGGAAGAGCTGGGGTATAGCGCGCTGTGGATACCCGACGTCGGGCAGACCCCGGTGCTGGAGTCGGTCGAACACCTGCTGTCGGTGACGAAGAACGCGGTGATCGCCACCGGCATCCTCAACCTCTGGATGAACGAACCCGCCGACGTTGCGGCGTCCTATGCTGCGCTGACCGCTGCTCACGGTGAACGGTTCCTGCTGGGCATCGGCGTCAGCCACGCTCCGTTGATCGACTCGATCGAGTCCGGTCGCTATCGCAAACCGCTCGCGGCGACCGCGGCCTACCTCGACGCGCTGGACAGCGCCGAGCCGCCGGTGCCCGTTGCTTCGAGGGTGCTGGCCGCACTCGGCCCGAAAATGCTTGAGCTGGCGGCGAATCGCTCGCGGGGCGCGCACCCCTACCTCGTCAACCCGCAGCACACCCGCCGTGCCCGTGAGGTGCTGGGCCAGGGCCCCTTGCTGCTGCCCGAGCAGACGGCCATCCTCACCGAGGATGCCGACGAAGCGCACGCGATCGGAAGGCGTTGGATCAAACGGTATTTGGCGATGCCGAACTACGCCAACAACATGCGCCGGCTGGGGTTCTCCGACGACGACGTCACCTCGATCAGCGAGCGTCTGCTCGACGCCATCATCGTGTGGGGTGACGAGCAGGCCGTGATGGACCGTGTCAACGAGCATCTGGCCGCAGGCGCCGACCACATCTGCATCCAGGTGCTGACCGCCGACTCCAACGCCTACCCCTTCGAGCAGTGGCGGCGCATCGCGACGGCGCTGCCCTGACCGCGCTACCTCATCGACACGGTGCTGTGCAGTTCGACGGTTCCGCTCCGTCGGATTAGTCAGGCGAACCACCACGCCGTTGTTCAATGCGGTCATATCCGCCCAACCGACCTGGGTCCGGTTTCCGGATCACCGACGTTGTCGCGCTGTTGGGATCGCCCGTAAACGCTCTCAGCGAGAACGGATCCTCGTCGCCGACGACCTCGCAGCGCACGAACACACCGCGGAGTCGCGGATCACCCTGCACTCTCCTCTCGGTATGGCTCTCGAGTTCAAGAACGTAGTCTGATGACGATGATCGTGGAGCCGTCGGGGCGGATCGCCGAGATCGCCGCAAGCCCGCCCGGACCCGAAGTGGGTGCGTTCTTTGACCTGGACGGCACGTTGGTGTCCGGATTCACCGCGACGGCCCATGCCGGCGACCGGATCCGGCGCAGGCAAGCCCGCATCGGAGAGATTCTCGGGGTGCTGGAAGCGTCCATTCGATACCGGCTCGGCCGCATGCAGTTCGAGCGCCTGATCGTGCGTGCGGCCGGCTATCTGAAGGGTGAGTCGCTGTGCGAGCTCGACGAACTCGGCGAGCAGTTGTTTGTGCGGCACATCGCATCTCGCGTGTACCCGCACATGCGTGAGATCGTGACCGCCCACCAGCAGCGCGGACACACGGTGGCGCTGTGCTCGTCGGCGTTGACCATCCACGCCGAACCGGTCGCCCGCGCGCTCGGGATCACCCGGCTGCTGTGCAACCACTTCGAGGTCGACGAACAGGGTCGGCTGACGGGCGACATCGTCCGTCCGATCATCTGGGGCGTCAGGGAAGCCGATGCGGCGCAACGGTTCTGCGGTGACAACGGCATCGAGCTGGCGGACAGCTATTTCTACGCCGACGGTGACGAAGACGTGGCCCTGATGTCGATGGTGGGCAATCCCCGCCCGGTCAACCCGCGTTCGAGGTTGGCCGCCGCGGCCGCCAGCAACGGTTGGCCGGTGCTGCGGGTCGCGGTCCCCGGGCGCCGAGGCTGACGGCGCTGGTCTGCCTCGCCACCTCGGCAGCGGCCGCGCCCGCGGGCGCTGCCCGCCGGCGGGTTGGTGCGCCGACTGTACGACGCCGCCGTGCCCTTCTGGCGCGTGTCGTAGCGGTGCGCGGTTTGGCGATCGCCGCGACGGGCAATTACTCCAGCCGATTCCGGGGCACCCAAATCACGCGATCACGCGATCCCCGGTCGAGAAGTGAGGAGACAACGTGAGTGCGCGACGCCTGGTCCTGTTAATCGGTGCGATCGTTCTGGTCGCCGGTGTAATCGCCCTGCTGGTACCGGTTTCGGTGACCGGCGACGGACAATCGATCAGCTGCGGCAACGCCATCGCCGCCGATACTTCGCAGGCCGAGGCCGCCAACAGCAAGACCGTGGCCGGCGTGCCGATTCTCAATCAGATCGTTCCGCACACCGATTACGTGGCCATGTGCCAGGACGCGGTGTCCAGTCGACGGTCGTGGTCGATTCCGCTGGCGGTGATCGGTGCGCTCGCGCTCGCGGGTTCGATGTTGGTTCCCCGGTCTAAGGCTGTTTCGTAATTCGCCGGCGCGGGCAGTCTGCGTGCACGTCGGGAAGTTATTGACAAGCCAGTGACTCAGAAGGGGCGTGCACCGTGGCAAGCGAACCGCAGCAGGACCAGCAGGACCAGCAGCAAGACGAGCAGAAAATCATTCCGAAGCCGGAAGTCACAGACGAGCACAGACAGAAGGCCAAGGAAATGGCCAAGGAGTACCACGAAGAACGCCCCACGGTGACCATGCCGGGCAGCGACGGAACGGTTTCCGGGACCGCGGTCAACGAATGGCTCGACGACGACGGAAATCCGAAATTCTCCGACGAGTCCAAGGGCGGTGCGGACCAGTCGTAGTGACCCCGTATGGCGGTCGCCGGGCCGGTGAGTACTAAACTAGAACACGTTTCAGTTCGCTCACGGCGCCCAAGGAGCTGGCATGCACACGCCCATCTGCGACGACCTCGGCATCGAGTTTCCGATATTCGCCTTCACCCACTGCCGCGACGTTGTGGTGGCGGTGAGCAAGGCCGGCGGCTTCGGCGTGCTCGGCGCTGTCGGCTACACGCCCGAACAGCTCGAGATAGAACTCAACTGGATCGACGAGAACATCGGCGACCACACCTACGGCGTCGACATCGTCATCCCGAACAAATACGAGGGGATGGACTCCAACCTGTCGGCCGACGAACTGACCAAGACGTTGCAGGACATGGTGCCCCAGGAACACATCGACTTCGCCCGCAAGATCCTCGCCGACCACGGGGTGCCGACCGACGACAGCGGGGCTGACGCCTTCCAGCTGTTGGGCTGGACCGAGGCCACCGCGACGCCGCAGGTCGAGGTCGCGCTTCGGCATCCGAAAGTCACCTTGATCGCCAACGCGCTCGGCACTCCCCCTGTCGACATGATCAAGCACATTCACGACGAGGGCCGTAAGGTCGCCGCGCTGTGCGGGTCCCCGTCACAGGCCCGCAAGCACGCCGATGCGGGCGTCGACATCGTCATCGCCCAGGGCGGCGAAGCCGGCGGCCACTGCGGCGAGGTCGGCTCCATCGTGCTGTGGCCGCAGGTCGTCAAGGCGGTCGCGCCGGTGCCGGTGCTGGCCGCGGGCGGCATCGCCAGCGGCGAGCAGATCGCCGCGGCTCTCGCGCTGGGCGCGCAGGGCGCATGGACCGGTTCGCAGTGGCTGATGGTCGAGGAAGCCGAGCAGACCCCGGTCCAGCAGCAGGCCTATGCCAAGGCTGACAGCCGCGACACCGTGCGCAGCCGGTCGTTCACCGGAAAGCCGGCGCGGATGTTGCGCAACGACTGGACCGAGGCATGGGAGAAGCCGGAGAACCCCAAGCCGTTGGGAATGCCGTTGCAGTACATGGTTTCCGGCATGGCCGTCGCGGCCACCCACAAGTACCCGAACGAAAGCGTCGACGTGGCGTTCAACCCTGTCGGCCAGGTCGTCGGTCAGCTCAACAAGGTGGAGAAGTCCGCGACGGTGATCCAGCGCTGGGTGCAGGAGTATCTCGAAGCCACCAACCGGCTCGACGAGCTCAACGCGGCCGCCACGGCTTAGGGCGCCGCGGGCCTGCATTCGCCGCGTCGACTCTGCGGCCACGGTCGTGAATTGCGCAGGGCACGACCCTGCGCGCAATATCCACGCGCCGCGGCGCGCGATCAGGACGCTAGGGCGCCGGCGGCGGCGGAACGGCGGGTCCGGCAGGCGCGGGCGGCAGGGGCGCCAACGGCGCCGGCGGTGCGGGTGGTGCGGGTTCACCAGGAGCCGGCGCAGGCGCCAGCGGTGCCGGCGGTGCGGCCTCCGGCGCAGGTGCCGGCGGGGTGCCCTCCGGCGCAGGCGCGGGTGCTGCGGCCAGCGGGCCTGGCGGCAGTCCGTTGAACGGCACCGCGTTCGGATCCAGCGGCCGCTGCGTCAACAGCAGCAGCGCGTCGCGCCCGCTGATCTCCTGCGTCTGCACGGCATGCCAGAGGTCGCGCAGATACGACATCCCGCGGCTCTCGGGCGGGCCGACCGGCACGTCGGTGGAGCCCGGAGGGGGGTTCTCGGGGCTGCTCAGATGGGGCCTTTCGGCCGGCTGCGCCGGTACCGCGGCGGGTGCGGGCTCACCGGCGGCCTGAGTCGCGATGGACTGCTCGGCAGGCAGCGGAGTCGGCGCCGGAAGCACCGGAGCCGGTGCCGGGGGCGCCGGCGGTGGTATCGCGGGATCTGCGTACGCGGCCGGGGCCGCCAGTATCGCCGCCGCGACCGCGCCGAGCGCGCCGGTCGTGGCGGACAGGGTCAAAACCGTGTCGCGTTTCCTCACCCGATGCCCCCTTCGCTTCTCCCGGTGCTAATGGGTGCTTCAGCCGTGGCACTCCGATTGTTACACCTGGGTCCAGAGTGACCAAGGCGAATCCGCTGTGAAGATTCTTGGGACGCCGGCCAGAACACGTTTCACTTGCGACTTCAGCTGAAGTTTCCAAACCCCCTTCACCGGCTCTCATCTGTGGTGTAGCAATGCCATACGGGCACTAGACAACGTCGTACGAGGAGTCCCTCCATGCCAACTCCCAACCTCCCGCCAGGATTCGACTTCACCGACCCTGACATCTACGCCGAACGGCTGCCGGTCGATGAACTGGCCGAGGTGCGGCGGGCGGCGCCGATCTGGTGGAACGCCCAGCCGAAGGGCAACCGCGCGTTCGGCGACGACGGCTTCTGGGTGGTGACCAAGCACAAGGACGTCCGCGAGGTGTCGCGGCGCAGCGACGTCTTCTCCAGCAACAGGAAGACGGCCCTGCCCCGGTATCGCGACGACGCCGACCCGGAGAGCCTGGAGCGCGGGAAGGTGGTTCTGCTCAACCAGGACGCCCCGCATCACACCCATTTGCGCAAGATCATCTCCCGCGCGTTCACGCCGAGGGCGATCGAGTCGTTACGCGACGAGCTTCGCGACCGGGCGCAGCGGATCGTCAAGGCGGCCGCCGCGGAGGGCTCGGGTGACTTCGTCGAACAGGTGTCGTGCGAACTGCCCCTGCAGGCGATCGCCGGTTTGATGGGGGTACCGCAGGAGGATCGCAAGAAGCTCTTCGACTGGTCGAATCAGATGGTCGGCGACCAGGATCCGGAGTTCGCGACGAACGACCCGATGGCCGCGTCGATCGAATTGATCACCTACGGCATGCAGATGGCCGCCGAGCGCAGCAAGAATCCCGGCGACGACCTTGTCACCAAACTGGTGCAAGCCGACGTCGAGGGACACAAGCTGACCGACGACGAGTTCGGCTTCTTCGTGATCCTGCTGGCGGTGGCGGGAAACGAGACCACCCGCAACTCGATCACGCAGGGCATGATGGCGTTCACCGAGCATCCCGATCAATGGGAGTTGTTCAAGCAGGAGCGCCCGGCGACGGCCGCCGACGAAATCGTGCGCTGGGCAACGCCGGTCACGTCGTTTCAGCGCACGGCGTTGGAGGACACCGAACTCTCCGGCGTCCAGATCAAAAAAGATCAGCGTGTCGTCATGTTCTATCGGTCGGCGAACTTCGACGAAGAGGTGTTCGACGACCCGTTCACCTTCAATATCTTGCGAGATCCCAACCCGCACTTGGGATTTGGCGGTACCGGTGCGCACTACTGCATCGGGGCCAACCTGGCGCGGATGACGATCGATCTGATCTTCAACGCCATCGCCGACGAAATGCCGAACATCAGACCGATTTCCAAGCCGCAGCGGCTACGGTCCGGGTGGCTCAACGGAATCAAGCACTGGCAGGTCGACTACACGGGCAAGTCGGCGGTCACGGCGTAGTTCGCGGATAGTCGATGATCGAGCGCCAGTAGTCCTCGGGGATCTCCTCCCCCGACTTCAACACGATCGCCAGCCCTGTCGCCATCGCGATCCCCAGCAGGCCGAGCCACAACCCCGCGATGGCGATGATCGCCCACAGCACGGCCGTGACCGTCGGCCACGGCGACACCATCGCCAGCGCAGGCGCGAAGAAGAAGCCGGCCCCGATGTACCAGGCCGACCCGGCGCGGTCGGACTTCAGCACGAAGCGCAGCCACCGCGGAATCGGCGGACCCGCGGTTTTACCGTCTCGGCTGTCGGCGTTCGTCACCTCCGTCTCCTTTCGCTGACACCTTCACGGTGCGCCGCCGCGGTAACGAAGGCAATTACCTGCCAGGTAATGCGACTTCGGCGTGAGCTGTACCTCTCAGCAACCTTGTACGCGGGATAGCACTGGTATGACCACTTGACCTCTTACCAATAGTGCGGCAGAGTGGTCGCATGCCCCTTCAGCCGGTGAATCGGCGCTCCGTGCCCGAAGATGTCTTCGAGCAGATCGTCAGCGAGGTCCTCAGCGGCGAGATGCAGCCCGGTCAGCCGCTGCCCAGCGAGCGCCGCCTGGCCGAAGTGCTGGGGGTGTCGCGTCCGGCCGTGCGGGAGGCGCTCAAACGGGTGTCGGCCGCGGGGCTGGTCGAGGTGCGCCAGGGCGATGCCACCACCGTCCGCGATTTTCGCCGGCACGCGGGCCTCGACCTGCTGCCCCGGCTGCTGATGCGGGCCGGTGAACTCGATCTTTCCGTCGTGCGCAGCATCCTCGAGGCCCGACTGCACAACGGGCCGAAGGTCGCCGAACTTGCCGCCCAACGCCGCCAGCCAGAGCTGCCCGCACAGCTGCACGACGCGGTGGCAGCGCTGGAGTCCGAACAGGATCCCGTCGAGCGGCAACGTCACGCGCTGATGTTCTGGGACCACGTCGTCGACGGCGCCGACTCCATCGTGTTCCGGTTGATGTACAACACGCTTCGGGCGACTTACGAGCCCGCCCTGCCTGCCCTGGCCACCGTGATGGCCGCCGAAGTCGGTCGGCCGCAGGCCTACCGCCGACTCGCCGATGCGATCACCGTCGGCGATCCCGCCGCCGCCAAGCAGGCGGCGATCGACCTTCTCGAACCCACCACTGCGGCGATGCTCGCCGCGTTCGAGCGCCTGGAAACAGCATGACCATCGCCACCGAAAGGCAGGCACGCAAGGCGTTCACGCTGCGCGACGCCGCGCGCCACTTCTGGAAATATCCGTCGCCGTGGGTGCTCGGCACCACGTTCATCGTCGCCGTCATGGTGCGCGTCCTCGTCGGCGACTGGCAGGTCACCGACGCGCTCGTGCCCGCGGCGATGCTGGCGGTCTTCCCCTTCTTCGAATGGTTGGTGCACGTGTTCATCCTGCATTGGCGGCCAAAGCGGGTGGGTCGGCTCACCATCGACCCGCTGCTGGCGCGTGAGCATCGGCGTCACCACATCGATCCGCGCCGGGTGGGGCTGATCTTCATTCCGTGGCGGGCGCTGCTGTGGGTGGTGCCGCTCGCGAGTGCCGTTGCGCTGCTTGCCTTCCCGCGCGCCGGCATGGGGCTGACGTTTTTGGTCTTCATCGTGGCGCTCGGGCTGTGCTACGAGTGGACGCACTACCTGATCCACACCGATTACAAACCGAAAAACGCTGTCTACCGGGCGATCTGGCGCAATCACCGGCAACACCACTACAAGAACGAGCACTACTGGTTCACCGTTACCAGCGCAGGCACGGCGGACCGGGTATTGGGCACCTACCCCGATCCCGCCACGGTGCCGACCTCGCCGACCGCAAAGAACCTGCACGCGCTCGGCGCTTAGTTCAGCGGCGCCGACCTCGCGGTCCGGCGGGCTCGGCCCACCGCCGAGATCCCGTAGCCGAGGCCGAGCACGAACACCGCGAGCAGACCGATGTTCGCGGCGACGACGAACATCCCGACGGAGTCGGGATCCAGGAAATAGTACGGAGCGCGGCGCCCTGCGTGGTTGAGGACGAACAACGCCAACGCCACATAGACGGCGGGATAGACCAGCCAGACCAACGGCTGCCACCATCGAATACCGCGCGCATCGCGGCCGACCCACACCCAGTCCAGCAACGCGAGCACCGGAACGACGACATGCAACAAGATGTTGGCGGGGGTGTAGCCCATGCTGTACTCCGTCAGCAGCAGGTTCCAAAGGACCCCGGCCACAAGGACATACAGCACGACGGCGCCGCGCACACCGGCCCGCGCGTCGACCCGCGGCGAGATCAGCGTGCACAGGTAGTAGCCCGCGGCGAGCAGATTGGCCTGATAGGTGAACGTGATCAACCGCCACAGCACACCCGACCGCGACGTCAGTTCCACGGCGATCAGCGCGGTCGCCACCGCGGCGACGATCAAGATGCGCAGCAGCACCCGCATGGGGCCATCATCCAGGTGGCGGGGGCGGGGGCGCCCCCTCCGGCGGTGGCGGCGGCGCCATCAATGGATCCTGCGGCGGCGGTACGC